>JANQJA010000016.1 GCA_028281885.1 Pseudomonadales bacterium | reverse complement strand
ATCAAACTCGGTCTTGAGCCCTGTCAAGCGTCGAGAGTAGGCGGAAAGTTCTGTCTGGGACAGACCGGTCGAAAAATCCCCGAAGAGTCCATAGAACTGCCCGCGTTCCAGCTTCAGATAAAGCTTCTCGTTACTTTCGGCATCATACTGAGTCTGCGTCTTGTCACCGTACAGCGTGTAGTATTGACCCGGGTCAATTTGCTGACCAAGCGCGTCCCGTTTCTCCTTGTCGGAATCATAGGCGATCGTCAGAACGTACTCGCCTTTGACCTGCCCTTTAGCATAGAACGCAAGCCTTCCATCTGTACTGAATTCATCATCAAAGCCAGCGTTTTCCAGCGCTTCCATGTTACCCGACAAGGTATTGTGAGCAAGCGTACCCTCGGCGATACCAACCATGATCCACTCGCGCTTTTCGGGTTCGACGAAGACTTCAAACTCGACTTCCTGATCAAGAAACTTCAGCTTTCCCCTGTGAATACCACTCACGCTCACAGGATTCATGAATACTTCTCCATGGTTGGATACCCGGACGTACCGTGGATCGTTGATGTCGGAGAGTTCTGTCAGCGTCAATTCACGGGTGTACGCCGACAAATCATCACTCTCAAGCAATAACGTCTGGCCGCTCTGAAGTACGCGCCCGGCACGGTCACGCATTTCTACTTTGATTCGTACCGGCGATATACCGTCGGCAATATTCCCGTCAGTTTCAACAACTCTGACCGAGTACAATTCGCCCGTCATCAGATAGTTCGCGGACTGACTGAAGCGCGCGTTACCAAATGAATCGAGCCCTTCGAGCGTCATCACGTGCTCACCCGGATCACCCAGGTTGACACCGATGAAGGTATACAGCGTCTTGCCTGTCGTTGAATCTTCGCGTGAAAAACCAATCCTGTCCCTCGGGATTTCTTCGCCGTCAAGGGTTAACCTGGGTGTCAGGCGGCTATCCAGATCGAGCCGGACAGCCATCGTTCGTCGACTGTAGGTCTCCCCGTCAATCACATTGATAAGACCCTGGATATTGGGATCGCGAACAGCTACGACCTGTTCGCTGGTTGGCAGGTCCCAGCTACCCACAGCTTGCGCATTAACGGTTGCAACGATTTGTTGAAAGCCCCCCTGCAGCTGTTCAAGCGGGAGCTTGTTCAGTTCAGTGCGCCCTTTTGGGGTACCGGCAGATTCAAACGCCAGCCGTGCGGTGCTCGCACCGGACAGCAGGCGTTCAGTCGAAACCATCTGCGAGTCGTCAGCAACCAGCAGGATTTCAACGCGTCGGTTTTGCCGCCGGCCAGCCGCTGTTTCGTTCGAGGCAATGGGATAGCGATCAGCGGCACCTACGACGCTGACAACCGGCACTGAGAGACGCTCGCTGATATACTCGGCGACGGATGTCGCTCGAGCATGGGAAAGCTGGGCATTGTCCTTGAACTCACCTCGATTCCGCGGCGCAATCGGCACATTATCTGAATGCCCAACGACCGTAATTTCCTTCCAGCTCGAAGTGCGCCAATCCTCAATCAGCGCGTCTAATTCCCTTTTGTCCGACTCACCCAGAACAGCGCTGCGCGTCTTAAAACGCGGCGCCATTACGTCAAAGCGATTATCCGGTTTCGGTACTTCTCTTGGGACAAGCGCGAATCGTAGTTCGCGAGGTTCGCTCAGGTCACCCAATTCCCAGACGGATCCAACAATCGTCTTCTGCCTTGTCGCCTTCTGACCATTGAGTTCTGCCGAACCCTCCACCAATTGCCAGCCCTCGGGCGCGTTGTAGACAAGCCTGGCGTTTTCGGGAATCACGTTCCCTTCAGCAACCAGCGCAGTCATCAATACCCAAAGATGCCCGTCTTCTTCGGAGATTGTCTGTTTCAACTCAACTTCGGCAACCGGATCCGGTCGCTGCTGAACGGCAAAGTCGGCCCGCCAAAGCGTGCCACCACGCACGTCAACAAACTGGGAGTATCGAGAACCGGCAAACCGCGTATTCTCATTACACGGGCTCGGTTCATAGCGTTCTTCGAGCGAAGCCGAATCCAGTTGGACAACGTGGGAGCCCGGCTTCACATCTTCAATACGCCAGAAGCCGTTCTCGTCAGTGGTGACGAACGATCCATCTTCCAAATAGATACGCACGCCGGGCATCCCAGAGACTTCGGAGTCAGCCGTTTCACACTGTTCCAGCGTGACGCGCCCCATCAGGATTGCTCTGTCACGGAACAGATCATTGGTCACCAAAACACGTGCGGTTGCCGTGTTGCTCGAAGCAATGAGGTCGCCAATGATTGTCGCCGTGTTGATCGCCTCACCGCGCTGCGCGCCGGCGGTCACTTCAGTAACGTACTGAACAGTCACATCCTCGGTAAAACTGGTCGAGAGCGGAATGGTCATTGTGCGACCGCGGCTATCGAGCTCCGGTTCCCTCCTGTCGCCATTGACACGTAACGAACCCGCTCTGTATCGAAAGCCCACCGGCAATGTATCAACCAGCGAGATGTCACCAACGGGTCCCGCCACGTCGGCTGAAACAGAAATCCTGTACTGGAGGAAGTCACCTATCGCAACAACTTCTTTACTTGGCGCCTTGTCGAGCAACAGGTTAGCTGCCGGCCGATCAGCCGGCAGGTCAATATTGAGCGCCGGACCAACTGGCACTTCGAACACATCACCTCTTGAGCCCTGGCGGAGTGCATAGGGTGCGTCCGGAAGCAACTGAATAGTGTCGTCGTCCAGGATTGTGGGAAATGAGTACTCAGACGGAAGGTCGGTTACGACAAGTTGGTAATCACCGGGTTCCACAAACGGGAAACGATAACCACCTTCAGGGAAGGTATACTCCATACCTGCTTCATCCACAGTACCGGTACCGGTAACGACCGTGTTCGGATAGGGCGCGAACGCCGGACCATCGCCAAATACTTCAGCTGGCTGCCCGGTGCCAACGTTCATCAACGTAATCGTCACACCATTGATTGGCTGTCCGTCCCTCGTGCTGAACAACACGCCAAAGGGGTCAACAAGCACGCGGGTTTCAGCGACGTCCGAATCATCAAAAGTGTCTGAATAACGCGTAAAGATGGATTCATTCTTGGCGACGCCCAGTTCACAGGAAGCAACCTCGCTATCGCCTTCCGCCGACTGGATATAGCCGACAAATTCACCGCTATTGCCTTCAGTCTCGGTCAGTTCAAGGAATTCTCGATCTCCGGTGGCGGGGACTGTCACCGTGACCCTCACGCGCTCACGAACACCCGGGTCCAGATTCCGGTTTTCGTCGTTGACGACGATGAAGATGGGCTGGCCTGCTTTGATAACATCGGTTTCCACCAGGTTGACGAGGCCCGGCACCGGCACTGTCACGTCACGAAGCTCAGAGATGCTTCTGGACTGACCGGCAACACACAGCGTCTGTTGGACGTTGTATGTCTCGCCGACGGACGAGTGCGGACTGTACTGATAGAAACTGATCTGCGATGGTGTCAGCGGCGGCACCTCGTCAGGCACCACTGGACGCACTGGAATATCAATGCGTGGCAACGACCCCTGACTAATGGTGAACACCTCGCCACGAGAGGCGACTGAGAGCGCAAACGAACCGCCAGCAATTTCAAGCGCTCGCGGCGCCGCGTTTCGCGTTAACGTCTGCAACTCTCCATCTGTGCGCTCCGAGATCACATACTCATCAAGGTTGAAGATCTCAAGCCGGTACTCCCCGTCCGGCACGGCGGGGAAACGATACTCGCCCGAGGCGTGATCGTAGACAGCACCGACCCGATCCTGAACGGTCTCACCGGAGACGACTGCCGATGGATAGAGTGCGAAATCCGGACCATCACCTCGAACATCAGCCGGTGACGCCGACGATACTTCCACCAGCGTCAGGATGACACCGTCAACCGGGTCGCCCGTCTCGTCGTTAAACACCAGCCCGACCGGAGAGATCTCTGCAACATTGCTGACGATGTCAGTCTCATCAGTCGGATCCGTGTAGGTTGCCGTCAGTTGCGCGTTGGAGGCGACGGTAAGCACACAGTCATCAACGCTGCTCTGTCGCGATGTGGTAAATACATAGCCGACGAAGTAGCCGGAGTTCGCCTCACTCTCCGTCAACCCCACCAACTCACTGTCGCCGGTGATCGATACATCAAGTCGAACCGACAACTTATCCCTGACGCCGGTCCTGAAATTCTGATCGGCGTCCCTGACGCCAACCAGGATCGCATCGCCAATCGCGTAGGCGTCCACTTCATCCACCTGAATCGGTGCATCCAGCACCGGCGGGCCAACGAGCCCTCTGGAATCCGGGACAACACCATTCGGCGGCGAGCAGGAGGCGGATGCGAACTCAATATTGCCGCCGCGCGAATCCGGCGCCAGCAGCTCAATCGAAGCAGGTGTTGGCTCGATGTTCCGATCATTGGGGTCGGTCGAAACAACAACGACAGCTCGCGTATCGAGTCCGCCGGAGTCTGTCGCCAGTAGCGTGAGAGGTACAGACTCATCCTCACCAAGTGCAACGTCGTCAACCAGTTTCAAGACGCCGGCAACAATCTCGAAGCGATCGTCACCAAATACTTCGTATTCGATCGTGTCGCCAGTATCGACGTCGCTGACGAAAAGTGAGCCAATCTCACCGCCCGACTCGCTGGCAGGAATGAAATTGTTGTCAATCCCGAGATCAAACGGCGCTTCGTTGACGTTGATGACAGGAATCTGGAACAAACTGCCAAGAGAATCACCATCGTCTCCGGTCGCTGTAATCAGGAGCAGAATCTCGTCTTCAGACTCGAAATCAATCGAGACATCATCAACGAGCTTCAGCACCCCATCAGCAACCACGAACCGACCATCATCAACCGTCACTGTGTAATCAACGTCCGGGTCAGCACCGACCAGTGTGATTGGCCCAAGTGCCTGACCAGTGCGATTTTCGGTGATGAATGCCGACTCACATCCAGGCTCAATATTACAGCCCAGCTGGACATCGGAGATGCCGCCCGGATCGACCTCTTCGACTATCGCTTCGACGGTGGCAGACGTTCTGAACGGACCAGCATTGTCAGCGAATAACGTTGCCCGGTTGATCAGTAGTGCGCCATCGGGAGGCGCCGCCAGCGCAGAAGTATTGGCCCAGAAAGTGACAATCGCCGCGACAGCGGCGATTGTGCTGATCTTTCTGGATATGCGTTGGAGCGTCATAGTGCCTGTGCGAAACGCCAGGCGTGCATCTCTGCTTGCGTCGATTACCT
The DNA here is from genome assembly GCA_028281885.1 of Pseudomonadales bacterium. Classification (GTDB taxonomy): domain Bacteria; phylum Pseudomonadota; class Gammaproteobacteria; order Pseudomonadales; family Azotimanducaceae; genus JANQJA01. Next base: position 208,535 of record JANQJA010000016.1, on the reverse strand, counting down.
CAGGCTCGATGACGCCGCGCATTTCTCCATTTCAGCTTTTATGGATCGATCTGCACTGAATAGCCCACACGGGTTGTCGTGTTCGCATTCAGTGTTCCCAAGCTGTGGCCCGCAGTGAGCGGGAAGTTCGCATTTCTATCACCGCCAGCGCCGGCATCGGAGATGACCGACTGATCGACGAATGTACCCACAGAGTCATTTGCGACATCCTGATAGGTGACGAACTCAGGTAAGACATCAGTGATTGACGCGTTTGTCAGCGCTGTGCCACTTGCCGGAATCGTGATCACAATGACATGCGCAATGATATCGCCTGGTTGACCGGATACGCCGTTCTCATAGAAGGTCGTGCTTGAGAAATCAGAGCCCGCGCCATCGATATCATAGGTCTCGGTCGAGCCACCACCGGTCACCGCATCTGTCAGGTTCGCGCTGAACTTGGTGAATGTCACTGCAATAATCGAAATGACGACCGTATCGGCGACTGTCGCGGCGCCATCCGTCGTCGACGTGATATTGACAGTGTAAGTCAGCGTGGGAGAGCCGCCGCCATCGTCTTCACCAACATCGTTAATGGTGACATCAAAGGTAGCTATTTCAGCGATCAACGTACCGACGGAAACCGTCACAGGGTCCGCAAATGTCATTGAGCAGCCGCCCGTCGGATTATCGTCCACACTGGAGACTGTCGTTATCGTACCGCCAACATCAACGTCCTCGCCGGGCGCACCGCCGACAAAACCGTTGATATCAGAATCCTGAGAATCGTCACAAGGGACAGAGATGGTCGTCTGGCTCGTCGCCGCGGTATCTGCCGCCGTGGCCGATAAGGTGATATTTGACACCGGATTAGGCGCGGCGCTGTTACCGGTCAGATTGTTCAACACCAGCGCATCGAACGTAATGGCGTAGGTATCTTCACCGTTGGCCTGAGCCACAATTTCGTAGGTGTAGGTATAGGTTGAGTTTTCGGTCGCACTATCGGTGCCGCCAGCGGGCTCGTCCGTAATGCTCACCGCCGCAGGCAACAGTTCAACGGTCACACTGACAGAGTCGGCGACCGAACCACCATCGTATGTCAACGTCGCGGTATTGGTCAGTGTCGCGTTCGCGGGCGTGGTTGCCATCGCACTCTGCGATGCAAGGCCAGCGACGAGCAATGCCGCAAGCGCCAGGAACTTCTTGTGAGAGAACATAATTCAGCCTCCGTTATTAACTGTCTACAGTGACGGTGAAGGTCACTACGCTATATTCGCCGTTCAATAGTTCACCGCCGCTGAACGCGTCAGATGTAATCGCTGCCGTCGAAGCACCCGCGACATTGCCGGCACTCGCTTCGACGTTACCGCTGTTGAGTTCTGCGCCGTCATCGCCAGTACCGGAAGTCGCTGTTACCGCATCGCCATCCGTGAACGTGCAGGTCGCAGCATCCGTGAGGCAATCCGTATCAACACCAGGATCCGCTGCCGCTGAAGGGTAGATGCCAATGCCAGTGTTAAACGTTGTGAAGGCAACAATGGCATCAGTCACCTGAACAGCCGTCGCCGTTGCGCCCGTGTTGACAATGACAATCGCGTACTGCAGGACATCACCTGGATCGGTGGTCACACCAGACTTGTAATACGTGACGCCGCCGACGCTGACACAGGCATTCGCGTCAGAAAGGCCCGTCGTCCCGGTACAAGAGGCCGGGTTCAGCGCTGTATCAGTGTTGGCAACGAACTTAAACACCTGAACGTTCGGCGCGACCACTACGACGCCCTGAGTGCCGCCGTTTGCGGACGGGTTGGCGCCGCTGTCTGCGGTAAACGTGACAACCACGTCAATGGTTCCCGTTGTCACTGTCACGCCGGTCACTTCAACAGAAACCGAAACACGCTGGCCAATCTGATCGCCATCGGCAAGATTGACGGTCACGCCAGTACACTGGTCGACTTCCAGGGTCGCGGTTGCGTTTGCCTCGAACGTTGCCGCCGGCTCGATGATGTCCTGAACGGTACAGTAACCGTCAGATATCTGGACGATATCTCCTTCGACCAGGCCATTGAGAATGGAATCTCCGCCCGTGTCATCTGCCGGGACCGTGATTGATGTACCGGCGCCGTCGCCGACATCGCCCGTCTCAAAGGTACCCGCCGTGATCGCTGCACCCTGTGCAGATGTCGTTGCACCCAGAGAAACGGGGGAAGAAGGAGTAATCGTGCCGAAGCTGACAGAGCCATCAGGGCTTGGGGTCTGTGCGGTGCCAACCGTGTAGGTGTCTTCACCATTCGCCTGGCTGATCACGGTGTAAACGAGCGTGATCGTCTCACCAACGCCTACCGGATCAAGCGGATCACTTGATACTGAGTCAAACGTCACCGACGGTGCCTGTTCAACGAGATTGACCGTGATATCGATCTGGGCAGTCGCAGCTGTCTGCGGCGAACCACCGGCGTCGTCGAAATCGACCGTGACTTCGTTGCGGATGATATGTGTCGCTGCCAAGTCCGCAAAGGCCTGCCCCGCGAACACCACCAGCATCAATCCCGCAATGATTTTAATTGTTGATCGCATATCCTTCCTATCCCAAATCGCCTAGACGACTCCCCTTGCTCTACTGAACCGTAACAACAAAGCTGACTTCACCCGCTGAACCTGGCGGGATCTCCTCAATCAGCCATCGAATGTTGGTAAATCTTTCTGGACTCGCCTTGCGCCGATCCTTGCCACCACCGAAAACCGTCACCTCGTAGGTCACCTCTCCTGGAGGCGCGTAGGTGTCACCGCCATCGGCCGAGAACACAATGGTGGACCCCTCTCCTGATGCTGAATCCGAGACATAGACGGTCAGATCCGGTATCGGGTTTTCAATCCGAACGTCCGTCGCGGCCTCGTCCCCGGCATTGACGTAACGCACCGTGTAGCGCAATTTCTGACCCGGTTCGATTTCCTGTGCATCAACCCAGTGAATCACTTCCTCACCGTTCTCTTCGATTACGACTTCCTTCGCCACCGACATATCCAGCTGGATATTCGGATCCGCTATCGCAGCACCCGTCGCAATCAGGAACAGCGCATTCACCAAACCCATGACAATCTTCCTCAGCCGCAAGCCGCGACAACGGCGTTGACGGCCATCCGTTAGCTGGCCTAACCCCATATTCATTTCCACTGCCCCAATGAAGATTCCGGAATCATTGGGTATCCTAGCCAAAGGTCAAACCTTGAACAAGCAAAAAACTTAATGTAATTAGCTATTTAAACGCTATTCCCACAATCAAAATGAAATAATGATGATAAGTCCTATCGGCACAAGCCTTCGTTGCAGCTGAATTATACGAATGCCACATCAAAGTGATGTAAGCTGGTTGTAAGCAATTGATGAGTGGGTGTAAACGAAGGATTAGTGGTCACCGTGCTCAAAGCCAGGCACCATGCAGGATTGCCGGAGGAGCTACAACGAAGCCACTAAATGACCCTAGTTCATTTAATAGCTTTGGGGTAGCATAACAAACTGTCATTCTGACCTGGTCAGCGTGCTAAAGAAGTCCATCTATGTCCCAACCTACCGCCAATCTGCTGATCATCGAGGATGAACCTATTACCAGGGCACAACTGGCCGCCCATTTTGAACGTGAAGGGTTTGTGGTGACCGTCCAGGAGGATGCCAAAGAGGCAGAGGAGACAATCGCCGAACACGATGTCGACATCTGCCTGATCGACATCAATCTACCGGGTAAAGACGGGCTCACCCTGACTCGCGAGCTCCGGGCCAGTCTGGATATCGGCATCATCCTGGTGACCGGGAAGGATGACCAGATTGACCGCATCGTCGGACTTGAAAGCGGCGCCGACGACTATGTCACCAAACCGTTTGATCCCCGGGAGCTGTTATCTCGCGTCAAAAACCTGCTGTGGCGGGTCAGGGCCCAGGAAAAGCAGAAAGAACGCGGGTTCAAGCGTAGTTTCGAAGGCTGGACCCTGGACCTGAACAAGCGGGAACTGGTCACCCCACAGAACGAAGTCCAATCACTTTCCGCCGGCGAATTCCATCTACTGCTCGCGCTCATCGAAAGCGCCGGCCAGGTGATGACCCGTGACCAACTCATGAACAAGATCAGGAATCGGGAGTGGTACCCGGATGATCGCTACATCGATGTGCTGGTCGGCCAGGTACGTCGCAAATTCCGCGAATATGCACCCGATACGACCTTTATCAGTACCATTCATGGCACCGGCTATCTGTTCGCACCAGAAGTGAGCTAAGCCGTTCCCGCGTCAAGGGTGTACCATGGCCATCGTGGACCACGGGGTCGCCCACTCATGATCAATGTCGCCGGCTACAGCAATCTACAGCTGATAGAGCAAACCGCAGAGACGCTTGTCTATTCGGCGCGCCGAAGCAGCGATGGTGGGCAGGTGATTTTGCGCCATCCGCGTCCCGAAGTGACCAAACCCGAAAAACTACTGGCCTATCGACGTGAGTTCGAGATTCTCCGGGACATTGAATCGAGCTACGTCGTCCGTGCTGTCGAGTTGATTGAAAAGGCCAACACCCCAATTCTGGTCATGGAATCAATCGGCGGCAGTAGTCTCAGCTCGCTGATGGAGGAACGTAGCCTGTCCTATCGGGAGACGATCAGCATAGCCGTCTGCCTGGCGCAGGGACTGGACGATGTCCACGCGAATAACGTCATCCACAAGAACATCTGCCCCCAGAATATTGTCTACAACCCGGAGTCGGGTCAGGTCCAGATCATCGATTTCGGTATCGCCTCCAACACCTCCACCACACTGGTCGCCCAACCAGGTACCACGGTAGAGGGCACACTTGGATACATCGCACCGGAACAGACTGGACGCCTCAATCGTTCCACGGACTATCGCGCTGACTTCTACAGTCTGGGGGCCACGCTGCATGAAATGCTCGCCGGAGAGCCGCCGTTTAGCAAGGGTGACTCCCTCGAGATTGTCTATCAGCACATCACCTCAAAACCGCCTGACTTGACGACCCTGGCACAGGATATGCCAGCGGGGCTTGCCAATGTCGTCAACAAACTGCTCGAGAAGATGCCCGAGGATCGCTACCAGAGCGCATTTGCCATCAAGCAGGATCTGGCCCGGTGCGGGGAACTGTTGGATCAGGGACCGACAGCACAGGAACAAACCTTCGAAGTTGCACTCGACGATATTCCGGAACAACTCATTATCAGCGAGCGTTTACTCGAAAGACGCGAGCAGCTTGCCCAGCTAAGAGAGGGTTTCGCGCGAACCCGTCAGGGTGACAGCGTCCTGATCGCCTGCGAGGGTGCCGCCGGTACCGGCAAGTCTTCCCTGATCCGGGAACTGCAAAAAGATGTCACCATCGCCCGCGGTTTTTTCGTGACAGCCAAACTCAACAACCTGAGTCCTGACCAACCCTACGGGGGTCTCGCTTCGGCCTGTGCGGACCTGACACGCCAACTACTGGCCAGACCGGACATCGAAACGACCAGGGCCCGCATCGAAGAACAAATCGAGGGCAATGGTGCCATCCTGCGCTCGCTGGCGCCCGAACTGAAGCTGATTCTCGGGGATGAGCCAGACCGCCCCGAAAGACTGCGACCTGAGGAAACACGCAGCAGACTCATTCAGGGGCTGGCAGCGTTGATCCGCACAGTTTGCAATGATCAAACACCGATAGTGCTCAGTATCGAAAATCTGCACTGGCTGGACCGGGCAACGCTGGACCTGTTTGAACCGCTGATCGCACAGGAACGAATACCCCACTTTATGCTCGTCTGCACCTATATCCAGACCGAGCTTGCCGCCAGTGAAGACATGCGGCACATCATGGCGCAGCTTTCCCAATACGAAATCGAGCTGATCAAGCTGGCGAATCTCTCGGTCCGGGGTATCGCCGAGTTGATCTCCGACTCCCTTTACCGACCGGTTGAAGAAACGACGCGTCTTGCCCAGATTGTGCACAATAAGACCGGTGGCAATCCACTCGCCGTTCGGGAATTCATCACGGCGATGGAAGCGGACGGCGTGCTCTACTTCGATCGACAACATCGTGAGTGGACCTGCGATCTGGTGCGAGCGGCGCAGATGCCGCCCACTGACAACGTCAGCAACCTGCTGGCCACCAAGATCGAGCAACTGGAACCCGCCACAGCCAACCTACTCAAGATTGCGTCCTGTGCTGGCGAGGAATTTGACCTCGACACCATACGCAGCGTGTCAGAGATGTCGTTCTCCGAGTGTTCAGCGAGACTGGTCCATGCGGTAAGGGAAGGATATCTCGTGCACAAGCTTGTTAATGCAGGAACAAGAGACGAACGCGTCCACTACCAGTTCGCACACGAGAGAATCCAGCAGGCCGCCTATACGCTGCTCACTTCGACACAGAAACGCCAGATCCATACCAGCATCGGCCATGCATATCTGAAGAATAGCGAGAACGAGGAAGGCGACAATGTCTTTCGCATTGTTAACCAGCTCAACAACAGTTTCGAATCTCCCGACCCGTCGTTCGTTGATCGCAACAAACTTGCGCAACTGAATACGACTGCTGGCAAACGGGCCAAGAATGCTGCGGCTTTCCAGTCAGCCTACAAGTACTTCAGAACCGCCATCGCCCTGCAGGGACAGAATGTATGGGCGAACTACGAACCGAGCATGGATCTGCACATCGAAGCCGCCGAGACGGCTTATCTTTGCGGCGACCTGCAACAACTCGACGTGTTGGTGGATCGATGTCTGGAGCACGCCCGTTCACCACTGGACCGCGTTCGCGCCCTTGAAGTGAAGTTGAGGGCGCTGGTCGCGTGCAACGAGCTCGACGCGACCCTGGAAATGGGGCACCAATGCCTCGCGCTGCTCGACCATCCCCTGAAGATGCGGCTCGGCGTGTTCGATCTCATCTCCACCATCTGCCGGCTTATCTATCTGACTGGCCGACTCCGTTCGACTGAGGTACCAGCCCAGTCCACCATGACCGACCCCGACCTGCTCACTGTGATGCGCATCCTCATGATCCTCTGCCAGGCCGGTTACCTGAACGGATCGCCAGTGACGGGTCTGTACATCCTAAAGATGACCCAGCTGTCATTGAAACATGGTCTCGCACCGGAAACTTCGTTTGCGTATCCGATGTTTGCGGCGCTGCTGATTTCGAATCTGGGCACCATCGACAAAGGTTACCGACTCGGCGTACTGGCAGAACAGAACCTGAGAGAAGATAACCGCGAACTACATTGCAAAACGATCTTGCTGGTGACGAACTTCATCAAGCCATGGAAACACCATCTGCGAGAAACACTGGAACCCCTTAGCCACGCCTACCGCATCGGCATGGAGACCGGCGATGTGGAATTCGCCCTGATAGCCGCAGTCACAGGCTCAGCGAACGCCTTTCTGCTCGGACACGACCTGAACAGTCTCGACACCAATCTGGCGAACTACAATCAGAAAGCCAGCGAATTCAACCAAACTCCAACGCTGAGCCTGGGCTCTATCTTTCAGCAGGCGACCCGGAATCTGCTGGAACCCAACGCAGCTCCCTGGTTGCTCGAAGGTGAGATCTACAGCGAGAATGACCTGCTCCAGTTTCATGAAGACAGCGGCGACGAATCCAGTGTCGCCAACCTCTACATCGTCAAACTGTTCCTTGCTGTGCTCTTTAATCACCGAGAACACGGAATCTCCTTCGCACGGGAAGCACGGTCGCGCCTGGCAAGTGTCGTGTCTTCGCCCACGGTACCTTTTTTTGTTCTGTATGAAACACTGGCATACCTGTTTGCGCTGGAACACGAAAACCGTATTTCCCGAAGATTGCATCTACACTGGCGGATCTTTCTGAACCGACGAATCCTGCGCAAATGGTCGCACCACGCACCGGAAAATATTCTGCATGGGTTCTACCTGATTGAAGCAGAACACGCCCGGCTGAACCGGAATTACATAGCGTCGCTCGATTTTTACGATCAGGCCATCTCGCTTGCGGAAGCCCACGGATATATCAAGGAAGTGGGCCTGGCCAACGAGCGCTGCGGGCGTTTCCACCTGGCAAGTGGAAAGCGCGACCTCGCCATCTTTTATTTGCAGCAGGCGCGGGCGAACTACCTGCGATGGGGTGCTCAGAACAAGGTTAACGCCCTGGATACAGAGTTCGTCGAACTTGCCACGGACTCCGCCATCGACCAAAAACGTCAGCGCTTCAGCCAGGGGGGCGCAAGGCTTGGCAATCCCGCTTTTCGCGACTACGGAAACTACCTGGACCTGGGCTCGGTCATCAAAGCGTCACAGGTATTGTCCGGTGAAATCATCCTCGACAACCTGCTTGAACGTCTGATGCAGGTTGCGCTGGAGAATGCAGGTGCACATTCGGCCAGCCTGATACTGTCACACGACGACGAACTGGTGCTGGAAATCAGCACTCGAAACGAAGGTTCAACTTCACACCATGAAAGATCCAGCATCCCGATCAAGGATGCCAAAAACCTGCCCATTTCCGTGGTGCAATACGTGGTCAGGACACAGGAAGACCTGGTCCTGAATGACGCACTCAACGAGGATGTTTTCACCCAGGACGAGTACATCATTTCACGTCAGCCAAAATCGATCCTGTGTATACCGATTCTGAGCAAGTCACACTTGACCGGAGTACTCTACCTTGAAAACCTGCAGACAACGCTGGCATTTACCCAGGAAAGAGTGGCGATACTGAAACTGCTCGCCTCCCAGTCGGCCATCGCGATCGAAAACGCAAAGCTCTATCAGCAACTGAATGAATCTCGCAACAAGTACCTGTCGCTGTATCAAAATGCCGTAGAGGGCATCTTCGAGATGAACTCTGACGGCAAGGTCACCAACCTGAATCCGGCGGCAGCCCAGCTACTCGGGTTCGATTCGCCTGAGCAAGCAATTGGCCGGGTTGAGTTCAACAGCGAGCACACCCTGGTCGATCCGACGGACCGTGATTTCCTTCGCGAAACGCTGGCAGAGCAAAGGCGCCTCGTCGGCTATGAAATGCAGATTCGTCGACGAGATGGAGAAACTCTCTGGGTTGCACTTTCTGCGCAAGCATTCAAAGAGCCTGGCCACGGTTATCGCATTGAAGGTTCGATCATCGATATTACGGAACGGAAGTTGCGAGAAGATGCCGAACAGGCGACCCGCATTGCCCAGGCCGCAACCGAATCAAAGAGTCAGTTTCTGGCTAACATGAGCCATGAAATTCGTACGCCAATGAATGCAATCACTGGCTACACAGACCTGGCACTACGAACGAGCCTGTCGGAACAGCAACGGAACTACCTGGAAACGATTCGCAATTCGTCAAGTCATCTGCTCCGGGTCGTCAACGACATCCTCGATCTCTCCAAGGTCGAGTCAGGAAAACTGGAGCTTCAGCATGTACCGTTCAAGCTCGCTGGCATCTTTAGCGACCTGCAACGATTGTTTGGCCTCGAAGCTGCCGAGAGAAACCTGACCCTCATCATTCCGGATCCTGAAGCCGTACCGGATACTTTTTACGTCGGTGATCCGGTCAGGATCGGCCAGGTCCTGATCAACCTCGTTTCCAATGCACTCAAGTTCACTGATAGCGGCACGGTCGAGGTCGACTACGACGTTATTCAACTGACTGACAATCGAATCTGCATCAACTTTACGGTCAGCGACACCGGCATCGGCATTGCCGAAAACGACCTCGAACTCGTATTCGAGTCATTCGCACAAGGGAGTATCGCAACGCCTAACGCCGGAACCGGACTTGGACTTGCCATCTGCAAGAGCCTGGTTGAGATGATGGAAGGACATATCCACGCTGTCAGTGAGAAGGATGTCGGCAGCAGTTTCTACTTCTCGATTATCGTCGATGCGTGGGATCAACTTGAAACGCCGGCCAAAGCCACACGTCGTGAGGCCCAGACATCGCATGATCATCAGCGAGTTCTGCTGGTCGAAGATAACCAGATCAACCTGGACCTGGCCCGGGAAGTACTGATCAACGCAGGACTAACTGTCGAGATCGCGATGAACGGGCAGGAAGCGCTCGATGCCTTATCCAGGCAAAGCTTCACCGCGATACTGATGGACCTTCGAATGCCGGAAATGGACGGCCTGGAGGCCATTCAGCGTATCCGCGCGAATCCCGCAACGAAAGACCTTCCGGCGGTAGCCCTGTCGGCAGGCGTACTCAAGGAAGAAGTGGAGGCCGCGCTAGGCGCCGGATTCGACTATTACCTATCCAAACCCGTCGACTTCCAGGAACTGCTGGAGCTGCTGCAGCGGGTCGGTGACGTACCACGAGTTTCGGAACCCGACCCTGAACCCGTCATCAGTCTTCCGCCGATCGACGGTATTGACCTGGCCGCCGCGCTCAAGAATCACAACAACGATTTCGAGTTATTGACTCGTCTGCTCGGGGACTTCGAGTCTCTCTATGGCGATGCAGGTGATTCTCTCGGCCACTTTCTTGCGGAACAGAACTATGCTGCCGCGGAACGGCTTGCCCACAACATTGCTGGTGTATCAGGCAGCTTCGGCTCAGCCAGACTGATGGCAGCCGCTCGCGCGATAGAACAACAGCTGATAACCGAAGATCCGCCGGGCGACACGAACGCTTCCCTGGAAGAATTTCGAAACGAACTGGCGCGATTCCTGAGCGCCATCAGAGCTTTCAAAGCTACAATATTCTCTTCCCGGCAGGATGCTACAGGTTGACCAGGTCAAGCAACTGACGCACCTGACGGGCGTCGATCTCCTTGAAGTCATGCAAATCCCGATCAAGAAGATGCGATGGCACCACATCCGTCATGGAACGGAAGATCGTCTGCAGACGACCCGGATGTGATTTCTCCCAGGATTGGAGCATCTCTTTAATGACCTGCCGCTGCAGGTTGTCCTGACTACCACACAGGTTGCACGGTATCACTGGCAACCCGGCACTCTCGGCGTAGGCAGCAAGATCGGATTCCTTGCAGTACGCCAGCGGCCGAATCACGACATTCTGGCGATCGTCTGATAGCAGCTTGGGCGGCATGGTCTTCAGTTTGCCGCCGTGGAACATGTTCAAAAACAGCGTTTCCAGGATGTCATCGCGATGATGACCAAGCGCAATCTTGTTGTAACCGTGAACGTTGGCGAACTTGTACAGAATCCCCCTGCGAAAACGGGAACACCATCCGCAATAGGTTTTTCCCTCGGGCACCATGTCCTTAACGAGAGTATAGGTATCCTCCTCGATGATGCGATAAGGCACATTCAGGGATTCAAAATGGCGCGGCAATGCTGCTTCCGGGAACCCCGGCTGCTTCTGGTCCAGATTGACCGCCAGCAACTCGAAACGGATCGGCGCATGGGCCTGAAGGTTGATCAAAATATCCAGCATGGCGAGGGAATCCTTGCCGCCAGAGACACAGACCATCACCCGGTCGCCGTCCTCGATCATCGAGAAATCACCGATGGCACGACCCGTCTCCCGTCGAAGACGTTTTGCCAGCTTGTTCTTCTCGTAGCGATCCTTGTCTGCCATGGCTTTGAGTCGCAGGAATCAGATTTTCAGTGAGGTCGAAATTCTAACTCATGACCCGTAGACTCGGAACATGAAGCCGGTAACCGTTCCAAACTGTCTCGCACTCATGTTCATGTGGCTCGCCACAGCCTGCCACGGCAACGACGAAAACTCGGGCGTAGTGAGTAAAGGCGAATCGCTGTCTCATGGCGTCGTGCTGCAATACCACCACATTGATACCACCACACCCCGAATCACCAGTACCAGTCCCGATGAATTCCGGAACCATCTGGCGTTCATCAAGCAATCGGGTATCGAAGTCTGGCCATTGTCAAAACTGGTTTCCGCCATCCAGGGCCCTGTACCGACGGCTGATCATCCGATCCAGGTCGTCGCCATTACCTTCGACGACGCCTACCACAGCATCTATGAAACGGCATACCCGATACTCAGGGAACATGGTTTTCCGTTTACCGTGTTCGTCGCGACCGAGCCGGTCGAAGCGGCGCGCGCCGGTTTCATGTCATGGGAACAACTGAAAGAGATGGCAGCTCACGGGGCTACCATCGCCAATCATACCCACACCCACGCTCACCTCATTCGTCTTCACGAAGGCGAATCGACAGATGACTGGTTACAAAGGGTGGAACATGAAATCACGACAGCCCAGAAGCTCATCGAGCACCATCTGGGCGATGCGCCCAAACTGTTCGCCTACCCCTATGGTGAATACAGTCCGGAAGTACTCGAAGTTGTCGAGCGCCTGGATTTCGTCGGGTTCGGACAGCAGAGCGGCGCCCTCGGTCCTGCATTGAACCCCACCATCTATCCGCGTTTCCCTTTCGGAGGTGCCTACAACAATCTCGATCAGTTCAAAACCAAGGTCATGACGCTGCCATTACCCATCAGCACCACCGGCGTAGACCCCATCATTAAAGATGACCTGACGCCAACGATTACACTCAACTTTACCGAAAGCGACCTGCGCCTCAGTGAGCTGACCTGTTACACCCCCGGGGGTGCCAAAGCGGTATTGGCCCGCCAAGACTCAACTATCAGGGCTCATGCAACAACCCCTGTCCCCGTCGGCCGCTCCCGCTATAACTGCACCATGCCCAGTCGCGACGGCAAGCGCTTCTACTGGTATTCGCAATTGTGGATTCGCCCTCAACCCGATGGCAGCTGGTATCCGGAACCCTGAGTTAGAGCGCCCGCAATACTGTATTGGGCGGTGTCTGAACGACGCGCAGCGTCGCGAGCGTACCAATGACGCCGATCAGAATCGTGCCAAGCACCGGCCCAAGCAGCCACAGGCTGGGATTCACCTCATAATTCAGTTCAAAAATCTCGGTTTCCAGCCCGAATACCGTCACCTCTGCACCGAGCGTCGCCAGTACACCGGCAAAGAACCCCAGCACGCAGAATTCCACGATCAGACTACCCATCACCAGCCTACGACTCGCACCTAGTGTTCTTAAAATCGCGTGTTGTTTGAAACGATCGTCCATGCTCGCCTGAACGCTGGCAAGCAGCACCAGTGCGCCAGAAACAAGAATCAGCAGCAGCACGAGCTCAATCGCCATGGTGACCTGGGCGATGATGATCTTGACCTGCTCGATCAGCGCATCAATCTCAAGCACGGTCATGGTCGGGTAATCCCGCAACAGATCATTCAGAAAAAGTTTCTGGTCGGGCTCAAGCTTGAAACTGGTGATGAACGTCGAAGGAAAATCATCCAGCGCATGGGGTGAGAAGATGATGTAAAAGTTCGGCTGCATGTTGTCCCAGGACACTGTACGAATGCTGGCAATTCGTGCGGACAGTTCTCGCCCCTGGATCGAGAACACCAGTTCATCTCCCACTATCAGGCTGTTTCTGCGTGCCATTGCTTCTTCGACCGAAACGAGCGGCTCACCCGTATAGCCAGCAGGCCACCATTCACCGGAAACAATCCGGTTGTCATCGGGTAATTCACTCGACCAGGTCAGGTTTCTGCCGGAACTCGCCCGCGGACCGTCATCGTTGCCATCGAAGGAGTCCGAGTCACGACGATCGGCGCCCCGTTCCAGCGCAGACTCCCCATTGATCGTTCGGATACGCCCCCGAATCATGGGAAAGAGCGGCTGCGAGGCAATACCGTTGGCCGCGAACAGCGCACGAATCGGCGCTACATCTTCCGGCGAAATATTGATGGCAAAGTGGTTCGGTGCATCTTCCGGAATCTGCGCGCTCCATTCGTCGATGAGTGCGGTCCTCACCAGAAACAGAATCAGCAGCAACATGATCGCCAGGCCAAACACAAGAATCTGCAGCGTATTCGCCTGTCCCCGCCGCTGCATGCCTGCGAGCGCCAGGCGCCAGGCACTACCGGCCTGCATGCCCAGCACTCGTCCCGATCTGAGCATGAGCGTGGCGACCCCCCAGAGCACCAGTACCGCTGCCAGTCCGCCCCCAAAAATCAACAACGTCAGGTGCAAGTCAGCGCTGTACCACCACATCAGCGCCAGCGTGCCAATCACGCCGGCACCGTAGGTCAGTCGGTCAGTCACGGTAGGTACCGCGAGATCCCGGCGTATGACCCGCACTGGCTCAGTGGAGCGCAATCGCAGTAGTGGGGGCAACGCATACGCCAACAGGCAAACAAACCCGGTCACCAGACCAAACCACATGGGCCGGATACCGGGATTTGGCAGTTCTATCGGGATAAAAGGGTCAAGAATGGCGGCAACACCGTATTGAACAACCAACCCAACTGCGGTGCCGGTCACCGTCGCAACCAGGCCCAGGACGACAAAGATCACTGCAAAGATGCCGTCAACGGCATTCGGTGCGGCGCCCAGGGTCTTGAGTATGGCAACGTGGTCGTAATGGCGGAGCGAATAGCGCTGCGCCGACAATGCGATGGCAACACCTGCCAGCACAACGCCCAGCAATCCACCGAGCAACAGGAATCTTTCCGCGCGTTCCAATGCACGACCAATTCCTTCTGCGCCCTCCTTAACGCCAAACAGTCGCAGGCTTTCACCGAGTTGCGGCCTGGCCCACTCATCAAACTCGGTCAGCAGATCGGTATCACCTGCCAGCAGCAGTCGGTATCTTATCCGGCTGGCAGGCTGGACAACTTCCGTCGCCGGCACATCAGACATGTGCATCATGACCCGGGGACCGGAATCGGTGAAACCGCCACCGCGATCCGGCTCCTTGATCAGAATCCTGCCGACACGAAAACTGGCGACACCAATATCCACAAGATCACCAACACTCACACCCAGTGACGGCGCCAGTCGACTCTCCAGCCAGACTTCTCCTGGTGGCGGCCCCTGCTCGGCCACTCTGCCATCGACAAATGGCTGATCGGAAACGATCAGGCGGCCACGCAGCGGATAGGCATCGGTTACCGCCTTGACCGACGCAAATTGTGCCCGATCAGCAGAAAACACCATAGAAACAAACCGCAGCGTCTGCGCCGTTTCAAGGCCCAGGGATTCCGCTTTCTGCTCGAAAGAGACATCGATCTCATTCGCGCTCGAAACAACCCGATCTGATGCCAGGAAGGTTGATGATTCCTTGAGCAGAGCCTGATTCAGCCGATCAACGAACAGCGTGATCGTCGTGACTGTACTGACCGCGACAATCAACGACGTCAGCAACAATGTCAGCTCCCCCGAACGCCAGTCACGCCACAGGAGCCTGAGTGCAAGCACGACGTTCATAAGGTACTGACGTTCGCCGGCCGACCAGACTCCTCCCCCGCCAGCATTCCGGACGCCAAATAGATAGCCCGGTCACACCGGTCGGCAAGGCGCTGATCATGGGTCACGAGTACGAGCGTCGTACCAAACTCTTCGTTCAGTTCAAATAACAGCTCGATGATCCGTTCACCTGTCCCGGTATCAAGGTTGCCCGTGGGCTCATCCGCGAACAGGATGTCAGCGCTGGACGCGAACGCCCGCGCAATAGCGACGCGCTGTTGCTCACCTCCTGAGAGCTGGCGAGGATAGTGGCGCAGTCGATGATCGAGGCCGACACGGCCAAGCAGTTCAGCCGCTTTTGCCGAGGCATCTGCCTCACGTTTGAGTTCTGCCGGCAACATTACGTTTTCGATGGCCGTGAGGCTATCCAGCAACTGAAACGCCTGGAAAACAAACCCCACCATTTCACCACGAACATAGGCCCGACGTTCCTCGTCCAGTGCCGTAATCTCATGCGGACCGAGGTACACCGAGCCGCTTGTCGGCATATCCAGGCCTGCGAGCAGACTAAGCAGAGTGGTTTTGCCGGAGCCGGACGCGCCAACAATCGCCACGGTCTCACCCCGCTTGATTTCAAGATTTATCCCTTTCAAGATTGTCAGCTCGCCTTCCGATGTTGCCACCGTTTTGCCGAGGTCTGTCGCTCTGATCATCATTTCCAAGTTCTTATCGCTCACAAGGTTATTCACCTGCTGGATCCTGGTATGTTTCAGCCATACGGCTTATACGGATACCCACACCGTTCTGGTTTACGGTGACAGCATCAGCGCTGCCTACGGTATGGAGGAAAACGAAGGCTGGGTCCATCTGCTGGCAGAAAAAATCCGGCAACAGGAGCTCCCGTTCCAAGTCGTTAACGCCAGCGTCAGTGGAGAGACCACCGGCGGCGGACTGGTAAGGTTACCGAAAACGCTGGAAATTCACCAACCCGACCTTGTCATTCTGGAACTGGGCGGTAACGACGGGCTGCGCGGCTATCCGATCGACAAGATCCGGACCAACCTGTCCAGGATGAGCCAAATGGCCGTGGACAGCGGGAGTGACGTACTGCTGATCGGTATGGTGCTGCCGCCCAACTATGGGAAACGCTACATCGACGCATTCACCAACATCTTCCCCGAGGTTGCAGCAAACCTGGACATTCCGTTGCTCCCCTTCGTGCTGGACGGCATCGCGACGCCGGAAAGCCTGGTCCAGCGTGACGGCATTCACCCCAGGCCCGAAGCCCAGGCCATGATTACCAGACAGGTCTGGGACAAGATTGCGCCAATGCTAGAACAGGTCGAACTGCAGCCTGCCGTCGTCAGCGGTCAATAGTTTCTCGCGCTCACGCCAGTCAGGCATGGTTCTATCCATCAAACGGTAGAACGATCGATTGTGGGAAAAATGGCGCAAGTGGCAGAGTTCATGGACGATGACAAAATCAATCGCCGCCATCGACTTCTGCATGAGCAGCGAGTTAAGACAGATTTCCCCTGTATCGGAACAACTCCCCCAACGAGATTTCATCTTTCGAATCTTGAGCGTTGACGACGGCAGACTGTCGCGAAACAGTTCCCTGCAGCGCTGCAAGCGTTCAGGTAACGTACGCTTTGCCTCCGTACGACAATGACGCTCAAACGTATCGCGAACGCAGGCAGCATCATCCGGCGAAGGACAACGAATTGCGAGCAGATCGCCCGTCACGCCAACATGCCGCCGGCCCTCACTCAGGTGCAGGCGATAGGATCGTCCCAGCCAGTCATGGCGCTCGCCTTCAGTGAAGTCGGGCGTGCGCACGCCGCCGAGCGCCACAATCGAGTCATGGATCCACGCCCGCCGTTCATTCAGGAACGGTTCCCAGTCTTTCGGACCACATTGTTGAGGAATTCGCAGTTCCACCAGCTGATCAGCAAAGACATGAATTGCCATGGTTCGCCGCCGCATGGGGAGAATCAGGATATCGATGGCGACATCACCGCAGTGAAATTTGTGAACCAGTCTTGCGGTTTCGCCCAAACTGATCACTGACTACCGGGCACTGGCGCAGGGGGGCGATATTGGCGCATTGCCTGATCGAGCCCGCCATTCGGGTTCAGTATAGGAATGAATCGCAAGGGCATGAACCTGGTTCGACAGTTCGTCTGCCAGGATCTGATTGATGCGGCGATGTCGCTGTACCAGCTTCATCCCGTCAAACTCGTCAGCCACCAGAATGACTTTGAAATGCGATTCACTGCCGGGTGGCACATTGTGATTACTGCTCTCGTTGATAACCTCCAGGTGCCGAAGGTCAATCGCACTGGCAAGCTTATCTTCTATCGTCTGCTGAACCGTCATACCCGCATTTTATCAATCAGCGATCAGGATAAAAGTGGCTGGCACTATCCTTTCTCGGACAACACAAAGACGCCATCCCAATCCGCCAGAGGCGGCGACTCAATGTAAGACTCACAGCGGGCCAGGAAAATATTGCTGGGTCCGTCATCCGGGTCAATCGATGTACACAACCTGAACGCTGCCATTGCCGCCTCAAATTCTCTGTTGCAGTAAAGCTGCCGGGCCTTTTCGAACTGCACCATCAGATCGGCGGTCAACCCGGTTGTCTGATTCTTGCGCGCCAGCAGCTGATACACGGTAATCGGTTCGTTCTTACCCACGACCCGTACCCGATCCAGCTCGCGTACGTCGACATCGTCAAGGCACATCGCATAGGTACTCTCCGAAATCATCGTGCCCGATCGGTAGGCCTTATTGGCACCCTCCAGTCGCGACGCCGTGTTTACGGCATCCCCCATGATGGTGTAGTTGAGCCGCTGCGCAGAACCCATGTTGCCAACCACCATGGCACCGGAATTGAGCCCCATTCGCACGCCAATCGGGGAATATCCATCCTTCTGAATACGTTCATTGAGCGGGCCGAGTCGTTCACGCATATCGATGGCAGCAAAACAGGCCCGTTTCGCATGATCCTGCTGAATCGCCGGCGCACCCCAGAACGCGATGATCGCGTCGCCTTCAAACTTATCGACCGTGCCATCCTCGGCCAGAATGATGTTGCACATCTCAGTCAGGTAGTTGTTCAACATGTTGACCAGTTCGGTCGGCGACATTTTCTCCGAGAAAGTCGAGAAACTCGCAATGTCTGAAAAGAATGCTGTCATCTCACGCTCTTCGCCACCAAGCGAAAGCTTGGATGGATCCTGTAACAGCTCACTGACCACTTTCGGTGAGAGATATTGACCGAAGGCATCCCTGACCATGGCCTTCTGCCCCATCTCCTCAAGATAGAAACGCACGTTGATCACCCCAATCGCAATAAGCGAAGCAATGAGGACGTAGCTCATGGAGACGACCAATCCCTGGTAGATATAGAGCGCACACACCAACAAGACATAAGAGGTGACGATGCCAAAGGAAACAAGGTTTCGCGTCATTGGGCTGGGTATCCTGGCGGTCACCAGCAAGAGCGCCAGCATCAGACCCGCCAGCACAAGCTCTGACACAAAAGACGCCGCCCGCAGGGGGCCATCACGAAGAATCGTACCGACCGTATTGGCGATCACTTCTACCCCATAGACATTGCCAACAGGCGTCTCAAATTCATCATGCGCCACTTCAGCAACCTCACCGATCAATACAATTCGTCCATCGACCAGAAAGCCAAGCTCAGCCAGCTCCTCTTCATCTTCAGCAAACAGCACATCCGAAGCGGGCAGGCCGATCACATCGTGGAGATTGACGGTACCTCCCTCCCCGTCGGCCGGCAACAAAGGGTAATCGATGTACAGATCGTTAAACTGATCCAGCGAAAGATCGATGTCATTCACGGAAAGGTGACTGCCCTCCAGCTCAGGTTCCGACGCCAGATAGTTGGCAACGGCCTGAATGGCAAAGGGCCATTCACCATCTCTCGCAATCTGCGGATAAATACGCAGCCGTACAATGCTCTCAGAGATCGCACTATTAGCTGAGATGTTTGAGTAACCAGACGTGGTATGTTGATCGAACTGTTCGATGGCCCGGTTAACGGTCACATACTGGTCATCGACAAACTCTGCCTGGGAAACAAGCAATACGTTGCCAGCCTCGGCCAACGCTGCCTCCAGCGCGGGATCCTCACCATAGGC
Organism: Pseudomonadales bacterium; assembly: GCA_028281885.1. Lineage (GTDB taxonomy): Bacteria > Pseudomonadota > Gammaproteobacteria > Pseudomonadales > Azotimanducaceae > JANQJA01. The sequence goes on along the minus strand of JANQJA010000016.1, from coordinate 189,192 downwards.
GCTATTGAAATCCAGCAGGATGTCGACGCCGATGACGGCAGCACTCATCTCACTGAGCCGTCTGACAATCGTCGCCAGATCGACACGGCGAAGCGGGTAGGCGCCGTACTCCTCGTAGAAAAGCTCGTCAGTATAGACAATCAGAACTTCATCATGGGGACGAGTGAACTCAGGGTCGCCGAGGTGCGTGCGCAGTATCTGACGATACGACAGCGTCTCGTCTTCAATCAGCGAGAACGCCTCTTCATACTCAAACACGATCGCCAGGGCAAAAACGACCGCTATGGCAAACAAATCGTATCGGCGAGAACGATTGCCCATATGAAATGGTCCGATTCTTCGTTTTTATAAGTGCGTCAACGCCTTTCGATACTATCTGATCGCAATCTCCATTGACACCCAATCCCTGGCTTCAATCTGTTTGAGATAGCTAGCGCGGACATTGCGCCAAATACCTGAACAATCGCGAAGGACCTTTTTCTCCTGAGCTGGCTCGTGAGCGCAGCCATGTCTGGGCACGGCGCAGCGAGCACGGCAGCTCAGGGGAAAAAGAACGAGCGAGATTCAGGTAAATGCTGGTGGTTGACAACGTGTAATTTCCCAGCATTCATGTACCTCCCTGAATTGCCTGACCCAGACGACCAGTACATATGATTTGGTGCAATACGCGCGCTAGAAATCCTGATCCAGCGAGGCATTGTAAAGACGCGCCTCATTTTCTCGCAGATCGCTGAGTTTGAGATTCTGGTAAGACTCGATCAACAGCGGACGAAGCTCATGGTCGTCCGGGTAGTCCTGGAAGTAGGCACGATACTCGTCCATCGCCGCGACAAACATCTCGTTTTCTTCCAGTACGGAAGTGATCAACAGCAGGTCGCCCTCAGAAGAATCGATCTGGCCGCGGATTTCCCGCTCGGCCTTGTCATCGATCCAGACCAGCGTCGAATCACGACGGGGAATGTAGACGGTGCCGTCATTATCGAGCACCTCGACATGATAGTTGTGCTCGCCGGGTGTCAGGCCTTCGACCTTATAGCGAATCATCTCCGCCGTCGACTGTGCCGGGATATCAATCGCCTGGTCACCAATGACCAGTCGGTAAGAGTACTCCGGACACGCATTTCGCCAAACCAGATCAGGATACGAAGCAGAAAGGGTGATACGGCGGATCGTCCGTACTTTGTTATCGCAGGCAGCCTCTTCCCCGTCCGTATAGCTACGCCGCACGGTGGTATATCGCTGCGCCTTGGCAAACTTATTGGCGAGGCTTTCCCAGATGGACACCGACTCTTCTTCCGGCTTTGACAGCCGCCCATCGATTACGGTGATCTTGTCCCCCTGAACCTCGATCAGAGTATTGCGACCCAGATCCTGGGACAGTCCCGTTTTCTGGTTGATCAGCTTGCCACGTCCATCCTTGCCAGAACGAACCTGGTAGCCGGGAAACAGGTATTTGGTGCGACGAACAGCACGCCAGGAGTCTCCGTTGCGGCTGTATTCGACATTACCTTCTACCTGCACCAGCTTGGCGACCGGTGGCTCTCTTCCCATGGCCGAACCGGCATAGCCCACCAGTAAAGTAGAAAGTAACAGGACCAGTGTGATCGGTGTTTGCTTCATATTGCCTCCGATAGTGGCCGAAAGGTCATACACGCCCACGTCGCTCGACCAGGTGGTTCCAGAATCTGAGCGCCAGTTTAATCCCCATTTGACCGCTCGTCGCACCGTCTGTCCGGAAGTTCATCCTCCTGTCAGGCGAACTCATAAGTCATCTCGATGCCAGCAACAACAATGACATCGCCGGTTTCCAGCTTGCGCGACTTGAATCCAATGGGTTCGCCATTGACCATCGGCACCCGCTCACGGTCCTTGCCGCCGTCGACGTGGATAATGAAATGTCCCTGGGGCCTTCTGGAAATGGCCGCTACCTGTACCCCGGGTTTACCGATGGTGGTCATACCCTCCACCAGATCGACTCTCGTTCCCGCCTGCTTGCCGCCGGTCACCGTCAGGAAAGCCCTCGTGATTTCCGGCGTCGCGCTACCCGGTTTTGACTCAGCCGGCGCTGACCTGGACTCGGCAGCTGACGATTTCTTGACCGCTTGCTCGACAATCAGGAAACGCAGTCGGTGCTCGCCAACGGTCACGACGTCTTCATGGTGCAGGATGTGTTCCTTGACGCGGCGACCCTTAACGTAGATGCCATTGGTGCTGTTCTCATCGCGAATGACAAATCGATCCTTGACCTGCTCAATCACAGCATGCAGGCCGCTGACAGCGGGGTCTTTGACAGGGATGTCGCAGTCAGACTTACGGCCAATGGTCACCCTGCCCGAGTTCACGTTGATCTGATCAATCGGCTTGTTGTCCTTGATGATCACAATTTTCAAGCGCGAATGTCTCCCGAGGGCTCAATCGAACCAGTTCGTAATCTTGCTAATCAGGTTGCCATCGGCCGGATATGGCTTTGAGACGCGGGCAAGCACGATAGAAATATTGTCCTTGCCACCGCTGGCGTTGGCTACGTTAACGAGGTGCCCCGCCACTTCTGACAAATTGTTTCCCAGTTCCTTGAAGGTCGTCTCGATATCGGCGTCGGCTACCAGGTCACTCAGTCCATCCGAGCACATCAGATAGATGTCCCCCGTCCGAGTCTTGTGTTCATGAACTTCTGCTTCGACCGTGGGCCCTACGCCAAGTGCCCGGGTCACCACATTCTTGCGGTTGGATTCGCGCGCCTCTTCCTTTGTATACACACCTTTGTCAATCAGCTCCTGAACGAAGCTGTGATCTTTGGTCACCTGCTCCAGCTTGCCGTCCCGATAGCGGTAGACCCGGGAGTCACCGATGTGACCGATAATCACCTTATTGTCGTGGAACACGCTGGCAATGATCGTCGTTCCCATTCCCCGACATTGCGGCTGGGTTTGAGAAACGTGAAACACGGCGCTGTTGGTCTTCTCGATCAGAAATTTGACGATCCGGGCAACCTGGGGAAGATCTTCGGTGTCATCCGGAAGTTCAAGTTCGACGTCGCTGTCTCCGTCGCGCCATTTGACCAGTTCATCAATCATCAGATTGACCGACATTGAACTCGCCACCTCGCCGGCATTCAGCCCGCCCATGCCATCAGCCAGCACCGCAATGCCCAGCTGCTCGACGCAGCTGATGTAATCTTCATTGTGGTCCCTTACCTGTCCCACATCCGTCTGGGCGATAAAGTCGACCTTGCCTTTCAGGTTCACACTCATAGCGTCTCTAGGAGGACTCCTTTGCGAGCCTCTGGCGACAAATCATTAAATGCTCCGCCATCTTCTTGCCGTTCGGGTAACGCTTCTCTGGTTTCTTGCCAATAGCATTGTGGATGACCTTGCGAAGCGTCGGCGGAATATCCGGACGGTACTTTTTCACGTCAATGGGCGCATCGTGCACAATAGCGTACATCAGCGTTGCCATTGACTCACCCTTGAACGGCAGGCCCCCAGAGCAGAGCTGATAGAGTACCACTCCGAGGGAAAACAGATCTGAGCGCCCATCAACATGCTTGCCCATACATTGTTCGGGCGACATATAGTTGGGCGTCCCGAGTACCGTGCCGGTTTTCGTCCGACTGGCATCAGAAATACGTGCAATACCGAAGTCGGTAATCTTGATCTGACGGCTTTCCGCGTCATACATGATATTGGACGGCTTGATGTCACGGTGAACCACGTGCTGCGAATGGGCATAGTCCAGCGCCTCAGCGCACTGGATGCCGATATCAAGTACCGTATCCAGCGGCAGCAGATTACCTTCCTTGATATAGTCATCCAGGTCGCTGCCTTTGAGCAATTCCATGGCAATATAAGCGAGGTCGCTTTCCTCACCAGCATCAAAAATTCCAACAATATTGGGATGACTGAGCCGGCCCGCCGACTCAGCCTCACGGAAGAAACGCTCCTTGACCTCTTTTAGCTCATCGTCGGCGAACTCCATCGACAACGCCATGGTCTTGATGGCCACAGCACGATTGATCTTGGGATCGGTACCCAGATAAACCGTCCCCATTGCCCCCTGCCCCAGTTCCTTCTCGATCCGATAGCGGCCAAGCATCGGTTTCTCGACACTGCCATCTTCATTGACAACCGTACCGCCCAGCAGACTGTGAGTGGCACCACCACCCATCAGCATCGCATCATCCATGGACTCACAGCGCTTGATACGCTTCTCCACATCCCGAAAGTCCGGCGCTGTTTCGGCAATAAACTCATAGCTCGACTGTGCCTTGTTGTACTGTCGTTTGCGCTCATAATCGAGGCCCAGGTTGTAGACGAGCTCATAGGTTTCCGGCTCAAGCGGACAGCGACGGTATTTCTCCATCGCTGCATCGAGCTGACCCTGACCCTGATAAGCCAGTCCCAGCATTCGATTGCTCTCGGCTGAATCTGCCGCTGATCGCAGCTGGGCACGCTCCGACAACTGGTAGAAACGCAAGCTCATGAATATGACGCACAGTAATCCAGCCAGCAGCGCATAAGTCATCGAGATGACCAGACCAGAAGACACATACAGGGCCGTCGCGCCGACTGCAAAGGCAACAAAGCACAGGCACACCAGGATAAGCCGAATCCAGACACTGGCCACCACACCCGTCAGCAACAGCAGGACGAGGAATATACCGGCAGATACGTTTTCTACCAGCAGGCTGGCTGGCCTGAGCGGTGAACCGTTCAGCAGCGTGTGGATGGTGCTGGCAATAATCTCGACACCATAGACCGGGCCGATTGGTGTATTGAACTTATCGTGCGTGACCTCCCAGGTATCACCAACAAGCACAATCTTGTCTTCAAACACATAGCGATATTCTTCCAGTTCCTCGGCAGACACCTCATCCAGGTCGAGAATCTCGAGCGCCGAGAATCCCGCGGCACCTTCGTGCAGATACTGGGTGTCCGGATCCAGTCGAGGGAAATCGATGTAGATATCCCCAAACTGGTCCAGAGGCGCAGTGATATCGCCCACCGTGAGCACGCCATCCCGCAACACCGGGTCGGCCCCCTGATGCATGGCCAGTGCCTGAATTGCGATGGGGAACCCATCACGGTTATTGGCGATATCCTCATGGACCCGTAATCGGGCCAGGTTGTCGATAATCGCGCTGGTTGGTTCGAGATTCGAATATCCGCTGCGCGTTTCAGCATCCAGTGCTTCAGTCGGGTAGGTCAATCCCGAAAACTCACCATCTGAAAAACCTGCATAGGAAACCAGTAGCACATTGCCGGCCCGACGGAACATCTCAGCCGTTGGATCGTCTTCGCCATAGGAGCTGCGAAAGTCCATCAGGAAATCGAGAACTACAACACTCGCTCCCAGTTGCGACAGACGCTCGGCGATCTTGCCAAGGTCAGTCCGCCGGAATGGGAAACTGCCGTACTCTTCGTAAAGCGCTTCATCGAGAGCGACCAGCATGATGTCATCACGCAGCGTCATTAACGCGTCTGGCCCGAAGGTCGTTCGAAAAGTATGTCGCAGGGAAATGGTCTGATCTTCGACCATGGAAAACAGCTCGAGACGCTCGGCCGGGATCGTAAGCAAAAAAACGATCAGAGTAAGGAATACATCCCAACGTCTGAGCGGATTTTTCATTCTGTCAGTCCAGTCGAAAGCGCGCGCATAAACCGGAATTTTGCTTCAAGCCGCGGGGCATGTCTAATCAGGGGGCCACACTCGCGCTGACCTGGGACATCTTGTATTCTTCGATCTTTCTCCAAAGAGCGCAGACGCCATGTTAACGGTCATTTCGCCGGCAAAAACAATGGACTTCGACACGCCGCCGAGTATCGATAAAGCGACCATCCCCGACCAGCTGAACCGCTCCAGAGAACTCATCAAGATCCTCAAGAAAGAAAGCCCCAGGTCCCTCTCAAAGATGATGGGAATCAGCGACAAACTCGCAGAGCTCAACGCACAGCGTTTCAAGGCCTGGAAGCCGTCGTTCAACCAACGCAATGCGAAGCAATCAATCCTGGCATTCCGGGGAGATGTCTACATCGGACTTGATGTCGACGCCTATTCCGCACGCGATCTCAACTTCGTACAGAAAAATCTCCGTATCCTGTCAGGTCTCTATGGCGTTTTGAGGCCACTGGACCTGATCCAGCCCTATCGGCTGGAGATGGGAACCAAACTTCCCAACAAGCGAGGCAAAGACCTCTATGCGTTCTGGAATGACGCCATCACCAAGCAACTGGGAGACACGCTCGCCAGTCACCGCAACAAGACACTGGTTAACCTCGCTTCGAACGAATACTTCAAGGCAATAAAACCGGATCTGCTCCCGGGGAAAGTGATCACACCGATCTTCAAGGAGTATCACAAGGGCAGCTACAAGGTACTCGCCTTCTTCGCCAAGAAAGCGAGGGGCCAGATGGCCACCTTTATTGTCCAAAACAGGATTACGACGCCAGAAAACATCAAAAAGTTTGATGTCGACGGGTATCAGTTCAGCGAAAGCCACTCAACGGAACTCGACTGGGTCTTTACGCGACGTTCCTGACAGCCCGGTTATGACGAAACTCGGCATCATCGTCAATCCCATGTCCGGAAAGGATGTTCGCCGTATCGCGGCACGCGCATCCGTCAGCACAAACGAACACAAGCAGCATCAGGTAACGCGACTGGTACTGGGCGCGATTACTCAGGGAGTCACCGAAGTGGTGTTATCCGATGATCCCTTTCGCATCAGCCGGCGGGCCACCGAAAACCTGCCGGAGCGCGACGCCATTACTCTGATCAGGACAAAGCCATCCCACTCGGCCGAGGATACCAGGCGCACAGTGACGGAGATGTGGGATCGGGGCTGTCGAACCTTTGTCGCCCTCGGGGGCGATGGCACCCATCGAATTGTTGCCCAGTCAAAACCCGATGCTATCCTGCTGCCACTATCCACCGGGACGAACAACGTATTCCCCTATATGATCGAAGCATCGGTCGCCGGCGCCGCCGCTGGCATCGTTGCGAGCGGTCAGCTGCCGCACCAGGAACACTGCCTGCGGGCAAAAAGAATTCACCTGTCGACACCCGCCTGGCAATCAACAGCGCTCATCGATGCTGCAGTGATTGAAGACGACGTGATCGGTAACCTGTTGCCGTTTGAACCCGACAAACTGAGGCATCTGTTTCTCGCCCGGTCAGAACCCGCTTCCATTGGCCTGTCGCCAATCGGAGGGTACTTGATGCCAAGTTTCCATGAAGACGACTTCGGCGTTGCTTTGACACTGGGCGAACCCGCTCAACACCAGGTTCGGGTTCCTATCTCCGCCGGCCTCTACGGCGATGTTATGGTCCAGTCGATCGATCGACTGCAGCTCGATAGCCCTCATCAGATCACGGGCCGGGGTATTGTGGAATTCGACGGCGACAGGGAACATCGGGCGAACGGCCTGATCGAGGTGACGCTGAAACGCGATGGCCCCTGGATCATCGATCCCCGCCAGTTGATGTCAGCCGCCGTGCAAGCCAGGCTGCTTTCGCGCTAACATGCCCACCTCTGGGCAGCTGGAACCTGTGTCGTGAAATATTTGCTGGGCTTGGCCCTATCACTCATCGTGTCACTGAGTGTGCCGACCTTTGCTGCAGAAGAACCAACGGAAACGGGCCTTGAGACCGGCACGCTGATCTGGTCCGATGGCACTCGCTATGTGGGCGGCGTCCTGGACGGCAAGCGATCCGGCAAGGGCACCATCTACTGGGAAGACGGGACCCGATTCGTCGGCAACTTCAAAAACGACCTCCGCGAGGGGCCCGGCAGCATGATCCTGCCGGACGGTACCGTCTACAATGGCTATTTTCGTGGCGACAAACTCATCGAGGCACCTGCTGAACCTGGAGAACCGATGGTCGATGCGGATCTGGTGACAACAACGGCCGTCGCCCCGGAGCAGGAGAGCAGTCCACCCGTGCAATCAGCGGATCCGGCTCCGGCCACACCTCAGCCGGCCACACCGCCATCCGCAGAGCCGGTCGTGGCCACCGAAACGGCGCCAGTCGCTGACCCCGGCATTACCCAGATCACTGACGCAGTAAAACAGGAACTCATCTCAACCATCGATCTGTGGGCCGCTGCCTGGTCCGAGCAGAATGTACCCCAGTATCTCGCTAACTATGCCGATAATTTTGAAGTGCCGGGCAAACAAAGCCGAAGAGCCTGGGAGGGGCTGCGTCGCTCACGGTTGACCCGCCCCGCTTTTATCAAGGTGGGCATTAACTATGAACGTTTCGAAATCGTCGAACCGAACGTCGCGCGCGTGACCTTCAATCAGACGTATCAATCAGACGTCTACCGGGACCAGACCACCAAGACCCTGACTCTGATTCGTGAATCCCCATTCTGGAAAATTCTCAAGGAAGAAACCGACTAGTGTGATTCAACGCCGAGCCGCAGAGGGCCTCGTCGGGCCGCGCAGGCTGCTCGCCCGTAAATCGCCTTCAAAGATAAGGTTAATCAGGGTATGTGACTGCCATCCGTGGCGAAACGATGGGACTCGTTTCGTGCACCGGCCGCTGATTCAACGCCGAGCCGCGGAAGGCTCGGCCGGGCCGCGGAGGCTTCAGCGGCGTAAACCGCCCCTAGCCAAAAAACTTTGAATCGAGTTTGTGATCGCCATCCCTGGCGATACATATGTGACCTTGATCGAACCCCAGGGCTCGCGTCAACGCTCGGCCGCAGAGGGCCTCGCTGCTCGCCCGTAAATCGCCTCTGGCGATTTACCCTCCGAAGTCGTCGAGCATGATGTTCTCTCGCTCGACGCCAAGATCTTCAAGCATCTGGATCACGGCCGCATTCATCATCGGCGGTCCACACATGTAAAACTCACAATCCTCGGGCGCCGGATGATCTTTCAGATAATTGTCATACAACACGTTGTGAATGAAGCCTGTATACCCGGTCCAGCCTTCGATGTTCTGATCCGAAAGGGCCACATGCCAGTCAAAGTTGTCGTGTTCTGATGCCAGCTTGTCGAATTCATCAACGTAGAACAGCTCGCGCTGATTACGGCCGCCGTACCAGAACGAGATCTTGCGGTCGGTCTTGATTCTCAACAGCTGATCAAAGATATGTGCACGCATTGGCGCCATACCAGCACCGCCGCCAACAAATACCATCTCTGCGCCGGTCTCCTTGGCAAAGAACTCGCCAAAGGGTCCGAAAATCGTCACCTTGTCGCCGGGCTTCTTGGTAAACAGGTATGACGACATCTTGCCCGGCGGGAAGTCCGTACCTGGTGGCGGTGAAGCAATTCTGATGTTGAACTTCATGATCCCTTTTTCTTCGGGATAGTTCGCCATCGAATAGGCTCGAATCGTCGTCTCATCGACCTTTGAGTGATGGCCAAACACACCGAACTTCTCCCAGTCGCCGCGGTACTCGTCAGCCACATCAATCTCGGTGTAATCCATTTCATAGGGTGGTATTTCAAACTGCACGTAACCACCGGCCCTGAAGTCGACTTCCTCACCTTCCGGCAGCTTCAGCACAAGCTCTTTGATAAAAGTCGCCACGTTGTCATTGGAAATGACCTCGCACTCCCAGCGCTTGACGCCGAAGAATTCGGCCGGCACTTCGATTTTCATGTCCTGCTTGACCGCCGTCTGACAGGATAAGCGCCACCCGTCTCGCGCCTCACCACGGGTAAAGTGGCCCGCTTCGGTGGACAACATCGATCCGCCGCCGTCCAGCACCCTGCACTTGCACTGGCCACAAGTGCCACCACCCCCGCAGGCACTCGACAAAAAGATGCCTGCGTCCGCCAGCGTTCCGAGGAGCTTGCCTCCCGCTTTGGTCGTTAACGATCTTTCCGGATCACCATTAATCTCGATCGTGACGTCACCACTACTCACAAACTGCTTGCGGGCAAAAAGAATGATGAAAACCAGCGCCATGATGACGCCGGTAAACATGGAAACGCCGAGTAGTATTTCAGTACCCATACCTGTGTCGCTGTTGAATTAAAGTGAAATACCGCCAAACGACATAAAGCCGAGTGACATCAGACCAACCGTCATAAAAGTGATCCCAAGGCCACGCAGACCTTCAGGAATATCGGAATACTTCAGTTTCTCGCGAATACCGGCCAGCATGACAATCGCCAGCGCCCAGCCGACACCTGCCCCCAGGCCGTACACAACACTCTCACCGAACGCATAGTCTCGGTTCACCATGAACAGCGAGGCGCCCAGAATCGCGCAGTTCACCGTAATCAGCGGCAGGAAGACTCCCAGCGCGTTATAGAGCGCAGGAACGAACTTATCCAGAAACATCTCAAGAATCTGAACCATGGCCGCGATAACACCGATGTAAGAAAGATACCCGAGAAAACTGAGATCGACATTCGGTAATCCGGCCCAGGCCAGGGCACCATCTTTTAGCAGATACGCGAAAATCAGATTATTCACGGGCACGGTGATCGCCAGCACAACAATAACCGCAATGCCAAGCCCAATGGCGGTTTCGATCTTCTTGGAAATCGCGATGAACGTACACATACCCAGGAAGAAAGCCAGCGCCATGTTCTCGATGAACACGGCCCGGATAAAGAGCGCGAGATACTGTTCCATGTCAGCCTCCCCTTACGCCGGCTTGGTGAGCGCGGTGTGGCCACCGATCTCATAATCCGGTTCTTCGACCTGCTCGGTCTTCCAGACGCGCAGTGCCCAGATCAGCAGCCCGATGATGAAAAACGCACTCGGCGGCAACAAAAGCATGCCAACCGGATGATACCAACCGCCGTCATTCGCAAGCGCCAGCACCTGATAACCAAACAGGCTGCCCGATCCAAACAGTTCGCGAATGAAGGCAACCGCCATCAGTACTGCGGAGTATCCAAGGCCATTCCCAACACCATCGATAAAACTAATGCCAGGCGGGTTCTGCATCGCAAACGCTTCGGCACGTCCCATCACGATACAGTTGGTGATGATCAGCCCGACGAATACAGTCAGCTGCTTGCTGATCTCGTAGGCAACGGCTCCCAGTATCTGGTCAACGATAATTACCAGTGAAGCGATGATCGTCATCTGCACGATGATCCGAATACTGCTGGGAATGACGTTGCGAATCATCGAAATAAAAAGATTGGAGAACGCCGTTACACTGGTCAAAGCGATACACATGACCAACGCCACACTCATCTGCGTGGTGACTGCCAGCGCCGAACAGATACCCAGGATCTGCAGTCCAATTGGATTGTTGTTGAATACAGGCCCAAACAGGGCCTCTTTCGTCTCAGCCGCACTTGCCATGGTTAAATCGCTCCGACCAGTTGCGTATCAAGTTGTTTCAGCACAGGTCCGAATCCTTCGTCCCCAAGCCAGTAACGAACGAGGTTCTGAACGCCCACGCTGGTCAGCGTTGCACCGGACAGACCATCAATCTTGTGTTCAGCATGATGGGCCCCCGGTTCGACAACTCCTTTGATAACCTGCAGGGCGACTTCGCCGTTGTCATAAATTTCCTTACCTTGCCACAACGCCTTCCATTTGGGGTTATCCACTTCTCCGCCAAGGCCTGCAGTTTCCTTCTGCTCATAGAAAGTAATACCAACCACGGTATTCAGGTCTTCTTCAAGCGCCAGGAAACCATATAACGTCGACCAGAGTCCGTAGCCATGAACCGGCAATACGACCTTGTCCAGCCTGCCATTCTCGTCAGCAAGCAGGTAAATGACACTGTAGCGGGCACGACGCCCAATGGATGCAATATCGTCCTGTCGCGGAATACTCTTGGATAATGCCGGGTCCTTGGCTGCGGAACGCTGGTTATAGGAATTGACATCAATACCTTCGGCGGCGGCCTGTTCGGCAGTCAGAATTCGATGCTCTTCCAAGTCCACCAGACGAGCCTCGAACTGCGAGAAGATTTCCTGAACGTCACCGGACGGCGTCTGCCCTTCGACATAAAGCCCGGCCGCCACCAGAATATTCTTGAAGCGATCTGCCTCCTGATTGGCGACACGAGTTGGCTTGAGGAAAACTGCCGTCGAAGACACGACGATCGATGCAACAAGGCAAATGCCTACTGCAACCACCAGTATGTTCTGCATGGAATCCTTGTTATAGGCCACCGCGAGCAACCCTCCTTCTGACATTGGCGCGAACGACTCCCCAGTCAATCAGGGGCGCCAAGAGATTGGTAAACAAAATCGCCAGCATAATGCCCTCCGGGAAAGCAGGGTTTACCACCCGTATGACGACAGTCAGAACACCAATCAGTGCGCCGTAGATCCACTTGCCGGTGTTGGTCATCGCCGCGGACACCGGCTCTGTCGCCATATAGGTCAAGCCAAAAGCAAATCCACCCAGCACAAAGTGCCAATACCATGGCATGGAGAACATCGGATTGGTATCCGATCCAATCCAGTTAAAGAGCGTGGACATCCCGACCATGCCAAGTATCACGCCAACCACGATCCTGTAAGACGCCACCTTGGTAATCAGCAACAACGCAAGCCCGATCATGCAGGCAACCGTCGAAGTACCGCCAACAGTCCCCTGGATATTACCGATAAAGGCATCCATCCACTCAATACCGCTTGCCGTGACGCCGGCAATCCCTTCGGCTGCCGCTATGCCAAGGGGCGTCGCGCCGCTGAAACCATCGACCGCGGTCCAGACGCTGTCACCCGAAGACTGGGCAGGATAGGCAAAGTAGAGAAAGGCCCGCCCCGTCAGCGCCGGGTTAAGAAAGTTCTTGCCGGTCCCGCCAAAAATCTCCTTACCAATGACAATGCCAAACGAGATACCGAGTGCAACCTGCCACAACGGGATCGTGGCAGGCATCGTGAGTGCAAAAAGGATGGACGTGACAAAAAAGCCTTCATTAATCTCATGCCCTCGCACGGTAGCGAAGGTGATTTCCCAGAACGCACCAACGGCAAAGGTCACGACGTAGATTGGAATGAAAAACACCGCGCCGTAAACCAGACAATGCCACAGGCTCGCGGGGTCATATCCCGCCAATACTTCTACGACCCAGCCGCGCCAACCCGCCAGTGATTCGACGCCCATGGCGTCCATCGCGCCCAGCGCCTGCGCTCCGACGAAGTACATGCCGGCAAACATCGGCACCCAGGCACATAGCCATACCGTTGTCATAATGCGCTTCAGATCGACCGCATCTCGGACGTGCGAGGCACCCGCCGTCACTTGTCCTGGCGTATACAGAATCGTGTCGACGGCTTCATAGACGGCGTAAAACTTTTCAAACCGCCCGCCTTCCTGAAACTGCGGCTCAATCCGATCCAGATAATCTCGTAGAGTCATAGCGCTAGCCCTCCACCTCGATGCGCGACAACATCTCCCGCAGGTACGGTCCGTATTCGTACTTGCCGGGACACACATAGGTACACAGCGCCAGATCCTCCTCATCCAGTTCCAGACAGCCAAGTTCGATGGCCGTATCAATGTCTTCGACCAGCAGCGCCCGCAACAGCTGGGTGGGCAGAATGTCGAGTGGCATCACTTCCTCGTAACTGCCGATCGGAACCATGGCCCGCTCACTGCCCTCCGTGCTGGTGGTCAGCGCAAGAGGCTTCACTCGCGCGAAGGCAGAGGCGAACAGCCGCGTGACGGAATGTTTGTTAAAACCGGGAGCGGCAAAACCAAGAAATTCCCGATCTGTTCCCTCCCGCAACACGGATACCTGATTGTGATAACGGCCGAGGTAGGCATTGCCGCCCGCTGCAATACGGCCATCCAGCACTGAACCCGATATCACCCGGTGATTGCCTTCGATCAGCTCTCCCGCCGTCATCTCGACCGTACTCGCACCCCTGCGCGTCCTGATAAGACGCGGCTTTTCTACCGCCGGCCCGGCCAGAGAAACAATGCGATCATGGAATAGACGCCCGGTCTGAAACAGATAACCAATCGCGATCAGATTCTGATAATCCAGATGCCACACCGACCGCTGGGTACTGACCGGTGCCAGGAAATGAATGTGTGTACCCGTGAGTCCCGCGGGATGGGGGCCGCTGAATGCCTCACGGCGCAGCCTCGTGTCATCTGTCATCGGGATGTCCGCGCCGGTTGCCGCGCAGACATAGACCTGTCCTTCAGTCAGTCGCAGCATGACCTGCAGACCGGCACGAAACGCAGCCCCGTGTTCGCTGATAAAAATACTCGGATCCGCTGACAGCGGCCGGGTGTCCATCGCATTAACGAAGATGTGATCCGGCACATCGTCTGGCGCCGGTACCTTGGCAAAGGGCCGCTTGCGAAGCGCGGTCCACTCACCGGAATCAATCAACTGGGCAACGACCTTATCCCGAGGCAGGGTATCGAGACTGGCATCATCAAACTGCTCAAAGGTGAGTTCGTCACCCTCTTCAAGATCGATGACCAGGGAAAGAAATGCGCGTCGCGCACCGCGATTAATGGCTGCCACCGTGCCAGTGGCCGGTGCGGCAAATTTGATGCCCGGCGTCTTTTTGTCAGTAAAGACCAGCTGCCCGGCCTTGACCCTGTCACCTTCCTTGACTTCCATCGTCGGTTTGAGACCGGGGTAGTCATAACCCAACAGCGCCACACTACGTGGAGCCTGTCCGTCATAGACGGCCTGCTCCGGGCCCCCGGCAATCGGCAGGGTGAGCCCTCGTTTCGTCCTAATCATTAGCTATCCAAACTACAACTGGCCAGAGAGGTCGCGCGACGACAATGCACTGGATATGCCACCACGAGAACGAGCTGCAACGGGAAAAAATGCCCGAAAAACCGGGCGCCATTATAGTGAGATAGCGCAGCAGAATCTACCGGAGAGCCCCTAAATACAAAGGATTTTTGCGTAACACAATCAGAAAAAGCCCGCCTGGAAGCGGGCTTTTCAGCCTCACCGATCGAGTCAGGCGGTTTTCAGCTTCTGCGCCGGAACCTCTACTTCTGTGGACGGTCGAGCCGGGATGATTGGATACTTGATACCTGCCATCTTCTGTCCCACACGAATCACCTGACAGGTGTAACCAAACTCATTGTCGTACCAGACGTACAAGACCACATGAGGTCCATCAACGATAGTGGCATGAGAATCAACGATGCCCGCATGTCGGTCACCAATAAAGTCAGAGGACACTACCTCGCTCGATACCGTAAAGCCGACCTGTCGTTGCAGACCCGAGTTGAGCGACACCTCTCGCAGATATTCGTTGACTTCCTCTCGATCGACATCGGCGGCCAGTGTCAGGTGAAGGATTGCCATCGAGACGTTGGCAACCGGTACTCGAATCGAATTGCCGGTCAGCTTGCCATTCAGCTCCGGTAGTAACTTGCCAATCGAACTGGTCGCGTTCGACTCAGTAAGCACCATGTTGAGCGGAGCACTCCGGCCTCGGCGCTCCTTGGAGTGAATGTTGTCATGCAGATTCTGGTCATCGGTGTAGGCATGAACCGTTTCCATGTGACCATGTTCAATACCAAACCGGTCATTCATGCATTTCAACACCGGCACAATCGCATTGGTGGTACAGGAAGCGGCGGCGATGATTTTGTCGTTTGGGGTAATCTGGTCGGAGTTAACGCCGGATACGATGTTTTTCATCGCACCCTTACCGGACGTTGTCAGCAGGACCTTGGCCACACCTTTCGCCTGAAGGTGTTTCGACAGCCCCTCTTCATCACGCCAGGCACCCGTACTGTCGATCACCAGTGCGTTTTTAATCCCGTATTCCGTGTAATCGATTGCCGTTGGATCATCGGCATAGATGAATCTCACCACATTACCGTTACAGATCAGGACATGATTCTCCTCGTCGACACGAATCGTACCCTTGAAGCTGCCGTGAACAGAGTCACGACGTAGGAGACTCGCACGACGATTGAGGTCGAGGACCGGATCCTTCGGCGTTCGCAGCACAACAGCCTTCTGTACCAGGTTCTGACCACCACCTGTCTTTTCAATCAATAATCGTGTCACCAGCCGGCCAATCCGGCCGAAACCGTAGACCACAACGTCCATGGGATCATGTGAAATCGTGTCATGCCGACCGATGATGTCAGCACACTCGCGACGCACATATTCCTCCATGGACAAACCTTCGTCGTCTGCCATGTAATTGGACGTCAGTTTGCCGATATCAATATGGGCAGGGCCAAGATCGAGGTGGCTGAGAATTTCCATCATCGGATGGGTCTCGAACTCTGACATCTCATTGTGTTCGATCTGACGTACGAACCGGTGCGTCTTCATCAGTTCGATGACAGACGGGCTGTTATAGAGCGGCACGCCATGGATATAGAGCATGATATTGCGTCGATACAGACCACCAATCATGGGGATCATTGCTTCTGCCAAGGCTTCGCGCTCTTTCCAATCCGCGAAAACACCGTCTAGGCCGGGTCGTGTCACTGGCCACTCCTGTCAGTTTTTCGGCCCAAAGGGCCTGTAAGGTATTGATTTAAGGGCATGTTATCCAAGCGAAACCGCCCCACCGGTCGCAAGCGCCTATTATCGAGTTTTGCACTGAACCATGCAACGAATCGTTTGCCATCAATCGAGCGAAATTTCTAACGAGGCGACTCCAGAATCAGTTCCCCTGACTGCTGGTCGATCCTGAACTCAAAATGACGCAGGAAATTCATGCCCAGCAGACCATCGATATCCTCTGGAAAGTCCGCCGCGAGGACACCCACTGCGATCTGCCGCACCCGGGCACTACCCAGGGACAAGCCGGGCAGCGTCATCACCGGCGCCTCCACGACACCACCCGCGGTCGAAAAGTACGCGAGCGGACCCTGGACCGAATAACCCAGCGATTCAAACTTCCTCTGGCTGATCACCGACATGGATGCTCCGGTATCTATCAGGAGCGAAACCTGCTCACCCGCATCCAGTGCCGCCTGGACAATAAACTGGTCGCCCCGCCGGGTCAGCG
Organism: Pseudomonadales bacterium; assembly: GCA_028281885.1. GTDB lineage: Bacteria > Pseudomonadota > Gammaproteobacteria > Pseudomonadales > Azotimanducaceae > JANQJA01. The sequence goes on along the minus strand of JANQJA010000016.1, from coordinate 172,291 downwards.
CCAGCCGTTCAAGGGTTGTCACTACTGGCTGGTTCGCCACTGCCGCATCTTCGAGCAGTTCTCTCGCACTGGCGCCATAGCGGTGGTGGTTCTGAATCTGGGATAACACCGCCAGCGCTTGGTCATAGTTGCCCGCCTGTAATCTCAGGATACCCAGTTTCAGGAAATACTCGGCCCGCTCCGGCAGCATCAGCGTAATCGCTTCGTAACGGACATCCAGTTCGTCGATTCGATCAGCCGCCAGCAACTGTCGTGCCTCCTGATCAACAGCTGCAGCCAGCGCCTCGGCAAAAACCGATTCCTGCGCTGCGCTACTCAACTCAAATGCTGCCGCCAGCAAAAGATCCACGGCAACCGAGGGGCGCCCGGTTTCCAGTGCAAGCGTCGCTTCAGCCAGGGACAGCTCGAAAGATCCACCATTGACGTCACGATACAACTGGTAAGCCTGCAACCGCGGACCGGGATCCAGTTGCGCAGCATCCTGCAGAAAACTCTCAAGGTCATTGGCATGTCGGTCCACCAGCAACAATGCGACATTTTCGGGTGCGGGTTTGGGTGGTTCAGACGCAGGCGCGGCGGGGGCCGCCTCGGTGTCAGTACGCGTAGCCGGCGTCCCGTTGTCCCAGGTACCGAGCCAGATTCCCACCACCGTGCCGAGAAGAAATATTGCCAGAACAATGATCAATCGCATCGAGAGAGTCTAACCGCCCGTCGTGATAGCGCCCAGTCAGGACCATGCCCTTGCGTTCCCGGTACAACCCGGTACCCTTCAGACCCTTCCATAGCGTCCCCTGTTCCCCACCCTTGAAGATATCACCAGGTCATTACACCGTACCGGGAACCCCGGGTAGCCAGCAGCGCTGGTCGAATCTGCCAGGCAGCGGACTGGCACTGACCATTGCCGACGCGATGATGCAAAACCCGCACTTCTCGCTGATTGTGATGCCCGATACCGCTACAGCGGAACGCCTCGTGAACGAACTCGGCTTTTTCCTTCCCGATGAGTTCGAGGCGCATCTCTTCCCGGACTGGGAAACGCTGATGTACGACAGCTTCTCACCACATCAGGACATCATTTCCGATCGGCTGTCCCTGCTGAACAGACTACCCACCATGACAAGTGGTGTTGCGGTCGTCACTGTCAGTACCCTGATGCATCGCATCTCGCCGCGAAGTTTCGCGCTCGGCAACTCGCTCATCCTGGATGTCGGGCAGCGATTTGATATCGATGCAATGCGCGTCCAGCTCAGCGCCGCTGCATACAGAAATGTAGAAACCGTCATGGAACATGGTGAATTTGCCATCCGCGGCGCCATCATGGATATCTTTCCCATGGGTTCGGACGTTCCCTACCGCATCGATCTGTTTGATGATGAGATCGAGTCGCTGCGCACCTTCAATCCCGAAACGCAGATGTCGACCGATCGCGTCGACCAGGTTCGACTGCTGCCCGCACGGGAATTTCCCCTGACCCAGGCAGCCATCAGCCAGTTCCAGGACCGCTGGCATCAGCGGTTCCAGTCCGACGTCAGGCACTGCCCAATCTATCAGGATGTTTCCCAGGGTATCGCGCCTGCCGGCATCGAATACTACCTGCCACTTTTCTTTGACCAGCCGGAATCATTGTTCGACTACCTGCCGGACAACAGCCTCGTCTTTGTTGCCGACATATCGGCAACCGCAGATCATCTCTGGGCGGATGCCCAGTCGCGATATGAAAATCTGCGGCACGATGTCCAGCGGCCAATCCTGCCGCCAGAGGAGTTGCTGCTCTCTCCGGCTGACCTGTTCGAACGCTGCAATGAGCAAGTCAGGATCAACCTGCTGGCATCGAAGTCGCCGCGCTCCGACCAGCTTGAGTTTGCACCCATGCCTGACGTTGCCATCCAGGAGCGCAGCAATCAGCCGCTTCGAAAGCTGGCCGCGGCTATCGCCAACACAACCGGCAAGGTGTTGTTGATCGTTGAATCCGGCGGACGCCGTGAGGTCGTCAGTGAACTGCTGACGCGCCAGGGACTCAGTTTTTCCCATACTGAGAACTGGCCGGAATTTCTCGGTTCTGACGAGCCACTGCAACTGTCAGTTGCGTCCCTGACCGAAGGCCTGAATCTTCCTGACGCTGGCATCCTGGTCATTACAGAACAACAATTGTTTGGCGAACGCGTCCTGCAGCAACGCAGACGGAGCCGCGAACGGGACAACTCAGCCGAACTTGTGATTCGGAGCCTTACCGAGCTTCGGGTGGGGGCACCGGTGGTTCATATCGACCACGGCGTGGGTCGTTACCTGGGCCTGCAGACCCTTGAGTTTGATGGTGCGCTAACCGAGTTCCTGTGCCTCGGTTATCAGGACGAAGCGAAACTCTATGTGCCAGTCTCTTCACTCCACCTTATTTCCCGTTACGCGGGTACGGAAGAATCGCTCGCTCCCCTGCACCGGCTCGGTGGCGACACCTGGGAAAAGGCAAAACGAAAGGCGGCGGAACAGGTCCGAGATGTCGCAGCAGAACTGCTCAATATCTACGCCAGGCGGGAAGCCAGACCGGGTTTCGCCTTCCCGGCACCGGATACTGCCTACGAGCAGTTCGCGGCCGCCTTCCCGTTTGAGGAAACACCTGACCAGGAGACCGCGATTGAACGCGTGATCGCCGACATGACCGCGCCTCGGCCCATGGACCATCTTGTGTGTGGCGACGTCGGATTCGGCAAGACGGAAGTCGCCATGCGAGCGGCATTTCTTGCCGTCCAGGCCGGTAAGCAGGTGGCCATGCTGGTACCCACGACCCTGCTTGCCCAGCAGCACAGTGATACTTTCAGAGATCGATTTGCTGAATGGCCGGTCAGCATCGAATCGGTCTCCCGGTTCAAAACCAGAACAGAGCAGAAAGACATCCTTGACCGGGCAAGCAACGGCAAGGTGGATATCCTGATTGGTACCCATGCGCTGATCCAGGACGGCGTCGAATTCAGGAACCTGGGCCTGCTGATCGTGGACGAGGAGCATCGTTTCGGCGTGCGCCAGAAGGAACGCCTGAAGTCGCTACGAGCAGAAGTGGACATTCTCACCCTGACTGCCACACCGATTCCCCGAACCTTGAATATGGCCATGTCGGGTATGCGCGACCTTACGGTGATTGCGACGCCACCGGCCAAACGACTTTCCATCAAGACGTTTATCCGCCAGCGCAGCGATGGCCTCATTAAAGAGGCTGTCCAGCGGGAGCTGATGCGAGGCGGACAGGTCTATTACCTGCACAATGAGGTAGAGACTATTGGCAATACCGCGGAGAAGCTGGCGGAACTGGTTCCTGAAGCAAGGGTGACCATCGGCCATGGCCAGATGCGGGAACGGGAACTCGAACGGGTCATGTCTGACTTCTATCACAAGCGAAGTAACGTATTGGTCTGTACCACGATCATCGAAACCGGTATCGATATCCCCAACGCCAATACCATCATCATGGATCGCGCTGACAAGTTCGGGCTGGCGCAGATTCACCAACTTCGGGGCCGGGTCGGCAGATCGCATCACCAGGCCTACGCCTACCTGTTGACACCCCATCGAAAGGTGATGACGACCGATGCGGTCAAACGCCTCGACGCCATTGCCGATGCCGAGGATCTCGGCGCCGGTTTCATTCTCGCGACCCATGATCTGGAAATCAGGGGCGCGGGAGAACTTCTGGGTGATGACCAGACCGGTAATATGCAGACCGTCGGCTACTCGCTGTACATGGAGATGCTGGACCGCGCGGTCAAGGCTATCAAGGACGGCAAGACACCGAACCTGGACAGACCGCTCAAGGACGGCGTCGAAGTCAACCTTCGCCTGCCCGCATTGATTCCCGAGGCGTACCTGCCCGATGTCCACCACCGGCTGGTCCTCTACAAACGGATTTCCAATGCAGAGTCCGAAGAGCACCTGAAAGAGCTGCAGGTCGAGATGATCGACCGGTTCGGACTGTTACCCGAACCGACCAAAACGTTATTCCGTGTTACCCGGCTAAAACTTCAAGCGGAACAACTTGGTATTACCAAGATTGATGCAGGTGCCAGCGGTGGCCGGCTGGAGTTCGGCCAGGACACCACCGTCAATCCCGGCAACCTGGTTCACCTCGTGCAATCCGAGCCGCATCGTTACAAACTGGCAGGTGCCAGCCAGCTGAAATTCGAAGAGACGATGGAAAAGCCGGAAACGCGCTTCCAAAAGGTTGAGAAATTACTGGACAGACTCGATGCGACGCATGCCGTTGCCAGTTAGGTTCCTGTCCGGCTCCCTGCTGTCGATTCTGGCAATGGTCGTGTCAGGCAGTGAGGTTGCCGAACCACAGATCGATCATCGCGACTGGTACCAGATTGAGATACTGGTGTTCGCCCAAAGTTCGCCCAGGGCGAATGACGAGGCCTGGCCAACCGAACCCCTGGCCTATCCCGACAATGTGCTCGCGATCTCGCAACCGGAGCCAACGCCAACGCTGCTGGAACAAATCGGCCAGCTCAGTGACGACACCGATAGTCTCATCGAGGAATCGGGTCCACCCACTCCGGAATTTCTCTTTGAGCGTCGCAGTCGCCACTACGCCGAAAGTCTGATCAACGAACCCCAGCCGGAGCAGGACACCACCGACGGAGAGATGCAGGCGGAGGATTTGATCGATATCTCGGCGCTGCTTGCGCCGACAGGGCCGACACCTTTTCTGGCGCTGGACGCCGATGAACGCACTCTCAATGATCTGGCAGGCAGCCTGCGCCGCAGTTCCCGCTATCGCACGCTCGAATATCTGGCCTGGCGGCAGCCGATTGAGGAAGGCGATTCCTGGCCCGTGCTGTTCCAGGCAGGCGCCCAATACGGTGATCGTTATGAACTGGACGGTATTCTAACGATCGCGAGGTCCCGTTATCTGCATATCGATGCAGACCTCTGGTTAACATTATTCACTGAAAGCGACCAACCGGAAGGCGACCCCATTCCTGAGAGTCTTGCTGCTTTGAAGGCGTCAGATTTCCCGGCGCTCGCAACGGCAGCCAGAAATGCGAATCGATTCTTGCCGATACACACCCATCGCATGAAAAGTTCTCGCAGAACACGCAGCGGGAACCTGATATATCTGGACCATCCTTTCTTCGGTGTACTGATCCAGATTGATCGATTCCAGCCCGAAACCGCAGACTAACGCGAACCAATACTCTCCGAGGCGGCAAATCGATCAATGATCGCGGCTACCCACTGCATGCCGGTGTTCATCGCGATCCCGATCGCCCCAAAGTCGATCGCGCCCTCAATGCCTGCACCCGCGTTCACAATGACCGAGAGACTGGCATAGTCAATTTCCGCCTCCGCGGCGAGCGCCGCCTCGGGCATCCCGGTCATGCCCACGACATCACAACCATCATTAGCCAGTCGCTTTATTTCAGCGGCTGTTTCCAGCCTGGGGCCCTGCGTACAGCCGTAGACCCCCTGCTCAATCAGGGCGATGCCATCAACTTCCCTCGCAATATCGATCAATTCATTGCGAAGGCTGGTCGTGTAGGGATAGGTGAAATCGATATGGTGAATTTCGTGATCAAAGAATGTGTGGGCACGGCCCCAGGTGTAGTCAATCAGCTGGTCCGGAATCATCAGCCCCGGTACCGACAGCTCCTGCCGGGTACTGCCCACCGCATTGACGCTGATGACCCTGGCGACGCCCGCGTCTTTCAACGCACTGATATTGGCCCGGTAGTTGATCTCATGGGGCGGGGTTGCGGGCGGTTCACCGTGACGCGGAAGAAACACAAGCTCTGTACCACGCAGCGTCCCCCGAGTCAGGGTAGCGGGACCGTAGGGCGTGCTGAAGACCTGGGTTTCGCTGGCATCGAGTCCGACCATCCGGCCGAACCCGGTACCACCGATGACAGCGAGCATCCTCAGGCCTTGGACTTGGGCGCTGCCTTTTTCTTCGGCTTGGCTCCCGGCTTACCGGCATCACTCGCCGCCTGCGCATCTGCCGAAACAGGCTTGCCAATACGATCCACCATCCGCGCCATGTTGCCAAGCGACATGAGGTGGCAATAGAGCCACGCCAGTTCTCCCGAGCGAAAGAATTCAAGTGCCTTTTCATCCGACAGCTGCAGCAGTTTCTTCTCATCAACGGCAAGCAACCCCGTTAACGAGAACTGCTGACCGTCGACAAGATCGACGCGGGCGTTCAGCGACATCAGCAGGTCGTTATCCTGCAGACGCTGCACAAACCGCTCGGTCCGAATGTACTGACGCTGGTATTCCTCAAGAAAATCGATCGCCTGCTTCAGCAACGGCGTGGGCGCATCGTCATCGCCAAACAGGGGTTCGCCTTCGCCTTCCCCGAACCCCTGATACGCCTCATCAATGCAGACCATACGCTGGCCCTGCTCGCCGGTTTCAGCGAGGACAAAAGGATACCGGCGAACAAATGCGGGAATATAACGCGCATCCCACTGACCTGAGTCTTCATCCACAAACAGGTTCTCTTCGTTGCGCAACCCCAGCAGCGCCACCGGCACCGTGGTTTCACCGGCCCTGGCAAAACAGATCGGATACTCCTTGGCCGCTTCAGTAAATTCAACGCCCGCAAGGATGACTGAATTGGTGTTGTGGGCAAACTTGAAGCTGTTACCGACCGGACTGATCTTGTAGTTTTTGTGCGTGACCTTGTTGAGTGCAACGGGCTTTTCGTAGAACAGCAGGTTAGCCATGGGTGTGCCTGTTTTGGAAAGAACGACAGGCCGAATTCTTGCCCAATCACCACCCGATACGCAACCAGATCACGGCGTCATTCCGCCAGGCGGCGGATATCGGGCAGATTCCTGTATAAACCTTCAAAGTCCATTCCAAAACCAAACACATATTGATCAGGACAACGCAGACCTACCAGGTCAGGCCGAAAGCCGGCAACCTTGCGATCATGTTCCTTCTCCACCAGCACAACGGTGAACACTTCTGTTGCCCCCTGTCGCATAAAGTGACCGGACAATGCCGCCAGAGTCTCTCCCTCATCAAAAATATCGTCGAGCAGAAGGATTCGCTTACCCTGGATATCGAATTCCGATCGCGCATGCCATTGCAGATCCTTGCCCAGCGTGGTGTCCCGGTATCGCGAGACCCGGACAGAGTCGAGTCGCATTGGCGTATTGACGCGCTTCAGAATCTCGGCGGTGAATATCAATCCACCGTTCAGGACGCAGACCGCAACCCACTCGTCGCCAGCGCAATGATCCTCGACCGCCGCCGCAAGCCAGTCAATTGCGGCGGCAACCTCACCTTCGCTGAAGAGGATGGTCGAATCCGGCAGCTGTATCATATCGATTCAGGTTCAGCTGGCGGCAGGGCCGCGACATGCACTGTCCTGGTGGGAAATGCGATTTCTGCACCATGTCGCTGAATGATCTCGGCGATATTGAGCAGGATTCGCTCCTTAACCCGGTGGAACTCCTCCCACGCAATGGTCTTGGTGTAGGTATAAACGAAGAAGTCCAGTGAAGACGCATTGAACGCATTGAAATTCACAATCAGTACACGCTTGTCCGTTTCAATATCCTCATCTTCAATCAGCATCTCGCGAACATCATCGACAATCACCTTGACCCGATTGATATCCTCATAACGAACTCCAATCGTTTCATAAATGCGTCGATGTTCCATTCGGGACGGATTTTCGATGGCAATCGTCGCAAACACGGAGTTGGGAATATAAAGAGGCCGGCGTTCGAACGTACGCACCACCGTCAAGCGCCAACCTATGTGCTCAATCGTCCCCTCAACCTCCCTGTCAGGACTCCTGACCCAGTCGCCCACCTTGAAGGGGCGATCGAGATATATCATGAGTCCACCGAAAAAGTTGGCGAGCAGGTCGCGAGCCGCGAAACCGACGGCGATTCCGCCGACGCCACCGAACGCCAGAATACCGGAAATGCTGACGCCAAGCGTCTGCATGATCGTCAGCGCAGCCGTAATGACAATGGATATTCTCAACAGCTTGCCAATGGCATGTACCGTCGTGACATCAGCGCCGTGGGAAATGAAACCTCCCTCACACTCTCTGGCAAAACGCGCCAGGAAGAATGCCAACAACATGACAATGGCGACATAGCGTGCCGGTTCGATCAGATTCGCCAGATCCGAATCTGTCTGGTTGGAAATGATCTCGGCGGCATAGGCAATGCCGAGTGTCCATACCAGCAGTGAAGCCGGCAGGCCAACAGAGCGTACCAACGCATCATCCCAGACGGTGCTGGTTCTTTCCGCCCGGGACTTAATCCCGCGAAGCAATATCCGCAGCAGATAATCGATCAGCAGCGTGGCGAACACGACCACGAACGTACGCCAGACGATCGGTTGGCTCAGCCAGTCAGTCACAGTGGCAAAATCAAGATTCATCGTATCCTTCCCGACGGAGGTAAATCGCAGTGGCCATTGCCACAACCACCACTGGCAAGAACGACCGGCCAAGGGCAAGCCTGGCCCGCCGCGATTCAGTGACCAGAGACGCTACGCGATGCCTACTGCTCCTGCAAGTGACGGATTCGACACAAATTTTTTGGTTGTCATTCGGATTTTGCTGTATATAATCACAGTAACTGTACATAAAGACAGCACGGCTGTCGCCAACGGGAATCAAAGATGATCAAACTGACGCCGCGACAATCTGAGGTCCTGCAGTTCATCAAGGATTATTTTGACGAATATCGTTATCCCCCCACTCGCGCAGAAATTGCCAAAGAACTCGGTTTTAAGAGCGCCAACGCTTCCGAGGAACACCTGAAGGCGCTGGCTCGCAAAGGAGCCATCGAGATCATTCCCGGCACTTCCCGGGGTATCAAGCTGCCCGGTGGTGAAGGCATTCCTGTCGTGGGTCGCGTCGCCGCCGGCAACCCGATTCTGGCAGAAGAGCATATCGAGGACTATTGCAGCATTGAGCCAAACTTTTTCAAACCTGCGGCGGACTACCTGCTCATGGTTCGTGGTGACAGCATGATGAATGCCGGGATCTTCGATGGTGATCTGCTTGCAGTACACCGCACCACGCAGGTGAACAATAACGATATCGTAGTCGCCAGGATCGACAACGAAGTGACTGTGAAAACCTTCAGGCGAGGACGCAGCAAGCATGAAGTCACGCTGCTGCCAGAGAACCCCGACTATGAACCCATCGAGGTAGATTTGCGTGACGGTGATTTTGCTATTGAGGGACTCAGCGTCGGCGTGATTCGCCACTGACGCATCACAGGTCTCAGGAAGCGGACGCCTTCTTGCGGGCCGAAGCTTTTCTCTTGGGCGCCTTTCTGGGCGCCTTCTGCTCTATCCATTCACCATTCACAAAGTCCGCACGCCATCCGGTCGGCTTGCCATCCTTCTTCTCGGACATCACGTAATGCTCTTTGGTCTTGCGTGCGTATTTCACCAGTGAACGTCGACCATCCGGATCCTTGACCGGTGCGCGCATGAGAAATTCATATTTGGGATCAATTTCATTCTGGTGTGGAATCAACTCATCCACATAGGGAGCCCGCGTTTCCCGGTTTTTTGGAAACTGCGATGCAGCCAGAAAGATGCCTGCCGCACCATCACGCAACACGTAGGTGTCGTCCACTTTCAGACACGCGAGCTCAGGCATGGGGACCGGATCCATCTTCGGCGGTGCCGGCTCACCGCTGCGCAACAGCTTGCGCGTGTTCTTGCAGTCATCCGATGTGCAACCAAAATATTTACCAAATCGCCCGGTCTTGAGCTGCATGTCTGCGCCGCACTTGTCGCATTCGATGACCGGCCCGTCATAACCCTTGATCTTGAAGGCACCTGTTTCTACTTCGAAGCCTTCACAATCCGGATTATTGCCGCAGACATGCAACTTCCGTTCAGTATCGATCAGGTAACTCTCCATTGCTGTCTGGCAGAGAGGACAACGGCGCTTGCGACGCAGACTGATAATCTCCGCTTCATCCTCGTCGCCGTCGACTGACTCGACCTCTTCACCGGGAATCAGGTTGATGGTCGACTTGCAGCGCTCCTTAGGTGGCAGCGCATAACCGGAACACCCCAGGAACACACCCGTACTGGCCGTCCGAATCTGCATCGGTCGACCACACTGAGGGCAACTGATATCGGTCATGGTGGGTTCGTTCGAACGCATGCCCGCTTCGTCGTTGGCAGCCACCAGCTTGCTTTCAAAGTCCTGGTAGAACTCGTCAAGCAATGACTTCCAGTCCACATGCCCTTCCGAAACCTCGTCGAGTGACTCTTCAAGACCAGCGGTAAAACCATAATCCATCAGGTTGTCGAAACTCTCAACGAGACGATCAGTGACAATTTCACCGATCTTCTCCGCATAGAATCGACGATTCTCCAGACGTACGTAGCCGCGATCCTGAATGGTGGTGATGATCGAGGCATAGGTTGACGGTCGACCAATCCCTTTCTTTTCCAGTTCCTTCACCAGACTCGCTTCGCCATACCGGGGCGGTGGCTTGGTGAAGTGTTGTGAAGGATGAAGTTCAGCAAGTTTCAGTTGTTCGCCTACATCGAGTTCAGGTACTGGCGTTTCATTCTCCTTCCTGCCAGCTGGTGGCTGGACCCGGGTATAGCCATCAAACCGCAGGATACGTCCTCGGACGCGGAGTTCTGTTTCACCCGCGGTCACAATCACGGTGGTGCTGGTGTATTCAGCATCAGGCATCTGGCAGGCAACGAACTGACGCCAGATCAATTCATAAAGCCGTTCAGCATCCCGGTCCAGACCTCGCACAGTCCGTACCGACACGTCCGAAGGCCTGATCGCTTCGTGTGCTTCCTGCGCCCCTTCCTTGCTCGCGTAAGACCTCGGCTGCTGCGGCAAATAACGGTCGCCATAATTCGACGAGATCAACTCGCGTGCGGCAGCAACCGCCTCGGCGCTCAGGTTGGTGGAGTCCGTTCGCATATAGGTGATGTATCCGGCCTCGTAGAGACGCTGGGCGAGCATCATGGTTTTCTTCACACCGAAGCCCATGCGGGTACTCGCCGCCTGTTGCAGGGTCGAGGTAATGAATGGCGCCGAGGGCCGTGTTCGGGTGGGCCGGTCCTCACGACTGGAAACTGTAAATGTCGAAGCCCGCAGTCTCTCCAGCACTTCATTGGTCTGGGCCTCGCTGGTCGGTCGAAAGGACTCACCCTTATCCTTCGATACGTCGAACCGAACCGGCTCCGCATCACCCTCCGCGACAAGATCAGCCGCGATCTCCCAGTACTCTTCCGGGACAAAAGCCCTGATCTCGCGCTCGCGCTCCACGATCAAGCGCACCGCGACCGACTGGACCCGTCCGGCAGACAGACCCCTGGCAATCTTCGACCAGAGTAACGGCGATACCATGAAGCCAACGACCCGATCCAGAAACCGTCGCGCCTGCTGAGCATTAACCCGAGCCACATCGATCTCGCCCGGGTCCTCAAATGCCTCCTCTATGGCCCGTTTCGTGATCTCATTGAACACGACCCGTCGAAAACGACCTTCATCGCCGCCGATGGCCTCGCGCAGATGCCAGGCAATGGCTTCACCTTCCCGATCAAGGTCGGTGGCAAGATAAATCTCGTCAGCATCCCGGGCGAGCTTTCTCAGCTCATCAACCACCTTCTTTTTATCCGGCAGAATTTCGTACTCGGCGGCCCAGTCCGCCTCGGGGTTTACTCCCATCCTGGCAATCAACTGCTTGCGTGCCTTCTCTTGCCGGTACGCTGCCTTCTTCTCCGGAGACATTTTTCGCGTCTTGGCAGCTTCCTTCGCCCGCGCCTTGGGATCACTCTTACTGCTACCGCTGGTCGGTAAATCACGGATATGACCTACACTCGACTTAACGATGTAGTCGTCTCCCAGATATTTGTTAATCGTCTTGGCCTTCGCAGGGCTTTCGACGATTACCAGCGATTTACCCATAAAAGCGGAATCCTGAGCCATTGGTTAGGGTCGCGGCGGCGAACAGTAGAAGCAAAGTCGGTGTACGTCAACCGCAAGCGCCTTTTTTAGCTTAAAGGCATCGATAGTCGCTTTGTCAACAACAGACTTACAAGGTGTCATCGTCGGCGGACGAACCCGCGCTATCTGACATCGCATCTGGCACGCTCAGTTGAGCCACCGCATCGAGATAGCCAATGACCTGCTCCAGCGCGCCATCACCGCCATTTTCCCGCCAATAGACCGAAACCCGATAGCCCTGCTCGTCCACCATAACGACATCGTCAGGCAGCAACGTCAGCTGCTGTATCAACTTTTCCGAAAGATCTTTCGAGTCGGGAACTGAAGCCCGCCAGGCCCAGCCCGGCGGCAATCCCTCGGCCCGTTCCCTGGTCCGAATCAGGCACCAAGAAAGTTTCGGAAGGTCACGCCATTGCTCCGGGCGCTGGCGCGCCTTTCGATACGCAATGACCTTTAATTCAGGCGCCAGCGGCTTACCGAGACTCGAAACATACTGGCCAGGATCCGGGTCCGGATCATCGATGGTAACCAGTTCAGTGATGATGCCATTGGCACGCGCCACCTGCCGCATCGCCGCCTGCTCTCGCTGACGCGCGGACGGCAGCAGCGCGATGATCGGCGCGATCAGTAAAAGCAGTACCAGTCCGATTCCCAGGTAAACCATGGTGGAAACATGCCCGGCAGCTTCAACATTTACAAGCAGCCCATGCTGCTTGTTCGATTCGATTTTCCTGTGTAAATTGCGCCCAAAGGTCGATAACAATAATAACCGGACCGCGAGGTGGACTTATGGGTGAATACTCTCACATTCTGGTGGGCGTAGACCTGACAGAAGAGTCGCGAAAGGTTGCGAAACGCGCCTGTGCACTGGCCCGGGCCTATGAAGCAAAACTGAGCTGTCTGCATGTGGTTGAGCCGCTAAGCCTCGCCTACGGTGGCGACGTTCCGATGGACCTTTCCACCATTCAGGAACAGATTCAGGAAACGGCCAAATCGCATCTCGCCGAGTTTGCCAATCTGCTCAATATCCCCCCGGAGAACCAGCACCTGATCTTCGGCCGCCCGGAAACAGAGATTCATTCACTCGCCGACCAGATCGAAGTCGACCTCATCGTCGTCGGTAGCCATGGCCGGCAGGGCCTGGCACTATTATTTGGCTCAACCGCCAATGGCGTATTGCATGGCGCCAAGTGCGACGTACTCGCTGTTCGCGTATAACCCACACCTAAATGCCCGCTATACAGGGCAGATAAACGCAAGTTAAGCTCTTGCGTGCCCGTCACTTGGTATGCATCAGGTTTCATCATGGGTCGTCGCTGGTTAACCCTACTGCCCCTGTTTGTCGCCCTACAGGCAAACGGCGGATTCTCAGCCACAACCGCTCGATCAGGCGATGTATCCCGTTACGACCAACGCCAGATCTACCAGGCAGCCATCGCTGACATCAAGGCAGGCCGCTGGGCCGCAATGGAAGAGAAGAAGAAAGCCCTGGCTTCCTATCCTCTGTATCCCTACCTGGAATACACCGCATTCATCTACAGCATCCAACGCCAGAACTCGGCACGGATCATGCCCTTTGTCGAAGCACATCGTCATTCGCCCATCTCGCGACGGCTGCTGGAAAACTGGCTGTTCGTACTCGGAGCGCGGGGACGGTGGGATGAGTTTCTCGCCCACTATGACGGCGGGCTACTGGGAAGACGCAATGCCTGCTTCCACGCTCACGCCCTGTACAGGACGGGACGGAAAGAAGCTGCCACGGCAGCCGCGAAGAACCTTTGGCTGGTGGACTACTCGCAACCAGACGAGTGCGATCCGGTATTCAGGCTGTTCCGTAGCCAGGGTGGATTAGTCCGGAACACAGCCTGGCAGCGACTCTTGATGACCCAGGAAGCACGGGAGTACTCGCTGGCCGGATATCTCGTGCGCTATCTCGACAGCGAAGACGTATCGCTCGCCGACCGATTACGGCAGCTGCGACAAAATCCCGGCCTGATTCGACGAACCGGGCTATTCGCCACCGACAATGAACAAACGCGCGACGTAATCAGCTACGGCATCAGGCGGCTGGCTCGACAGGATGCAGCAGCAGCATTCGAAGCATTGGGGTCGTATCGGGTTTCACATGGTTTTAATGCCACCGAACTTGCCAGTCTCTACGAATACGTCGGCGTACGTATCGCCCAGAACGGCGACCCGTCAGGGCTGCTCAACCGGATTCCCGTCGATCACAATCTGGTCACCGGGCTGGTCGAAGCGCGTATCAGGCTGGCCCTTCAACAACAGCACTGGAGTGATGCGCTGGTCCTGATCAACCAGCTACCCGATACGGAAGCCAACACACCCAGATGGCGGTACTGGAAGGCGCGGATACTGGTGGACTCCAGCAATGGGGACGACCAGGCATCGGCGCGCGACATTTACCGGGAACTGGCTAAACAACGCAACTTCTATGGTTTTGTCTCTGCCGATGCACTGGGCAGCCGCTACGAGTTTCAGCACTATCCGATCGAAATTCCCGGCGAGGAAGTGCTGGCAATTGAGTCGCGCCCTGGCATTCAGCGAGCATTGGAACTGTTCACCATCGGCGAAAGACATGATGGCCGGGCCGAATGGCAATACGCGACCCGCGATATGAGCGACTATGACTTACAGGTAGCAGCCCGTGTTGCGCAAAAGTGGGGCTGGTATCGGCAGGCGATCAAATCGATGATCGATGCCGAAGCCTGGAACGATCTCGACATGAGATTTCCACTGGCATATCAGCATGAGTTCGTCACAGTCTCCCGTCGGTTCGACATCCCGCTCAACTGGAGTCTCGCGATCGCCAGGCAGGAAAGCGCCTTCATGCCCGACGCACGATCAACAGCGGGCGCTCGCGGAATCATGCAACTCATGCCAACAACCGCCAAACTGGCGGCGACCCATCACAATCTCAGCTTCAACGGCAACGGGGATCTCAACAATCCGGATCGCAACATCGAAATCGGTGCCGCCTACCTCGGCGAGATGTTTCGGCGTTTTGACCGCAACCGAATCCTTGCAACCGCCGCCTACAACGCCGGTCCGTCAAGGGTCGACCGCTGGCGTAACCCGGATCTGCCGCTGGATGTCTGGATCGAGACGATACCCTTCAGGGAAACCCGGGAATACGTGCAGAATGTGCTGATGTTCGCTGCCATCTATGCGAGGCGACTGGAACAGGATCAGCCACTGATTGAAAACCATGAATTCAGCGAATTTCTGGACACACGACGATTGATTGCTGACGACGAACCGAAGGTCACACGACAACCCGACAACTCCTGAGCGGGTGGATTATACTGCCGGGCTTTTGGTTCTCGACGCGACATCCTCCGACATGACCCAGCTCATCGATATCGGTGCCAACCTGACTCACGAATCCTTCGCAGATGACCTGACAGACGTCATCGACAATGCGCGAGCCGTTGGTGTCAGTCAGTTCATTGTGACGGGGGCATCGACAAGCGGCAGCCAGAAGGCCTGCAAATTGGCGGAGACCCACCAACTCTTTGCCACCGCCGGAATTCACCCGCACCACGCCGACGAAACTGATGCCGCCGCACTCACCGAATTGAAGGACCTGCTGACACACGAGCGCGTGGTCGCGGTCGGAGAAACAGGACTGGATTACTTTCGTAACTTTTCAGAAAAGAAAGACCAAATCCGATCATTCGAGGCCCACATCGAACTGGCCATCGAAGCCGATCTGCCCCTGTTTCTACATGAACGGGATGCTTATCCGGACTTCGCCGACATTCTGCGGCCCTACGTGAATCGACTGAAACGATGTGTCGTACACTGTTTTACCGGCGAGAAGCAGGCGCTCCACGCCTACCTGGATATGGACTGCTACATCGGCATGACTGGCTGGATCTGCGACGAACGACGGGGCACACATCTGATTCCGCTGCTCCGCTCAATTCCCGCTGATCGTCTGATGATTGAAACGGATGCTCCCTACCTGATGCCCAGAAATCTCAAGCCGAAACCCAAAGGAAGAAGAAACGAGCCGCAATATCTGCCACATATCTGCCGATTCATCGCACAACATCTCGATCTCCACTACGAAGTGCTGGCCGCACAAACCACCAGCAACGCCAGCAGGTTTTTTGGTCTTCCGGCATGAGCCACGTCATTGAACTCATGACCACATCCGGCTGCCATCTCTGTGAACAGGCCCTGGCACTGCTGCAACAGCTGCAACGGGACGGGCTCGACATCGACATTGTTGAAGTAGAGATCAGCCTGTCCGAAACACTGACTGATGAGTACGGCATCCGTATCCCGGTATTGCGTCGATCAGGCGTCAGTGAAGAACTGGGCTGGCCATTCGACTACGATCAGGCTCGGCGGTATGTCACTTCGACCTCATCGACAGGGAAACCGGCATGAAAGCGCCGTTCGGCTCCTGGCAATCTCCCATCACGTCAGAATTGATTGTGTCGGAAACCATTGGCCTCGGACCACCCCGGTTTGAGGAGGACAGGCTTTACTGGCAGGAGGCAAGACCCACCGAGGACGGCAGAGTGGTTGTGGTTATCCGTGAGCAGGATGGCGCCGTCCGGGATGCGTTTCCAGCACCTTACAATGCACGGACCCGTGTTCACGAATACGGCGGAGGTGCGTGGGTTCCCGTCAACGACAGGATCTATTTCGCCAATTTCAGCGATCAACAGGTTTACGTGGCAACACCCGGGGAAGAACCACGCCAGCTGACCAATGAACCCGTCTGTCGCTTCGCCAACTTCAAATATGACCAACACCATCGGCGCCTGATCTGTATCTGCGAATCCCATGGCGAAGGTGAGTCGGAAGCTGAAAACTACCTGGCCGCGATTGATATCGACTCCGGCGAAGTGACCAGGCTGGCATCCGGCCACGATTTCTTTTCCTCACCGGCGCCAAACCCGGAAGGAAACCAGCTCGCCTGGATCACCTGGAACCATCCCCACATGCCCTGGGACGCAACCTCGCTCTGGCTCGCCGATATCACTGAGGACGGCGACCTGATCCGTGTCCGCCAGGTTGCGGGCGGCCAGGATATCTCGATTCAGCAGCCACGGTTTGCGCCAGATGGCGCGCTCTGGTTTATCTCCGACGAAGGTGGCTGGTGGAACCTTTATCGGCATGCGGATGGCAACAGCGAGAACATCTGTCCCATGGCTGCCGAGTTTGGCGTACCCCACTGGCAGTTCGGCGTCTCAACCTACGGCTTTGACCCAACAGGGCACGTGCTTTGCATTTACAGTGTCGATAACGAGGCGAGCCTGGGGCGCATCGTAGAGAAACAGCGCATCGAAACCATTGAGACACCGTTTACCTCGATGGCCGGGCTTGATATCCAGGGTGAGTCTTATGTTCTGACTGCGGCCTCTCCGACGCAGTTTCCTGCCAACTATCAGGCGAACCTGAACAGCCACCAGTTCGAGTGCATTGCGCGAAGCTGTGATCTTGAAATCGACCCAGGCTTCCTTGCGCGGCCGAAAGCCATTCGCTTTACCACGGCAGACGATGACGTCGCGCATGGTTTTTTCTACGCGCCCCAGAACCAGGACTTTGAGCCTCCCGACGACGAATTGCCGCCATTGATCGTAATGCTCCACGGTGGCCCCACCAGCGCGACAGAAGGCAGCCTGAACCTGTCCCGCCAATACTGGACCAGTCGCGGTTTCGCTGTCCTCGATGTGAACTATCGGGGATCGACAGGCTACGGTCGTGAATACCGCAATAAACTGCAGGGTGGCTGGGGCATTGTTGAAGTCGAAGACTGCGTTTACGGCGCACAATCACTGGTCGATCAGCAACTTGTCGATCCGAACCGGCTGGCAATCAGGGGCGGCAGTGCCGGCGGTTACACCACCCTGGCTGCTCTGGTCTTTCACGACACATTTCGTGCTGGCGCCAGTCACTACGGTATCGGCGATCTGGAGGCGCTCGCCCGGGACACCCACAAATTCGAGTCGCGCTACCTCGACAGCCTCGTCGGGCCATATCCCGAAGCGGTCGAGGTCTATCGAACCCGTTCACCGGTCCATCATGTTGACGGTTTGAACTGTCCGGTCATCTTCTTTCAGGGACTCGAGGACAGGGTCGTGCCACCGAACCAGGCCGAAGCCATGGTTACCGCGCTAAAGGGAAAAGGGATTCCAGTGGCCTATATCCCCTTCCCGGGCGAACAACACGGCTTCCGGCAGGCGGCAAACATCAGGCGCGCGCTCGATCTTGAACTCTATTTCTACGGCCGGATCTTTGGGTTTGAACCTGCCGATGACATCAAACCGGTCGAGATCAGCCATCTGGAGGGTTAGGCGGACTCGGCATCCAATTCATCCAGAATCGAACAATGCACCGCCGATAAATCGCCACCACAGCAGGCATCAGTCACCTTCTCCAGCGCCGCCTTGACCTGGTTGAGTTCCGCGATACGCGCGTTGATATCCTGCAGCTTGATCTCCGCCAGTTGCTTCACGTCACCGCAGGTGTTGTGCTCCCGATCGACCCGAATGAGCAGGAGTTCCTTAATGTCTTTCAGTGAAAACCCCATTCGACGGGATCTCAGAATGAACCGAACCCTCGCCACATCCGCTTCGGCATAAAGTCGATAGCCTGCCTCCGTTCGCCGCGGCGACTCCAGCAAACCGCGGGTTTCGTAGAACCTGAGTGTTTCATTGGTTGCACCGGTGCGGCGAGCCAGCTCGCCGATTTTCAGATAGCTCATGTCCGTGTCCTCCGACAAACACTATAGTTAACTCTAATGTTTGTTTCCGGACCGTGCCACCGCAAAGTCATAATTCGGACTGCCGTCCGCCACTCATCCCCGTTAGACTGCTGCCCCAACATCACGCGGCAACACTTTCGAGGCAATCGAGTTCGATGAATCCGGATCTCAACATCGTCATTCTTTGCGGCGGCCAATCGGCAGAAGCTGAGGTGTCCCGCGTCTCTGCCGAAGGGGTTCGCCGGGCGCTAGCCGAAAACTACCGGAACGTCACGGTCAGTGAGCTCGACCGGGAAAGCCACCGCCGCCTCGCCGAAATCAACCCTGACGTCGTGTTTCCCATTCTGCATGGCCCGCCGGGCGAAGACGGTACCCTTCAGGGATTTCTTGAGATCATGGGCTATCCTTATGTGGGAAGCGGCGTACAGGCCAGCGCCAACGCCATGAACAAGATTACCGCCAAGCTGATCTTCGCCGCCCGGGGCCTGCCGATGGCCCGACAACAGGTTGTCGATATCGCTGACGGCGTACCTGCTGCAGTCAAGCAGGTTCACGCGACGCTGGGTGAAGCGGTAGTCGTGAAACCAGCCACCCAGGGCAGCGCGCTGGGGGTTACCTTAGTCTCCAACGCCAACGAGCTACATGCCGCGGTCGAAAGTGCCTTCGAATTTGACTCCAGCGTGCTGGTCGAAGAGCGTCTTACGGGACGGGAAATTACCGTGGGTGTGCTGGATACCGATGAAGGACCAAAAGCGTTTCCGGTGATCGAAATCACAACGCCAGCAAACAGCTGGTACGACTATCAACACAGATACACCCAGGGACTCAGCGATCACCTGATGCCTGCTGACCTGCCTGACGGACAGACCCAGAGACTGCAGCAGATTGCCATCGATGCTCATGAATCACTGGGTTGCCGCGATCTGTCCCGGGCCGATTTTGTGGTCACATCAGACAGTGAAGAATACCTGCTTGAGGTGAACACGTTGCCGGGCATGACGCCGACCAGTCTGTATCCGGACGGCGCCAGCGGGTTTGGAATGGACTTCCCGACTCTGTGCTCCTATCTCATCGAGCGGGCGGCAACACGAAGCTATAGATCGTAACCACGTTCATTGTGCTGGTTGATGTCGAGCCCTTCTGTTTCTTCATCGGAGGTAACCCGCAGCCCAAGGACGACATCAACAATCTTCAGCAGGATAAATGTCGCGATGGCCGTATATGTCGCACTGGCCAGGACACCAATCACCTGCACCCCGGTCTGCGACGCCATGGTCATACCTTCGTTGTAACCTTGTCCGCTGAAGACACCCAGGCTCGCGCTGGCAAACACGCCCGCGAGGATCGTGCCAAGCGCACCGCCGACACCGTGCACCGGAAACACATCCAGTGAATCGTCCACCCCGAGTTTGCGCTTCAACAGGTTGGTCGCGTTAAAACAGACGAAACCGGCAGCGACACCAATGACCAGTCCCCCGGCCGGACCGACAAAGCCCGAGGCGGGCGTGATGGTACCCAGGCCCGCCACCATGCCGGTCACCGCACCCAGCGCACTCGGCTTGCCGTAACGAATCCACTCGCAGAGCATCCAGGTGAACGCACCAGCGGCAGCTGACATATGCGTCGCCAGCATAGCCATACCGGCATCATTGTTGGCCGCCAGCGCACTGCCTGCATTGAAGCCGAACCAGCCAACCCACAACATCCCGGCACCGGTGATTGCCATCGTCATGTTGTGAGGTGGCATTGGAGATTGTGGAAATCCGTTCCTGGGTCCCATGACCAGCGCGCAGACCAACGCCGCCACACCTGCAGTCACATGGACCACCGTACCGCCAGCGAAATCCAGCAGTCCCATCTCGCCGAGCCAGCCACCGCCCCAGACCCAGTGAGTCACCGGCCCGTAAACCACAATGACCCAGAGACCGGAGAACACCAGCATGGATGAGAATCGCATCCGCTCGGCGAAACCACCGACAATCAGCGCCGGGGTAATGATGGCGAAGGTGAGCTGGAACATCACAAAGACGCTCTCCGGAATGGTTCCGCTCATGGAGCCTTCGAGCACACCTGCGAGCATGAACTGACTCAGATCGCCGATAAACGGATTGCCTTCACCAAACGCGAGGGAATACACCAGCACCAGCCAGAGCACCGAAACGACACAGGTAATGGCAAAACACTGCATCAACACACTCAGGACATTCTTGACGCGCACCAGGCCACCATAAAACAGCGACAGTCCCGGTATGGTCATAAATAGTACGAGCGCGGTGGAGGTCAGTATCCACGCCGTGTCGCCACCACTCAGGTCATCGGCAAAGGCTGATTGACTCAACAGCGACAAGGCCAGCAGACCAAATAGACTCAGATTTGATTTCTTCATGGGCTCCCTCTTCGTGCCACGATTGTTGTTGTTTGTATGATCGAGTCTAACTGATATTCGCCCTATAACCGAGCGGCCCAACAGACATGGTGCATTGCGACGATCCTATTTGGTGCGATGGTTTGGAAATGATGCTGGGCAAACATATTACCCGGCTGGATTACGACAACTGTTTTTATTCGAAATCGGTTTTCGACATCCCACTGGCGCTGCGCTAAAAGGAATATTCGACCAGCAAATAAGGTCGACCATCAATCCCCAAGAATGAACAGAACAGCGAGGCGTTGATGAAGCGAAGAAAGCGAAGCAAGGCCGATCGGGCCTACAATCGTGGCTATACCTCAGGCATTTTTGGACGATCCAGGGACCTGTGTCCGTTCCAGGAACGGGAATCAAGGCAAGCCTGGCTCAGCGGCTGGCGAGCGGGACGTGAAGATCACTGGGATGGTCTGAGCGGTACCGCCAGCGTTGCGAAACTTACCGGACTCTGACTCTCAAATCGTGATAGCGGGACGTTTCAGCCGCGATGTTCGCTGATCGCCCGAGCGCTATCGGCAATAATGGCGGGTCCTCGATAGATCAGCCCCGTGTAGATCTGAACCAGGTCTGCACCGAGGGCTATTTTCCTGGCAGCGTCCGTACCGGCCATGATGCCACCCACGCCGATCTTGGCCACCCCAGGTCGAACCGTCGCCGCAACCACTTCCAGCGCGTGATCAGCGAGGTCCGTTAACGGCGCGCCACTCAGCCCACCCGCTTCGTCGCTAAAACGCTCCCCCACCACATTGCTTCGGGAAACAGTCGTGTTCGATACGATGATGCCGTCAAGTCCCATCTCGTCAATCGCCCTGGCAACCGCGACCAGTTGGCCGTCATCCATATCAGGGGCGATCTTGACCACGAGTGGTACATGCCGGCCATGCGCGCCCTTGAGCCGAACATGCTCCTCCAACAACCCGTCCAGCAACGCCTTCAGTTCACCTTCCTGTTGCAGACTCCGCAATCCCGGCGTATTCGGCGACGAAATATTGACAGCAATGTATGACGCAATGTCATAGACCTGCCGCATGCAAAACTGATAATCCTGTAACGCATGTTCCACCGGTGTCACGGCGTTCTTGCCAATATTGATGCCAAGGACACCATCGAATCTCGATCGGCGCACATGGTCAGCGAGTGCATCCACGCCGTGATTGTTGAAACCCATGCGATTGATCAACGCGTTCTTCGCCGGCAACCGAAACAGTCGTGGCTTCTCATTACCAGGCTGTGCTTTTGGCGTTACCGTGCCGACTTCGAGAAATCCAAACCCGAGCGCCGCAAGGCCATCCAGATGCGTGGCATCCTTATCCAGGCCGGCGGCCAATCCCACCGGATTGGGAAATTGAATCCCCATGACCTCGACCGGATCGTCGGGTACCGGACGAGCGATCAATCGAGACAGGCCCAGTCGTTCAATCAGGCTCAACGACGTCAGCGATAGGCGATGAGAGGCTTCTCCCGGCAGCAGAAACAACGGCGCCCGCAAAAGGTCATAGTTCACAATCTGGTTACTCCGAAACACATTAGAAGCGGGCTCGCGCGCTGGCACTCGACTGCGCAAGATCGAGCAGTTCCCTAACGGCCACCGTAAATACCGCAGGCCCTCGATTAGGTGTTGCCCGCATTTCCGAATAGAGCGCCTGCCACCGGTCGAGAAGCAACTCATGTCGTTGTGCCCATCGGTCAATGAGTTCGGCAACGGGCCGGCGGGATTTACCGCCACGTTCGCCGATAACGCCAAGCGTAATGGCGAGTTGCTGCCAGTTCAGGTCGTCCTGTATTGATTCCCTCGCCAGAGTTTCCCATTGGGTTGCCGCCTGAAAGTCATAGATTTCCCGGCTGATCCATGGCAGATGAAGTCGTTCACCGACGGCAAAAAAGAGCGCCGCCACACGTCTTACCGGCTCACCGGTACGATTACTCGCCTCGACAATGCCCAACACGTTGTAAAGGGAATGGGCGGCACCGACAAAAGATGCCAGTTCATCGCCGACCCCGGCTTCCAGTAATCGCTGCCTGGATCGATCGCATTCCGCCTGAACGGCGCCGTCTGCAGTGATACTGCGCCAGTGCCTTGTTATCTCAGCCTGGGCCCGCTGAAACCTCGGTACTTCATGCTGCAGGTTAAATGAATGGCGTCGATTGCGAAGCAACCAGCGCGTTGCCCGCCGAATCAGACGGATCAGATCAAGCAT
The DNA here is from genome assembly GCA_028281885.1 of Pseudomonadales bacterium. GTDB lineage: Bacteria > Pseudomonadota > Gammaproteobacteria > Pseudomonadales > Azotimanducaceae > JANQJA01. Next base: position 148,964 of record JANQJA010000016.1, on the reverse strand, counting down.
CATCTGCTTCTGAATGTCAGGGTCAACCCGATAGTCCAGCGCCCGAATCTGCTGCCAACGTTCCTCCATACCAAAGATATCCCGCGCACCGATGTAAGCTCTCGCGATCAACCGACTTTCAACGCCGGCAGACTCGGACATTCGAGTTACAAAATTGATGCCCATCCGATTCACCAGATCATTGGCGATCTGAGTGGCAACGACCTCGTGACGCAGCCGATGCCCGGACAACTCGTCTGCATACTTATCGACCAACTTGCGTGGAAACGCACGATGCATTTCTTTGATCATGTAAGGGTCATCCAGTAGCCCGGGCTCCGCCAACTCTACCTTCAACCAGGCTTTGAGATAACTGCTCAGCACGGCCAGTTCAGGTGCCGCAAAAGTCTTACCCTTGGCCCTGCGCTCCTGCATCTCATCCTCGCCGGGAAGATATTCAAGCTGAGGATCGAGGCCACCATGTTCGGCCAGGATGTTCATCACCCGAACATATTCGAAACCTCGTCCCTGGGCCTGAAAGGCCATCAGATTAATGGCCTGAGCCTGGCGATAGTTATTATCGAGCACCAGTTCGCAGACCTGCGAGGTCATTCGTCTCAACATGTTGCGGCGATCAGCGGAGGTTAGTTTTCCTTCCTCGACCAGTTGATTCAGGAGAATCTTGATATTGACCTCCGCATCGGAACAATTGACGCCGCCCGCATTGTCGATAAAGTCCGTAAAGCAATAACCACCATTCAGACAGTATTCAATTCGTGCGAGCTGAGTCAGGCCCAGGTTGCCGCCCTCGCCGACCACACGACAACGCAGATCGCGGCCATTGACCCTTAACTGATCATTGGCCTTGTCTCCCACATCAACGTGAGTTTCTTCCGCGCTCTTGACGTAAGTTCCAATGCCGCCGTTCCATAGCAGGTCAACTCTGGACTTCAGGATCGCACTAATCAGCGCGGTAGGCGTCAAGGTACTGGCAGATATATCAAACCGCGCCTTCATCTCTTTTGTCAGCGTGATCGACTTGGCACTACGGCTGAATATGCCTCCCCCCTTTGAGACCAGGTCAGTGTTGTAGTCATTCCATCCCGAGCGAGGGAGTTCAAACAACCGCTTGCGCTCGGCAAACGAAGCGGCCACGTCAGGTTCGGGATCGACAAAAATGTGCAGGTGATTGAACGCGGCCACCAGCCGAATCTGACTGGACAACAGCATGCCATTGCCAAATACATCGCCGGACATATCGCCAATCCCGACGACGGTAAACGGTTCTTTCTGGATATCGGTTCCCAGATCCCGGAAATGCTGCTGCACTGACTTCCAGGCACCCCTTGCCGTGATCCCCATCGCCTTGTGGTCATAACCAACGCTACCACCGGACGCGAACGCATCGCCGAGCCAAAAACCATACTGGGCAGAAATTTCGTTGGCGATATCTGAAAACGCCGCCGTGCCCTTGTCCGCGGCCACAACCAGATAGTAATCATCATCGTCATATCTCACGACACCCTCGGGAGGACTGACTTTCCCCTTTATCAGGTTGTCTGTCACATCCAGCAGTGCCGAAATGAAGATTCTGTAGCAGGCGACACCTTCCTCGTAAACCTCTTCACGGCCCGCCCCGACCGGTAGTAGTTTCGGCAGAAAGCCGCCCTTCGCACCGACCGGAACAATCACTGAGTTCTTGACTTGTTGCGCTTTGACAAGACCGAGCACCTCGGTACGGTAGTCCTCAACACGATCAGACCATCGAAGACCTCCCCGGGCCACTTTTCCGCCTCGCAGATGTACACCTTCGACGCGCGGGGAATAGACAAATATCTCAAACCGGGGCTTCGGTTCAGGCATCTCGGATATCTGCGTGGGCAGGAACTTCAGCGCAATATAATCTTTCGAAGCACCACGCGAGTCCCGCTGATAGTAGTTGGTGCGCACCGTCGCCAGAATCATCTCGCAATATCTGCGCAGGACACGATCCTCGGCGAGGTTTTCTACTGCGTCGATATGCGCCAGCAACTCGGCCTTGATCCGAGCTGTTTCCGCGACCGATTCATCGCCCTGCAGGGCCGGGTTGAATCTTCGATCGAACAGCTCAAACAGCAGGGTAGTGAGACCCGGGTACCGAACCACACAGTCAGCGATGAAGTGTTGCGACGAAGTGCTCTGGATCTGACCCAGATAGCGGGAATAGGCTCGAATGACAGAAATCGCCCGATAGTCCATGAGCGCAGCAGGGACCAGCCGATTGAAACCGTCATTTTCCTTGCCGTTGAACCAGATGAGCTGGAACGCCTGCTCGAAGATCGACCGCAATTCTTCGAGCCTCCCGTTTGACGAGACGGTAATCTCCAGCACGAAGTCATGAATCGAGATCCGGCGACCTTCAAGCATCACCTCGTAAGGGCGTTCCTCCAGCGTCTTTGCACCAAGATTCTCGAGGATGGGAATAACGTCTGACAGTGGTAACAAGCCACCGCGATGAAATACCTTGAAGCGAATCTCAGGTTCGCCACCCACCATCCATTGATACAGGCTGACGTCAATCGGGTTCTCTTCTGAAAGCCCCAGCAGCACTTCAATATCGCTACAGGCCGTCGTTGGCCAATAATCATCTTTGTATCCAGGCGGGAATATGTGACCGACACGCCGAAAAACATCTTCACCCTGTTGTTCACCCAGCGATTTTGTCAGCGCCGTGTGAAGCTCATCTTCCCAGGAGCGGGTGAGATCGGTCACCAGCCGCTCGATTTCGTCTACATCGACGTTACAGGAAGCCGCCGGACCAACTCGCAGAACGAAATGTGTTCGAATCAGCGTGGACTCCGAGAAAAAGGTTGAAAAATCGACATCGCTGGCATCGAAGCGATCAACCAGTATTTCCTGTACCTTGAGCCTCAGATTGGTGTCATAAGCGTCCCTCGGCACATAGACAAGACAACTGACAAAGTGGCCATTAAGGTCTCGACGAGCGAGCACCCGGACGATGCGTCGCTCCTGCAAACTGAAGATCCTGGCCACCATATCGCTGAGTTCACCGGGCGATGCCAGAAACAGCTCTTCCCGCGGCAGTACTTCGATAATACGACCCAGTTCGCGCCCTTTATGACTGGTTGGCGAGAGGCCGGCGTCCTCGAATACCTTGCCGACACGCATTCTGACCAGCGGGATATCCATTGGTGACTGATTGAAAACGCTCGACGTAAAAAGGCCGGTGAATCGGCACATTCGACCCCCGGCCCTGATCGTGATGCAGTCCATGTACGCGGGTCGGTGAACTCGACTACGCAAAGGAGCTTTGCTGTAGATCAGCTCATCGTCACCGGATGGCACGAGATCAACCGCAAGGTCCTGGTATTGGTAACCTTTTCGCGCGAGACCGAGACGCGAACTCTTAACCGGGCCGATGTCCGCCGACCCCATGTCGAACTCTTCGTAGGCCAGAAACGTAAAGTTGTTGGAATAGAGCCAGCGCAGGAACTCATACTGCTCCCGCAGCGACCTGTCAGCACCACTCGCCTGTGCCTTGCTGCCAAACTCGTCGCTCCAGAGCAGCAACTGCTTGCGAATCGGGGCAAAGTCATCAACCACTCGCCGGACCTGCCGGATCACGCCTCTCAGGGAACGCTCGAGCTTTCCGGTACTGGCAACTCGATCTACCTCCAGGCGAATCAAAGTCTCATTGGGCGACGGGTCTTCCGTAAAGACGAGCTTGTTTCCGCCATCCCGGACCACACTCAACAGACACTGCCGGACATCGGAAAGCACGATTTCCTGCTCGCTGAGTGCAATACGGATTGAGTCAAGCAGGAACGGAAGGTTACGGCAGGCCACCTCTACCACCGTGTGGCGATCCTCATAGCCAGCGTGCTCAACAGTGGGGTTGAAGACCTGCACCTCGGCCCGTTCGCCATTAAAAGCGTGGTAAAGGCGCCAGCTCGACAACAGGCTTCCCACTGCGTAGGTCCAGTCTTTTTGAACCAGCTCCGCTAGCGGCACCTGGGAAAAATACTGCTCGGCGAAGCGCCTGAGTTGGGCGCTCTTGTCCTGCTTCGACAAGCGTCGCTCCAGCGCAGCCTGAAACGCTGCCTTCGAATCGGCCCGAATCCTTGCCAATGTATCCTCCCGGCACAAACCACTGAAATGTTAACAGACACATAAGACGACGCGACTTGGTTTATGCTCCACCGGAACCACGAGCAGATCAGGCGGTCTATACTTGCCGAGTCGCGACAGCGGCGCCATATTGACGTAAAATTTGCAAACAAAATCATATGCTTAACCAACAACACTCGATGCAACACCGAGATCAGATTCAGGCACTCGAAAATTGGCTCGACAGCCAGATCATTGGCCAGCAGAAACTGGTTAACCGGCTGCTGATCGCGCTGCTGTCCGATGGACACCTGCTTGTCGAAGGCGCACCCGGACTCGCCAAGACCAAAGCGATCAAAACCCTGGCACAGGGGATCGAAGGCACGTTCCATCGAATTCAGTTCACTCCCGACCTGCTACCGACCGATATCACCGGTACAGAAATCTACCGGGCACAGGAATCCACCTTTGAATTCCAGCAAGGACCGATCTTTCACAACCTGATCCTGGCTGACGAGATCAACCGCGCACCAGCCAAGGTGCAGTCCGCGCTGCTTGAGGCTATGGCAGAGCGACAGGTTTCATTTGGCCGCCAGACTTTCGAGCTGCCACCGATGTTCATGGTCATGGCCACCCAGAATCCGATCGAACAGGAAGGCACCTATCCGTTGCCCGAAGCGCAACTCGACCGTTTTCTGATGCAGGTCAATATCGACTACCCTGACGGGGCGTCTGAACGCAGCATTCTTCAGCTGGTGCGCAATGAATCGCGCAGCCAGTCGACCGGCAACCTGCCTTCGCCCCCCACTGTGACTCAGGAAAGTATCTTCGCCGCACGACAGGAAATTCTGTCGCTGCATATGGCGCCCATCGTCGAGGACTATATCGTGCAGCTCACGCTTGCCACGCGAAATCCAGAGGCCTACGGTGAGGACCTGGCCAACTGGCTTGATTACGGAGCTTCGCCGCGCGGCACCATCGCCCTCGATCTCTGTGCCCGCGCCAATGCTTACCTGCAGGGCAAGGACTTTGTGTCGCCTGATGATGTGCAAAACGTGGTTCACGACGTCTTTCGACATCGCATCATCGTCAGCTTCGAAGCCGAGGCAACCGGCATTGATCCTGACACCGTCATCGACACTCTGGTCCAGCGCGTTGCTGCAGCCTAAACCATGCGCAATCGGCAGCGACACCCGTTCCAGTCCGGGATCACACTCACCAGTAGCGCCTACACCGATCTTTCTGACCTGATCAGACTGCGCTATGTAGCCCGAGAGATCGACGCGCTGGCGGCGACGCGAGCACGCAATCCCCTGTCCGGGCTGCTGACGTCTAATTTTCGCGGCCGCGGTATCGATTTTGCCGAAGTTCGTGCCTACCAACAGGGCGATGACATCAGATCGATCGACTGGCGGGTTACCGCACGGACCAACCAGCCGCACACGAAGCTGTTTCAGGAAGAACGGGAAAAACCCGTCCTGATTCTGGTGGACCAGTCTGCCGCCATGTTTTTTGGGTCACGCGTTGCGTTCAAATCAGTTGTGGCTGCCGAAGCCGCAGCGCTGCTGGCCTGGGCGTCGCTTGACCGCGGCGATCGAACGGGAGGGATCGTATTTTCGGGCGAGAGGCATCGCGAAGTCCGCCCCCGTCGAAGTAAACACTCCGTGCTGCGCCTGCTCAATGAGATCAACGATTTCAATCATGCGTTGAGCAGGGAATCATCGACGCAAACCGAGGGCCGTTATCTCGCCAACGCCTTGAGGGACGTTCGCCGGGTCGCACGCAATGGCAGCTCGATCTTTCTGCTAAGCGATTTCGCAGGACTCGACGAGGAGAGCATCACTCACCTGAACCAGCTGAGCCGACACAACCAGGTCGTTGGATTTCACATTTCCGATCAGCTGGAACGCCACTTGCCCGTCCCGGACATCTACACCATTACGAACGGTGAACAGCGACTCCGAATCAATACAGCCAGGCCACAGGACCGGCAAGCCTTCGAACAGGCTTTTGCGCAAAGACTGTCCCACGTCCATGACACCTTTGCCCGAATGAAAGCCCCGCTGATTGAACTGCAGACCCATGAGCCGGTGGCCTCGTCTGTGGTAAACCGCTACAACGCTTTCCTGGCGCAGGCATCCTGACATGGTACAGCCCGGAACAAGCCCACTGGACCAGCTTAGGGACATTCATGTGCCCGAAGCCATCAGTCTGTGGCCACCCGCGCCGGGCTGGTGGGTGCTGGCAATACTGACCGCCATCGCCCTGATTGCCAGTGCCCTCTGGATGTACACCCGTTGGCGACAGAATCGATATCGCAGGGAAGCCTTGTCGGAACTGAATAACATCGTTAGGGAATATGGCAACCATCAGGATGTACGTCGGTTCGTGAGCGCCTACGCCGGACTGCTCAAACGGGTGGCACTGACTCGCTTTCCCCGCGACAATGTCGCCGCGCTGACGGGAGAAGCCTGGGTCAGATTTCTTGACCTGACCGGAGGCACCGAAGAATTCAGCATGGGTGCCGGACAGGTACTGGTCTCCGCGACTTACGAAGCAAATCCTGTTGTCAACGTCGAGCAGTTACACGCACTCGGCAGGCACTGGATTCTGCGGCACAGGGTCAGCCTGAATGGAGCAGGCGCATGATCGAGTTCGTCTGGCCATGGGCGCTGGCTGCCCTGCCCCTGCCACTGATTGTGTATTGGTTGCTGCCCCGGGCATCAAGGCCGGAAGCCGCCCTTCATGTGCCGTTCTTTTCTGCCCTCAGCGGCTTCGAGGCAGAAACGCGAACTGAGCCTCGTTCGCTGTTGCGGCGCCTGTTGATGGTGCTGGGGTGGCTCGCCCTGATCCTCGCCGCCACCCGCCCACAATATGTGGGCGATCCGATCGAACTGCCTACCACCGGCCGTGACCTGATGCTCGCGGTGGATATTTCCGGTTCGATGGGGACCGAGGACATGCAAGTCTCCGGCGACAAGACGACACGACTCACCGTCGTGAAAAACGTTGTCGGTGATTTCGTTGAACGGCGTCGCGGTGACCGCCTGGGTCTGATTCTGTTTGGCAGCCAGGCCTATCTGCAAACACCACTGACTTTTGATCGATTTACAGTACAGCGGCTGCTGGCAGAAACGCCGCTCGGTATTGCCGGCGGTAAGACCGCCATCGGTGATGCCATCGGACTTGCTGTGAAACGACTCCAGTCCCGTCCCGCAGACAGCCGAATCCTGATTCTGCTGACAGACGGCAGAAACAACGTCGGCGAAGTCTCGCCTATTCAAGCGGCGAAAATTGCGGCGCAACAGGAGGTGCGTATTCACACCGTGGGATTTGGTTCGGACCGAATGGAGGTCCCCGGCCTGTTGTTTAGCCGCACCGTCAACCCGTCGGCAGAACTCGATGAAAAGACGCTCACCGAGATCGCACAGCTCACCGGCGGCATCTACCAGCGGGCCCGAAGCGCGGCGGAACTGAGCCAGATCTATCGTGAGATCGATCGCCTGGAGCCCATCGAGCAGGAGGCAGAGACCTATCGACCGACCGCCGCACTCTTTATGTGGCCCCTTGGCCTGGCCTTTCTGATCAGCCTGTTCATCACCGCGACATATCCCGGCACGCTGGACCTTGCCAGCCTGAAAAGGCGAGGCCAGAGAACTGCACCGCAAAATCCTGCCAGGGGTCTGGAAGCATGATAGCGGAGTGGATCAGCGAGTTTCACTTTCTTCGGCCCGAATGGTTCTGGGCGCTGATTCCCGCTGCCATTCTCTACGTCCTCGCAAGAGTTCGACAACGAACGGAGTCCAACTGGACAGGCTCCATTGACAACAACCTGTTGCCTTACCTGCTGAGTGGATCGCAGACCGTCGCATCCAGGGCCCCTTTGTTGCTCGTTCTGGTCGCCTGGATCTTTGCCATTGCAGCGCTTGCCGGTCCCGTCTGGCGTAAGACTCCCCAGCCAATACACGAACGTGAAGATGCACTGGTCATTATCCTGGACCTGACTGGCTCCATGTATGCAGAGGACGTATCCCCCAACAGGCTGATCAGGGCGCGGCGAAAACTGCACGATCTGCTTGATCGAAGATCCGAAGGCGTCACCGGACTGATCGTATTCGCGGGAGACGCTCACACGGTCTCGCCACTCACCGATGATGCCAATACGATTGCCGAGATGATCCCCGCTATAGCGCCGGACATCATGCCGTCACCTGGTAGTCAGCTTACCCCGGCACTGGAACTGGCTATCGAGTTGTTCGAGGATGCGGGCACCAGTTCTGGCCGAATCCTTATCATCACCGACGAGATCAGGGATGTCGCTGAGTCGCAGGCGCTGGCGCGACAGTATCGCGGTCGCTATCCCGTTTCAGTACTTGCGGTGGGTACGATCGAGGGGGCTCCCATCCCATTGCCCGACGGGTCCGGCTTCGTCAAGAACAACGCGGGCGTTATTGTGATGCCGGGTCTGGATGTGGGTTTGCTTGCGGATTTCGCTGCCAACGCTGGCGGCCGTTTCTCCCGTATGACGTTAACCGACGAGGACCTCGACTACCTGCTCACCGAATCAGTACTCAGCGACGACGATGCCTATCGGACCATCGATCGCGACTTTGACATCTGGATCGAAGAAGGCCCCTGGATCGTGCTGTTGCTGTTGCCACTGGCGGCACTGGCCTTCAGACGCGGCTGGATCTGGTCCGTCATGCTGGTCTGTATCCTGCCGAGCCAGGACGTGTCCGCAGCTTCGGCCGGACAATGGTGGGACAACCTCTGGCTTACCCCGGACCAGCAGGGGGTCCAGGCGCTCAGACAGGGCGCGCCGGATCGGGCGGCCACATTGTTTGAGGATCCGGCCTGGAAAGGCTCGGCCCAATATCGAAGCGGGCAGTTCGAAGCAGCCGCTGCCCGGTTCAGCGAACTCGACACGGCGGACGGTTACTACAACTTGGGTAACAGCCTCGCTCATATGGGGCGGCTGGAAGAAGCTATCACGGCCTATAACCAGGCCATCGAAATCCATACCGACCACGAAGACGCAATCTTCAACAAATCGCTGGTCGAAGAACTACTCAAGCAGAATCAGCAGCAACAACCAGATCAGGGTAACGAGCAGGACAACCAGGCGTCCCGGGAAGAACAATCACAGGACTCATCGTCCAACAGCGACGAAAACACGAGTGAAGAAGAACAGCAGTCGGCGCAGTCTTCGGAAGATCAGGACGATTCCCGACAGGAACAAGAACAGGAACAGACGCAGGAACAAGCCGCAGAAGAACAACCCTCGGACGGGCAGCAACAAGAAGAACAACAGATGGCCCAGGTGAATGAAGAGGACCTTGACGAAGAACAGCGTCAGGCGCTGGAACAATGGCTTAGACGAGTTCCTGACGATCCAGGCGGGCTGCTAAGGCGGAAGTTTGAACTGCAACATGAAGAACGTAATCGCAACCGAATCACGACCAATGAGCAAACGAAAGACTGGTAAGTACTGGTTCCTGCTGGGACTATTAATGGTAGCGCTGCCAGCAACAGCGAAAATGACGGCGACCGTTGACCGCAACGTCGTTTCCGAACTCGACCTGATCACGTTTACCCTTCGAGTAGAAAACACGAGTACAACAGAATCCCCGAATTTTTCCGCGATCGCCCGGGACTTTGACATCGTCCAGCAATCCGGCCCCAACCGCAGCAGCAAAATTTCGATCATCAACGGCGTACAGCAAAGCGAATCATTTACTGAATGGCACCTGACATTGCGACCCAGACGTCAGGGCGAATTCCAGATTCCTGCTTTTCGTCTTGGCGGCGAGGTTTCTCAACCCATTACGGTGCGCGTGACCGAGGCCAGCGCCGCGGCACAGAACCAGATGAATCAGTTCGTATTCTTTGAAACATCCGTCTCCAAATCGTCAGTCTATGTACAGGAAGAACTGATCTACACGGTCAGGCTCTATTATGTCGATGCGATATCCGGTGACTTCCCAGCTCCCCCCAGGCTGGAAAATGCGGTGATCGAAACGATTGAAAACGAACGCCGGTTCGAGAGCATCGTCGACAACAGACGCTTTTTTGTGCTTGAAAAAAAATACGCGATCTATCCCCAGCGCAGCGGTTCCCTCGAGATTCCCCGGGAAGCATTCAGCGGTACTCGCGGCCGCGGCAATTTCTTTTCCAGCCGCGAGCGAGTCGGCGCCGTTAGCGAGGGGCACCGGCTTCGTGTCAAGCCACGGCCCGCCGCGTTCAGCGGTACTCACTGGCTGCCAGCCAGCAACGTAAGCATGAGTGAAACATGGAAAGGCAACCTGGATGAACTGGTCGTTGGTGAGCCGATCAATCGGGAGATCACCCTCAACGTCTCCGGCGTGGCCGCTTCACTGTTGCCTCCCATGACAACAGCCGACATTGACGGCGCCAAAACGTATCAGGATCCACCAAACACTGAAAGCACGCCTACGGATGAGGGAATGAGGGCAGTGCTGACAACTACCATCGGCGTTGTCCCAACACGGGAAGGCAGCATCGAAATCCCCGAAGTTCGGATACCCTGGTGGAATACCTCGAGCGATCGGCAAGAGGTCGCAGTGATCCCGGCGCGACGCCTGGAGGTCAACGCGGGTGTCATGCCATCGGTTTCCGTCCCGCCCGCATCGTCGGTGGCCACATCCCCGGGGGTTCCTGCAGTACCGGCCTCGGCGACAGCGACCAATCTCTGGCCGTACCTCACGTTGCTGCTGGGCGTACTCTGGCTCATTACCCTGCGCCAATGGCATGTCGCACGACGGCAAAGCACGAAAGCGGAAGTTCCCGAACAGCCGCTCGATCACTCAGATGAACACCGCGCATACCAACAACTGGAGTCTGCCTGTCACAACAGTGACCCGAGTGCCGCCAGTACTGCACTGTATCGCTGGGCAAGATTCCGTTTCCCGCAGATATCCTCGCTCCAGGAACTGTGTACCATCGCCGCGGACCCGGAGCTCGACGAGGCGATCAGGTCACTGGAACTTTGTCTCTATGCCGGCGATCCTGACACCAGCCGAAACTGGCAAGGCGGCAATCTACTCGCCGCGACAAGCCGACTGCGCAACGAATCCAGCGATCCGGAGACAGGTCGAATGCTGCCACCGCAGCTCAACCCGCTCTGACGCTACGCAAGAGACTTCGACGCGACCTCATAAACATCAGGCGAAAGCTTGTCCTCAGCCAGAATTCGCTCGAGTTCCGACGTCATCAGTCGTTGTCGGTCGCCGTCAAAACGACGCCAGCGAGTCAACGGCGAGAGCATTCTCGCCGCAATCTGCGGATTGATCCTGTTCAGTTCAATTACTCGGTCAGCCAGGAACTCATACCCTGCCCCGCTACGGTCGTGAAAATTGACCGGATTGGAATTTGCGAACGGTCCAATCAGCGCACGTGCACGGTTCGGGTTCTGCAGCGTAAACGCGTCATGTTCGAGCAGTGCCCTGACGCGACCAATTGCGCCTGGACGCTGACAGGCCGCCTGAATCTGGAACCACATATCAACCACCAGCGCCTCATCTGCCCAGCGATTGTAGAAATCGATCAACGCCTTATCCCTTGCAGGGCCCGCGTCGGGGGCAGAAGAATTGACCAGCGCACGTATCGCCGCGCTGGTATCCGTCATGTTGTCTGACTGCTCAAACTGGGTAACGCAGAGCGCAACCATCTCGGTCGTCTCCGGCTGCATCAAATAGGACAGCGCAAGATTTTTCAGAGATCGGCGAGCCCGGTCAGCCGGCTCCGGCGAAAACACATTTTTGAGGTCATTGAGTCGGTATAGTGGCAGCAGCTGACCACTGAATGCCTGGGCGATCTCCCCTCGAACCAACTCCCGCGCCTGGTGAATGGCGTCCACATCAACCACTTCTGCCAGTTCTCCCAGATACTGTTCCGAAGGGAGCGCCAGCATCAACGCCATCATCGCCTTGTCCAGCGACCCATCCGCATCTCTGGCAAGCGCCTCGTCAATGATATTGCCGCAGGCTTTAAGCAGCCGGTCATCAATCTTGACCGCCTCGCCCGCCTGCAGATTCGTCACCACATCCTGAATGACATCAATCGCGAGCCGCTGGCCTGCCTCCCAGCGGTTGAAACCATCCGCGTCGTGACTCATGAGAAACATCAAATCATCACGGGAGTAATCGAAACTTAGTTTGACCGGTGCCGAAAATCCTCGTAACAGGGAAGGAACGGGCTCACGCTCTACATTCGAGAGCACAAACTGCTGTTGTGTCTCGATCAGGTTCAACACCAGCGAGTATTCATCGTCCGCTTCCCTGACCGTGGCGATATCCCCCGACTCGGCATCCAACCTCATATCGCGGCCATCGGTATCCAGCAGACCAACCGACAACGGCATATGATAAGGCGCCTTTTCATCCTGGCCCGGTGTTGGCGGACACATCTGCTCCACCAACAAGGTATAGGTCTGCTCCTTTTCATCATAGCGACCAGATACCTCAAGCACGGGGGTACCCGCCTGGCTGTACCAGCGGCGAAACTGATTCAGATCGACGCCATTGGCGTCTTCCATCGCCCGGGTGAAATGTTCCGTTGTCACTGCCTCGCCATCGTGACGCTCAAAGTAAAGATCACACCCCCGACGGAACCGATCGGGTCCCAGCAATGTGCGATACATCCGGACCACCTCGGCACCCTTCTCATAGACGGTCGCGGTATAGAAGTTGTTGATTTCAATGTAGGAGTCCGGACGAATAGAGTGCGCCATGGGCCCCGCGTCCTCAGGGAACTGGGCAGATCTCAACACCTGGACCTGATCCACCCGGCACACCGTTTCAGAACCCATGCCCTCCGAAAAGGACTGATCCCTCAACACCGTGAATCCCTCTTTGAGACTGAGCTGGAACCAGTCACGACAGGTCACCCGGTTACCGGACCAGTTGTGAAAATACTCATGAGCAACGACTGCCTCGACCCGCTCGTAGCCTGCATCAGTGGTCGTATCAGGCCTCGCCAGGACGCAGGATGTGTTGAAGATGTTGAGCCCCTTGTTCTCCATCGCGCCCATGTTGAAACTTTCGACCGCGACAATCATGAAGATGTCGAGATCATACTCCCGGCCATAGACCTGCTCGTCCCAGCGCATCGCTCGTTTCAACGAGTCCATCGCGAAGTCCACCTTGTCGATGTTGTGTGACTCCGTGAAGATACGCAGCGTGACATCACGACCACTCATGGTCGTGAACTGATCCTCAACAAACTCAAGATCACCGGCCACCAGTGCAAACAGGTAAGCCGGTTTCTTGAACGGATCTTCCCAGGTCACCCAATGGCGTTCGCCGGACTCACCCTCGTCAACCTTGTTGCCGTTGGAAAGCAAGATGGGATATTCGGCTTTATCAGCCTCAATCGTCGTTCGATACACCGACATCACGTCTGGCCGATCCAGATACCAGGTGATGTTGCGAAATCCTTCCGCCTCGCATTGCGTGCAATACATGTCGCCGGATTTGTACAGTCCTTCCAGCGCCGTGTTTTCCTGGGGCTTGATCGCGACACGTGTCTTTAGCTCAAAGACTTCAGGTACGTCGAACAGGGTCAGCGACTCGTTCGCGATGGCATACTCGTTGGACAACAATTCACGATCGTCCACTGCCACCATTTGGGTTCTTAGATCCTCTCCGCCATCCAGTACCAGATCTGTTGCGTCAGCGACATCGGCTGCCGGATTGCGTCTTACCCTGAGGGTTGAAGTGACCGTGGTTTCAGCTTCGTTGAGCGCAACGTGGAGTTCGGTCGATTCAATCAGGAACGGAGGTACCTTGTAATCCTTGAGATGGATCGTCTTCGGTTGCCCTTCTTTCATTACGGATATTCCAGATGTCCTGAACGGGAGCGAATCATATCAAACGGCCCGGTTCATTCTGGCCGGGTCCGCGCATCCTTCAGGACGGCCTGAATCTGCTCAAGGCAACGACCGCCAGACCACACAGAATACCCCCGATCAGGCCACCCAGATGAGCACCATTGGCAAGCGACCCGGGAATCAGAAAATCAAGCAGACCAGAGAAACCAGCGGCCAGAAATCCCAGCATGAATAAATAGATCCCATCCGGCAGGCCAAGAGTACGGGCAGGTATCAGCTTGCTCCAGATCAGTGCAAAACCGAGTAAGCCAAAGACAACGCCTGACATGCCGCCAAACAGTCCCGGCCCGCTCAACCAGTACTGAGTAAAGTTGGCAGCCAGAGAAGACGCCAGTACCAGCGTCAACAACACGACCGTCCCTTGCATGGCTTCTATGCGCCGACCGATTTCCCAGATCCACAGCAGGTTAAACACGATGTGAAGCACGCCAAAGTGGATCAGCATCGGCGACAACATCCGCCAATACTCGCCCTGCTCGTGTACGTCACCCAATGTCCCGAAATAGACAAGCGCACCGCGCACCTCGAATGGCACGAAGGTCAGCGCATGCAACAACCAGGTCACCTCGCCATGATCGATGCCGGTCGTTGCCGGAAAGCAAAGCACACTCGCGAGAATCAACAACGCGGTCAGCGGCACCCGTGCCATCCGGCGGAACAGATCTCGCCCGTCGAAGCCGACAGCACCCGGTGAACTCAGGCCAGCCGGATCGATCGCACCGGCATCAACCTGTTCGAACAGCCCCTGGACCAGCCCGACATGATTCTCACGGCCCACCCACAACACCTGCTGGTCACCTTCTTCAGTGATACGGTGGAAAATTCCCTGTTCGTTCAGAAAGTTGGAGAACGCGGCGAGGTTTCGTTCACGACCGACTATTAACGCGGTATACATAGTCATCGGCTCGGAAGAATTGAAAAACGGGACAATGATCCCAACAATATGATTGTCAGCCGCGCATCTAAAACGCGGTACACTAGAGATCATAACAGGGATTAGCGCAGGTAGACCTGATGGAAAATGCTGACCTACAAGTCCTTTCACAGCTCACCGACTGGGTAACGAGCGGCCAGAAGAGCTGGCTCTGCACCGTCGTAAAAACCTGGGGATCTTCCCCCCGCCCCGTCGGCTCGCTGCTCTGCTGCAACCAGAACGGAGAGATGACCGGGTCCCTTTCCGGGGGTTGCGTCGAAGATGATCTGCTGGAGAAACTGCGTTCCGGCAAGCTGGCGGCTGACAAACCGACCCTGCACATCTACGGCGCCACCGATGAAGACGTTGAGAAGTTCAATCTCCCGTGCGGTGGCCAGCTGCACATTGTCATTGAACCGTTTCGTGATCGGCGACATATTGATGGTTTGCAGCACATCGTCAAGCGCCTCCGTAAACGACAGTGCGTTTTGCGCAACGTCGACATCGCGAACGGCGAATTTACCGTCGAGGACAAGGACCGATACCAGAAGCTTGAGTTCGTCGGCGAGTTCACCGATACCGACGTGCCAGGGCAGAAGTTCCTGGTGCAGACTTACGGCCCCCGCTTCCAGCTCTTTCTGATCGGCGCCAGCCAGGTATCAATGTATCTGGCTGAATTTGCCCAGAAGATGGATTACCACGTGGTTGTGTGCGACCCGCGCGAAGAAGTCGTCGAACAATGGCCGGTCGACGATGTACAGCTTATCAATGACATGCCGGATGATGCAGTGAAACAGCACGCCGATGCATTTACCGCGGTCATCGCCCTGACACACGACCCCAGGATTGATGACATGGGCCTCATGGAAGCGCTCAAGACGGACGCTTTCTTTGTCGGTGCAATGGGCTCCACCCGAACATCAGCAAAACGACGGGAAAGACTCTTGCTGCTGGATCTCAGCGAAGACGAAATCGCGCGTCTGCATGCGCCGGTGGGCCTGCCAATCGGCTCCAAGACACCTGCGGAGATCGGTATCTCGATCCTTGCCCAGCTCACTGCCCTGCGGGCAGAGAAACAGGACGAGATCATCGAAGCCGATTTCCGCCGGCTCGCGGCGGCCAGTTAAGCGAGGCCATCATGGGCGGCATCGGTGGCATTGTTCTCGCAGCCGGCAGCAGTCGACGATTTGGCGACGACAAACGCAAGATGCGATTACCCTCCGGCGACTCGGTCATCGAAGCATCCATCAGGAACGCAGTCGCTGCGCTGGACCAGATACTGGTCGTCTTACGGCATGGCGACCAGGCATACGTTGAGGAATTGTCCGCCAGCATAGACAGCCCCAAGGTCACCTTCTTTCGGGCACCGGATTCTGCCCTCGGCATGGCTCATAGCCTGGCAAACGCGGTACATGAAGTCAGGGACTGGGACGCTGCTGTCGTTCTGCTTGCAGATATGCCGTACCTGAAGCCGGAAACGATCCAGACCATCGTCGCCGCCTACGAAAAGCACAAGGAAAACGAACCCATCATTTACCCGGAAATCGATGGGGAAACCGGACACCCGGTATTGTTTCCGAAGGTTTACTTCGGCGAAATTGAGAAACTGGTCGGTGACCGCGGCGCCAGACCAGTGATTGAAGAACACGAAAACAAGGTGATCTCGGTGGTCGTTGACGATCCCGGTGTCATTAAAGATATCGACACACCGCAGGACCTGCCCTAGCCCTCTCCGATCCTGCTCGCCCAGTCCAGCTTTGACCGGCAGACATCGTAAAAGCTGTGACCCGGCGGATGAATGAGCTGCAGCTTCCGCGACATCTTTCGCACCGTCAGCGCCTGGCCCGGCTCAATCTCAAATTCCACATGGGAGTCAAAGCTGACCCGGGCCGTGGCACCGATATGGGAGCCAACCACGACTTTGATTTCCGAATCCCCAGGCACCACCAGTGGTCTTGAATTCAATGTGTGCGGGAACATGGGTACCAATACCACGGCGTCGAGCGCAGGGTGCATGATCGGGCCGCCCGCTGACAGGGAATACGCGGTCGAACCGGTCGGCGATGCGATGATGAGGCCATCCGAGAACTGGTTGTAGACGAAGGCGCCATCGATATAGAGATCAAACTCAATCATGTGCGGCATCTCTGCCGAGTGCAGCAGCACCTCATTGAGCGCACAAGGTACTTCCGTATTGCCCTTGACGGACACCTCACCTTCCAGCAGAAAGTGTTCTTCGATGGTGTAGTCGCCCGCGAGCACCGCGCCCAGCGCCGAATCAATATCATCAGGATGAATGTCTGCCAGAAACCCCAGCCGCCCCCGATTGATGCCGACGATTGGCACCTGATAGGGGGCATAGACGCGGGCCGTACCGAGCATGTTGCCATCGCCGCCTACCGCAATGATCAGGTCACAGTTCGCGCCCATCTCAGGGGTATCAGAGACTCTGCCATAAGACACATCGGCGAAAGTCGCTGCCTCACGGGACATCAGCACTTCCACACCCCGCTCTTCAAGAAATGCGGTGACGCGGTCGAGGGATTCCCGGACCAGTTCGCTGCCGTTACGAGCCACAAGCCCTACCGTTCGGAATGTCGACATGTCTGCTCCCTCAGCTGAACGAGGCATTAAATGCGAAAGACCACCAGGATTTCAATGAAATGAAGGGAGCCTCATAGCACATATTCCCGTTACGAATAGTGCTACGGGTTGATTTGAGGGCAAATACGGGGACAATCGGCACCCTGAGCGCAGAATCTGAAGGCCAGAGTCCAACCGGAGACCCTGCATGAACGCATCCATTGACGCCCGCTACGCTGCCGAGCTGGCCGAAGAAGACAAGATCGCGGAAATCGCCTCCGTTGGCTCACTGTGGCAGGCGATTCGCCACGAGGTGGGCCTGCGTGCCGAGTTTGAACCCATCATGGCGACCTTCTTCCAGGCTACCGTATTGAACCATGACTCCATGGAAGGCTCGCTGAGCTTCCTGCTGGCATCAAAGCTCGACAGTTCTGTGGTTTCCAGCATGGCCATTCGCGAGATTATCCAGGAAGCTATTTCCGCCGAACCATCCATCATTCGGGCGGCGCAGATCGATATCAAGGCGATTCGAAACCGTGATCCCGCCTGCAATTCCTACTCAACGCCCTACCTTTTCTACAAGGGCTTCCATGCACTGCAGATTCATCGGGTCAGTCATTGGCTTTGGCAGAACGAGCGCCACAGTCTGGCTTTCTTCCTGCAGAACCAGCTATCCACCATGTTCGGCATCGATATTCATCCCGCCGCCCGGATCGGTTGCGGCATCATGTTCGACCATGCAACCGGACTGGTGATCGGCGAAACGGCCGTGATCGAGGATGACGTCTCCATCCTGCACGGTGTGACCCTCGGCGGCACCGGCAAGGATCAGGGCGACCGTCATCCGAAGGTTCGCCACGGAGTGATGATCGGTGCCAATGCCTCGATTATCGGCAATATCGAGATCGGCGAAGGTGCCAAGGTCGGCGCCGGCAGCGTCGTCATGAGTGATGTCCCTGCCCACACCACCGTGGTGGGTGTACCCGCCGAAATCGTCGGCCGACCCGACAGTGACTGCCCCGCCGAAAACATGAATCAGGACTGCTGTTAAGACACACCGGCAAGCGGCCTGTATCATCCCGATGTGAGATACCTGCTATCGCCAGTCCTGCCTATTCTGTTATCAGCTTGTGGTGGCGGTGGCAGTTCGCCCTCTCCCGTCAGCCTGGCCAATAGCGATGCAGCGGCGATCAATCAGGGAGAGTCTGTTACCGTACCCGTGCTCGCGAACGATATCGGCGTCGTCGCTTCCTCACTGACTGTATCGAGCCCCCCTGCGAGTGGCAGCGCCGAGGTTCAGGGGGCCAGCATTTTCTACACGTCGGAACCGTCCTTCACTGGCGACATCTCTTTTAGCTACCAGGTAATGGGTAACGATGACCGAACGCTAAGTGCCAGCGTTGTTATCAGTGTAAACGCGCGCCCGATTGCTGCCGACTTCAGCACCGAGGTCACGGAAAATGACACAGCAGAGATAGACGTTACCCTGAGCGCTGAAGATCCGGACGGCACGCTGGACGGCAACGTGATCGTCGTTGTGACCAACCTAGGCAGCGTTCAGGCGATTGGCAACGGCAGGGTGTCCTACACGCCGCCAGAAAACTTTACCGGAACAGACACTTTCGATTTTCAGGTCGCCGATAACAGTGGCGCCATCAGCAACATCGCGACAGCGACGATTACAGTTAAACCGATTACCGATACCTCACTCATCGTGACTCCGCTGCCAGTGCCCGGCACCGGCTACACATCGCTTAATCTGTCAGGTTTCGACGGGCCAGTGCTCGCCTCTCCGGCTCAGGACATGGTGATTCCACCGAATACAGTCTCTTTTCAGCTCGGGATGATCGGTAGCAATACCGGTACCGGGGACGAGTTGCTCATCGTGACTCTTGCCACCCCAACGAGTCCGGTCAGCCCCCTGACCCGCGAGCATCTGTTCTGCGATAGCGGCATCTGCGTCGCAAGCCGTCCCCGTCTGCCGGAACAATCATCACCGAAAGGCACCTGGACGTTTCGCGTCGGGACCCTCGCTTCCTCGCTTGATGATCTGGCGCCCGCTTCACAGCAGTTGCAACTGGCGATCCGGGTGGGTCCGAAACCGGACAGTTCCAGGCCATTGCCTGCGACCCTGGCGGTGCGCCCGTTCCTGACAACATCAGCCGTTGACGCAATCCGGTTTGCAGAAATTATTACCCATTTCGTATCGCTGGCCGAAGCCAACGGCATCACAGTTACACTTCGGCCCACAATCAATCTGACCAATCCAATGTTCGTTGAAGTATCCAGTAGCTTCGAGAACGCAATCACCGCCGAACTGATCAGCCTGGGCGATCCTGATGCAGTCAACCTGTTCTTCATCGAGAGTTTTACCGAAGGCGGTGGACGGATCGGCATTGCGCCCGGGATACCCGGTGTACTGGGCAGCCGTAACCCGCGCAACGGCGTCATCATCAATGCCACGGTGACTGCGGACATTCCCGACATTCACGCCCGCACCACGGCAGAGTTTGCCTTTCACGAAATGGGTCATCTGCTCGGGCTGTTCCACACGACCGAGAGCAACTTCACCCACGACATCATCGCAGACACGCCGGAATGTCAGCGATCTCACGACGACGACAATGACAATCTTCCCGATACCAGTGAATGTCCCGATGGTCTGAACCCAATGTTCTGGACCAACGCACTCCACGTCCCGAAGACATCCTTGAGTCCCGACCAGAAAGCGGTCATCTACTTTGCCCCGATCGCGGAGCCGGGACCAGACAATTAAGGGCCGCCAGGTGTCAGCCGATAGAGATAGGCTTCATTGATATCCCGATTACGGGGATAGCGACCGTACTTTTCCTTGTAGACCTCGCTAAACCCATCGAATTCGTCCTGATCGGTTACCCGCTCAGAAACCAGTGAGTAGATCTCACCTTCACTGCCCAACCGCACCGTTGGATCAGCTTCCATATGTTCAACCCAGGTGGTCCGGTTGACGCCCGCGTGAACATAGAGCATCTGGTCCATACCGATAATCCACAGATTGACCGAATAGGGTTCGCCGGGGTTGGTCTCAAGTTTGATCACTTCCTGGGCGGCGACCTCCGACCAATCCTCAGGCGCCGGGACCACGGTGCCTTCCAGTGCCCCGCCGGAAAATGGAATGGATGACTCCGAGCAGGCGCTGACCAGCCCGGCCAGTATCAGACTTATCGTCGTCACGCGGATAAATCGAACGGACATCGTCTCTCCCTCTCGCTATGAAATAGCCGAGACATAGCTTACAGGTAAGCAAAGTATTTGTATTTCAGAAAGTTACCAAGGTAACAATTCCCGTTCTTTGTTGCTAATGATAATTGTTCTCGATAAGATTCAGATTTCCACCAATGAGAAGTGAGAGAATAATGAAAACGAGCGCAATCCGGTCGATCCTGTTCGCCCTGGTAGTGTTGACAGTCTATGGTTGTGGCGATGGCGGTTCCGACAGCCCGCCAGTACAGCAGGCCCCCACTGACTCGGACGGCGACGGTGTCGCGGATACCAATGACGCCTTCCCCAATGATCCCAACGAAACCACAGACACTGACTCGGACGGTGTCGGCGACAACGGGGACAATTGCCTCAGTGACGCCAATGCGGAACAAACCGACAGTGACGCCAACGGCGAAGGCGATGCGTGTGATCCCATTCCCACCACCTATGTCTACGACAGCGCCCTGGAAGTCGGCGCGTCTGCCGTCAGCTACACCGGACAAACCGCCAGGCACGTCATGATGCTCGAACTGGTCGATGCCGTGGTGGGTCTCACTGAACGCCCGGGGGAAGAAACGACCATCGACGCCGAACTGAGCTTCTTCATCAACGGCGATGGCGCCGACGACACGCCTCATGACTTCACCGTATCCGGCGGCGAACCGGTGATTCCCGGTCCCAACTACGGTGACATCAGCACCGGGAAAAATCTGGACGGGAAGATCGCCGGCGGTAACGGAGAAGGTGGCGGTGAGACTTCCCGACTGATTGGCGATGAGTTTTTCGGCTGGGAAGACGGACTCGACGGCGACCCACTGCCCATCGAACTCGTTCACTACTATATTGACCGCCTTGCTGCCGAGGCGGCCGATGGCACTATACCGACCATCAGTACCGTAAGCGATCCGGCAGTTCCCCTCGACAGAGTAACGGTGGATGCCGTCGGTCGGGACTATCGCCAGCTGATGCAGAAGTTCCTGGGTGGCGCCGTGTCGCTTTCGCAGGGCACCAACGACTATTTTCAAACCGATTTCGCAAACTCTCTCGGCCAGGAGGGCACATCCCCCTACACCGCCGGCGAACATGATTTCGACGAGGCATTCGGTTACTACGGTGCTGCCCGTAACATGAACGACTATACCGACGACGAAGCCGCCGCCAAGGGCGGCAGAGCCGAATTTGGCAACGGTTACAACGATACGAACGGGGACGGCAGTATCGACATTCGTAGCGAGTTCGTGTTCGGACATGCGCAGAACTGTGCCAAACGGGACCGGGGTTCCGACGGTGCTACAGATTTCTCCAGGGAAGCCATGGACGCGTTCCTGCTTGGCAGGCAGATCATGCGCAACGCATCCCATGCGGGTGAACTGACCGATGCCGAGGAGGCCGTACTGGACGCACAGATCAGTATCGCGGCCAAGACCTGGGAAAAGTGTGTAGCCGCCACGGTCATTCACTACATCAACGACACCTCGGCCGACATGAATGACTATGTGGCCCCGGATTTCGCCGATCTCGATAACTTTCTCGATATGGCCAAGCACTGGGGCGAGATGAAAGGGTTCGCACTGACCCTGCAGTTCTCGCCCTTCTCGCCTTTCAGAGACGGTTCTGTCGAAGGGATTGACCTGGATGACCTGAAAACGGTGTTGAGCCTGATGGGTGACGCGCCCGTTCTGGCTGACGGATCCCAGAACGGCATGCCGCCGACGGGTACCGCCCAGGAAGCGATCGATGCCTATCTGTCGGATCTGCAAACGGCGAGGGATATTCTTGAACAAGCGTACGAATTCGACCCCAGCGTCGTCGAAAACTGGTAAGGTTGGCGCCGCCCTCCGGGGCGGCCAATTTCAAGGTAGATACCTATGAGCAAGAAGCTCCTGCTGACATCCTTTTTCATCCTGCTCACAGCTTGTGGCGTTGACGATTCCGTTGACCCGAACACGACGCCGCCCGAGACTGACGGCGGCGCTGTGCCTGAACCTGAATTCGACCTGGTCGCCATGATTACGCAGATGACGGATGCGATCATCATTCCCAACTATGACGAACTCGCCATCAGCACAAGCGACTTTGCCGCCGAGTCAGCCTCCCTGGCTCTCTATTGCGATGCCATCGGTACCGCTGATGAGGAATCCAGTCTGGACAACGCACAGGACGCTTGGCGCCAGGTGATGGCGGACATCCAGACAACAGAAATGCACGCCATAGGACCGGCGCAGGAGAACGGTGGCACGCTGCGAAATCGTATTCTGTCCTACGCCAGCGGCAACCTGAGCACCTGTGGCGTCGACCAGTCCGCCATTCTCGCCGCCAACGCCGACTTCAGCATATCAACCCGGGCCCTCAACCAAAGGGGATTCGGTGCCGTGGAGTATCTCCTGTTCAACGACAATCTCGGTCACACCTGTGCTCCCCAGGTTCCGGAAACACAAACCTGGGATGATTTGACGGAAACGGAACGTAAATCGATGCGCTGTTCACTGGCGAAGCTGATCTCGACCGACGTCGCATCGGCTGCCGGAGACCTGGCCGATCAATGGACCGGCTATCGAGCGGCGTTTGTCGACGAAGCCGGGGCCGGGGACACGCTTCAGCTACTCACCGACGGCCTCTTCGCGCTGGACAAGCTGGTCAAGGACCAGAAGCTTGGAATTCCGACGGGCATCAATGACGCCTGCTCGTCGCTGGCCTGCCCGAATACCGTTGAATCAAGCTACAGTGAGAATTCGCTGACCAACATCCGAAACAACCTGCTTGCGTTTAGCACGCTATTCACGGGCGGCGAAGGATTGGGATTCGACGATCACATCAGTGCGGAAGGTTTTGAGGAAGTATCTGCCCGTTTCGTGGAAAACGTCGATGAGGCGGTAGCGATCATTGATGCAAGTACCACGTCACTGAACGCGCAGGTGTTATCGATAGAAAATGAAGACGATGCGACCGAATGCAGCAATGCTTTCGCAAACCCCGACCAGGCAGCAGACCTGTCAGCCTGTCGCCTGTTGGGTTCCATCAAAAAAATCACCGACGACCTGAAGATCGATTTCGTCACCATCGTCGGCGTCATGATTCCAGACAGCGCGCAGTCCGATAATGATTAAAACCATACGAATCACAATCCTGGCAACTCTCCTGACCACTTCCGCCAGCTGCCTGGCCGGCGGCGATCGTAACGTTCTTGAAGAAATCGTCGTCATTGGGTCGAGCGACGATATACGACATGTTCCGGGTTCAGGAACATTTATCGACACCGAACAACTGGAACGATTTGACTACGTGGATCTTCACCAGGCACTGGGCTCAGCGCCAGGTGTCTACATCAGGGAAGAAGATGGCTATGGTTTGCGGCCCAATATCGGCATCCGGGGAGCGACCCCTGATCGCAGCCAGAAAATCACCGTCATGGAAGATGGCGTCCTGATCACGCCCGCACCCTACTCGGCACCGGCTGCCTACTATGTACCCAATGTCATCCGCATGGACGCCATCGAGATTCTGAAAGGACCAAGCGCCATCCGGCATGGACCTCATACCGTAGGGGGCGCGATCAATTTCGTAACCCGCGATACACCGGCGCGACGAATCGCAGAAGCTGATATCAGTGCCGGTTCGGACGGCTTCAGAAAGATCCAGGGCACATACGGCAACAGGTTTGATCGTTCAGCCTATATCGTCGACGGGAATCACTATGGCGGGGACGGATTCAAGCACCTCGATGGCGGGGGCGATACCGGGTTTATCCGCAACGAAGTCAATCTGAAGTTTCAACATGACTTTGCGACTGGCCTTGAACAACGCCTGACGCTCAAACTCGGCTGGGCGGATGAAGACGCGGACGAGACCTACCTGGGATTGAGCGATGGGGATTTCAACAACAATCCGGTTCGCCGCTACGCGGCCTCCCAACTCGCACGCTTCCAGTCCGATCACCTGACGCTCCACCTGAATCACGGCATAAGATTGACCAACGATCTGAGCATCAACACCAAGTGGTACAGAAACGAGTTTGACCGAGAATGGAACAAGCTTGATGGCTTTATCGATGGCCCCGCGCTTCAATCAGTACTCTCGCAGCCCAACTTCTTTCAAACCGAGTACCAATTGTTGACCGGACAAACCGACTCGACAGGAACGGATGCCGACACGCTGGACGTCACCAACAATGACAGGAGTTTTACTTCCACCGGCGTGCAGGTCACTGCCCGTTACGCATTTGAAGGTGACAGTCTCCGGCACGAGCTTCGAGGGGGCATACGCTTTCATCATGACGAAGTCGACCGGAACCATAAACAGCGCGGATATCTGATGTCCGGCGGCCGGCTCATCTGGGATGGTTTGCAAAGAGGGTCCAAGGTACTCAACCACGCCGAAACCGATGCGCTGAGCGTATATGTTGAAGACGTGATCTCATGGCAGAACTGGAATCTCACGCTTGGTGCACGCCATGAAGACATCGAGGGCGAGCGCGTCGACAGGGCCACGGGAACGCAAACAACCGGCAACCAGGACATTACCAATTTCGGTGCCGGTCTCTATTGGCAGGTCACCAACAACCTCGGCCTGCTGGCCGGGGTCAACGAGGGTTTTTCTCCGGCAGCGCCGGGTGCGACATCGGTGGATCCGGAGGAAAGCGTCAACTTCGAGTACGGTGTCCGGTACGAAGGCGATGACAGCCGATTGGAGATGATTGGATTTTTCAGCGATTACGATAACCTGCTGGGGCGCTGCAGGGTCAGCGATTTCGGATGCGGTCCCGGGGACGAATTCAACGGCGGCGCCGTTGAGATCGCCGGTGCGGAAATAACCGGATCTACATCTTTCACGGTTGCAGACAACATCACGGCCGATCTCAGCGTTGTCTACACTTATACGGAATCCGCATTCCAGGATTCCTTTCTTTCAGGTTTCAGCCAGTGGGGCCTGGTATCTCGCGGCGACGAGTTGCCATATCTGCCGCAACACGTTTCCCAGGTCCAGCTTGGATTTAGTGGCGGCGACTGGCGCGTGTGGACGTCCGTCAAATCACGATCCGACATGCGGGAAGAACCCGGCAGGGGCGATATCGACCTGGGTTTGCATGCCAACGGATATACCACCGTCGACTTCAGCGCCATGTGGCAGCTGACCGACAACTGGATGGCGCAGATTTCCGTACAGAACGCTTTTGACGAAGATGCCATCGTGTCGCATCGACCATTCGGGGCGCGTCCCAACAAACCGAGGACTATCATCGGCAGGGTCAAGTTCACGCTGTAGCGCCAGGCATGAACGACTTGCTTGCCCCACTCCTCATTCCCTTTGATCCTTCAAAGCGGCTGTTCTGGGGTTGTATCGCCAGCTCACTGGTCATTGCCGCGGCCGTCGTCAGTTTCCGAACGGGTCGGTTCGATCCCGGATACCTGTTCAGTCGGCTGTTCGATCGGCACTACTGGCTGACTCGTTCAACAGCCGTCGATGTGGCGTACCTGTTCGGCAACAACGCCATCAGGGTCATGATTCTGCTCCCGATTGTCGGCAGCCACCTGTGGTTTACCCTGGCGACCGGGCGGTTTCTGCAGAGCGAATTCGGAGATGCCCCGGTGCTGCCACTGCCATGGTTTGTGATTGCCTCCACCTATGCACTGACGTTTTTCCTTCTCGAGGATGCCAGTCGTTTCGGCCTTCACTACCTGATGCACAGAATTCCCGTTCTGTGGCTGATTCACAAAGTGCACCACAGCGCAACCACACTGACGCCGCTCACCCTCCACCGTGTCCATCCGCTGGAAAGCGTCCTGTATTTTTTCCGAGGCACCCTGGTCTTTGGCCTGGTCAGCGGCACGTTCATCTGGCTTTTTGGACGTGAGCTGACGACTTTTCACGTGCTCGGCGTCGATTTGCTCGGGTTTCTTTTCAACATGCTGGGTGCCAACCTTCGCCATTCGCATGTCTGGGTCTCGTTCGGCGCCGCAGAGAAATGGTTCATCAGCCCCGCGCAGCACCAGCTTCATCACAGCATCGATCACCAACACGTTAATCTCGGCACATACCTCGCTGTCTGGGATCGACTGACCGGGACTTCCCTTCCGTCCGGTAGGCCAACGGATCTTCGGTTCGGGCTGGCATCTGAAACAGAAAATCATGACGTTGAAGGAGCAGGTACAAGTGTTGGCCGAGCTGGCACCGGGTGATTTGAAACGGGCGCTGAGTGGCAAGTCTTCACCAGGCACATCGCCTCAAGCGGGCATCGGCCAAAGCGCGCCTGCCCAATCTGAAATAGCAACAAAAATGGCGGAGCGGACGGGACTCGAACCCGCGACCCCCGGCGTGACAGGCCGGTATTCTAACCAGCTGAACTACCGCTCCGTAACCTGGACCAGACCATCCTGTTGGCACCAGCGTAACCAAGATGATCAACCACTGTGTTGGTGGGTGTTGCAGGGGTCGAACCTGCGACCTACGGCTTGTAAGGCCGTCGCTCTCCCAACTGAGCTAAACACCCTGCAATAAGGGAGAGCGAATTGTAACGACTCATGATCCCGAGTCAAGCAGCGTGACCGATCTTCGTGCTCCCTCGATCGGCCCCACAATATGCTAATCAGTTATTAGCTCAAAGCACATCCTTCGTTGTGACATCTTTCAGGTTCCATTATATTTCCGTCTCGCCGCGGGGCACCGCCTCGCCTCGGATACGTGACTAGCGAGTTATTCATGACTGACTACAAGCTGACACATCTCAAGGAACTGGAAGCAGAAAGCATCCACATCATGCGTGAGGTGGCTGCAGAGTTCGACAACCCGGTGATGCTGTACTCCGTCGGCAAGGATTCCACGGTCATGCTTCACCTGACGATGAAGGCTTTCTATCCCGGGAAGCCGCCCTTCCCGTTATTGCATGTCGATACGACCTGGAAATTTCGCGAGATGATCGAATTTCGGGATCGGATCGCCGAAGAGTACGGTGTCGATCTGCTCGTTCACATTAATCAGGAAGGCGTCAAGGCAGGCGTCAATCCGTTCACGTATGGCTCCGCAAAACATACGGACATCATGAAAACGGAATCCCTCAAACAGGCGCTCAACAAGTATCAGTTTGATGCCGTATTCGGCGGTGGCCGCCGTGATGAAGAGAAATCGCGAGCCAAGGAGCGAGTGTACTCATTTCGCGACAAGAATCATCGCTGGGACCCGAAAAATCAGCGTCCAGAACTCTGGAACATCTACAACGGCGAACACAACAAGGGTGAATCCATCCGCGTGTTTCCCCTGTCCAACTGGACCGAACTGGACATCTGGCAATACATCTATCTTGAGGACATTCCAATCGTACCGCTGTACCTTTCCCAAAAACGCCCTGTGGTGGAGCGGGACGGCACGCTGATCATGGTCGACGATGACCGCATGCCCCTCAATGAGGGCGAGAAACCTGAAATGAAAATGGTCCGGTTCCGTACTCTGGGCTGTTACCCGCTGACCGGCGCCGTGGAGTCAGAAGCACAGACACTACCTGAGGTCATCCAGGAAATGCTGCTAACGACCACGTCAGAGCGACAGGGTCGGGTAATCGACCACGACTCTGACGGATCCATGGAAACCAAGAAGAAAGAAGGATACTTCTAGCCCCTCGTTCCCGACTCCGGTAGCTGAACATGAGCCATCAAAGCGAATTAATCGCCTCGGATATCGAGGCATACCTGAAGCAACACGAAAACAAGGAACTGTTGCGGTTCCTGACCTGCGGGTCCGTGGACGACGGCAAGAGTACCCTCATCGGCCGTCTGCTTTATGATGCCAAGCTGATCTTCGAGGATCAGCTGGAAGCGGTATCCAAGGATTCATCGCGAGTTGGTACCGTGGCCAAGGGACTGGACCTGGCGCTGCTGGTGGACGGTCTGCAGGCAGAGCGAGAACAAGGCATCACTATCGATGTCGCCTATCGCTACTTTTCGACCAGCAAACGCAAGTTCATCATCGCGGATACGCCCGGTCATGAGCAGTACACGCGAAATATGGCAACCGGCGCATCCAACTGCGACCTGGCCATTATTCTGGTCGATGCACGTCACGGCGTACTGACACAGACCAAGCGTCACACTTTTATCGCCTCGCTGCTCGGCATTCGTCACATCATCGTGGCCATCAACAAGATGGATCTGGTGGACTACTCCGAAGACGTCTATAACCAGATCAAGTCCGACTACGCCGCTTTCTCGGCGAAACTGGACATCGCCGATCTGCGATATCTGCCGCTGTCGGCGCTGGAAGGCGACAACGTGGTGGACAAGAGTGACAGGATGCCATGGTACGAGGGCGCGCCACTGATGACGATGCTTGAAAGCATCCAGATCGTCTCGGACAAAAACCTCAACGACTTCCGTTTCCCCGTGCAATACGTCAATCGACCCAATCTCGACTTTCGCGGCTATTGCGGCACGGTGGCGTCAGGTATTGTGCGCAAGGGCGATGAACTGCTGGTGCTGCCGTCAAGGAAATCCAGTCGGGTCAAGTCCATCGTCACCTACGATGGTGAATTGGAGGAAGCGTTTCCGCCACAGGCCGTGACGCTCACGCTGGAAGACGAGATCGACATCTCCCGCGGCGACATGCTGGTACCCCCCAACAACGTGCCGTATTTTTCTGACCGCGTCGATGCGCAGATCGTCTGGATGGCCGAGGAACCCATGCAACCCGGCAAGCAGTACCTGTTCAAACAGATCACGAAAAAGACCACCGGTGCCATCACCAGCATCAGATACAAGATCGATGTCAACACGTTGGATCAGACCGAAGCCGGCGGGCTCAACCTGAATGAAATCGGTCGTTGCGAAATCACATTCTCACAACGTATCGCGTTCGATTCATATAAGGCCAATACCAAAACAGGTGCCTTTATCGTCATCGATCGCCTGACCAATGTGACGGTTGGGGCAGGCATGATCGTTGGAACCGCCAGCGATTCACCCCAGCAGAACTGGGATCGTGGCGCCCGATCATCGCATCTGCACGCCACCGCGGGCCTGATCCCCGCCGAGGAACGCTTTAACCGATTCGGCCAGCATCCCAAGGTCATCTTGCTCACCGGCCTGACCGGCTCCGGCAAGAGTTCGATCGCCTATGCACTGGAACGGAAGCTGTTCGATCTGGGCCGCGCCGCCGCTGTAATCGACGGCCAGAACATGCGCCTTGGCCCCAGCAAGGACCTTGGCTTCGACGCTGAGGACCGCTCCGAAAACGTCCGCCGTGCCATAGAGACCGCCAAGCTGATGGCGGCCAATGGCCTGATCACCATCTGTTCGTTTGTCGCGCCCAACGAGGATGTGCGCCAGAAGGCACGCGAGAGTGTGGGTGAAGACTTCATTCTGGCCTACCTGTCCGCACCGCTGGAGGTCTGTAAAGAGCGAGACGATGACGGCATCTATGACGCCGTCGAGTCTGAAGGACTTGGCAGCATCCCGGGTATCGATATTCCGTATGAGATACCGGAGAGTGCAGACATCGTACTGCCCACTCACGAAATCAGCATCGAGGAGTCGGTTGAGCGACTGCTGCAGCTATTGGAGCATAGCGGCGCGTTCTGATCCCTTGCCGGGAGGCTGTTCGAGTGACGTGGCAGGAATCGACCAGTAAACTGTCGCTTTCATAACAACAACGGGCTCACTCATTGGCCAGCAAAGTCGCTCTTATCACCGGTATCACCGGACAGGATGGCTCCTATCTTGCCGAACTCCTGCTCGAAAAAGGCTATGAAGTTCACGGCATCAAACGAAGAAGTTCCCTGTTCAATACGGAACGCGTTGACCACCTCTACGAAGATCCGCACGCCAACCCCCGGTTTCGACTTCACTACGGCGATCTGACCGACACTTCCAACCTGATTCGCCTGATCAGCGAAACCCAGCCTGACGAAATCTACAACCTGGGTGCACAAAGTCATGTCCAGGTGAGCTTCGAGACGCCCGAGTACACCGCGGACGTCGATGGTATTGGTACGCTACGACTGCTCGAAGGAATTCGTTTCCTTGGACTTGAGAACAAGACACGTTTCTACCAGGCATCGACATCAGAACTCTACGGACTGGTCCAGGAAACACCTCAACGAGAAACAACACCCTTTTATCCACGTTCACCCTACGGCGCCGCCAAACTGTACGCCTACTGGATCACGGTGAACTACCGCGAAGCGTACGGCATCTACGCCTGCAACGGCATTCTTTTCAATCACGAATCGCCCCGCCGCGGCGAAACCTTCGTTACCCGGAAAATCACTCGCGGCCTGTCCAACATCGTCCTCGGTGTCGAGCCTTGTCTCTACCTTGGCAATATCGACGCCCTCCGCGACTGGGGTCATGCCCGGGACTACGTTGAAATGCAGTGGCTGATGCTGCAACAGGATGCACCGGAGGACTATGTCATTGCCACCGGCCAGCAGGTCAGTGTGCGGGATTTCATTGAAAAAGCGTGTCGTCAGCTGGGCATCGAAATCGAATGGCGCGGCGGCGGCACCGAGGAAGTCGGCGTCGCCGTCGAAGTCTCTGCCGCATCGATTATGAATGAAGGCGAAGTCAGGATTAAGCCCGGTGATACCATCATCAGAATCGATCCCAAATACTACCGCCCCGCCGAAGTCGAAACGTTGCTCGGTGATCCGAGTAAAGCCAAGAAACAGCTGGGCTGGGAGCCCACGACAACGCTTGATGAAATGGTGACTGAAATGCTGCTGAACGATCTGGACAAGGCGCGCCAGCAGGCTCTGCTGGAGGCCAGTGGATTTGACGTCCAGACGCCTCGCGAGTAGTCCCGCCAGGTTTGCTACATCAGTTTGATGTATCCCAGTTTTTCCAGCGTCAGAATCACTCGCTGCGCCGCTTCTTCCGGCGCTATGTTCTGGGTGTCAATCCTGAGTTCAGGATTTTCAGGCACTTCGTAGGGGTCGCTGATACCCGTGAATTCCTTGATGGTGCCCGCACGGGCCTTGGCATAGAGCCCCTTTCGATCACGCGCCTCGCACACCTCCAGCGGCGTCGATACGTGGACCTCGACGAATCCGCCAACCGACTCGATCATCCTCCTCACGTGACGTCTCGTCTTCCGATAAGGTGCGATCGGTGCGCAAATGGCCATGCCACCATGCTTGGTAATCTGGCTCGCCACATAGCCAATGCGCCGAATATTGAGATCGCGATGTTCCTTGGAGAACCCCAGCTCGCTCGAAAGATGATGCCGGACGATGTCGCCATCCAGTAGCGTGATGGGCCTGCCACCCATTTCCATCATCTTGACCAGCAGCGCGTTGGCGATGGACGACTTGCCCGAACCGGACAAGCCGGTAAGGAAGATCGTGACACCCTGGGACGAACGCGGCTTGTAGACCTTGCGCAGTTCGTCGACCACTTCGGGCCAGGAGAACCAGACGGGGATCTCAAGATCCGATCGTAACCGCTCGATGAACTCGGTCGACGACATTTCGTTAATTGTCTCGCCACTGACCGAACTCGCTTCAACATAGCCACCACGTCGCGGTGAATGTACCATCGGTATGTTGTAGACCAGTTCAATGCCAAGCTTCTCGTTGTAGGCTGACAACTGTTCCTGCAACGCGTCGTAATCAAGCCCGGTTACACCCGGGTCACAGTATTCCTTGTCCACCAGGTAATACTGAGACCCCAGATTCTTCAGCATGATCGCGTGCAGCAACACATCGTCGATACCCAACCCTCGCTGATACAGGGATGTGAGCACCAGATCCGTGGTATGCAGCGGGTAGTGTTCCAGTGCATGTTCCAGCGCGTGAACCCGCGCATAGTGGAAGTTGTCTTCTGCCGAAACCGCGCCGACCGCAGGATTGATGAGCAGATTGGCCTCCATGTTTCGCGCCACGTTATAGGTCTCATAGACCTCACGCTGGTGCAGCGGCCGCCGCGTTGCAAAGCCAAGCACCTTCTCCCAGCCAAGCCGGTCAAACTGCTGCGCCAACGCAACCGGATCAAGGCGCAGGCGTTTGAAATCAAAATGGACCGGGGCTTCAACGCCCTCGATGCTCCCTCCCAGGCAAACTGGCATCAGTTCCCTGCCCGCGCCACCGGGAGACGGAAAGCTCTCCATCACCGTCATCACCGCAACCAGCACACCCTCCGGGTCCCGTAGTGCGATTCGGTGGCCGGGATCAATCTGACTGGCAAAATCCGTCGAGACGTCGAGCACGACAGGCACTGGCCAGAAGTGATCCCGCCACAGCTTCTTTTGCGCAACGCTCTCGCACTCTGCGCTGGTCATAAAACCATCGAGGGGCGCAAAGGATCCATTCAGTATCAACTCGACATCGCAAAGCTGGATCCGACTCAGATCAAAGGAAACCAGCGCCCGACTTTCTTCCCTGAGTACCTCAGGATCTTTCGCGTAACCCATCAGAGGCGCTCCGAGTTCCGTCCAATGCCAATGTACCGAAGACCGTAGTTGGCAACGATCTCAGGATCGAACAAATTACGCCCATCGAAGATCAGACGTTCTTTCAGGGATTCTGCCAGCCGTCTGAAATCCGGCTGCCGGAAGTTCTTCCACTCGGTCATGATCAGGAGGGCGTCGGCACCGGTTACCGCATCAAATGGAGAATCCGCGTAGGTTATCCGCGACGAGTCGAGATGGTCCAGTGCTCTCTTCGCCGGCTCCATCGCCTTCGGATCAAAGGTTCGGATTCTTGCACCAGCCGCAAGCAGGCGCTCAATCATCTCGAGTGCGGGCGCCTCGCGAATATCATCTGTTTCTGGCTTGAAGGAAAGCCCCCAGACGGCAAATGTCCTGCCGCTGAGGTCAGCGCCCATCTTCTCCGAAATCCGATCCATCAACAGCGTCTTCTGCTGCCTGTTACGAGATTCCACCGCGCGAAACAATTCGCCACCCAGGTCAGCATCGTTTGCCATCGAGATCAGCGCGCGTACATCCTTGGGGAAACAGGAACCGCCGTAGCCAGCACCAGCATAAATAAAGGAAAAGCCAATTCGCTGATCGGATCCAATCCCCTTGCGCACATTCTCGACATCCACGCCAAAATGGTCACAGAGTGCTGCGATTTCATTCATAAAACTGATTTTGGTCGCCAGCATCGCGTTGGCCGCATATTTCGTCATCTCGGCATCACGCACACTCATGAACTGGATCTTGTCGTGATTTCTTGAGAACGGCGCATACAGTTCGCGCATCAATCGTTTGCTGTCTTCGTTCTCAGAGCCAATCACGATTCGATCAGGACGCATGAAGTCGGCAACGGCAGCGCCTTCCTTCAAAAATTCCGGATTCGACAGCACATCGAATTCGATGTCGACCCCGCGTTCATCGAGCGCTGCCTGGATGGTTTCTTCGACACGATCTGCCGTACCGACCGGAACCGTCGACTTGTCAACGACCGCGACCCTGGACACCATCGTCTCGCCGATCTGGCGGGCGACGGTCAGCACGTGAGAGACATCAGCGCTGCCATCTTCATGAGGCGGCGTTCCCACAGCGATAAACACCACCTGGGTATCTGCGAGTGCATCCGCCAGATGGCTTGAAAAATTCAACTGGCCGGCGGCGGTGTTCTCTTCGATCAGGCGATCAAGACCAGGCTCATGAATGGGCACGATGCCCTGGCGAAGCCGATCAAGCTTGTCTTCGTCAATATCGACGCAGACCACGTCATTGCCCATTTCTGCGAAACAAGCCCCGGTTACCAGTCCCACGTAGCCGGTACCAACGATCGTAATACGCATGGAGATTCCTCTTTACTCGCCGATGAAGCGGGTCTGGTAAACAAAGTTGGTCGCTTCAACGAAGCCGTGCAGGCTGCCGCAGTCAAACCGTCGTCCCTCAAACTGAAAAGCAAGAACACGCCCATGTTCAGCCTGTTTTGCAATGGCATCGGTGATCTGGATCTCACCACCGCGGCCCGGTGGCGTTTCCCGCAAGATGTCAAAAATATCAGGCGTCAGAATGTAACGGCCGATTATGGCAAGGTTGGACGGTGCATCCGCGGGCGCCGGTTTTTCAACCATCTCACTGACCCGGAACAACCCCGGTGCAATTTCATCGCCCGCAATCACGCCATAATTCTGCGTCGCATCTCTCGGGACCTCCTCAATGGCCACCACGGTACAGGCATGTTCCTCGAATAGCCTGACCATCTGAGCAAGTACGCCCGGCCCGTCACTGACACAGAAATCATCGGCCAGCAGAACCGCGAATGGATCTCGACCAACCAGCGCCTCGCCCGTGAGAATGGCATGCCCCAGACCACGCATCTCGATCTGCCGCGTATAGGCAAAGCTACACTGATCAATGACCTGACGAATCTCCTGCAACAGATTCTCTTTTGAAGAGCCCTGGATCTGGTGTTCCAGCTCGTAGGAAATGTCGAAGTGATCTTCCACCGCCCGCTTGCCGCGTCCGGATATAAAACCGATCTGGTGAATACCTGCTTCAATCGCTTCCTCCACCCCGTATTGAATCAGGGGTTTATTCACGATGGGCAGCATCTCCTTCGGCATCGCCTTGGTGGCAGGCAGGAAGCGGGTGCCGTAGCCAGCCGCAGGAAACAGACACTTGGTCAGCATCGAAGAACTCTGGTTGCGATGACCGGCCGATTCTAGCATGACGGCGCTCTCAGGAGCGGCCGTAGTTGTCCTCGAAACGAACGATATCGTCCTCGCCGAGATAGGCCCCCGACTGAATTTCGATCACTCGCAAGGGAATACTGCCGGGATTTTCAAGGCGATGTATGGTGTCGATCGGTATGTAGGTCGACTCATTCTCAGCCAAATCGAACGTCTCCTGGCCCCGGGTAACGCGAGCCGTTCCGCTCACAACGATCCAGTGTTCAGCGCGATGGTGGTGTTTCTGCAGCGACAGGGCGGCGCCAGGTTTCACCTCGATTTGCTTGACCTGATATCGGTCGCCCGCATCCACACCTTCATAGAATCCCCAGGGCCGGTACACTCGTCGATGATTCACCGGTTCATCCCGCTCACATTGATTCAGATGAGCAACGACATCCTTGACCTGCTGCATGTGGGCCTTACCGCCGACCAATACGGCATCCGCCGTTTCCACGACCACGACATCATTCAGCCCGATGATACTGACCAGCCTGTGATCGGCGCGGACATAGCTCCCGGACACGTCATTGAGCACCACATCTCCACTGATCGAGTTCCTGTCGGCATCATGCGGCAAAGCCTCCCACAGCGCCGACCAGCTCCCGATATCACTCCACCCCGCATCGAGCGGCACCACAGCGGCGCGTTCTGTGTTTTCCATAACGGCAAAATCAACAGATTCTGCCGGACACGCATCAAATGCCTCGGCATCAACACGAACAAAATCCAGGTCTTCCTCTGATTGACTCGCCGCCTGCTCGCAGGCATCAAGAATATCGGGACGATAGCGACCCAACTCGACCAGGTAATCCGCTGCGCGAAATGCGAACATACCGCTGTTCCACAAGTACCCGTCTTTGACGTAACCCGTCGCGGTCGCCGCATCCGGCTTTTCGACGAAAGATGCCACCGTCATGCCCGCCCCGATCGGGTCGCCAGGCTTGATGTAACCGTAACCGGTTTCTGCCGAGGTCGGTACGATGCCGAACGTGACGAGATGGCCTCGGGTCGCAAGGTCCGCCGCCGTCGAAATCGCCTGATGGAACGCAGTGATGTCATCAATGACATGATCGGACGGCAGCACCAGCAAAATGGCGTCAGGATCTACTCGCAGCGCCGCGAGCGCAATGGCCGGTGCCGTGTTACGGCCCCTCTGCTCAAGAAGAATCTCACGCGGCGAAATATCCACTTCGCGCAATTGCTCAGCCACCAGGAAACGCTGTTCCTCATTCGCGATAACCATCGGTGACGCAACATCACATCCTGCGAGCCGGCCGACGGTGTTCTGCAACAACGACCGTTCATCGATCAGTGCCAGCAGCTGCTTGGGATAGCGTTCCCGGGAAAGCGGCCAGAGCCGGGATCCGGAACCGCCACAGAGAATGACAGGCTGTATCTTCATTGCAGGCTACGACTTAAATCAGGCTCGGAATTATACGATAATCGTTCTCGAATTCCCCGATCTGGACCCTGCCATCATTCATCGCTTCATCGATGCGCTCTATGTCGCGCTGTTCGGTTCGATCCTGCTACTTATCGTGCTGTACTACCTGGGGGATGACGGTCAGGCTGCATTTTTCCCTTCCTATATCGCAACGTTGCTAGCCATCCCGCTACTGTTGTTACAACCCAACCGACAAGTGCTGTGGGATCCCCGGCTGGCGTGCGCTGTACTGTTTGCCATCTACCTTGGCATTACATCGCTCTGGAGTCATCAGCCAGGCTGGCACTACCCCGCCTACGCGATCCTGTTGGTGACTTTTCTGGTTGGCGCCATGTTAACCGCCCAGCGCCTGCCCCGGCTCATGCACTGGGTCGTTACCCTATCGATACTGTCAGCTGCGATTTCCGCCAGCATCTCGATCTATCTCTATTACTCCGTCGGCTACAATCCATTGGACGAAAAGGATCGACTTTACGCACTGGGTCGCAACTATACGCCAACGGTCAGTGCACTCTCCTATAGCATCCCACTCATCATGGCCGCCACTCGTGTCACCCTGACGCCCGCCCTGCTGGAGCGCGTATTGTATCTCTTACTTACCGCACCGCTGGCCTGGGCAATTATCCTCTCAGGGACTCGCAGCGTGATGATCGGCCTTGTGGCAGCGGCATTGTTGTCCTTGCTTGTGCTAACAAGAGCCAGCTGGCGCGAACGACTTGGAATTGCGGCGGGTATCCTGACTACCATCGTGATGATTGCGTTGGCTGCATACCTCTCGGGGTATGACGATATGCTGCTACGTCGCGCCAGTAGCTTTCGACCGCAGATCTGGGCCGCCGCGATCGAAAGGATCACCGCAGGCAACTGGGTCTTCGGAAACGGTATCAGTGTGTCATCGGTGCTGAACTGGCAACATCTGTCGTTCGACCACGCCCATTCAATATACCTTTCTACCCTGTTCTACGGCGGCATCATCGGATTTGGGCTGCTTGTCGGCCTTATCGTGCTGTCTGCTGGCCCTCTGTTTCGCCCGCTAGCATCGGAGCTTCACGCAATTGCATTCGCCACACTGACCTTTTCGCTGGTCACGCTGGCCATGGATGGCGATCGCCTGGTGGCAAAGGTCGATCACTTGTGGATCGCTTTCTGGCTGCCCATGCTGCTCGCCTGGACCGCCGTTTCAGCCCGAAAGCTGACGAAATAGCGAAAGGGTTTCTTCAGCCGTCTTGTCCCAGGAAAACTGATCAGCCTGAAGGCGCGCAGAAGCGGACAAGGTAGAGCGCAGGGTTCTGTCATTGGC
This sequence comes from Pseudomonadales bacterium, assembly GCA_028281885.1. Taxonomy (GTDB): domain Bacteria; phylum Pseudomonadota; class Gammaproteobacteria; order Pseudomonadales; family Azotimanducaceae; genus JANQJA01. The sequence continues at coordinate 110,876 of JANQJA010000016.1, read as the reverse complement.
AACCCTGACCATGGCATCCGCGATCGCGCTGCTGGAAAATGGGTCGACGAGAAGGCCTCCGGTGCCGACCACCTCAGGCACTGCAGAGACCTTTGAACCCACAACCGGCGTGCCAAACTGCATGGCTTCCAGTGCCGGGAGGCCAAACCCCTCGTACAGGGATGGCAGGCAGAGCGCGATAGCGCCAGCGAGGTGGGCGTAGACCACTTCATCATCGACATGTCCCAGAACAATGACCGAGTCGTCCAGCTCAAGCGAGCCGATGATTGCCGCCAGATCCGTATGCCATCCTTCTCCGCCGATCACGACCAGCAGCACCTCTTCGAGTTGCTCTCGGACCTTGACGAAAGCCTGCAATAATCTTTGCAGGTTCTTGCGTGGCTCAAGCGTACCAACAAATACAAAATACGGTGCTCGAAGCCTGACCGGGTCCATCGGATAGGTATCCGCCGCTTCATGAATCACGCTGACTTTGCCAGCCGTCGCCGGATAGTCAGCGACGATATCGGCACGGGTTGCGCCGGATACCGCAACTATCCGGTCCGCCCGGCCCAGTGAGGGTGGCATCAGGAGACGCTCGAGCCACAGATTTTCGGGCAACATGGTCTCCGGAAAGCGGCGCCACACCAGATCATGGATGGTCACCACCGCCTTCATGCCGCGCGGCAGAAGGAGCGGCAGGTGATGTCGGGGAGACCAGAACAGGTCAAGCCGATCCTGAGCCGCCCATCTTGAGAACCCCCACTGACTGAGCAGCAGACGTCCCAGGCGACCTCGATTGTCGACCGTTCGCACGACGACATTGGGGTGAGCACTGAAGTCGTGCAGCAGTGGACGATCCGCATAGAGATACCACTGCACGTCTTGCTGGGTGACAAATCGATCCAGCAGCGCGCGAGTGTACCGACCAATACCAAACGTCGGTACACAGAGAGGTCGGGCATCAACCCCGACTTTCACCGACTGTGCCTGTCTAGCACACGCTCGTACGCATCCATATAACGTCGACCCATCTCCTCCGCACTAAACAACCGCTCGAATCTTGCGCGTGCACCGGAACCCAGTTGTTGGCATAAACGATCGTCGGCGGCGAGTCTGTCAAGCGCCTCCGCCAGTGACGCCGGATCGTCCGGCGCCACCTGCACGCCGGTTTCACCGTCAATGTTGACCCACTTCATGCCGGACTCAATGTTCGCCGTGATCAGCGGTTTGCCGCACATGGCTGCCTCCAGCAACGTGACGCCGAAAGCCTCTGCCCGATTGTGACTAGGAAAGACCAGTGCCCGCGACAGTTGCAGCATCGCCATCTTCTCGTCATCGCTCACTTTCCCTGCAAACACCAGGTTGTTCAGGCCCAGTGAACGACTCAGCGATTTGAGCTCCGCTGCCAGCGGCCCAATGCCTGCGATGACGACCCTGGCATCCGTTAACGAACATGCCCGGACCAGTACGTCCAACGACTTGTAGTAACGGAGCATGCCAACAAAAAGAAAGAAACCCTCACCGTATTGACGACGCACGTCAGTGATGCTGTCGGTATCCGGACGCGGGTAAGTCTGTTCGTCAATACCCAGCGGGATGACACACAACTTGTCTCGCCTTCGGGTCAGCACTTCGCTGGTCTCAACATAGATGTCGGACGTTGGCGCAATGCAATCAACCCGATCGAGAAACAGATTCATCAGCGGCCCATATAGCTTCAGAAGTCGCTGCTGGCGCATGACATCGGCATGATACGTCAGCAACGTTGGCTTCTTCACCCGGCAAACAAAATGCATCAAGTCCTGAAAAGGCCACGGAAAGTGGTAGTGGACCACATCCGCCCAGGCCACCTGGCGGCGAAATTCAGCCAGACCTGTGATGCAGAAACCGCAGGATTGAATCTCGAAATTGAGCGGAACCCTGATTGTTCTGGCACCGTCGCCTTCGATGCATTGGGGTTCCGGAGACGGGCTGGGTGTGAAGATACGATTCTCCGCGCCCAGCCTGGCGGTGCTAACGCAAATCTGACGAATCACTTCCTGAATTCCTCCACGTGTATCCGGCAGATAGGTGCGAAACACGTGGAGTATGCGAGGGCGACGTTGCGTCAATCAGTCCTCTTTCTTGAACTGCGTGACGTTGGAATGCTCACGCTTGGACAATTCAGCCTTCAGCACAGGATCAACAGCACGATCAATCATTCGATACCCGGTGACATATCTTTCCAGTGTCTGCTGGACCTGGAGATAGTCAGCGCTTTCGCAGGATACTTCCAGCTGCGCACAAACCTCTTCGATCACTTCGAACCCCAGCATCTCCTCGTCAGCCATCAGGATCTTGGGATGCTGCGTACCGGTCACATGCTGACCGATAATCAGTTCCTCATGCAGCTTCTCACCGGGTCGCAACCCGATATATTCGATCTCTATTTCGTCTTCGCCAGGACTGCGTTCGATCACCACTTCCTTGCCATGCAGATGGATCATCTTCTTGGCCAGATCATTGATTCTCACCGGCTCACCCATGTCCAGCACATAGAGCTCACCTCCCTGCGACATCGCTCCCGCCTGAATCACAAGCTCCGCCGCCTCCGAGGCCGTCATAAAGTACCGGGTGGTGTCCTTGTGAGTGACCTGGACCGGACCGCCGGCGAGAATCTGGGCCTCAAACAAGGGCACCACAGACCCGCTCGAACGCAGCACATTGCCAAAGCGAACCATACAGAAACGGGTATCTCGAACCTCTGACGCATAAGCCTGGACCACCATCTCGGCCAGTCGCTTGGTGGCTCCCATGACATTGGTCGGCCTAACCGCCTTGTCCGTGGATATCAGTACAAACTCATCCACACGATTGGTATGCGCCGCCCGCACGGCGTTCCAGGTACCCACGACGTTATTTCGAACACCTTCAATCACATTGCGCTCGACCATTGGCACATGCTTGTAGGCCGCTGCGTGATAGACCGTCTGAACACCAAAATCGTCCATGGCCATGGTCAGGTGACCGTAGTTCAAAACCGAACCCAGCAGGCAGACCAGCTCGGTTTCGCCGGCAATCAGGCAAAGCTCGTTCTCGAGGTTATGTAGTGCAAACTCCGAGTTATCGAACACCACCAGGCGCTCGGGGCCCTGGCGCAGGATCTGCCGACACAACTCAGAACCAATCGTCCCACCAGCACCGGTCACCATGACCGACCGGCCCTCAATGGAATGTCTGAGCAAACCTGATTCGGGTGGTATGACCTCACGGCCCAGCAGGTCACTGATTTCGATCTCCTCGACCTCATTGATTGCCGCGCCTGAAATGAGTTCACCGAAACTGGGTACCGTGCGGATATGTACCGGCAATTCGGCCAGTTGTTCAAGGATCGCCTTGCGCTGGGCTGATGTTGCCGACGGAATGGCAAGAAAGATCTGTTTAATCCCGCGCTCATAGACCAGTCGGTCGACATTCGCCGAGTCATAGACACGCACACCATGAATCGTGTGCTTCCGCATCGACGGATTATCATCGATAAATGCGGCCGGCATGAAACTCGAATCATTGAGCAGGGCCATCGCCAGTTGCGCGCCGGTTTCCCCGGCACCATAAATGGCAACCGGCTCCCGCGTGAGGTAACCATGATTAAACCCGTAGAACACGGTACGGATAATCAGCCGGCTTCCACCCACCAGCAGGATCGCAATAAACCAGAAGATGGCCGGCGCTGAACGCGGGAAAGAGGTAACCCCCGAAAGATAGGCCAAAAGGGAAACGCCGATAGCCGCGAGGGTGACGCCCTGAACCACCGGCAACATGGAGCTTGGTCCAATGTATCGAACAATGGCGCGATAGAGATTAAATCGATAGAACCCTGCAACGCCGATCAGCCCAACACCGGGGAACAGCCACCAGAACGATGAGACGTCCTGGTACAGATTGCCATAGCGCAGCACCACAGCAACCCAGAGCGCGAGTGGCAGAAACACGCCATCCGCCGCCATTAACAACAGCCGTTTGTTACGGTCCGAAAGCGGCGTTTCAGCGTCCACCGGTTTTGATGACATCCAGTCTCGGTTCGAGGTTCCCTGCGCCACTCAGAAACTCAGCGACCAGGAGGGGTAAAACTGCAGATATTAACAGATAGAGCGACAAATCCGGAAAACGGTCAGCAAGCAGAGCGAGCGGTAACAACCAGAACAGATTGATTGACCAAACAACATACAGTGTTTGTCTGGCGCCAAATCGGCGCATCAGGTGTTGATACGCGTGCAGGTGATGAGCCTCGTAGATACGCTCTCTTCGCAAACCCCTCGTGACAATTGTCAGGCACGCATCGCTGGTGAAAACAGCAAGCAGAATCATCCAGACCCAGACACTCACCGAGACTTCCATCAACGCAAACACACCCATCAACAAACCCAGGAAACTGGCGCCTGCATCTCCCATAAAGACCTTCGCCGGGGGCCAGTTAACCACCAGAAATCCCAGACAGGCACACAGCAGCAATAGCGGTAACATCGATATTCCACCAATCATCATCACGCCGGCGAGCACGAAAACTGCTTCCGATATGGCAATACCATCCATGCCATCCATGAAGTTATAGAGATTCTGCAACCAAAGCAGTGACAAGCCGCCGAACAGCAAACCCATCCACCCCAGATCGACAAGATGTCCTGCCAGATTGAGTGTCGGAAACCCGATCGCCAAAACAGCTATCACGCTACAGGTCGCGTAGCCGATAGCCCTGATCGTCACAGGCAACGACCGAACGTCATCACAAAACCCGATCAGTCCGGCACCCACCGCCGCCAGTAAAGCGACGGACCACAGATCCAGAAAGGCCACACCGATCAGCCAGACCAGGATAAATGCTAATCCCGCGCCTGTCGGCGTCGACGACACATGGGCACTTCGATGATTCGGATGGGCCAGCAAACGAACCCGAATCGCAAGGCGCCAATACATTTCCGCCGCGATCCAACCGAGCGGGACCAGGACCATGCAGACGAGCGCCAGTTGTTCGTGCGTATCCCCCATCGGGTTAGTGTAGCAGGGCCATCAACGGAGCGTTTCGCGCGCATGCTAGACTGAACCGTCGCCAGCAGGGTTCCAATCCAATGTCCAAAACGACCTGCGTAGCAAGAACGTCAGTCTCGCCGGGGTCCGGCATTCTGGCGCAAGAATGAAGCCGATCGGGATCGCACTGAAAATACCGTGGTGAAGGAACTGCTGCCAAACTCATTCCGCCATCGACCAAACCTGACGAAAGCGCTAAGCAACGTTTCCTGGCTCGTCAGCGACCGGATCATCAGGGCGCTCGTCGCCTTCTCCGTCGGCATCTGGGTCGCCCGATACCTCGGGCCAAGCCAGTACGGCACGCTGAGTTACTGCCTCGCCCTCACCGCCCTGTTTGCCGGTCTCGCACCGCTGGGACTGAGGGATATCGTCGTTCGCGATCTGGTGGCTCGTCCCGACGCCGCAGGAACAACCATGGGCACCACGCTCGCATTGCAGTTCCTTGGCAGCGTCGCCAGCGTCGTGATGCTGCTCATCGCCGCTGCAGCCCTGCGCCCCGAAGGCGACCTGACCAGACTGCTGACGGCTGTCCTGAGTGGCACCATCCTGTTGCGCATCAGCGATGTATTCAAATACTGGTTCGAAGCCGAGGTGGAGTCCAAGTTTGTCGTTTGGATGGAGACTTCAGCCGTTCTGATCATCGCCCTGGTTCGGGTCCTGTTGATTCTGAACGGAGCCCCGCTCATCTGGTTCGTACTGGCAACCGTCGTCGAGGCTGGTCTGATCGCCGTCGGTCTGACTGCGGTCTATCTCGTTCGCGCAAGGACACGACTTGAAGCGACATTCAAGCGGGCACGGGAGTTGTTGGTCGCCGGTTTTCCACTGTTGCTTTCAAGCGTCGCCATTCTCATCTACACCCGAATCGACCAGGTCATGCTGGGCAGGATGATTGACGATACGGCGGTGGGCATCTATTCCGTTGCGGTCCGGTTCAGCGAAGCCTGGTTGTTCCTGCCTGCTGCCATTGTCGCTTCCGCCTTTCCCACCATTATTCGCGACCGTTCCCGCAACCCGACGACCTATCTCATCCGGCTGCACAAGCTGTATGCGATCCTGATCGCCGTGGGCATCGGCGTCGCGATACCGGTGACATTCACCGCCCCATGGATCATTACAACATTGTTTGGTGAACCCTACGCTGATGCCTCATTCATCCTGCTGGTTCATATCTGGGGAGGCGTACTCGCCACCCTGGGTCTCGCCCGTGGTCGCTGGCTGATTATGGAGAACCTGCAGCGCTACAGTTTCTACTATGTCGGTATCGGCGCCCTGCTCAACATCCTGCTCAATCTCTGGCTGATTCCAATTCACGGTCTTACCGGTGCGGTGGTCGCTACGGTCGTTACCCAGGTGACAACGGTGCTGATGATTCCAGCGCTGATTCCAGCCACAAGACCAAGCGTCCGTCATATCCTGCTGGCGGTACCCGTCTCGCTTAATCTGATCAGGATTCGTGGATGAAGCGTCGAGCCATCGCCTGTCTCGTTCTGGCCAGAACACTGCCGCAGCCGCGCCAGTTGCGCGCCGTGCAGCATCTCCACGACCTGGCCGAACGCCACCAGCTCACGCATCAGACCGCCACCACAGATTGGTTCATCCTGCACTGGGTATCCCGGCACCAATCCACCGACTCTCCGTCAAGTCGTGACCCAGGTGAAACCATTGAGCTGGAGATCGGCCCGATCGCCGAACAGCCAGTTGACTGGGACCGGTTCCTGAAAGTGACAGTGACAGGCAGCGAATTTGCTGTCGAAAGCGACTACGCCGGGTCAATCCCGGCTTATTACTCGGCAAGAGACGGACTCGCACTATCTACCATCGAACCCTGCACCCGGCTGGCATCGGGTACCACCCTCAATGATCTAAGTCCCGAAAACGTCTACGGATTCCTTCGGTATTCCCACTTCATCTGGGACGAAACCGCCTGGCGACATATCCGTCAGACCTTGCCGGACCACAGACTCGTGCTCGATGCCAGCGGCAATCACGTGGCTGACCACTATCTTGAGACAGTCAGGGCATCTGAAGATCTCGCCGACAGGACCGATGACCAGATCGCCGATGACTTTTTTGAACTCAATCGTGCGCTGATCACACGCTCCCTCAACTCAGCCCAACAGATCCTGCTGCCACTCAGTTCCGGCTATGACTCGCGCCTGATCTTTTGTGTACTAGCTTCCGATCCAACCCTGCAGGCCAAAACGCGCTGCTTTACCTACGGTGCGCCGGGCGCAATTGAAGTGGAAGCTGCCCGGCGCCTGGCAAGCACCGCCAATGTATCCTGGCAGTTCATCGACCTTCCCTGCCAGTTTCTTGCCCGGTCCCGTATTGAAGCCATCGGCGACATATTTGGCGCATCCTTGCATATGCATGGCATGTATCAACTCGAATTCTTCGACCAGATTCGGCCCCTGCTCGACAATGGCGTCCCTCGCCTGACGTCGGGATTTATGACCGGCGTGCCGGCCGGACAACACAATGGCACACTCCGCATTCACAGCAACAATGATTCGCTGACGACAGCAATGGATCATTTTTTCCAGAGTTCGTTCTGGCCGGACAGCCTGCTGCAGACACTGCCGTTCTTCGAGGGGCGCAGCTATCTGGAGTCCGCGGAAAGCAGATTCCGCCAGGCATTTGACCTGTTTGACGGTGAAGTTTTTCAAAAGGCCGTGATGTTCGATGTCTGGACTCGCCAGCGCAACTTTATCGGCTACTATCCGAGAACGTTTGAATGGCTGACCGAAGTCTCAAGCCCGCACATGAACACTGACTATGCCAGCTTCTTCATGTCACTCAGCAGAGATCATCTCTGGGACCGTCGGGCGGTCGAGCTGATGTTGCTCAAGCACTATCCCACCATGGCGCGGATTGTCTCGAACAGCAACGGTATCAAGGCGCTCGGAAACAGCGCGGAAACTGCCCTGTTCCTGTTGGCCCGCTTACTACGCCGACTGCATCTGGCTGCGCTGTTACCAACCACCTACCGGAACGAGCCAATAGAGTTCAACCTCCGCGCCACTCGTCATGCAGGAACCGGCGGTTTTTTCCCGCTACTCGAAACTAATCCGGACATGACAGAGTTTCTCGAACTGTTCGGCGGTCGAGCCAGTGTAGAATCGTTGTACCAACAGGCCTGGAACGGTGATGTGATCAGCTACTGTCGCCTGACCACGCTCCAGGCACTGGCCTATGACCTGCAACTGGATGGAATGCGATGACGGATCTGCTGTTTCTTGGCGATCTCCGATTCGGCGAAGCTGCGGCGCCGGTTATCGGGCCAGGCCTGTCGCAGCGACTGCGAGATGCCCAACTCGTTTGCTGCAATTTTGAAGCCCCTCTTCCCTGCGATACTGCTTCGCGATTGCCCAAGGCCGGCCCGCACCTGGAACAAACAGCTGACGCCGTCGCGATGGCACGCAGCTGGGGAATCACCCACTTCTCGTTAGCCAACAATCACATCATGGATGGCGGTTCCGGTGCACTGAAGTTCACGCTGGATGCTATCGGTGATACAGCGGGAATGGGCGCAGGACTCGATATGGAAAGCGCGTATCAACCTCGCATCATCAGGATCAACGGGCAGCAAATTGCCCTGATGGCTGTAGCAGAGGCCCAGTTTGGTGCCATGACTGAGCCGGGTTTCCCCGGCTACGCGTGGGTGGGCCATCCCCTGACCCGGGACATGGTGCGCCGTAGCGCCGAACAGTACGACCTGGTGATCGTTCAGGTTCATGCGGGACTTGAGATGGTCGAGTTGCCGCTACCGGAATGGCGCAGTACCTACCGGGAACTGATCGACCTCGGCGCGGATCTTGTCCTCGCGCATCACCCTCATGTGGTGCAGGGCATGGAACGTTATCGGGACAAGGAGATCTTTTTCAGTCTCGGCAATTTCTGGATGAGCGGCATGTCGACTGGCTCTGGCGCGGTACTATCAGTCGAGGTCACGGATGGCGGATTAACTTCAACGCCGCTGATGCTGAACAACAACGATGATACGCGGGACATCGACGACGACAGCCTGAACGAGTTCGAGCAACTCTCCCGCAAATTGTCGGACCCCGGCTATCTCGAGGAGATCGACAACATTTGCCTGGTTTTGTGGGAAGAGGTTTACGCCCCCTACTACCAACGCGCGCTGATGGGAACCGGCCTCGCTCCGAGTTCGCAGACTTTTTTGAAGCTTCTCCGCAGACTGGTTGCCTACTTTCGTCGGCCCACAAAAGTCTATGATGAAAACCGCCTCCTGTTGTTACACAACCTAAGCATCGAATCTCACCGATGGGCGGTCGAGCGTGCGCTACGGGTTCTGGAAACTCAGGCGTCAATCAATTCGCGGTAGATCGACAGATAGGCAGTACAACTGTCTTCCAGCAAGAACCGGGATTCAAACGTACGTCGACAGACTTCTGCCGGTGGCGGCGTGGACAGCGCCCACAACAGCCCCTCCACCACGCCATTCAGATCACCCGACGGCACAAGAAAGCCATCATGGCGATGGGTCAGAATCTCGTTTGTTCCCCCTGTATCAAACGCGACCGCCGCCGTCCCACATGCCAACGACTCGATGATGGCCGTCGGCAGGTTTTCGGAACGAGACAACGACAAAAACACATCGGACTCGCCATAGACTGCTGCCAGTTCCGATTCGTCTTCGACAAACCCGAGATTCACATTGCGCCAACGCCCTGTTGGCATCACCGGATTGGTTCCTGTCGCCACCACCTCAAGGTCCCCTGTGAACCGAGCTGACAGCCCGGTGAGCACCGCCGCCAGTTGATCCATGCCCTTGTTCCGATCCGACAGATCGGCAGAGCCGAGCAGAATCCGTTTGGTGTCATTGACCTGCCGGCTGACATCAGGTTTAAAGGTAGCGCCGTCCGCACCGTTGGCGACAACATGAATAGCCAGATCACGGAACAGTCGGCTCGACCTGGCCTTCTCTGCCATCCAGGCGCTGGGTGCCACAATGGTCGGATGCCAACCGCGCCAGCTGCTCGCTTTTCGCTGCCACACTGAACGTGACAGGTCCCGTTCCCTGTCGGCTGCCAGTTTCGGACAATGGCCGCATTGTTGCTCATACCCGACGCAGTCATAGGGAATATGGCAACCTCCGGTAAACGGCCAGCAATCGTGCAGCGTCCATACGACGGGTACGTCCAGCCTCGGCAGTTGCTCAAGGCGCACGAAACCGCCGTTGATCCAATGCAGGTGTAAGACATCAGGACGGTAATCGCCAACAATCCGGTTAAGGGTGCCCGGCAACCAGTTAACCGAAAAATGCTCACCAGCTTCTTTACGATGCAGGCGGTATGGAATCGCATCGATCCGGGGGCGAAATGGCGCCAGCCATCCCGGCGCCGCACGGATCGTAAGTGGATTACTCACTCGCTGAGACAGAAGCTCCGCGCTGATGCCCGCCTCACGCTGAGCGTCCCGCAGTCGTCGGGCAACGGTATGGGCACCGCCCATGCCATCGCGCTCGCTCACATGCAGAACCCTCAAAAGCACTCCCGATACAGGTGGAGATACCGTTTAAAGGTCTCGATGTCCCAGTTGCGGGCCAGCAGTCTTGGCACTTCCAGCGACGAATGCATGGCGCGATACGCTCGATTGTTATTGGCAGCCACCATCCGGAATTCCAGTTCCCGGCAGATATCGACGCTCGTCGCGTTGTAGTGAACATGATTGCCAAACGGATAAGAGAAAACTGACACTTCCTCACCGGTCAGCCGTTTCAGGTCATCCACTGACCGGCTGATCTCTGCCCGCTGCTGGTCGGCAGACAATGCAGAGAGGCAGGCATGACTGACGGTATGCGCGCCAATGGTCGTAACAGGCGATCGCGCGAGTTTCCCCAGTTCTTCAGCAGATAACGGACGATGGGTGGTACGCCCGCTGGCTGAAAGTTTTCCTCGCTCTCTCAATTGCGTCAGTGTCTGTTCGATGTCGACTGAGTCCGATGCCTGCAACCAGGCAAACAGCCGCTGATAGCTGGCATTCATTGCTGCAGAGGATCGCACATCCACCGGCACTCCCTGCAATGCGAACTCCCCGGGGTCGAAGGTTCCTTCGACCAGGCAGCGTTCCAGTTCATCCCACCAGAACTCCCGCTCGGTACCAATCGTCCCGGTCGCGATAAAAAAGGTCGCCGGTACATCCGCTGCCTCAAGAATGGGTAGCGCCTCAAGACAGTTGTCGGCGTATCCGTCGTCGAAGGTAACGACAACGGTCGTTTCGTCCCAGCGATCTGCACAGTCCTCAAACCGCTCCACCGCGAATTCAGCGCTGAGGTACGCCATGTGTTGCCGGAAGTTGGCCGGTGAAACCGCAAGTTGAGAACGGTCCTCCGTCAATTCGGCAACCCGGTGATACAGCAACACCAGCTTCGGTGGTCCCGACAGGTTCCTTATCCGATTTCTCGCCCACCGCGCGCTGCGAGCCGCGCGGGACAGCCAGGTCGTGGTCATCCCCTAGTCGCCTTCAGACACAACACGACCTGATAGTCCTCGTCCACCGGATCCAGCAGGGATGAATCGGCGAGATCTTCTACTGCGATGCCCTGAAGCAAGGCCATTGCAGCCGCAAGGTTGCCGTAGGACGCCAATTCCACCTCACCGGGAAAGCGGCGAAACAGGGCATTCATCGACGCCATCGTAAAACGCCAGTAGTCACCCCAGCGATCCATATCATAGCGACTGATCTGGGAAATGCCGGCCACGGTCACCAGCGCCACCCCGCCTGGACGCAGGAGTGCCGCAATACCCTCAACTGCACCGTGCACGTCATCGATGAAGTTCAGGGTCTGGGTACAGATAAAGCAATCAAACACCCCCTGCGGCAGTTCATCGGGCCTGGTCAGATCGGCTACCAGTTCTTCGGGCGCTCCACTACCGACAGTCACCAGTCGACGTCGCGCCAGAACATCCGAACCGAACTGATCCGTGTAGCGACTCTCGGCCACTTCCAGCACAGTTCCCCGAATGACGGCGCGCTCCCGCGCAAGGAAACGTTCGATGTAATAGCGATCAATCGGCTGGCCGCGATCCAGACCGAATGTTCGGCTGACCGGCTCAAGCGTAAGATCTGTGGCAGATACCGGGCGCAGCATTCGGCGTAACAATCCGGTCAACGACACCTTAACGGGTCCCCCCAACTAACCGGCGGACACGATTCATCAGTCGCCCAGCCAAAGAAGGCAGCGAGCGCCTGAAATACGCTTCCGTCGCAGCACGCATATCCATATTTTCCACGACAGCCGCTTCGGCAACGGGGATCGGCTGTTGGTGAATCTCTGTCGCATAGAACTCCCCTGCCCCATGGGTACCGCTGCCATCGAGGCCAATGGAATTCACCAGGGAATATCTCGGGTAGTAGGAGAGGAGACCGCCAAGGTACAGGCTCGCCTGCCACCGTATCGCCCAAGAATCATTACGCCCGAGAACCTGATCCTGAAGCATCTGCCGAAACGGATAATTGCCATTGAAATCGAACGATCTTCCCAGCCCCCGTGAGTCGATCTCGCGCAATAACCGTGCGCCATCAGTTTCAAACATGCGCCAGCGATCCCGCCAGGTCGCCCAGCCCCAGCTATCAAAATACTTCAGGAAAAAATTTTCTGTCGGGGTCACGCCCGTAGGATATTTGAAACCATGGACGCTGCCGACTCCGGTATTGGATTCAAAGGTGGCAAGGGCCTCATTCATGAATCGTAAAAAGTAGCGGGACGTCATGACGTCATCTTCTACCACGATCACACGATCAGATTGCTCCAGTGTGTCTGAGATACCCCGAATCAACGATTTCGCCAAACCGTAGTTGGTCTCTCTCGTCACGATGGTTTTGCTGGCGAAACCCGCAACGGATTGGACTGTCTGTCGGGTCTTCTCCACCGCTTCACGTCGACTCTCATCCCTCGGACCATCACAGAAGATCGTAACAGCGGACTGGTCAGCCCATTCGTTGTCCGCCAGCGCAGTCAGGGTGCGCCGCGCATGATCCGGGCGATCGTAGGCAAAAAAAACGATCGGTGCGCAATCCATATCCGCTGGCAGTCAAAAGAAACGTCTGCCAGTCTACCACGCAGCATCAGAGCAGTTCCCCGCCCGCCGCAAGCGCTGTAGTCCCATGCTTTTCAAAGGTGCGAATGACCTGACGGCCCACGCGCCACTTGTGCACCTCATCGGGTCCGTCAACAATGCGCTGTCGACGCACCGTGGCATACCAGTTGGCCAGTGGCGTATCCAGGCTATAGCCCAGCGCGCCATGAAGCTGCAGGGCGGTATCAACCACCTTGTGCACCATATGAGCCAGGAAAACCTTTGCCATCGAGTTCTCGTGCCGAATGTCCTGCCCCTTTTCTGCCTTGTAGGCGAGATGCAGCAATACCAGTCGCGCCTTGTATAACTCGGTGGCGCATTCAGCCAGCATCCATTGAACACCCTGTCGGTCGGCCAGCCGTTCGCCAAAGGTTTCCCGTTGGGTGACATGGGCAGCCGCAAGATCAAGCGCTCGCTGGGCCAGCGCGATGTTGTGCATACCATGGCGAAGTCGGCCATAAGCCAGCCGATGCTGGCCCATGTTGAAGCCACCACCGATGCCGCCGAGGACATTTTCCCTCGGCACCACCAGATCCTTGATCAGCACCTCGGAGTGACCGCCCGGCGGCAGCTTGTCACGCAGATGTCGGCGAGGTGACGTGCCATCGGACAACGTTTCGATATTGCGCTGAATCTGATAGCCGGGATTAGGCAGTTCCACGATAAAGGTAGAGAATTGCTGATGGCGGGGCGCATCGGGATCCGTCTTTGCCATGATCACCGCCATGTCGGCACTGGCAGCACCGGTGGAAAACCACTTTTCACCATTCAGGACATAGTTGTCGCCATCCAGCACCGCGGTTGTCTGCATACCGGTCGCGTCCGCGCCGGATGCCCGCTCCGTCATGGAAAAACAGATACGAAGTCCACCCGCCAGCAGGGGCTTGAGATACTTCTCCTTCTGGTAATCGGTACCGTGCTCCAGCAATGTGAGCATGGTCGCATCATCCGGACCCTGACAGTTGAGAGCGACCGCCCCAAACATGCTTTCACCCAGCTCCATCTGCACCAATGCGTTGGCGAGATGACCGAGCCCCATGCCACCATATTCTTCGGAGATAAAGGGACACCAGAGCCTCTGGGATCGGGCCTCCTGCTGCAATCGAGCGACAATTGATTTGTAGTCGGCGGCGTCGTTTTCCAGCTCCTTTTCAGCGGGAATACAGTATTCATGCACGAATGTCCGCACCTTTTCGCGCAACGCCCGGGTCTCAGGCGGTATCTCAAAATCAATCATCGGGTGCTCCTCACATCAGTTGATTTTTGCTTACCGAGGAGAGCACACTGATTAAGGTTCGGTCAAACAACGGCCGTATCAGTGCCCCTTCGTTCTCAATGAGAAGGTTCGCATAAGAAAAGACGCGGAAGTGCGCCTTGAACGGAGTAAATGAATGTCAGAGTCTCGACCTGAGAGCGATACGATTCCGCAGGGCATCGCACTCTCGCCATTCAACGAAGACTTTCGAAACGATCCCTACCCGATCCTGAAGCAGGTGCAGAGTGCGACGCGTGTACTCCACGACAAACCGCTCAAGCGCTACCTGTATACCTACCATGACGACGTCAGGGACATCCTGCGCGACAAGGACATGTGGACAGATCCGCGCAAGGGGAATCCCGGTACTTTTATGCAAATGTTGTTTCAATTGCGCGAAGACGAAGAACCGTCGATGCTGCTGATGGACGAACCCGGCCATCGGCGCCTCAGGTCACTGGTCAGTGCTTCATTCACGCCTTCAGCGGTCGAACGATGGCGCGAGCGAGCACGGGAAGTCGTGACGAGGGTTCTGGACGACATCAACAGCAACGAGTTCGATCTGATCACCCGGTTCGCGGCGCCGGTACCGACCATCATCATCGCTGAACTGCTGGGCATCGACACGGCCATGCACGATACATTCAAATCCTGGTCCGACGACGCCGTCAAAGTTGCGTTCAATCCTTTTGCCAGCGAAGACAGCAAGGCGCTTGGCCAGGCTGCCGGGGAAAAACTCGACCAGTTTTTCGACGAGGAGATCGACCGACGTCAACAGAACCCCGGATCTGACATCATCTCGGATATGTTACGAGCCGAAGAAGACGGTGATCGGCTATCGCGGGACGAAATGATTCGCCAATGCAACCTGCTGTTAATCGCCGGCAATGTCACGACCACCGACCTGATTGGCAACGGCACCAGGGCACTGCTGGAACACCCGGACCAATTGCAGAAACTGCGGGACGATCCCAGCCTGATCGGCCAGGCCATTGAAGAGATGCTCCGATATGACTCTCCAGTGATGAATGCCGGGCGCATCGCCAACCGGGACATCGACATCGGCGGCTGTCCCGTTCACAAGGGCGAGTCGCTGACGGTTTCATTGTCCATTGCCAATCGCGACCCATTGATCTATCCGAATCCGGACAGTTTCGACATCGAACGGGAAGATGGGCATCACCAGTCATTCGGCGGCGGCCGCCATCTCTGCCTGGGTGCGCATCTCGCCAGAGTCGAAGCACAGGAAGCTATCCTGGGACTGCTGGACCGCTACCCCAACCTCCGTGCCAGTGAAAAGGGCCATGTCCATCATGCGATTCCTGCTTTCCGGGGGATGAGCGAGTACTGGGTCACCACCTAGATTCAACCTACAAGGAGATTTTTTTGGCTCGCATTTCCAAACTCAGTCGTTCGGTCAGCGGACGGATCGTGCTCGTCACTGGCGCCGGCAGCGGCATGGGGCGGGCAACGGCCTGCCTGTTCGCGGATGAGGGGGCCCATGTGGCCGTCACCGATATCAATGCGGAAACAGCACAAGCTGTGGCGGACGAAATTACCGCCGCCGGTCACTCTGCCAAGGCGTGGACCCTGGATGTGGCGGACCGGGACCAGATCAAATCAGTGATCGCCGATATCGCCACGCACTTTGGTGGCCTCGATATCGTGATCAACAATGCCGGCCGGGGGTTTGGCGCCAGCCTGGAAGATGACGATGCCTTTGATGAGGGCTGGGGCAAATCCCTCGACGTGTTGCTTACTTCACACCAGCGCATTGTCCGCGCTTCCCTGCCTCATCTGCGACAATCGGATGCCCCTCGTATCGTCAACATCGCCTCAACCGAAGGTTTGGGGGCGACCGCCGGCAAGACGGCCTATATTGCCGCCAAACATGGGGTCACAGGTTTAACCCGGGCGCTTGCCATGGACCTGGGCAAGGAAGGCATCACGGTAAACTGCATCTGTCCTGGCCCGATACGAACGGCCATGACAGATCGGGTACCCGAAGAAGACAAACAGATCTACGCACGACGGCGCACAGCACTGCGTCGCTATGGTGATCCTGAGGAAGTGGCGCAGATCACGCTCAGTCTGTGCATGCCCGCGTCGTCCTATATAACCGGTGCGATCATACCGGTTGATGGTGGCCTGACGATTCGGCGGGGGTAGTGACCAGAGAATTGGTCGGGGGCGCCCAGCCGGGACGGCTGGATTTGATCGGGGACGCCTAGTCGCGGACGGCCAGTCCAGCGACCACAACACCGCGCAGCGGCGTCCAGTTTAGTTCTGACAATCACTTCGAAGGGAAATTGGTCGGGACGGCTGGATTTGAACCAGCGACCACCACACCCCCAGTGTGGTGCGCTACCAGACTGCGCTACGCCCCGAAATTTGCTCCGCGAGTTTATCAAATAGCCGCCTTCGGCGGCAGGATTTGAAGCGGAAGGCCGCCCCGAGCTCTTCGTTTGAAAAGCTGGCGATTCTAAAGGATTCGTCCGGTTGCGTCACCCGGCAAGAGGTCATCAATCAGGACTTGAGGACTTCCAGGACTTCTTCCAGTTCCACAATCATCTGCTGGATCAGCTGCTTGTACTGAGTCTTGTCTTCCAGCTGCTCCTCACCCGATAACCGCTGGCGGGCGCCACCGATGGTAAAGCCCTGGTCATAGAGCAATGACCGGATCTGGCGGATCATCAGCACGTCCTGGCGCTGATAATAACGACGATTACCTCGACGTTTAACCGGCTTGAGCTGCGGAAATTCCTGCTCCCAGTAACGCAATACATGCGGCTTGACGGCACACAGGCCGCTCACCTCACCAATCGTGAAATATCGCTTGCCGGGAATCGGCGGCAGTTCGTCGTTATGATCGGGGTCCAGCATAGGCCTCCACTCGCGCTTTAAGCTTCTGCCCGGGACGGAAGGTCACAACGCGGCGCGCCGTGATGGGAATCTCTTCGCCGGTTTTCGGATTTCTCCCCGGACGCTGGCTCTTGTCCCGCAGATCGAAGTTACCAAATCCGGAAAGTTTGACCTGCTCGTTGGATTCCAGGGACGCCCTCACCTCTTCAAAGAACAGCTCAACCACTTCCTTGGCCTCACGCTTGTTCAAGCCGAGCTCCTCGAATAGCTTTTCAGCCATCTCAGCCTTGGTCAAAGCACCCATGATTTGGTCCCTAACTTCGTAAGCTAGCCTCGATCTTCGTCGCCAAGGCAGCGACAACATCGTCGACCGACTCATTAATCTCCTGATCTGTAAGAGTGCGGGAAGGATGCTGGAAGGTCAAGCCTAAAGCGACACTTTTTCTATTAGGATCAATGCCTTTGCCCTGATATACGTCAAACAACTTTAGGTTTGTCAAGGTTTCATTCGCAACCTCATGGATAACCTCCCGGATGCGATTCGCGGTAACCGTGGCATCCACCAGCAAGGCAATATCACGGCGTACCTCCGGGAATCGGGATAGTACCACTGAAGAAGGTAGGGCTTTTTCCCGAATCGCGACCAGATCGATTTCGAACAGATATACCGGACGGTCGAGGTCCAACGCCTGCTCTGCCCTCGGATCCAGCAGCCCCACCAGGCCTACCGGCCTGCCATCCCTGCTGATCAGCGCCGATTGCCCCGGATGGAGGCTGGGATGGCGGACAGGTTCAAACGTGAATGCCGCCGCTGCCCCGGTGAGGTCGAGCACCGATTCGATGTCGCCCTTGATATCAAAAAAGTCCGCCGGACGCTCGACGTCGCCCCAGTTCTCAGGATACACGGAGCCACAGGCGACACCGCTGATCACCATTTCCTGACTCACATCCTCCATCGTCAGGTCACGATCAATGTTGGGTGCCTGCCGAAATCGCAATCCGGTTTCAAACAGCCTGACCCGTCCCTGCTGCCGATTCAGGTTGTGTTGCAATGATTTCAGCAGCCCCGGCCAGCAGCTGGTCCGCATGACGCTCATTTCACTGGAGATCGGGTTGGCAAGGCCGATCGGTTCATGCTCGGGATCAAGAATTCGCTGCGATCCCTCGTCTACAAAGCTATAGGTCACCGCTTCCTGATACCCACGGGCAACGAACTGGTCCTTGATCGCATCCAGCGAGACATCGGCCTCAGAACTTCGGATCATGGTGATTTCCATGCGCGGCATACGAACCGGAAGCGTGTTGTAGCCATAGACCCGCGCGATCTCCTCGATCAGGTCTTCTTCGATACTGATATCAAATCGATGCGAGGGCGCACTCACCTGCCAGGCGGTTTCACCTGCCTCTCGTTCGGCAGGGAAATGGAGCTGCTCCAGCATCTTCTCAACTTCAGCATCGCTGACGGTGACACCCAGCAGGCGTTCGATCCGTGCGGCTCGCAGCCGAATTTTCGGCCGCTCCGGCAAGCTGTCCGGGAGCACGGTTTCAATGGCTGGCCCGGCGGTGCCCCCGGTAATGTCCAACAGCAGCTCTGTCGCACGTTCGATAGCGCGCATCTGCCCCTGCCAGTCAACGCCCCGTTCAAACCGGTGCGACGCATCCGTATGCATTCCATAACGACGTGCCTGCCCCGCCAGGGCGAGCGGCGCAAAGAAGGCGCTCTCCAGAAAGATATTGATGGTCGAAGCCGTACACATCGTGGAAGCGCCACCCATGATGCCGGCGATACCAATCGGCCCGCTGTCGTCGGTGATCAGCAGGGTATCCGGCTGCAGTGCCACCTCAGTGCCATCCAGCAGGTGGATGCTCTCGCCCCGCTTCGACTGGCGAACAACAATTCCGCCCTGCAGACGGTCCAGGTCATAAGCATGCATCGGCTGACCCAGCTCGAGCATGACGTAGTTGGTCACATCGACCACTGGATCGATACTTCGCACACCGGAACGGCGAAGTTTCTCCTTCATCCATTGCGGCGTCTTCGCGTTCAGGTCGATGCCCTCGATGACGCGTCCACCGAATCGAGGGCAGGCATCACCCGCTGAAAGTTCAACCGGGAAGGTGCGCTGACTCACTGCCGCGACCTCGTCAATGACGAGAGATTTAAGGGGAGCACCGGCGATCAGCGCCGTTTCCCGCCCGATACCCAAGAGGCCAAAACAATCAGCCCGATTGGGCGTCAGGTCGAGTTCAATGATATTGTCATCAAGATCAAGATAGCCGCGAATGTCCGCACCGACCGGCGCATCTTCGGGAAGTTCCATCAATCCGTCGTGGCTTTCGGACAGCCCCAGCTCCTGTTCTGAACACAACATGCCGCTGGACTCAACGCCGCGAAGCCTGGCCTTTTTTATCTTGAGGTCCGGAAGACGCGCGCCCACCCGGGCATAGGGAATCTTGATGCCGGCACGGGCATTGGGCGCACCGCAGACCACCTGGTACTCGCTATCAGCGTCGGAGACCCGGCAAACAACCAGCTTGTCCGCATCAGGATGGGGCTCGACACTGACTATCTCGCCAACAACCACGCCATCAAAGACAGCCGCCACCGGATCAACCGCATCGACTTCCAATCCTGCCATGGTGAGTTTATCGACCAGCTCGGTGGTCGAGACGTCAACGTCGACAAACTCCCGAAGCCAGTTTTCACTGAATTTCATGTCACCGCCCTATCAGTTGAACTGCCGCAGGAAACGCAGGTCGTTCTCGACAAACGAGCGCAGATCCTCAACGCCATACCGGATCAGCGCCATTCGATCCGGTCCCATGCCAAACGCAAAGCCGGTGAACTCCTCCGGGTCAATGCCTGAATATTCAAGTACCTTCGGATGCACCATCCCCGCACCGCCCACCTCGAGCCAGCCACTCTGACCACAGGTTCTGCAACCATCGCCGAGGCACAGCACACACTGAACGTCGATCTCCGCCGAAGGCTCTGTAAAGGGGAAGTAGGAAGGTCGGAATCGGACTTCCAGCGAGGCGTTCTCATAGAAGGCCCGCAAGAAATCCACCACCGTTCCCTTGAGTTCCGCGAAGTTGGTCTCTCGATCAATCAGCAGGCCTTCGACCTGATTGAACATAGGCAGGTGCGATGGGTCGGGCGTATCCACGCGGTAGACCCGGCCGGGACAGATGATCCGAAATGGTGGCTTTCGCTGCTCCATTGTTCGCACCTGAACCGGCGACGTGTGCGTCCGCAGCAACAGATTGGGATTAAAGTAGAATGTGTCGTGCATCGCCCGGGCCGGATGATGGGCGGGCAAGTTAAGCGCTTCGAAGTTGTGATAGTCGTCTTCGATTTCGGGACCTTCGACGACCTCATATCCCGCACTATTGAAGAAACGAACAATGCGACGCATGGAGAGGGTAAACGGGTGCAGGCCGCCGCGCTCGGCATTACGACCTGGCAAGGTGACATCAACAGCCTCTGCTTCGAGCTTCGCTTCAATTGCATCAGCATCGAGCTGTTGCTGGCGGGCATCAATCAACGCCTGAACTTTACCCTTCGCCGCATTGATCTCGGCACCGGCCTTCGGACGGTCCTCGGCGGCGAGTTTACCCAGCGTCTTGAGCTGCGCCGTTAACTCACCCTTCTTGCCAAGATACTGCACACGGACACGATCGAGCTCCGCCGCATCCGCGGTAGCGGCAACGGCTGCTTCTGCATCGCTGACAATTTGTTCGAGGTCGGTCATGCCTTGTACCGCCCGCGGCCCAAACTAGCTTCTAGGCGGCGACGGCTTTTGCTTTCTCTACCAGAGCCGCAAACGCTTCTTTCTCGTTCACCGCCAGATCAGCCAGAACGCGACGATCAATTTCGATGTCCTGCTTCCGCAGACCATCAATCAGTCGACTGTAGGAAAGGCCATGTTCACGCGCACCGGCATTGATGCGCTGAATCCACAGACCACGAAAGACGCGTTTCTTGGCCTTGCGATCACGATAGGCGTATTGACCCGCCTTGGTGACTGCCTGCTTGGCTGTACGGATCGTTCGCGAACGGGCACCGTAATACCCCTTCGCCTGTTTCAATACTTTTTTATGGCGTCGATGAGCAGTAACGCCGCGCTTTACTCTTGGCATGATGAAATCTCCTGATATCTGGGTTGCGTGTCAGTCGCCGAGCAGGCGCTTGACCTTGGGCACATCGGCCGCGGCAAGGTCCTTGTAACCACGCAGGTGGCGCTTTCGCTTGGTGCTCTTCTTCGTCAGGATATGATTTCGGAAGGATTGTCGGTGCTTGTAGCCTTTCGTGGTTTTCTTGAACCGCTTGGCCGCACCGCTACTTGTCTTGAGTTTCGGCATCATTCACTCCGCATTCAAATTGTCATTGGGATAGCTCGCCTTCCCTGCCAGGAAGGGCCATCCGGTTTTCGTCCAAGCCAGAACTAGGTAGAGGCCTGCGCCTGTCCTACTGACTTTTTACTTCTTGGGGCCAGCACCATGGTCAGTTGCCTTCCCTCCATCTTCGGATGAAGTTCGACAGTGCTGATCTCGGACAAGTCATCCTCGATCCGCTTGAGCAGATCCATGCCCAGTTCCTGGTGCGCCATTTCACGACCCCTGAACCGCAGGGTCACCTTGGCTTTATCCCCGTCATTCAGGAAACGTATCAGGTTGCGTAGTTTGACCTGATAATCTCCTTCTTCAGTTCCCGGACGGAACTTCATTTCCTTGACCTGAGTTCGCTTCTGCTTTTTCTTCGCAGCCGCCTTGCCCTTCTTGGCCTCAAAAACGTGTTTGCCATAATCCATGATCTTGCAAACCACCGGATTCGAATCCGGTGCGATTTCGACCAAATCCAGCTGCGCTTCCCGCGCCGCTTTTAGAGCATCTTCGATAGAAACAATACCTACCTGGTTTCCATCTGAACCGATCAAACGACACTGACTGACGTCGATCTCGTCATTAACACGGTTCTTTTTCGAGTCGCCTTTCTTAATCAGCGCATCTCCTCAAGTTCAGGGGGCGGGACTATAACAGAATTCAGGCCGTTCTACCCAATTTTTTCGCTTCCTTTTCAAGGAGTTCCGCGAACGCTTCCACTTTCATGGTACCCAGGTCTTCACCCGTCCGGGCACGCACGGCAACCTCGCCCGCTGCCATTTCACGATCGCCGGTGACCAGCAGATAAGGAATACGCTGGATGGTGTGCTCCCTGATCTTGAACCCGACCTTCTCATTGCGGGTGTCTGTCTCGACCCTAAAATCTTTGTTTTTCAGTGTGTTAGCAACACTCTCACAATACTCGGCCTGACCATCGGTGATATTCATCACCACCGCCTGGACCGGAGCCAGCCAGGGCGGCAGGTCACCCGCGTACTCTTCGATCAGGATACCGATAAATCGCTCGAACGAACCCAGCATGGCCCGATGCAGCATCACCGGCGGCCGACGGTCGCCGTTTTCATCCACATACTGACCATCCAGCCGGTCCGCGGTCATGAAATCCACCTGCATGGTGCCGCACTGCCAGACCCGACCCAGACAATCCTTCAGCGAGAATTCGATCTTTGGACCATAAAAGGCGCCCTCACCCGGTTGCACGTCGTAAGCCAGCCCCTTCGCATCAAGGGCATCCGCCAGCGCCTGCTCCGCCTTGTCCCATACCTCGTCCGTACCGATGCGTTGTTCCGGGCGGAGTGACAGCTTGGTAATAATTTCGTCGAAGCCGAAGTCGCGGTAGACATCTGCCACCTCATCACAAAACTTCAGCACCTCAGCCTCGATCTGTTCTTCGGTGCAGAAGATGTGAGCATCATCCTGGACAAACTGACGAACCCGCATGGTTCCCTGCAGCGTACCCGATGGCTCATTACGATGGCAGGAACCAAACTCCGCCATTCTAAGCGGCAGATCCCGATAGCTCTTGAGGCCCTGGTTGTAGATCTGGACATGGCAGGGACAGTTCATCGGCTTGATCGCGTAGGTCCGATTGTCATCGTGAACGGTGAACATGTTCTCCGCGTATTTGTCAGCATGGCCTGACTTTTCCCACAGTGAGAAGTCCACCACCTGCGGCGTTCTTACTTCCTGGTAGCCAAATTCCACCTGACGACGACGAATGTATTGTTCAATCACCTGGTAGATCTGCCAGCCCCGCGGATGCCAGAACACCATGCCGGGCGCTTCCTCCTGGGTATGAAACAGATCCAGCTTTTTGCCGATCTTGCGATGGTCGCGCTTTTCCGCCTCCTCAAGACGATGCAGATAGTCCGCCAGGTCTTTCTTATCCGCCCAACAGGTCCCATAGATTCGCTGCAGCATCTCGTTGTTGGAGTCACCACGCCAGTAGGCGCCAGCCACCTTGGTCAACTTGAACGCTTTAAGCCTGCCGGTACTCGGCACGTGCGGACCGCGACAGAGATCAATAAAGTCACCCTGGCGGTAAAAGGAAAGATCCTCGTCGGTGGGAATACTCTCCAGGATCTGAACCTTGTAGTCTTCGCCCATCTGCTTGAACAGATCGACCGCTTCGGCACGGGACATGACGGAACGACTTACGACCAGATCTTCTTTCGCCAGTTCGTTCATTCGCTTTTCGATCTTTTCCAGATCTTCCGGCGTAAAGGGTCGCTCGTAGGCAAAGTCGTAATAGAAGCCGTCTTCGATCACAGGCCCGATAGTCACCTGCGCAGAGGGGAACAAATCCTGTACCGCCTGCGCCATCAAGTGGGCACAGGAATGTCTCAGCACTTCCAGTCCCTCCTGATCTTTCGGCGTGATAATCGAAAGTTCCGCATCCTCGGCAATCAGATGAGAGGTATCGACGATCTTGCCATCCACGCTGCCCGCCAGCGCAGCCTTCGCGAGACCGGGACCAATGGATTCAGCGACCTGATAAACGGAAACGGGAGCGTCAAACTGTTTCTGACTCCCATCGGGGAGGGTAATAACCGGCATGTGGCACCTCGCTTTCAGTGGTGACCCCTACCAAGGGCCACGTGTTACAGCGTTACTTGTTGTCTCCGCAGAGACTCCCGGTTCGGCCGGGAAGCCAAGATCCGGGAAGAACGATTGGTTTCAGTGGTGGGAGTGCTCAGATTCGAACTGAGGACCCTCGCCTTGTCGAGACGATGCTCTAACCAACTGAGCTACACTCCCCTGATATTCCTTCGCCGCCAGTGCGCTGTGTTCTTACGAAGAATCTGTTGGCGCAGCGGTCGCGAAGGCGCCGTAGATTACCCAAAAAGCCCCCTCCCAGCAACCAAGTCTCTCCAATCAGAGACCGGCAACCGGCCATCCGTTTACCTGGAGAAGATAGCGTTAAGAACGAACGAACTGCTGGCGCAGTTCCTCGATTTGATCGCGAAGCCGTGCGGCCTGCTCAAACTCCAGCGCCTTCGCGTGTTCAAACATCGCTTTTTCAAGTGCCACAATCTGCTTTTCCAGATCATCCTGATTGAGCACGTTGGTCTGGTAACGCCGGGTGTGCTCCGCGACCTTCTGCCCCCGCTTGGAACGGGCCGGCGCATCCCGTGCGCCTTCCATGATATCGGCGATGTCCCGGCGAACCCCCATCGGCTCAATATTGTGAGTACGGTTGTATTCCTTTTGTTTTTCCCGACGCCGATTCGTTTCATCGATGGCTCTCTGCATCGATTCTGTGACCTTGTCGGCATACATGATCGCCTTACCGTTCAGGTTCCGAGCCGCGCGTCCGATGGTCTGAATCAATGAGCGATCGGAACGCAGATACCCTTCCTTGTCCGCGTCCAGAATCGCAACCAGGGAGACCTCCGGCATATCCAGGCCCTCCCGCAGCAGATTGATACCTACCAAAACATCGAACTCTCCCAGGCGAAGATCGCGAATAATCTCCACGCGTTCGACGGTATCAATATCAGAATGCAGGTATCGCACCTTGATGCCATTGTCATCAAGATAGTCGGTGAGATCTTCAGCCATCCGCTTGGTCAGCGTGGTGATCAACACCCTCTCATTATTCTCGACACGACTTCGAATCTCGGACAGTACGTCATCGACCTGGGTCTGGGCAGGGCGCACCTCAAGCTCAGGGTCGAGCAGTCCGGTTGGCCTTACTACCTGATCCACGATCTGGCCCGACTGTTCCTTTTCATAGGAACCCGGGGTAGCCGAGACAAATATCTTCTGCGGTGCCAATGCCTCCCACTCATCAAACCTGAGGGGCCGGTTGTCCAGCGCCGACGGCAGTCTGAAGCCGAACTCGACCAGCGTCTCTTTCCTCGACCGATCACCTTTGAACATGGCGCCGATCTGGGGGATACCGACGTGAGACTCGTCAATAATCAACAGCGCTTCATCCGGCAGGTAATCGAACAGCGTGGGAGGCGGCTCTCCCGGGTTTCGCCCTGAGAGATATCGGGAATAGTTCTCGATACCATTGCAGTAGCCCAGCTCTTTGATCATTTCCAGGTCGAACCGGGTTCGCTGTTCAAGTCGCTGCGCCTCAACCAGCTTGTTCGCTTCTTTCAGATGGCTCAGTCGTTCGTTCAGTTCCTGGCGAATACTACCCAGCGCATTTTCGATGGTCTCACGCGGCGTCACGTAGTGGCTCTTAGGAAAAACGGTGACCCTGGGGACCCGGCGAATGACTTCACCGGTCAGCGGATCAAAAAATGAAAGGTCTTCTATCTCATCATCGAACAATTCGACGCGGATCGCATCCCTGTCCGACTCCGCCGGGAAAATATCAATCACATCACCGCGGACACGGTATGTCGCCCGGCGCAGTTCCATCTCATTGCGCGTGTACTGAAGCTCCGCCAGCCGGCGCAGCACCCAGCGCTGATCCACCCGGTCACCACGATCAAGATGCATGACCATATTGAGATAGGAACCCGGATCACCCAGACCATAGATGGAGGAAACAGATGCAACCACGATGGCATCTCGCCGTTCGAGCAACGCCTTGGTCGCAGAAAGGCGCATCTGTTCGATGTGTTCGTTGATCGCTGCATCCTTCTCAATATAGGTATCCGAAGATGGGACATACGCTTCCGGCTGATAGTAGTCATAGTAGGAAACGAAATACTCGACGGCGTTGCGTGGGAAAAATTCCCTGAATTCGCCGTAAAGCTGAGCGGCAAGAGTCTTGTTGGGCGCCATGACCAGGGTGGGACGCTGCATGGCCTCGATGACATTGGCAATCGTGTACGTCTTGCCAGAGCCGGTGACCCCCAGCAGAGTCTGAGCCGCCAGACCGGATTCCAGCCCGTCGACCAGTTGGCGTATGGCATTCGGCTGATCGCCGGCAGGCTCATAGTGCGAGTGAACCTGAAATTCTCCGGATTTCATGGCTGTCTGTTCATTGGAAGATGAACTAACCATGGTAACGCAACGGCTCCCCATTCCACACAAATCTCTATCCGGATAGCTCACCTCGGGAGTTGACCGGTTCTGTCCCCATCGCTAGAATTCGCGCTTCCTTCTGACGTTCCCCGATAGCTCAGTTGGTAGAGCAAATGACTGTTAATCATTGGGTCCCTGGTTCGAGCCCAGGTCGGGGAGCCATCTTTCCAGGCTAGAACCTGCACTCTATGAAGGTACTGTTGACCGGATCGAACGGCCAGGTTGGCTGGGAAATCAACCGACAGGCCAACGCAGCTGGATTTCACGTCAACGCGACCGATCGCTCGACCCTCGATATTTGTCGCGTCGACCAAATCGATGCAGCAATGACCGACGACACGGATGTCGTGATCAACGCTGCCGCATATACGGCCGTCGATCAGGCAGAATCTGAAACCGATACCGCCTTTGCAGTCAATCGTGATGCTCCCGTCCAGCTGGCCCGGGCATGCAAGGTGCGGGACATTCCGCTGATTCATATCTCCACGGACTATGTGTTCGACGGTCGGGCGACACGGCCCTATCGGGAAGATGACCCCGTATCACCGCTTGGCTGCTATGGCACCTCGAAACTCGCCGGCGAACAAGGCGTCCGCGAGGAAATGGAACGTTACGTCATCCTCAGAACCAGCTGGGTTTTCGGTATTCACGGCAACAACTTTGTCAGGACCATGTTGCGCCTGTTCAGTGAGCGTGAAGAACTGGGTGTGGTCGCCGACCAGCTTGGCTGTCCGACATATGCCGGCAGCATCGCAGCAGCGATTCTTCATATCGCGTCAAAACTGGATCGTGACGGTGAAGGGCCGCGCTGGGGCACCTACCATTTCAGCGATGAAGGTCCAACAACCTGGCACAGTCTGGCAAAATACACGGCTCAGTGCGCATACAAGGCCGGACTCATTACGTCGCTCCCCGCCATCAAACCGATTGAAACCAGTGACTACCCGACGCCGGCAGCTCGGCCGGCCTACTCGGTGCTGAACTGTGACCGCTTCAAGGCGTCATTCCCGGAGTTCAGTATGCGAGGCTGGTCACAGGGCGTTCAATCAGTCATCGAAGCGGCGGGAGCTTCAAAGTGAAGTTCCTGATTACCGGCGGCGCCGGATTTATCGGCTCGGCAGTCATCAGACTGATCATCGAGGAACACGGTGATGAAGTCTTAAACCTCGACAAGCTAACCTACGCCGGCAATCTCGAGAATCTCAAGAGCGTTGCGGATAACCCAAGGTATCAATTCGAACAGGTCGATATCTGCGACGGTGAAGCAGTAGCCACTGCCATCGACCGGTTTCAGCCTGATGCCATCATGCATCTGGCAGCAGAATCCCACGTGGATCGTTCCATCGACGAGCCAGACGCCTTTGTTAAAACCAATGTGATGGGTACCTTTAACCTGCTGACTGCTGCCAGCAATTACTTCAACAAAGCAGATGCCGAAACTCGCTCGAGATTTCGCTTTCACCACATTTCCACCGACGAGGTCTTCGGCTCCCTCGGCGAGGACGGACTGTTCACCGAAACCACACCCTATAGCCCGAATTCTCCCTACTCAGCCTCCAAGGCGTCATCCGATCACCTGGTGCGGGCCTGGTATCAAACCTATGGCCTGCCCACGATCGTTACCAACTGCTCGAACAATTACGGTCCCTTTCATTTCCCCGAAAAAATGATCCCACTGATGATCCTGAATGCGATCGAAGGCAAACCACTTCCGGTCTATGGCGACGGCCTGCAGGTTCGGGACTGGCTCCACGTGGAAGATCATGCCCGCGCGCTCTATCTGGTCGCGACCGAGGGGCAGCCCGGGGAAACCTATAACATTGGCGGGCACAATGAAGTCAGGAACATCGACGTGGTGAGGAAAATCTGCAGTGTCCTGGAGCGCAAGGTCAATCACAGACCGGCGAACATTAATCGCTTCGAGGATCTCATTACCTTTGTTGAAGACCGTCCCGGTCATGACGTTCGCTACGCCATCGACGCCGGAAAGATTGAACGAGAGCTAGGCTGGACCCCGCAGGAAACTTTCGAATCAGGTCTGGAACGTACCATAGACTGGTTCCTGAATAACGCAGAATGGTGCGAGCGGGTGCATTCAGGCAAGTATCAACGGGAAAGACTGGGCACGATTAAATGAAAGGTATCATTCTCGCCGGCGGTGCCGGCACCAGGCTACACCCGTCAACACTGGTGATCTCCAAGCAGCTGCTGCCGGTCTATGACAAGCCGATGATCTACTATCCGCTATCGACCCTGATGCTTTCCGGGATCAGGGAAATTCTGATCATCTCAACGCCCACTGATATCGGCCGGTTTGAACAACTGCTGGGTGACGGTTCGGCCTGGGGCATCGAACTCAGCTACGCTGTTCAGCAAGAACCCCTGGGACTGGCGCACGCGTTTATCGTCGGCAAAGAGTTTGTCGGCAACGATGCCTGTGCGCTCATTCTCGGCGACAATATCTTCTCCGGTCACCAATTCACCGAAACATTGCGGCGAGCTGCCACCCAGGAAACCGGTGCCACCGTGTTTGCCTATCCGGTCAAGGATCCTGAACGATTCGGTGTCGTGGAATTTGATGAGAACCGTAAAGCAATCAGCCTTGAGGAAAAACCGCGCGTGCCGAAGTCACGTTATGCGGTGACCGGCCTTTACTACTATGACAACACCGTAACCCGCAAAGCGGAATCAATTAACCCCTCCGCCCGCGGCGAACTAGAGATTACCGACCTGAATCGCCTCTATCTCGAAGAAGGCACGCTGGATGTCGAAATTCTCGGGCGCGGCATGGCATGGCTGGACACCGGCACGCACGATTCCCTGATGGAAGCGGGCCATTTCGTCCAGACGCTGGAACACCGACAAAGCCTGAAAGTCGCCTGCCCTGAAGAAATTGCCTGGCGCGCGGGCTGGATCGATGACAATCAGCTGCGCGGACTCGCCGAACCGTTGGAGAAAAGTGGCTACGGTGAATACCTGCTTGATATTCTTCGGCACCGGGACCTGCAGTAGCTGTCAGCATGAACATTACCGAGACCATACTCCCGGGCGTAAAGATCATAGAGCCTCGTGTATTCGGCGATGAACGGGGGTTTTTTCTTGAGAGCTTCCATGTACAGCGCTATGCCGACACCGCTGGCGTCAATCTTGAATTTGTTCAGGACAACCATTCCCGCTCGCGGAAGGGCGTGTTGCGAGGCCTGCATTTCCAGCGTCGATCTCCGCAGGGCAAACTGGTCAGCGTTGCCCAGGGGGCTGTGTTCGATGTGGCAGTGGACATCAACAGGGAATCGCCGACCTTCACACAATGGGTTGGTGTCGAGCTGTCAGAACAGAACCACCGCCAGCTCTATATCCCACCGGGATACGCCCACGGCTTCTATGTACTCTCGGACGTCGCTGACTTCCAGTACAAGTGCACCACTTATTACGACCCGGCGGATGAAGGCGGTATACGCTGGAACGATCCATCCCTGGCGATTGACTGGCCGCTGAACGGCACGACGCCTTTGGTATCGGAGAAGGATCAAAATCTGCCGGTATTGGAGGCAGATCAATGAGCTCCATCTTCAGGCTACTGGATATTATCGACCTCCAGGCGAGAGCGAAGCTCAAGGCAGAAGCGTCCAGACTGTACCTGAGCTATCTCTGGTGGGTACTGGAACCGATGCTCTATGTCCTCGTGTTCTACATCGTCTTTGAAACGCTGCTGAATCGCGGCGGCCCGAACTTCGTCTTCTTTCTAATGTGCGGCAAAATTCCCTACCTGTGGCTCAACAAGTCAATCGTAAATTCCGGCGGCGCCCTGTTCGAAAATCGCGGCCTGATCGGCCGAATCGATGTACCCAAGATCATCTTCCCCTATATCACCCTGCAGGAGATGCTCTATAAGCAGTGGGTCGGTTTTTTGGTCCTGTTCGCGACGGCACTCTACTTCGATAGTTCGATCACATTGAACTGGCTCTGGCTGATACCCGTCATTGTTGTCAATTATCTTGTATTGGTCGTGCCTTCGCTGATTGCCGCCCTGCTGGTCACCTGGGCACAGGATTTCCGCATCCTGATCCAAATGGGCATGCTGTTTCTGATGTTTGTCTCTGGGATCTTCTGGGACATCAACGATATTCAGAACGAGTTCTGGCGAGACTTTCTGTTAACTGCCAATCCTCTCGCGTTCCTGATCGACAGCTACCGCAAAATCCTGATGTATAACCAGGCCCCGGATCTCATTCATCTCGCCTGGCTGGCGCTTGCGTTTGCCATCATGATCGTAATCATGCACCGCATCTATGAGTTGCTTCGATACCGCCTGACCCGGCTGGTGCTGGAAGCCTGATGACCGCATTGCTTGAAATCTCATCGGTTGGTATGGAATACAAGGTACGTCATGGCCTATTTCGAACATTTCACCATACCGCGTTGAGCGACATCAGTTTTACCATCGAACAGGGTGAAACCCTGGGCGTTATCGGTCGCAATGGCAGCGGCAAGTCCACCCTGCTGGAACTGCTTACCGGACTCATCAGACCCACTTCCGGCACCATACGTTCACCGCTGGGAGCAGTAACCCGTTCCCTGCTGACGCTCGGGCTGGGTTTCCGCACCGATCTTTCCGGTGAGGACAATGTCATTGTCAGCCTGGTACTCCAGGGCTACTCCCGCAAGTCTGCAAGACAACTGGTACCAAAGATCAGCGAGTTCGCAGAACTCGGTCCCTTCTTTTACGAGCCAGTTCGAACCTACTCTGCCGGCATGAGAGCACGACTTGGTTTTGCAACTGGCACTCACTCAAACGTCGACCTGCTCCTTATCGACGAGGTTCTGGGTGTCGGTGACATCGAGTTTCGCGACAAGGCGGAAGCGACCATGATCGAGCGCATGGGAAGCGAGCAGACTGTCGTGTTCGTTACCCAGGCGCCACAGCAGGCAGCAAGGCTGTGCAATCGGGTACTGTGGCTGGAGCAAGGGAACATTCGCGAACTCGGTGATGCCAAGGAAGTCGCCAACAACTATCAGCAGGCCTCCCGCCCATCCACTGCCGCAAAAGAACAGAGCGCCCGACGGTGAAGACCCCCAATTTCTTCATACTCGGCGCACAGAAGTCGGGGACGACGTTTCTGGCTGCCGCTCTCGCGCAGCACCGGGACATCTTTTTTTCCAATCCCAAGGAACCCCTGTTCTTCCAGCGACCTGGTCTGACAGCGACCGATTATAACGGCTACCTGAAGCAGTATTTTGGCAACGCGAAGGGAGAGAGATGGATCGGCGAGGGTTCAACCGTCTATTTGCAGTGGCCTCCCGCCCTGGAACACATCAAGCAGCTCATCCCGGGACAGCCAAGATTCATTGTGTGTCTACGCCAGCCAACCGAGAAAGCGGTGTCCTTCTTTATCCACAACTGGCGTCGCGGACGATATGAGCCCGGCACCACCATACTGGACACCCTCACCATACGTGACTCGCTCTCAATCACACGTTCCAGCCTGTATGCAGATTCCATCGATCGCTGGTTTGGTGCCTATCCACGTGAACATTTCTGTTTCATCGACTTCAACACGCTACAAACCGATGCGGTCAATTTCGTCAGGACCGCCACCGAATTCCTGCAGGTCGACCCGCTGGAGTCTGTGCCAACCAACACGATCAATGAGGGTGTCCCACTAACCTGGCAGGATGATGTCCTGGTCACCACCAATATTCCGTCGGCAGCCAGGGAGCACGCACGCTTTACAGCGGACGAACTGGCAGCTGTTCAGCAATACTTCAAAGATGACATCGAGAGAACCGAGACACTGACCGGACTCGATCTGTCTCACTGGAAGTCCGTACCAGACTTCAGCTAACGGGCAACCGCATAGAAATCCTGGTGTTGAACCCAGCCGCGCGCCTGGTGCGTGACAAGGCGCATCGAGGCACGTTCGATCTTGTCGCTTGCGGATGTGAAAGACGTGGCTGAGATGCCGTAACCCTGCACCCCGGGATAGGTTGAGAAACCAAAGCCTGTATTTTTAAATTCCGATACCAGGTTGCTGATCCCTTCCGCATCAAGCCCATAGTTCTTTTCGCCCTTCGCCAGCCTGTCGACGACATAGTCGCCATGTAGCGTAAACGCCAGAATCCCCTGCTCTGACAGCCTGTCACCCAGATCCGAGATCAGCACTTCGACATGGGGTTCCGGCAGATGCGTGAACAGCGAACCAACCCAGATCAGGTCGAAGTCGCCATCAATCGACCTTGCCGCATCAACGTCCTTGGAAAGCCGCACCGTTTCCACGCCTAAAATCGATTGATAGTGATCAAGCGCCTTGGGATCCACATCTGCGCCCAGCATAAGGGCATCAGGGAAACAGGCTTGAAGCACCCTGCCGACACGGCCAAATCCGCACGCATAGTCCAGAACGCTGGTCACCGCCTGCCGATCGAGCGAAAGTTCCTTCAATGCTGAAAGGCAGAGCCGCGCAGCGTCATATCCACAGAGGAAGTAGTAGCTGTCATTCCCGGGACTGTACATGCCATCATCGACAGAGATGCTCGCACTGGGGGACCCGCCCACCAATTGTCGCATACCAGGGTGCCGCTCACTGAAAGCGGCAAGGGCCGGCCCGCCATCGATCGTGTCAACCATCTGAATCCTTTAAATACACTTCAAAATCACATGCGCATCGAAGTCGATCACGGCAGATGAATAACGGACTCCTTCCACAACGCGAAAGCCCGACCGGTCGACCTGATCGATAATTTCAGAGAACTGAAGCAGCCTGGACTCGCCTCCTGCCACTTGATAACGCGGCTGTAACCAGAGTTCTCCCTCACCCGGGTTGAGCAAACGGCGAGATTCAGACAGCAGTTGACTACGCTCGTCAACGTCCATGGCATCAATACCTCTGATGACGATCAACCGCAACCGACCATCGGCATGATCGAACCTGCCCTGCTCCGCGAGTAACTCCAATGAGTCCGGACCCGACAGGTATCCTCCCTGGAAACTCCGGGTCCAGAACTGCTTCAACGGTTCACCCAGACCAATGGCCAGTGCCGGAAGGCGTCGATAGGTTAATACACTCTCTGCCAATACGCGGTAAAGACTTCGGTCCATACTGACCGAGCCACAAGCATCACAGGTGTCAAATTTGGACTCACCCAGATATCCACAGACATTGCAGGCACCACCCCTGGACACCGCAATGGAATCCAGCCACTTGACCTGATCCAGGGTCGGCGGATGGGTCGCAAAAACGGATTCATCAAGGCGCGAGACAATATCGGGACGAGTCTTGTTAAACAGCGCCAGCACGTGGGGGATTTCTCCCAATTCCCAGCCGCAACTTTCGACATAGTAGCTGAACTCTACGTCTGTATAGTTGTGAGGAACGGTATCACTAAAACCACCAATCTCATCAAGCATTGAGCGCCTCATGGCAAAGAATCCGCCTTGCACATGACTGAACATACGATCCGGGTTGTTAACCGCAAAAGACTGATTCCTGAAATTCTCCCACTCCGCCACACCTTTGGGATAATCCCTGCCGAACAAATAGCTGGGCGAATAACAAAGCGTGCCGGCAAGACCAACGCTCGGATTCTCGGTCATGTAGTTGACGACCGCGCTGTCCCAGAACGGCTGGCTGATAAAGCCCTCACGGCCACAGATATAAACCACAAATTCACCATCGCCGCGGCTAATCGCTGTATTTGTACCCGGACCAACCATACTGTTTTTGCCCTTGTGAATCAGGGTCAGGTTGTCATGCTCTTCATACAGCGAACCGAGGAAATCCTTTACATCCTGATCGCTGTCGTTGTCGCAGATAATCAGATGAAACGGAAAGTGCGTGAACCGATAGATTCTCGATACAACCTCCTGCAATTCCGGAAGGTTGTTCCATGTGACAAGCACAATATCCAGACGGGTTTGCTGCCAGACGCGCTTCGACATTCGCAGCAGTCGCTGCACGTCAAATCGATCACGAACATGTAAGGCGGCCGCTTCAATCATTCTTTCCACATCGACGTCTGACATGGCGTAGAAACGCTCTATCGCCGCAGCCAGGCTGGCCGGATCTCCGGGCTCACAGACGACACCGGTATGCCCGTCCATCACCAGTTCAGCCAGACTGGATACATTGGTCGTCAACACCGGCAAGCCGCACATCATGGCTTCCATCACCACCGTCGGAATACCATCCATGTCGCCGTCATCCGCCCGAACCGAAGGCGCCAGGAAAAGATCACTTTTCGCAAAAACATCGATCATCTGTTCCCGGCTGATGACACCTTCATGAATATGGAGGTTCTCGGCACCAACCTTGTCAATCAAATCCCGATAGTCAGTGACATCATCACCATAGCCATACAGATCAATCTCGATACCGAGTTCTGCCACTCGCGCGGCCGCTCGAATCACCGACTCAATCCCCTTCTTCTGGGTAAATCGATGTACCGCACAGAGTCGACGACCGGATCGACCAACATGCTGAAACTCAACTTCAGGATAGAGCGTCGTATCAATACCCTGCGGATTGATGACAATCTTGTCCGCCGGTACACCCCGCTCCACCAGATAGTCAAAATGAAAGCGCCCAGGAACAAAAACCGTCACACACTCTGGCGCCGATACCACCTCACCAATTCGATTTTTCGCATCATTGTCGTATCTGAAGATGTCCTGGGCATGGGCGCAAAAAGTAAACTGAGACCCTGACAATTGGCAGGCCGGCCATACCATGTCCGTTACAGTCGGATAGGTAAAGTGTGAGTGAACAATGTTGCGGCCCGTCTGCGTTAGCGCGGAAGCGAGTTCCTCGGGTGTATCAACTCGCGTCCAGCCGATATCGAAGTCCGGTGTGAAATCCCGGTACGGGCTCTGGCGACAATAGACGTGGACATCGTGCCCCTGCGCCACAAGATCCCGCAATTCATTGAGTACGAAGGTCTCCGATGGCACCGGGAAATGCCACTGGAAATAGGCGATGCGAATCGGACGATCAGTCTCAGTACGATCGAACTTAGCCGGGAGTACCTCCTTCGCGGAGATTTCGTGGTTCGACAGGGCCGATGGCCGCTGCGGGCGAGATCCATGCGACGTGTCATCGTTTAGAATAAGCTGGTAGGCATCTGCCAGCCTTTCCACATATATACGCACATCAAATTTTTCCAGAGCAATCTGCCGGCCCCGCCGACCGAGGCGAACCCGCAGGGATTCGTCACTCGCGAACTTTTCAAGCAGCGGCTTGGCATCCAGTGCACTGCGATAAGGTACGATGTATCCGGACTCTCCATCCTCCACCAGATAGGGCAGCGCGCCATAGTCGTAAACAATCACAGGTTTCGACGCGGCCATCGCCTCCAGAATGGTTCGTCCAAATGACTCGGCGAAATGCGAGAAGTTAACGACCACGTCCAGTCGCGCAATGGCTTCAGCCGGGTCCTCAACGTAACCAGTGCAAACAACATTGGCGGGCGCACCTGTCACAATTTCCAGCAAGTCAGGTGTCTCGGGTCCAATCAGCAAAAACTTAAACCGGCTATCGTCCGCCATGGAGCGAGCCAGTTCGACAAGATCAGCAATCCCCTTCTTCTCCAGGTTCGACGAGATCATACCGACCGAAAAGCACCCTCCTTCGCGAGCGGGTGACTTTGCCGCGACGGCTTTCTCGAAATCGAGCACATCAATGGTATTGGGGACAACGAAAGAGTGGTCAGGATATAGCCGTTGTGTCGCCTCGGAATTGCACACGAAGAAATCCGCCAGGTCATGCTGACGAGACACGATTTCCTGCCAGCCAAGTCCAATTCGCTCGCGCAGATGTTCATCCTTGTCGATGATTTCGCGAACGTGCACGATTCCCGGAACTCCTGCCGTACGCGCAGCCAGGAGTGGCTCTCTCGGCATCATCGTGTTGACGTGAACAGCCCGGATCGAAGGCTCGGCTGCGATCAGACGGACAAAGGCCTCCACCGTTCCCCGATCGATCTCCTGATGAATACCCCACCAGGGATAGGGCCGGATATAAACACCCGTGACAAAAGGCAGGATTCGAGCCACATACTCAGGTTCGTTCTGGGGCAGACAGACAATCACATCGACGAGGTCTGTCGCCCGCATCCCCTCGACCATATCAAGGAAACTCCGCTCACTGCCAAACAGGTTGCTTGAAGCCACGTGAGCCACCAGCAACACACCGGGCCTGCCAGGTTCGGGGTCCACATCGCCCCGACAATAGGTCCAGTCCGCCACTGCAGCGCCCCGATCATCCAGCCGTGGTTCCAGCCCCAGTCGCCGTCCGACCAGCAAAAAATGCTCGAGCGGATTCCAGCCGTCAGGCGGATCAACCTGGGCCAGGTAGTGGCCAGGATCAAAGCCCGGTCCCGGACGTCGTCCCTCGTTTCCTCCGTACCTAACATAGTGATCAAACAACCCATGCCGCGTGCCTTTCAGATCGGCATGTCGATCCCGGTAAAAGGATTCGTCAAACATCGGATGCGCGGAAATCCGCTCCGTCGGTGGGGTCCTGAAGTAATGAACCAGGGGATCTGTGTCCGCGGGGATTGCAGCAGCTTCCGCATAGAACCTGGCATCAAACAGGACATGAGTCGGGCGCCTTTCCCGCCAGCCGAACTCCAGATAATGAACCAGCGGATGATAAGAGACATCTGGATTCAGCTGCTGATACTGGGCGTAACTAAAGAGATGGTTAGGCCGAATGTCTCCAGTACCCTCCATCAGGTATCTGAACCAGTTGGACTGCGGTCCATTTCGAGCAACGAGGTGATCAACGTCAATCAACGGGTGTGAGGACTGGTTGTTCCTGACCCCATTGAGGACAAAATCGACCAGTGGCGCGTCGACACTACCGACCTGCTCTGCGTAGTAATCAAGACTGACAAACGGATGCGGAGATCGGCCCTCTGACTCACCATGTGCAAGATAGTGAGACAAGGGTTCAGCACCTGCGACACGAACGTCTTCATTCTGCGACAAGTACCAATGCACACTGAATGCCCAGTGGGGATCAACCAGATGGCAATGACCCGAACTCAGATAATGACTTAGAGGCTCGACACTATCTGCCATGGCTGCAGGCAACTGAGAGCGGTAGTACGCCGGATCAAACAGCGGATGCGGCGACAGTCCTTCACGAGACCCAATCAGCAGATAGTGAACCAACGGACATCCATCCACTTTTTCAGGTGCAACGCCGAATGCCTGCTGGCAATAGAATTGACTGTCAAACAGAGGATGTGGCTCATGCTCGCGCCATCCTCCCGACAGATAGTGAATCGCCTTGATGAGCGGCCTGCCACCTGATCCACCCCGATAGTAGCCTGGGTCAAACAGACGACGACTCAGTATTTGCCGCGCCAGTCGAAACTTTGCGGCTGGCGAGGTCTCCATCCATCGATCCGCGGAACCCGCCTCGACACCGGCAACCGCAACCTGGCTCTGTGGATCACGTTCTATCTCCACCGCTTCATGCCGCCAGATGTTGAACGTGCCTCCCGTTTGAGGCAGGCGTTTCATCATTTCATCGCGAAGGGTCTGCTCAGCAAGGTTGTTTTGTTGCTTCAGCTTTTCCTGAGACGAACGTCGCAACGAATCGACGCGCCTTCTGGATACCGACAACTCTCTTTTTGAATGAGAGAGTGAATTCCCCAGATACTGGCGTTCAAGCTCATTCTCTTCCAACCGGGACAGGGCCGACTTGAGCTCACCTTGAGCTGTCGTCAGCGATGCTTCGTTTTCGTTCCGTTGACGACGCGCATTCTCCAGCGCCCGGCCGGTGGACTCGTGCTCAGCCTGGAGTTGGCGCAGAGCACCTTCTTTCTCATTCCGCTGACTGCGAGCTTGCTCCAACGCCTTGCTGATTGAAGTATGCTCACCCTGCAATTGCCTCAGGGCACTATCCTTCTCATCTCGCTGCTGCCTCGCATTGGCAAGTGCCCTGGCAACCGATTCGTGCTCACCCTGAAGCTGTCGGAGTTCCGTTTCTCTTTCGTTGCGCTGGTGACGCGCGTTTTCCAGCGATCGAAGGGCCGAGTCCCGCTCCTGCTCAACCTTTGAGAAATGCTGTTGGTGCACTTGCAATGATTGCCGTACATCGCTGAGGACGTCCCTGATTCGATCACGATCTTCCCTGAGACCTTCCGCGTACTTTTTCAGGGTAGTCAATTCTTCCTGTTGTTGACGTCTGTCAGCCAGTGCCCCATTGACC
Organism: Pseudomonadales bacterium; assembly: GCA_028281885.1. Classification (GTDB taxonomy): domain Bacteria; phylum Pseudomonadota; class Gammaproteobacteria; order Pseudomonadales; family Azotimanducaceae; genus JANQJA01. Next base: position 72,009 of record JANQJA010000016.1, on the reverse strand, counting down.
TCTTTCAACTGATCGGCAAGTTTATCCCGATGGGCCTGCAAACCTTCCGCATATTCACGCATCCGCTTGAGATCCGACTGCAGTCCTTCGACCCTTCGCTCAAGATCGGCACGCGCTTTTGAGGACTCATCGAGTTTCTCGACCCGGGCACTGAATTCCTGACTGAGCGTTTCCAGAAGTTCGCTCGTCGCCTGCTGACGACTGTTCTCTAGTTTCTGCTGCACATACTGCTGAATGGTGTAGTCGAGGCTCTGCCCTACAAGCTGGTCAACTTCCGTCAGTTTGTCGACAATTCCATCCAGCTTGTTCCGAAATTCACCTTCATCCATCGTTCCCCTGGCCGACGCCATAAACGCAGAATAGGCCTCCGCAACAAGGGTTGCGCCAGAAAAACCCTCGACCGAGCCATCGAAATGGTTGAGCCGATTCTCAAGAAAACCTGACACTTCAGCCGCGCTGTCAGACCAGTCCGGGCGCCAGACGCGCTTCATCTTCTCCGCGATCGTGGCAACGACCGGCTTCCAGTCCGCCAGCAGTGACTCATAGCAGACGATGAGCCTCGCCGTGCCTCTGGACGAACGTTCTGCCTCAAGCATATGTCGAAGCCACAGCAGGTAGCCGTGCTCAAGCGGAATGCCGTCACGCTCGTTCAGTGAACTGGCAACGGCTCGAGGGTCGCGAAGCGCAAGCACGACGCCAAGATCGCTCTTCGCCTTTCGGATCTCGCTCTTCCACAGCGGAAACAGCCGACACATTCTCGGATCTTTGAGCAACAATATGTCCCGGCCATTGAGCTGCGCAGCAAGATACCTGCGAATCTGGCGCCGGTTCTCGTCGAGGGAACGGGATCGAAATCGTTTTGGGTCCAGTGGACTGGCGGACCACCATTCAGTTCCCAGAGCCTGTAACAAACGAATATTGATGAGCAACAGTTCTCGGGATTCAAAGAACCCCTTCTCGTTGTTACCGGGTATGGCCTCGGTCAAATCCTCCGGCAGCTCGGCACCGCCGAGGTTAAGAACCCGCGTCAGGGCGGAGGTTCCGCTGCGGTGCATTCCGAGGACAATGATCGTCGAACGTGACATCTGGATAGACGCCTAGCGCGGATATTGCACCAAATGCCTGAATAATCGCGCAGGACTTTTTTCTCCTGAGCTGGCTCGTGAGCGCAGCCCCGTCGAGAACAGGGCGCAGCGAGCACGGCAGCTCAGGGGGAAAAAGAACGAGCGAGATTCAGGCAAATGCTGGTGGCTGACAACGTGTGATTTCATAGCATTCATGTACCTCCCTGAATTGCCTGACCCAGACGACCAATACAAATGACTTGGTGCAATATCCGCGTTAGTCCCTGAGTGAGGACAGGTAATGATAGGTGTCCCGAATCGTGTCCTCAAACGTAAATTCAGGCCTCCAGCCGGTTGCCTCGGTGATTCGACGAGAATCGAGTACGTTGTACGGAACGTCCACGGCTCGACCCTCGCTGGTCTGGACTGCCAGGTCAATGTCCAATGTCGATTCAATCGCCGACACGACTTCACACAATGTTCGTGGAATGCCGCTACCGACATTATATGTCTGCCCCGTCAACGCCCGATTCATTGCCACGGCCTCAATGGCCCGGGCAAGATCACGGACGTCAATATAATCGCGGGTAACACTGCCGTCACCCCAGAGCGTAATGGGTTCACCGGCAAGATAACGCTGCAGAAAGACGCCGACGACACCCTGACCAGAGTCGGTTCTACACCATGGTCCTACCGGATTGGAGGGTCTGAGAATGACATAGTCGAATCCTTTCAGATCGCTGACATAAGCCAGATACTTTTCGATGGCAAATTTCGTCACACCGTAGGCCGAAATTGGGACCGACACGGCGTCATTTTCCTTTAGCGGACGATGTTCGCTCGGAATGCCATAGATCGTTCCGCCCGACGAAAGAAACACGACTCGATCGGCAGGTGAAAGCCGCTCAAGGAATCTGACATGCGACAACAGATTCCCGGACACCTCCAGGGAAGGAGACGCCGCGAACGTCGAGGGGACCGAGTTGCTGACCAGCAAAATATGAATCGCGCCTGTAGCCGGTACGACTTCTTCCCACAGCGCATTGAGATCAGAGAAGTCGACTGCCTTGAGCGTCACCGAGTCCGACAACTGACTCGAAAAACCAGGATCGAAGGTTCTCGATACCGCGATAGTCTTGTGTTCCAGTGACGAAAGATGCAGGCAGAGATTCCTGCCAATAAAACCATTCGCGCCATAAACAACAATGGTACTGTTAGCGTCGCTCACGTCAGATCGCCCGGCGGACTACAACGTGATTCAACCTTGATACGCAATATCTGGTTAAGTATGAGACTCAATCTGCTGACGACATGGATGCGGAAAGGTCAGATGATATCACGAGCGCAACTGCCTACTGCCACGAACGGGCCAGCGGATATCGACTGTTCAGAGACAGATTTCGATTGAACCAGGGATCACCATCAGGCATTAGTCGATCGATCGCCTCGCGCATGATCTTCTGATCCGAAGCAGGTAATCCGGGACGTCTCGTCTGGGACTCCCGATGAATCATGCTCGTGGTCCCGTCATAGATAATTCGCATCCCCCGCGACTGAAGACGGAGGCAGTATTCAACATCGCCCGCCACCACAAGCCGTTCGTCGAAACCGCCCGCGTCGTTGAAACAGTCACGTCGGGTCACCAGACACGCACCCGTCACGGCTGCCACATTGCGTCGAATGACAGGGGAAAGAAAACAGCTTTGCCCCGCGGCTTCAATCGAAGATCCCGCATAGACATGATCGGCGAAACCGCCAAAGCCGATAACGACACCCGCATGTTGAATCAGGCCATTCGGATAGAGCAACAACGGACCAACAGCACCGACACCGCCAAGGTTAGCGAGTGATGCGAGGTGCATCAGCCCCGACGAAGTCATCTCGACGTCATCATTGAGGAAGGCCAGGACCTCGCCGTTCGCGGCGGCGGCCCCCAGATTATTGAGCCGGGACCAGCTGAACTCGCCGCCGTCGGCAATAACCGTGATCTCTCCGGCCGCCTGCCGCGGCGCCAGCCACTCCCGGGTGGTGGACTCCCTGGAACAATGATCGACCACAATGATCTCGACGTTCTCTGCTTCAATATGACGCCGGACCGAATTCACACAACTTTCCAGCAACCCAATGTTGTCACGGCTGGGCACAATGACCGACAGGGAGACGCTGGACTCCCGACGCACGCCAGCCACCGAACCGAGAGGATCACAACAGACACGGGCAAGCACTTCAGGCACGTGCACCACCTGTTCCGGCGTCACTTCCGCGCAGAGTTTCGATATCACCCTCTCCATACTGGACTCACCCGCCACCGAGGCGATCCGCGCCACGCGAACCGCGACGAACGGCAGATAACAGGACGTTGACAGGTCTGGTGAAAAGTCCGGTTTGAACAGTGGAACACCACTTGTCGTCTGATGATCGGAGTAGACAATCTCCGCACCAGCTGCCATTGCCCGGCATACGGATTCCTGCCACCCATGGCGAAACTCAACCGGCGCCGAGCAGAGCGTGACAAACTCACCCCGCGTACCCGACAGGCTATCGGTGTCGACAATGACTTCAACCCGAGCATTAAAATCATCGATGCCCGCGTAATCGTTCCAGCGCCGCCACAGAGCCTCATCGCGACGACGGGATAGCGCAGCCATACTGACCATCTCAGCAAATGTCCGAAGGGGTCCTGACCGGGCAAGAAGAAGCAGAAACCAGCTGAGCCACGACACCAGACCACCGCACTCGCGAACAATCGCCCCTAATGATCCGGCAACAAACACCAGCAATGATGCGCGGCGCCGAAAAGAATGATCTGCTTCAGATCGACTGCGGTTCAAATTCGTATCCTGTCTCACAGACCAACAGCCATCTAGAACCGCATCCACCTGAAACAGCGTTCAGGGATCAATCGGACCAGCCACATGATCCAGCGCCAGAACCAGGGCGTGTAAACGATGGATTTCTCTGTTGCTATGGCAGCAAGAATATCTGCGGCAACAACGTCCGCTGTTGTGACCAGAAAGGACGGCACTCGAGCGTCTCTGCCCGGAGATGCGATGACACCCGGCTTGACGGTCATCACGTGAACACCGCTTGGTGCCATGCGCTGGCGAAGTCCGGAAAGAAATACATTGAGGCCCGCTTTGCCGGCGCCGTAGGTGTAGTTCCTCTGTCGCCCCCGGTCGCCAACAATCGACGAGACCCCGACAAGCATGCCGCTCCTGGCGCTTTGTAACAGTTCCGCAAACGCTTCAAGCATGATCATCGGTGCAATCAGGTTTCCGGCAATCAACGCTTCGATATATTCCGGATCATCACGGGAGCACTGCAGGTCCTCCTGTCGCCCCAGCAAGGAAATGACCACCGCCGGTGCTTCGTCCCTGAAAGCCGCCAGGAAGGTACTTCGGGATTCCGAGTCAAGCACATCCAGCGCAAGGATTTCTGCTGACATGCCGAGCGTGGACTCGATTTCTGCAGCGAGTGGCCTGAGGGCAGTTACGTTCCTTGCGCCAAGTACAAGCTGGTATCCGGCTGCCGCAAACCGTCTGGCCACAGAACCGGCAAGGGGCGCGGTGGCTCCAAGAATGACTGCCTTCTCCATGCCCCAAGTGTAACAGCCGAAGCGGCCGACGGCCGCCCCGGCGTATGTTCACTCGACAGTGATACGAGTCTCGTTACGGGCGACTGTCGCCTTGCCAATGCCGCGGACGGCAGTCAGTTCTTCAGCGGAGTAGAACTTACCATGCGCCTCACGATAGGCGACGATCGCTTCAGCCCGGCTGAGGCCAACGCCGTCCAGCATGTCCGCCAAAGTGACTGCGTCAGCTTCATTGATATTCACCGTCAACTCGATCAACGGATCGCTCGTGTCATCGGCGATAGCAAAACTGCCAAAACCGAGGGTCCCGAAACAAAGTGCCATCAGTGTCAACAGCGACACCATCATTTTCTTCCCTTTCATCAACGCTCTCCTTGTTCATCAACTGGGTTTGCTCTTGCAAGCAAACAGAGACTAGGCGGCCACGCTCGCGGAAGCATTGCTCCGCCGGCGCGACAACACGTGCGAATATCGGGGTAGTCGTTGTAGGAATTAATCTTTCGAGGAGCTATGTGCCGAAGAAGGTATCGAGCTTTTATTCGCCTTCCAAGCCAAAAATCGGTTCGATGGTTGACCATCCCTTACAGCTCGGACAGTGCCAGTGCATCTTCTTGCCATCAAAGCCACAGCTTCGGCACCGATAGGCAGGTTTATCAGCCACCAGTGCCTCCGCAAAGCTGCGAAGAATTGACAGATTCTCTCGAGCCACACCGTGAGCATTGTCGATGTGAAGATCGATCAACTGGGTCAGTCCACGGATGGTCGGATTCTGTTTCAGGTGATGCGCAATGAATCGCGATACTGCCTCATCGCCTTCCTGATCACGGATACTGCGCGCAAGCATCAGCACAATCGAAATCGATGGCGTCTGGCGCAGGCAATCCAGCAAGTAGCTGCGCATCTCTTCCTGCGAAAGATCGCCCAGTTCATAGGCCCGGACCAGCAGTTTGAGTGACTCTGGCACATAGATCGGGTTCTGCTCGACAATTCGCTGCAGTGCCCTGACGGCATCCTGATAACGTCCGGCAGACAGCTCGATCTCACCGAGCACCAGACTGGTCCTCGGGTTATTGGCGTCCCGCCCAATCGCTTCGCTTAATGCTTCACGCGCCAGTTCGGGCTGTGAGTGTTTCAGATGGTCAATGGCGATCTCGCAAAAGTAATGCGACATCGCGTGATCGTATTTCTCCGATTCCTTGCCAACGGCCAGGCGCTCTGCCACTTCGATCGCCTTGCGCCAGTCTTTTTCACGTTCAAATATTTCCAGCAACAGCCTGAGACTTTCCCGCTGAATCCGCCCTTCAGCCTGGATCAGTTCAACCAGCACCGACTCCGCGCGATCCAGCAATCCCGCGAGAAGATAATCCCGTGCCAGTTCCAGTCTTACGTCGAGGATGACTTCAGGGGTCAACCTCGCTTTTTCGAGGATGTTTTGATGGACAATGACAGCCTTCTCAAGCTCCCCCCGCCGACGCAACAGTCCACCCAGCGCAAGATGGGTCTCGAGGGTTTCCTGATTGACTTCAAGGTCACGAACGAAGGTTGCAACAGCCCGGTCCGGCTGTTCCTTCAGCAGGTAGTTGAGCCCGTCATAGTAGTTCGCACCGGCAATATCCGCCGGCTTGCCGCCAAATCGCTCTCGCCGACCCAGCCACCAGCCAATGGCAATCGCCGCTACCGTCAGAATGTACAAAAGCCAGTTATCCATCGCCTACCAGGGCAAACACCAACAGCCCTCTATTTTAGGGGCGCAAAGTTTAACGGAAACTGAAGAAATCAGTGAATCAGTCCTGATCGGACCCGGCACGTGCTGCGTCCAGGTCCCGGGCATGACGCGATATCGCCTGGTTGGCGCTTCTGATATTCATTCGCAATCGCGCGTTCGAGACGACATTCAATAGCAATCCGAACAGCGTTCCCAGCACAAACGCCGCCAGCACCCACCAGGAAACCGGCCATTGCGGCGTCTCCCAATCCATAAACCGCAGCGCCACGGCCTCACTGTTATCTGAAGCAGCCAGCAATGCCAGGACAAAGATCACCAGAATGAACAGTCGCAACGACCATCGTTTTAACCAAGCCATCTGTTTACCCAACGGTTTACCCAAACGGGTATCAAAGGTACCAGTCCAGTATATCGAATCGAGAGGTCAGAACAGGAGACTAACTGGTTTGGTGCTGATCACCGATAGAGGGTGACAGGCCCTCAACGCGCTTGGCTGAGAACTCGTCCTGCATCCCATCATTCACCCGGTCCCGTAACTCCTTGCCCGGTTTGAAGTGAGGCACGTACTTGCCCGCCAGCTGGACCTTTTCCCCGGTTTTGGGATTACGTCCCAGGCGAGCAGCGCGATAGTGCAGCGAGAAACTACCAAATCCGCGAATCTCGATTCGCTCGCCACTCGAAAGTGCTTCCGCCATGTGATCAAGAATCATCTTGACGGCCAGCTCCACGTCCTTGGACGAGAGCTGGCTCTGTACGGCGGCGATTCTTTCAATCAGCTCGGATTTGGTCATGCGTCAGATGTTGATGGTTTAGGCGTCGCCCATCTTTTCCTTAATCAGATCACCGATGGTGGTCGCACTGACGTCCGATTCACGCTCACGATGCTCGCGAACCGCTTCTTCCTCATCAGCAAGTTCCTTGGCCTTGATCGAAACGCCAAGCTGGCGACTCTTGCGGTCAACACTGATGATCTTGACTTCGATGTCATCACCGACATTGACCGCGTTGCGTGCGTCTTCGACCCGATCAACAGAAATCTCCGATGCCTTCAGCGTACCTTCGACGTCCTCGGCGAACTCCAGCACTGCCTGCTTCGCGTCAACTTCCTTGACCTTGCCCGTCACAATGGAACCACGATCATTGACTGCGACGAAGTTGCTGAAGGGGTCTTCTTCAAGCTGCTTCAGCCCAAGCGAGATGCGTTCCCGTTCAGCGTCGATAGACAAGATAACCGTTTCAATCTCATCACCCTTGGTAAATCTTCGTACTGCCTGCTCACCGGGTTCATTCCAGGAAATGTCAGACAAATGCACCAGACCGTCGATATTGCCTTCGAGGCCGATAAAGATACCGAAGTCGGTGATCGACTTGATATAGCCCTTGATGCGGTCGCCCTTGTTATGCAGCACGGCGAATTCTTCCCAGGGATTGCCCTGACACTGCTTGATACCCAGCGAAATACGGCGACGCTCCTCATCGATATCGAGCACCATCACTTCCACTTCATCGCCCACCTGGACGACCTTGCTCGGATGGATGTTGCGGTTGGTCCAGTCCATCTCGGACACATGCACCAGCCCTTCGACACCCTCTTCCAGCTCGGCGAAGCAACCATAATCGGTCAGGTTGGTCACGCGAGCCATGGTTCGCGTACCTTCCGGGTAACGCTGAGTGATAGCCACCCAGGGATCTTCACCCAATTGCTTGAGGCCCAGTGAAACACGATTGCGCTCACGGTCGAATTTGAGCACCTTGACGTTGATTTCATCGCCTACGGCAACGATCTCGCTCGGGTGCTTGATCCGCTTCCAGGCCATATCGGTGATATGAAGCAGCCCGTCAACACCGCCCAGATCAACGAAGGCACCATAATCGGTCAGGTTCTTGACGATACCCTTGACTTCCTGACCTTCCTGCAATGATTCCAGCAACGCTTCGCGTTCTGCGCTGTTCTCTTCCTCAAGCACACTGCGACGTGAAACGACCACATTGTTACGCTTCTGATCGAGCTTGATGACCTTGAATTCCAGTTCTCGACCTTCCAGATGCTCGGTTTCCCGCAACGGCCGCACATCAACCAGTGATCCGGGGAGAAATGCCCTGATATCACGAATCTCAACGGTGAATCCGCCCTTCACGCGTCCGCTGATAACACCCTTGATGACATCGCCATCGTCATAGACTCTTTCCAGAATCTGCCAGCTTTCTGCCCGCTTGGCTTTTTCCCGGGAAAGACGGGTTTCACCAAAACCATCATCAACCGCGTCCATCGACACCATGACGGTATCGCCGATCTGGACCTCCAGATCACCATTTTCATCTCGGAACTGATCGCGGGGGATAACCCCTTCAGATTTGAGGCCGGCGTGGACCGTGACCCACTCATTGTCGATGTCGACCACAACACCGGTCACAATGGATCCGGATTGCATGTCGATGGTTTTAAGGCTTTCTTCGAAGAGCTCGGCGAAGCTCTCAGATTGCATTTCGCTCATTAAATGATCTTCCGGGGCGTCTGCCCAATAACCGCTTCACCAACTGAAACGGGTCCGTTCATGTTAGGCAAACTCAAGAAATATCGTTGGTTTTCAGCGAGTTAGCCGATCCTTTCTGCAACCAGTGCAAGCACCTGGTTGAGCACTTCATCAATGTCCAGCGATGTGCTGTCAATGATCACCGCATCCTCGGCAGGTTTGAGCGGGGCGACCGGTCGGTTCATGTCTCGCTCATCCCTTTCCTGGATGCTCAGAAAAAGGTCGTGCAGACTAACACTAATATCCTTACCAATCAACTGCTTATGACGTCTCTCGGCCCTCGCTTCGACACTGGCCGTAAGATAGATCTTGAGGTCCGCATCGACGAAGACCACCGTGCCCATATCGCGGCCATCGGCCACCAGGCCCGGCGGCTGTCGAAAATCCCGTTGCAGGTCCTTGATAGCCTCTCGAACCAGTGCAATGGGCGCAACGCGAGAAGCGTCGATACCGGCTTCATCTGTACGAATAGCCACGGTGACGTCCTCGCCACCCAGCATTACCCGAATCGGCTCCTCCTCATCATCGGTGGGTACAAACTCGATTTCCATCCCGCGAGCAAGGCGGGCAAGGCCGGCTTCATCGGCAAACGCTACTTCCTGGCGTCTTGCCGCGAGTCCGATCAGACGATACAGGGCACCGCTATCCAGGATGTGATAACCCAGCTTCTTCGCCAGACGATGAGCAATCGCTCCTTTGCCAGAGCCGCTGGGTCCATCAATGGCAATGACCGGTACCGCTGAATTCAATCGTCATCACCCTCGATCAGGGACGAAAAATGATCCCGTGCCGCTTTCGCCCGGGCAAAAATTTTAGCGAGGTCATCCACCCGGCCGTCCCGGATCAGTGCTTCCATTTCATCCAGGCGATCCCGAAACTGTGACAACGCTGCCAGTACCGGCCCGCTGTTGGTACGAAACACATCCCGCCACATAACAGGGTCCGAGGCGGCAATTCGAGAGAAGTCTCGAAAGCCGCCGGCGGCGTACTGGAAAATCTCCAGAGAATCGCCACCCGACGACAGGGTATCCACCAAGGCATAGGCCAGCAGGTGGGGCAGATGACTGGTCTGGGCCAGAATCTCGTCATGGTGCGCCGGCGTCATCGTTACGACCGTCGCATCCAGGGTCTCCCACAGCGCGGTCACCTTCGCGATCGCCTCTGATTCAGTCTCCGCAAGAGGAGTGAGAATGGTCTTGCGACCGGCAAAGAGATCGCCGTTTGCCGCCCCAACCCCCGCCTGTTCCGAGCCGGCAATCGGATGACCCGGAACAAAGTTGGTCGCCGGTTGGCCGAGCAAATCGGCCACGAAATCACAGACCTCTGCCTTGACGCTGCCAACATCGGTGACGACAACCTCCGCACTCGAAAATACGGATTTGATCTCTTCCATCACCTCCGCCATGGCCACTACCGGCGTCGCGATGACGACGAGGTCCGCATCCACGACCGCCGCCTTCGCTGAACTCGCGATGTCATCGATCAGGCCTTCATCCATTGCCCGCTTCAGGTTGGCCGTATTGATATCGAAGGCGCTGAACCGGACTGCCGCGTCACGCTGACGAAATCCCGCTGCGATCGAGCCACCAATCAGACCAAGCCCGACAAAAGCAATGTGTTCAAACTGCACTAGACAGACCTCCCCAGCACCTTGCCCAGGGCCTCGACAAAGCGTTCATTCTCAGCGGCAGTCCCAACCGTGACACGAATATGACGGGGCAATTCGTACACACCAATGGGTCGGACGATGACGCCAGCACGCAACAGCGCATCATAATGCCGCGTCACTTCGCCCACTTCGATGGTCAGAAAATTACCCACAGATGGAATATAAGACAGATCCATTGCCTCGCAGGACATCCTGAGAAAGTCGAGACCAGCACGATTCAGTTCAATCGACTCCGTCAGGTGACTCTCGCAATCCAGCGCCAACTCTCCGGCCGCCAGCGCCATCAGGTTGACATTGAAAGGCTGCCTGACCCGATTCATCAGGTCCGCTATCTCAGGGTGACTGACCGCATAACCGAGGCGCAACCCGGCAAGGCCATAAGCCTTGGAGAAAGTCCGTGTGACGACAAGATTCGGGTAGCTTCCAATCAACGTCATGCCGTCCGGATAGCTGGGCTCCTGCACATACTCAAAGTAAGCCTCATCGAGCACCACCAGGATGTCTTCCGGAACACGATCAAGAAACCCGGTCAACTCAGATTGTGTGATCCAGGTGCCGGTCGGGTTGTTTGGATTGGCGATAAACACCATCCGGGTCGTCGCAGAAATCGCCGCCAACGTTGCGTTCAGATCCTGACCAAAGTGACTGGCTGGAACAACCGTCAGTGGCGCGCCCAGTGCCTGCGTCACCAGCGGATAAACAACAAAAGAGTGCTGCGACACCACCGAACCATTGTCTCGATTCAGGAACACGCGAGCCAGCAGTTCGAGCACGTCGTTAGAACCGTTACCAATCGTGAGCATGTCAGTGGACACGCCCAGGTGTCCGGCGAGCTTTTGTTTCAGTCGCCAGGCGCTGCCGTCCGGATAACGGGCCAGTTCACCGAATAATGAGGGCAGCTCCTGCATAACCGCTGACGGCGGCCCGAGCGGGTTTTCGTTGCTGGCAAGCTTGACGATGTCGGTGAGCCCCAGTTCTCGGCTCAACTCATCGATCGGCTTGCCGGGGACATAGGGCTGTAGTTCGTTGATGCCTCGACTTGCGAGGGCAAGAAAGTCACATGACATCTGTCATCTCTTAACTTGGCAGTGACGTCGTCACTGAAATACGGCGCCCCTCAGGTTGCGAGCGCCCGAGGATATGAACCGAGCCACTTCACCTCGAGGGCATCGCCGTCAATCTCATCCAGGACCTTGCGCACGTTGTCATCTTCCCGGTGTCCTTCGAAATCAATAAAGAACACATAGGACCACATTCCGGTTCTCGATGGTCTTGTTTCGATCGAGGTCAGCGAAATGCCGTAACGATGGAACGGCTCCAACAGTTTATAAAGTGCACCGGGCTGGTTGTGGGTGGAAACCATGATCGATGTCTTGTCGTTGCCGCTGCGACCGACGTCCTCTCGCCCCACAACCAGAAACCGCGTCGTGTTGTCTTCGAGATCCTCAATCTTCTTCGACAAAATCCTCAGACCATAAATTTCCGCGGCAATTTCACCTGCAATGGCGGCTGCATCCTTCTCCTCGATGACACGGCGTGCCGCTTCGGCATTGCTTGTGGCCGTGAGCCGCGGAATCTTCGGGTAGTGCCCGTCCAGCCAACGACGGCACTGAGCCAGGGTCTGCTGATGTGAATAAATCTTCGATATCGCATTCTCGTCAGCGTCGGGCGCGATCATCAGATGATGATGAATTCGCATCACCACCTCACCGCAGATTCGCAGCGAAGAACTCAGGAAGCTGTCGAGGGTATGAGAGATAACGCCTTCGGTTGAGTTTTCCACCGGGACAACGCCGTAGTGACAGGTCTCCGCCGCGACTTCGCGAAACACGTCATCCACGGTCACCATCGGCATGCCAATTACCGCATGGCCAAATTGCTTCAGGGTTGCCAGCTGGGTGAATGTCCCTTCAGGACCAAGGTATGCAACCTGCAACGGCTCTTCCAGCGCAAGACAGGCCGACATGATCTGCCGGTACACCAGCGAGACCTTCTCATCGCTGAGTGGGCCCGGATTACGGGCCATGATATTGCGCAGTACCTGGGCTTCTCGTTCAGGTCTGTAGTAAACCGGCGCCACATCGCCCGCTTCCTGCTGCTTGACCTCTGCTACCTCTAACGCACATCGAGCGCGTTCGTTCAGACGCTCGAGAATTTCCAGGTCGAGCGCATCAATCTTCTGCCGCAGCTGGTCCAGCCGGTTGTTGGTCGGAGATTCTTCGCTCATGGTTCAGGTCAGTAGCCAGGGAAGCAGAGTGTAACACCAGTCGTCGGATCAGGGCCTAACCTGTCTCGTCATCCGCTTCATCATCAGCCAATTCCGCATCGGCGGAGTCATCCGGGTCCTGAACCCGCGCCAGACCCACAAGCTTCTCGCCTTCCTGGACGTTAATCAGTCTCACACCCTGGGTATTGCGTCCCTGCTGCGAGACCTCTTCGACCCGGGTTCTGACGAGCGTCCCCTTGTCACTGATCAGAATGACCTCGTCGCCCTGATCCACCTGGATGGCGCCCACCAGGGAGCCGTTACGATCTGACAGCTTCATGGCGATCACGCCCTGGCCACCGCGACCAATCGGTGAGAAATCATCGACGGTACTACGCTTGCCAAATCCTTTCTCGCTGGCTACCAGAATCTCGCTTTCAGCGTCTGGAATGATCAGGGAAAGGACGCGCTGTCCCGGACGCAGCCTGATCCCACGAACACCGCGCGCCGTTCGACCCATGGCCCGAACATCGGTTTCCTTGAACCGGATCGCCTTGCCGCCACTCTCAAACAACATGACATCGCGAGTACCGTCAGTAATAGCCGCGCCCACCAGTCGATTGCCTTCTTCAAGTTCAATGGCGATCAGTCCCGACGAACGCTGCCGCGAAAAGTCCATCAGTGGCGTCTTCTTGACCGTACCGTTCTCGGTGGCCATGAAGATGAATTCATTATCCCGATACTCGTCCACCGGCAACATCGCCGTAATGTGTTCGTTTTCCTCCAGCGGCAGGATATTCACCACAGGGCGACCTCGTGAGGCACGAGAAGCCACCGGAATCTGGAACACGCGCAGCCAGTAGACCTTGCCGCGGTTGGTAAAGCACAAGATGGTGTCGTGAGTATTAGCCACCATTAACCGGGCGATGAAATCCTCTTCCTTGAGCGCACTGGCGCTTCGTCCCCGGCCACCACGCCGCTGCGCCTGATAGTCAGTCAGGGGCTGCGTCTTGGCATAGCCGCCGTTCGACAGCGTCACCACCATATCCTGTTCGGTAATCAGGTCTTCCGCCGTCAGGTCTTCCTGGGTCCCAACAATTTCAGTCAGGCGCTCATCCCCATACTCGCCTCGAACTTCCATCAGTTCGTCTCGAATTACCTGCATCAGCCGCTCAGGATCCTGCAGAATCGCCTGCAAGCCCGCGATGGTGTCGATAATCTCTTCATACTCTTCGAGCAAGCGATCCTGTTCCAGGCCGGTCAGACGATTCAGTCTCATCTCCAGGATGGCCTGCGCCTGTTCCGGAGACAGATGATATTCACCGTCGTCCTTCAGGCCATAACGTTCATCGAGATCTTCCGGTCGTGCCGCATTCGGGCCCGCTCGTTCCAGCATTCGCTGAACGTTGTCAGAAGACCACGGCGTTGCCACAAGGCGCTCTCTGGCCACCGTCGCGTTTTCGGATTCCTTGATCAATTCAATGACCGGATCAATGTTCTGCAGCGCTACTGCAAGGCCCTCCAGCACATGTCCCCGCGCCCGGGCACGCCGCAACAGGAATACAGTCCGCCGAGTTACCACCTCACGGCGATGAAGGACGAACGCTTCCAGTACCTCTTTCAGATTCAGAACCCTGGGTTCCCCTTCCACCAGGGCTACAATGTTGATCCCGAACACAGCCTGTAGCTGTGTCTGCGCGTACAGGTTATTCAGCACAACCTCAGCGACGTCACCACGGCGAACCTCGATCACAATGCGCGTGTCAGCGGCCGACTCGTCGCGCAGTTCGGAAATCCCCTCGATCTTCTTGTCTTTGACCAGCTCGGCAATCTTCTCAATCAAACGGGCACGATTAAGCTGATAGGGAATCTCCTTGATGATGATGGACTCGCGGCCATTTTTCTCGTTTGTTTCGATCTCACATCGCGCCCGAACGAAGATACGACCACGTCCGGTACGATAAGCTTCAACAATGCCCGCGCGACCGTTGATGATGGCACCGGTGGGAAAATCCGGCCCCTTGACGTGCTCCATCAGGCCATCGATGTTGATGTCCGGATCTTCGATCAGCGCGAGGCAGGCATCAACCACTTCGCGAAGATTATGGGGCGGTATATTGGTCGCCATGCCCACCGCGATCCCCGCAGACCCATTGACCAGCAGGTTTGGCACCTTGGTCGGCAGCACGTCCGGCATCTGCAACGTACCATCATAGTTCTCGCCAAAATCCACCGTGTCCTTGTCAAGATCCGCGAGCAACTCGTGCGCAATCTTTTCCATTCGAACTTCGGTGTATCGCATGGCAGCGGCACCGTCCCCGTCCAGCGACCCGAAATTACCCTGACCATCCACCAGCGGGTATCGCAGGTTGAACGCCTGCGCCATCCTGACAATCGTGTCATAGGCGGCATTGTCGCCATGGGGATGGTATTTACCAATGACATCACCGACGATCCTCGCCGACTTCATATAAGGCCTGTTCCATGAGTTATTGAGCTCACTCATGGCAAACAAGACACGACGATGAACCGGCTTCAGACCATCGCGAACATCCGGCAGCGCGCGTCCAACGATCACGCTCATGGCGTATTCAAGGTACGACTGTCTGAGCTCGTCTTCGATATTTATCGACGAGATATCACCGTCAAATTCGGACATATCCGGGGAGGGAAACCTCTACTTCGTAAGCCCGAAATTCTATCATGAGTGCCCTTGCGAAGGCATCTCAATCTGCTCTCAAATGAGCCTGCAGAGACTCTCCTGTATACTCCAGAGCCAGCCAGAACTGCGCACATCATGACAGAAAGTTTCATCATCGACGCCCGCTGGATCATTCCAGTTGTCCCGGCAAGAACCTGTCTGCTGGACCATGCCATTGTGGTCAGGGCGGGCCGCATTGAATCAATCCAGCCGAGTCAAGGAGCGCGGGCAGACAACCCTGATCTCACTGCCGTGAACCTGCCGACTCACACGGTCATTCCGGGTCTGATCAACGCCCACGGGCATGCTGCCATGACCCTGCTGCGCGGCTACGCGGACGATCGCGAACTCATGGACTGGCTGGAAAATCACATCTGGCCGGCCGAGGCAAGACACGTCTCTCCTGCTTTCTCCTACGACGGCACCACGCTCGCCGTTGCCGAGATGATTCGAACGGGTACAACCTTCGCTGTCGACAGCTATTGGTTTCCTGATGAAACGGCAAAAGCCTATGCGGACAACCACTTTCGCGCCCAGGTCTGTATGCCGCTGATACAGTTTCCAAACGCCTGGGCAAAGACTGAAGACGAACATCTGCAAAAGGCGGCCGAGCTGCACGAACAATACCGCAATCACTCGCTGGTCCGAACAGCGATCGCACCTCACGCGCCCTACACTGTGACGGACGATGGCTTCATCAAAGCGAAAGAACAGTCACTTCAATACAATGTACCAATCCATCTGCATCTGCACGAAACCCGTGGCGAGTGCGAAGATGCACTGAAGGACTCCGGCAAGCGTCCGTTCAAGCGAATCGATGAGCTGGGCCTGATGGATCATCACCTGCAAACCGTGCATATGACCCAGCTGACCGAGAATGAGATTGCAACGCTGGCGTCCAGCGGCGCACACGTCGTGCATTGCCCCGAATCGAACCTGAAGCTGGCCAGCGGATTCTGCCCCGTCGGCGGCCTGCTGGATGCCGGCGTCAATGTCTGTGTGGGGACCGATAGCGCAGCCTCCAACAACAACCTGGATATGATCGAAGAACTGCGAACTGCCGCACTGCTGGCCAAGGGTACCGCACTCGATCCGACGACCGTCGATGCCCACACCGCACTTGAACTGGCCACGATCAACGGCGCCCGCATGTTGGGGATGGCAGACGAAATCGGCAGCCTGGAACCGGGGAAAGCCGCAGATCTGGTTGCCATCGACATGGCCGCCATCAACTTTCAGCCAATGCACGATCCTGTCTCGCAAGTGGTTTACGCCAGCAGCGGCCACCAGGTCTCTGACGTCTGGATCAGCGGTAAACGGCTGCTTGATGAAGGACAATTTACCCAGCTCGACGAAGTCGCACTGAGACAACGGGTCCAGGCCTGGCTTGAGAGAATGCAGGCATGACAAGCAACGTGGATCCGACAGAGATATCCAAGTTCGATCGCCTGGCGCGGAGTTGGTGGGATCCTGCCGGCGACTTCAAACCACTACACGATCTCAATCCGTTACGAGTGTCGTATATCGAGACCAGACTGCAGCTGGCAGGCACCCGCATCGCCGACATCGGCTGCGGCGGTGGCATCCTGGCAGAATCGCTGGCTCGGGCAGGCGCCATGGTTACCGGCACAGATATGGCCGAAAAACCCCTGCAGGTTGCCCGACTCCACGCGACGGAATCCGGTGTCGACGTCGACTATCGACAGACAACCGTGGAAGCACTCGCTGACAGCGAAAGCGCCTCGTTCGACGCGGTCACTTGCTTCGAAATGCTTGAACACGTACCTGACCCGGGTTCAGTCATCGCGGGCTGCGCAAAACTGCTGAAACCCGGCGGCGATCTGTTTCTTTCAACGATCAATCGCAATCCAAAGTCCTATCTGCTCGCTATCCTCGGCGCCGAATATGTCCTTGGCCTGTTGCCCCGTGGTACTCATGACTACGCCAAGTTTATTCGCCCATCGGAACTGGCCGAGGCACTAAGAACGAGCCAGCTCATACTGACGGATGTCACCGGCATGACCTACAACCCCCTCACCCGGAACTTCAGCCTGGGTCGGGATGTCGATGTCAACTACCTGGTCCACGCGCATAAACCGGTAGAGCAGAATCTGTGAATACCAGTTCACTGACCATCGCGGCCCTGGTGTTTCTGGACATCCTGGGTGTGCTGGTGATCTTCAACATCAATCACTGGATCATTACCTCAGGCCTCGCTCCCAACTTGTTACTAACCTGGAAACTGGTACTGGTCGCGTCAGCAACATTTCTCTTTTACTACCTGATGGATCTGTACACGTTCGAATCCATGCTGAGTCAGCTTGGCATGCTCGAACGTTCCTTCATCGCTATCGTTCTCACTGGCGTCACCGTGGCACTACTGGTTTATCTCATCGGCCCGGCCTTCATTGGTGGTTTCGTCGGTCGAGGTGTGCTGGCAAGCAGCCTGCTGATGGTGTGGTTATGGTCGCTCGGGATTCGATACTTGTTGAACTACTGGATCAAACTGAAACGTCATGACATTACCTGGCTGGTACTCGCTGACGCGGAGATTTCACAGTTTCTCGATCATTTCAGATCGGTCTATGGCGTCGAGCAGGTCAGAATTCTCACGCCGCTATTGCAGTCATCGGACATCGTCGCGCGGGATGGTGTGAAGGTCCAGGGAACCTGGTCCGAACTGGACGAGGTGCTTGCAGGGTCCAATGTCGCTGGCATCATCGTTGCCGCACCGGACCAGCTTCCCGAACAGCTTCTCAATCGACTCATGTCAATACGAATTGCCGGCACCCGTATCTTTACCCTCAACGACTTCTACGAAAAGTACCTGACGCGACTGCCTGTCAGTTATCTGGACCGACAATGGTTAACTCTCACCCACGGCTTCGACCTGATTCACAACCCCATCGGTCTTCGCTTCAAACGCTATATCGACATCCTGATCGCCATCATTCTGGGGACAGTGCTGATGCCGGTGCTACTGTTAATTGCCACCATCATCGTGGCAACTTCTGGATTCCCCATCCTGTACCGGCAGGAACGGACGGGGGAAAACGGCAGACGCTTTGTCGCGTTCAAGTTCCGCACCATGGTCAAAAACGCCGAACAAGACGGTGCCCAGTTCGCTGTCCCCGATGATCCACGCATCACAACAGTAGGCAGAATACTGCGCAAGTTTCGGCTTGACGAACTGCCGCAACTCTGGAATGTGCTCGTCGGAGACATGAGTTTCATCGGTCCACGCCCGGAACGGCCAGAATTCGTTACTGAACTGCAACAGCGCATTCCCTATTACAACTTGAGACACATCGTAAAGCCCGGCATTACCGGATGGGCCCAGGTGATGTACGGATACGGCGATTCAACCGAAGATGCTGCCGAAAAACTGCAATATGATCTCTACTACATCAAGAACTACTCGCTGATGCTGGATATTTCAATCATGTTGAAAACCATCAAGGTGGTTCTTTTCGGAACCGGAAGATGAATTACGTTCCAGCACCCGACCTGTTATCAGGACGTACGATACTGGTCACCGGGGCAGGCGACGGGATCGGCCGGACTGCCGCACTGGAATTTTCCCGCCATGGCGCCACCGTCGTCCTGTTGGGCCGAACCACGAGCAAGCTGGAATCTGTTTACGATGAGATCGCTGACGCCGGATACTCGTTGCCCGGTATCGCCCCGATGGATCTCGCCACCGCCACTGTGGACGAAATGGTCGAGCTGGCAAATGTCATTGCTTCAACCTATTCGCAACTGGACGGATTACTTCACAATGCCGCCTTGCTGGGACAACTGATTCCGTTCGAAGCCTACGACATGAACGAATGGATGCGCGTCCAGCATGTCAACGCCAACGCCCCCGCCCTGCTGACGAGAAACCTGCTACCCGTCATGAAACAGTCACCGGATGCCTCGCTGGCCTTTACAACCTCAAGTGTTGGCACCCGGCCCCGTGCCTACTGGGGCGCCTATGCTGTTTCCAAACACAGTCTCGAAGGACTGGCCATGCTATTGGCAGACGAATTGGAAAACACCTCAAACATTCGCACCAACATCATCAACCCAGGCGCAACGAGGACGCCAATGCGGGCATCGGCGTATCCCAATGAAGACCCGGCCACCGTCAAGACCCCCGAGGAGCTGATGCCGCTGTACCTTTACCTGATGGGACCTGACAGCAAGGGGGAGAACGGTCAGCTTTTTGACACCAGTTGGCTGGACAACTAATCCGGCGGCGTCAGGTCGACCAGTCGATAAAGCTCCGCCAGTTCTTTCGGTGGCACATCGACGTAACGGCCCGCCTTGACGGCAGAAGGAACGAACAGGTGTCCATATCGAACCCGCTTCAACCGACTGACGGTGAAACCCTGCGATTCCCACAGACGCCTGACTTCCCGGTTGCGGCCTTCCATCAGTACCACGTAAAACCACTGGTTCGCACCGTCTTCTTCCTTCTGTGCCGGCTGGATGTCTGAAAACCGGGCAACACCGTCGTCAAGCAGTACGCCTTCCAGCAGTGCCTGCAGGTGTTCTTCGCCTACATCGCCGAGCACCCTGACCACATACTCACGCTCAATCTGGAATGACGGGTGCATCAGCCGATTGGCCAACTCACCATCAGTCGTTAGCAACAGCAGTCCGCTGGTATTGAAATCGAGCCGGCCTACCGATATCCAGCGCTGTTTCTTGAGCTTCGGCAGCCGGTCAAACACAGTCGCCCGACCTTCGGGATCATTACGTGAGCAGATCTGGCCGGTCGGCTTGTTATACAGGATGGTGCGATGGCGGCGCCGCTTCTGACTGATTGGTTTGCCATCGACAAAGATACGGTCTTCGATGTCGACCCGATCGCCAGTGGTTGCCACCTGACCGTTCACTTCAACCCGGCCGGCACTAATCCACCGCTCCATCTCGCGGCGACTGCCCAGCCCCAGATTCGCCAGGACCTTATGCAGTTTTTCAGACACGGTCACTCAGACTGACGACTGATCGTCCGGGTCATCGTCTTCATCCTCGACTTCGTCCTCAGGCGGCGCAAACAGGCTACGCACATTTTCCTGAATGTCGTTAACCTGTCGCGTTACCGCTTCGAGATCCGCATCGTCATCCGCTGCCAGGTCATCTGTCGACGGTTCGACTTCGAGGGTTCGCGGCTCGATGATTTGTTCTTCCTCGAGTTCAAGTTCCTCATTGGCGCCTTCCAGGTCCTTGATTTCGGACAGTGTTGGCAACTCATCCAGACTGCTCAGATTGAAATAATCGAGAAAGTTCTTGGTGGTGGCGTAGATCGCCGGGCGGCCAGGAACGTCCCTGTGCCCGACAACACGAATCCATTCCCGCTCCAGCAGTGTGCGGATAATGTTGGTGCTGACTGCGACCCCGCGTACTTCCTCGACATCGCCGCGAGTGATCGGCTGCTTGTAGGCGATCAGGGCCAGCGTCTCCAGCAACGCGCGGGAATATCTGGGCGGGCGCTCCTCCCACAGTTTGCCTACCCAATTCGCGTAGCGCTCGCGAACCTGGAACCGGTAGCCGCTGGCCACCTGTTTGAGTTCGAACCCCCGGTCATCGAAATCTGCCGCAATCGCATCGAGCACCTCCCGGACCTGGGCCCGTGTTGGCTGCTCACCCTCATCAAACAGGGAAATCATATGGTCAACTGACAACGGTCCATCTGCAGCAAGGATCGCGCCTTCGACGATCTGTTTGAGTTCCGGGATGATGCGCTCGTCGGCATCAGTCTCGGCATTTTCCAATTCCGGGTCTTCCTGCATCAGATGTCCGCACTCCCCGCTGACGTTTCTTCAATAGCGCTCGCCCTCAGCTTCACATGGATCGGTGCAAAAGGCTCAGCCTGCACAATCTCGATCAGGGATTCCTTGATCAATTCCATCGTCGCGAGAAATGTCACAATCACACCGGCCCGGCCCTCTTCCGAAGTAAACAGATCAATAAAGGGGATAAACTGATCCCCCTGTCGATGTACACGATCCAGAATCGTTGACATTCGTTCCCGCGTCGAGAGTGGCTCCAGTGCCACCTGGTGGCTGGCATAGCTTTCGGCCCGCTTGAGCACCCTGGACAACACCACCAGCATCTCCTGTAGCTGCACATCCGGCAACGGCTTTGGTTTGTCCACTTTCGGCGCATCGCCACGTGCGATCCAGATATCCCGATCGAGTCGACTCAGTTCCTCGATGTCCAGTGCCGCCTGCTTGAACCGTTCGTATTCCTGTAGCCGCCTGATCAGTTCAGCCCGGGGATCTTCCTCTTCTTCATCTTCGCTGACCTGCCTCGGCAACAGCATGCGTGATTTCACCTCGGCCAGCACCGCTGCCATCACCAGGTACTCTGCCGCCAGTTCGAACTGCATTTCCTTCATCAGGTCAATGTAGTCCATATACTGGCGAGTAATCTCGGCCACCTGGATGTCCAAGATGTCCAAGTTCTGTCGCCTGATCAGATAGAGCAGCAGGTCGAGCGGACCTTCAAATGCTTCGAGGAAAACTTCAAGTGCATCCGGCGGGATGTAAAGATCGAGCGGCAGCTGGGCCATCGGCCGCCCCTCAACAACCGCAAACGGCATCTCGGCCTGGCGGGTGCCCGGCTTCTTTCGGTCTTCTTCCGATACTGGCTCTGTCATATCCTCAGCGATAGTCCAGGCCCATGGCCGTTCTCACATCCTCAATGGTATCCCGCGCAATGGCGCGGGCCTTTTCGCAACCCTCCGCCACGATCGTTTTCACCAGATCAGGATTGTCTTCATACTGGCGCGCTCGCTCTCGCATCGGGCGCTGTTCTTCCAGGACAGCGTCGATCACGGGCTTTTTACACTCAATACAACCGATACCGGCGGACGTACAGCCTTTTCGAACCCAGTTCTTGGTGTCATCGTCTGAATACACGTCATGCAACCTGAATACGGGACACTTGTCCGGATCGCCCGGGTCTGTTCGGCGAACGCGAGCCGGATCTGTCGTCATCGTCTTGATTTTTTTGGCAACGCTGTCTTCGTCCTCACGCAGGGAAATTTCATTGCCATAGGACTTGGACATTTTTTGTCCATCCAGTCCCGGCAGTACCGAATTTTCCGTCAGCAATACCTGCGGCTCAGGCAAGATCACCTTGCCACCCCCTTCAAGATAGCCAAACAAGCGGTCACGATCACCGAGCGACACATTCCCCGAATCCTGGACAATGGCCTGGGCCTTTTCGAGCGACTCCTGGTTACCCTGCTCAAGAAAATCCTTTCGCAGGCGGCGGTAGAGGGCGGCGTTCTTGCGACCCAGCTTCTTGATGGCCTCCTCGGCAAACTCCTCAAAGCCCGGTTCCCGACCGAAGATATGATTGAACCTGCGGGCAATCTCACGCGTGACTTCCACATGGGGCACCTGGTCGGCACCCACGGGAACGTGGCCCGCCTTGTAGATCAGGATGTCCGCACCCTGCAACAGGGGATAACCAAGAAACCCATAGGTCGCCAGGTCTTTCTCGTTGAGCCGCGCAATCTGATCTTTGTAGGTGGGTACGCGCTCAAGCCAGCTGAGCGGCGTAATCATCGATAGCAACAGATGGAGCTCCGCATGCTCCGGTACCCGACTCTGAATAAACAGCGAAGCGGAACCGGGATTAACACCGGCAGCCAGCCAGTCGATCACCATGGCCCAAACGTTTTCTTCGATGATTCTTGGGTCTTCGTAGTGCGTCGTCAACGCATGCCAGTCCGCGACAAAGAACATGCAGTCATACTCATGCTGCAACTGGATCCAGTTCTTGAGCACACCATGGTAGTGGCCGAGATGAAGACGTCCGGTGGGACGCATTCCGGATAGAACGCGGTTTTTTGCCTCAAGAAGACTCATCGGGAGGCAACAGCACAGGCAGATAACGGGGTCGGAACGTTCAAGAAAAATTCAGGGTGGTTTTGTCGGTCATTATAGACGATGAGACAAGCCGGTGTCTGCGCCTAATCAGTGCACAAGCAGGTCAGGCCACAAACAGATCGAGATCGCCTCTACCCTCACGCAACACCACGGGAACATCATCCTCCAGGTCAACCACGGTCGTCGATTCAAGCCCGCAGAAGCCGCCGTCCATCACCAGATCGACCTGGTGCTCCAGCAGCTCGCGAATCTCGAGCGGTTCCGTCAGGGGGTACTCATCGCCGGGCAGGATCAGCGTCGAACTCATCAGCGGCTCCCCCAGCGCATCCAGCAGCGCGCGGCAGATCTCGTTGTCAGGCACGCGGACACCGATGGTCTTGCGCTTGGGATGAACCAGGCGGCGCGGTACCTCACGCGTTGCCTGCAGGACAAAGGTATAGGGGCCGGGCGTCGCCGCTTTCAACAGGCGGTACGCGGTGTTGCTCACCCGCGCATACATGCCGAGATCAGAGAGGTCACGACATACCAGGCTGAAATTGTGGTCATCATCCAGATTCCTGATCTGACGAATCCTCAGGATCGCCTGCTTGTCGCCCAAATGGCAGCCAAGGGCGTAGGCTGAGTCGGTCGGATAGACGATCACGCCCCCCGCCTTGATGATATCGGCGGCCTGGGCAATCAGGCGGGGCTGGGGGTTATCGGGGTGAATACGGAAATACTGACTCATGCAGTGATTGTGCGCGAATGAACAAGCATCTGGCAAACGCACTAAAACTGGCCGTCGATTTCAATTAATATCGGCCCAGAAAGGTTCTCCTCACAGTCGCCATGAAACAATTCGTCGAGTTCGTGCCAGTTGCGCTGTTCACCGCAGTTTTTTTCTATACGCGGGACATCTACATCGCAACTATGACCCTGATGGTCGGTGTCGGCCTGCAGGTTGGCTGGGAGTATTTGGCTACCGGCCAGGTTGAAGGCAAGACCCGAGTCATTTTCGCCGTGGTGATCCTGCTCGGCGGTGCAACCCTGGCATTTCGCGACGAAGCATTTCTGCTCTGGAAGCCAACCGTAGTGAACTGGATGTTCGCGCTTATATTGCTGGGTGGCCAGGCATTTGCCCGCGAAAATCTGCTGAAAAAAATGTTGGGCCCGCAAATTCACCTGCCGGATCATGCCTGGCGAAACCTGACGCTTGGCTGGTCCTTTGGTTTCTTTCTCGCCGGCGTATTGAATCTGATCGTCGCCTATCGCTTCAGTCTTGAATTCTGGGTCAGCTACAAGCTCGTCGGTGGTATCGCAATTACCATGATTTACCTCGTTATCACGATCGTCTACCTGGTGAGGGGCGGATACCTGACCGAGGAATCCATGGAAAGCGAGTCGATAGACTGACCGATGTTCTATGCCATCATCGCCGAGGACCGGCCGGACTCACTATCTCTGCGGCTGGACGCCAGACCTGCCCACCTGGCAAGACTTGAAGCTCTCAAATCAGAAGGTAGACTGCTGCTCGCCGGCCCGCACCCACGCGTTGACAACGACGACCCGGGGCCAGCAGGGTTCTCAGGTAGTCTCGTGGTCGCCGAATTCGCGTCACTGTCAGAGGCGGAAGCCTGGGCCAATGCTGACCCCTATGTGAGCGCCGGTGTCTACGAGAACGTAGTTGTCAAACCATTCAAACGAGTACTCCCCTGAACAAGCTAGCCTGCACATTGCTGTCACTGGTCACGATCTCCATCTCGGCAATGGCAGAAACCGTCTACGTACGCGATACCCTTTACGTCCCTCTCCGGGGCGGACCGACACCGGAACATCGTATTCTGCATCGAGGTATCCGCAGCGGAACCCCGCTCGAAATCATGCAGCAGGAACCAGATTCCGGCTGGAGTCTGGTCCGGACCCAGGACGGCCTTGAGGGCTGGATGCAGACCCAGTACCTGATGGCGGAACCCATCGCCAGCGACCAACTGGAAACCATGCAATCCAGACTGCTGGCGCTCGAGGCGACGCATCAGCAGACACTGCTGCGGCTGCAGGAACTGCGCGACGAAAATGCGAACCTGACGACAGAATTGCAGCATTCGAAAGCCGAACTTGAAACCACCAGCACGGCGCTGGATGAAATCCGCCAGCTATCGGCAGACACCATCCAGATTCAGGCCCGGAACGAATCCCTGCAAGACGAACGAGTCGAACTGGAAAACCAGATTGACACCCTGCTGATGGCGAACGATGAACTTCAGGGTGACGCAGCGCAGGAATGGTTCCTTCGTGGTGGCGCGGTGGTCATCATCGCCATGTTGATCGGTTTCTGGGCAGCTCGCCGGATCTACCAGCGCAATATTTCGACCTGGAACTAGGCAGCGTGCACACCAAACTCAGCGTTAACCTCAACAAAGTAGCCCTGGTACGCAACTCGAGGGATACCACCATTCCCAGCGTGACCGAAGCCGCACGAACTGTCATCGCCGCCGGCGCCCAGGGAATTACGGTTCATCCCCGGCCCGATCAGCGCCACATTCGTCCCCAGGATGTTGAGGATCTGGCAAGACTGCTGACCGCGCCGGAATACCGGGACATTGAATTCAATATCGAAGGCAACCCGTTCGCGGGACCGGAAGCCAACGGTTTCCCCGGTTTCATGGCCCTGGTCGCCGCCAACAAGCCGGCGCAGTGCACGCTGGTGCCGGACGACCCTGGCCAACTCACCTCTGACCACGGCTGGAACCTGATTGGCGAGTCCAACAGGCTGACACCCATCGTTCAGCAGCTGCAGGAAGCCGGTATCCGCGTCAGCCTGTTCATGGACCCTGTGCCGAAACAGATCGAACTGGCCGCCCAGCTCGGTGTGGAGCGGATCGAGTTCTACACTGGACCCTACGCCGATGCTTATGGCAAACACGACGACATTCTGTCGCAGTTCGTCAGCGCTGGTCAGCTGGCAAGAAAACTTGGCCTTGCGATCAATGCCGGCCACGATCTGAACCTGGAAAATCTCGATACGTTCTGTCGGTCAGTGCCGGATGTTGCCGAGGTTTCTATCGGGCATGCCATTGTTTCCGACGCGCTCTGGTCAGGGCTTGGGCCGACAGTCAGACGTTACCGCGAAATACTGGATCGAATTCCGGCGTGACTCCCACCGAGACACTCGCTTTGCGATCACTGAGCCAATCAGTATCATTCCCATTTGCAAACACACCACACCATCCGAAAACATGAACACCAAAACCAGAAGCCTGGTGATCAGCCCGGTGATCGCGCTGATTGCCTACCTCGTCATCGGATTCATTCAGCAAGGCACGCTGCCCGTCCCTACCACACCCGGCGACCTGGCAGTACTCGTCGTCATCATTGCCGCCGTGCTTGCCGGCAACTTGATGGGCGCAACCACCGCCGTGAGCGAAGTCAGTGAAACGGGAACCGTGAAATGGTTCAACGTCAAGAAAGGATATGGATTCATTACCCGCGACAGCGGCGATGATGTCTTTGTGCATTACCGAAATATCAGCGGCGATGGTCGCCGAACCATTGCGGAAGGACAGCGCGTGCGATTTGTCGTCGTTGACAGTGATAAGGGGCCTCAGGCAGACGAGGTTGAAGCGATCTCTTAAAGCATCGGCCCGATGCACCAGATAATTTTTGTCGCCGAGCCAGACCAGGTTGATCAACTGGAACCTGACGAGAACCCTGCGCTCTCTTTTCCGTGCATGTCCTCCCAGCAGTTTCATCGAGACGCAAGGGCGCAACTCTATGCTCTCGTCACGGGCTGTTTCGTCGACGAAGCGGCCAGCTTCGAAATGCTGCATCGATCCCTATCGGACGAAGGCCCCTTTATCTACACGCTTGATCAGGACGTGACAGCCAGACTCGCCCGCCTTGATGAAGACCAGCTTGGAGAAATCGCAGAACTCTGGCTGGAGACGACAGATATCGAGGAACTGGACCAGCAACTCAACGATCTCTACGAATTCATCTATCAATACGCGCATTTCTGTCATACTGCGAACGAAGACGATCTCGCCCTTTTTATCTACTCGGACAGCTAATGACATCGACCGTTGAGCAGTGACGAATGAACAAGCGCAGCGGCCTCGTCTATTCAACTGATCAGGGGCGACACTGTCCCGATTGCAATCAACCTCGTCAGCAATGCAGATGCCAGCAGACTCGCCAATCCGGCGGCGACG
The DNA here is from genome assembly GCA_028281885.1 of Pseudomonadales bacterium. Classification (GTDB taxonomy): domain Bacteria; phylum Pseudomonadota; class Gammaproteobacteria; order Pseudomonadales; family Azotimanducaceae; genus JANQJA01. Next base: position 44,441 of record JANQJA010000016.1, on the reverse strand, counting down.
GCATCATCCGCCTGCAACGACAAACCAAAGGTCGTGCCGGCAAACCCGTTGTTATTATCACCGGCATCGCCGCCGATGAACTGAAGGCGGTAGCCAAGACGCTGAAACGAAAATGTGGCGTTGGCGGTACGGTCGAGGATGATCGAATCATCATTCAGGGCGATAAGCGGGATGACATCAAACGTGAACTCGAAGCGACCGGGCACGTGGTTCGGTTATCGGGAGGCTAGCGCGGATATTGCACCAAATTATTTGTACTGGTCATCTGGGTCAGGCAATTCAGGGAGGTCCATGAATGCGATGAAATCACACGTTGTCAGCCACCAGCATCTACCTGAGTCTCGCTGGTTCGTTTTCCTCCTGAGCTGCCGTGCTCGCTGCGCGCTGTTCTCGACAGGGCTGCGCTCACGAGCCAGTTCAGGAGAAAAACGTCCTGCGCGATTTTTCAGGCATTTGGTGCAATATCCACGCTAGATGGGCACGCTGATTACTGTCGCCGATCTTGCTGGCCGGCTGGACCACCCCGACACCCGGGTTATTGACTGTCGCTACTCCCTCACCGACGAAAACGCGGGCCAAAGGGCCTATGCTGCGTCACACATACCTGGCGCCATCCACGCTGACCTGGGTCATGACCTGAGCGCACCGATTGTCCCGGGCGTCACGGGTCGGCATCCGCTGCCAGAGCGAGCCACGTTCGCCAGTTTCCTGTCCCGGTCCGGGATCAACAACACCTGCAAGGTCGTCGCCTACGACGATGGACCGGGCGCATTTGCAGCCAGATGCTGGTGGATGCTGCGCTGGCTGGGCCATGCCGATGTCCAGGTTCTGGATGGCGGGTTTTCGGCCTGGAACGAAGCAGGACAGGTGGTCACCGATGAAGTTTCCGTGCTGCCCCCGTCAACCTTCGGGATTCGGCCCGGCCTGACCCGGCAGGTTTCCGCCGCCGAGATCCAGTCTTTTGCCGGGCTGGTGCTGGATGCGCGCGATGAAGCACGTTATCGGGGCGAGGCAGAGCCGATCGACCCCGTTGCGGGTCACATTCCCGGCGCTATCTGTGCGCCATTTGCCGGCAACGTCGATGACGGCGGACAACTGCATTCGACCAGCCAGCTCAGAAGACGCTTCGCGGAACTCGGCGTGGAGGATCAGGATGTGGTCTGCTATTGCGGCTCAGGTGTTACCGCGACCCACAATATCCTTGCCATGGTTCACGCGGGGCTGGACGAACCGGCACTCTATCCGGGTTCCTGGAGCGAATGGATTACTGATCCTGATCGTCCGATAGCCGCTGAATGAATGCGTACTGCCTGCCCTGGGCGAAGATAGACTGGCCGACACCAGCCACCCCGCAGTCTGTCGTACACGATGACATCTACTGGTCGAGGGACCAGGCCCTTGCCGAGAAAGCTCACGTCTTCATCCAGGGCAACAATCTGACAAGCCGGTTCGCTCGCCTCCGCCGGGGGCATTTCACGATCGCCGAGATCGGTTTCGGCTTTGGCACCAACTTTCTGCTCGCGGCCAGCGAATTCCTGCGCCACCGTCGCCATGGCCGCCTGAACTACATCGCCTTTGAACGCTCGCCGGTGGCGCCACAGGATCTGGCGACATGGTATGCGCAGATCGATTCCCTCAAACCGCTAACCGAAAAACTGTTGGCCGCCTATCCTCTACCATCACCGGGCTGGCACTGCATTGAGCTGACAGACGATGTCAGTCTGATTCTGGCGCTCGGAGATGCGCAGCAGCTGTTGCCGGATATGGACGCCCGCATCGACGCCTGGTTTCTCGATGGTTTCAGTCCCCGCACCAACCCGGACGCCTGGTCCGACGACCTATACAGCACCCTGGCATCGGCTTCACGACCAGGCGCCACCTGCGCCACCTATTCAGTAGCCGGTCCGGTCCGGCGGGGGCTCGCCAACGCAGGGTTTTCAGTCGCCAGAACAGCCGGGTTCGGCCGCAAGGCCGAGATGCTGACATCCAGATATCCGGGCCAGTGGACGCCTGCCGAATACAACCTGGACCAGGTCACAATCGTCGGTGCCGGCGTCGCCGGGCTCAATTGCGCCAGGGCACTACGGCGACGAGGCCTGGAGGTAAAGCTGTATGACCGCGCCGGTTTTCTGGCCGGCGCCTCCGGGGCTCCCCGGCTGGCAGTCTATCCCCGGCTCGCCGTCACACCACAACTACCCGCACTATTCTCGCTGAACAGTTGCCAGCATGCGTTACGCCATTACCGCCATGTCAGACTGACAGGTCGCTGTCAGCTGGCCAACGACGAACACGATACCGAACGCCTGCAGAAAATTGCTGTCGCCCTGCCGGAAAATGTCGCCGAATTTGTCTCTGACCGGGCGCTGAGTGAACGTGCCGGACTCACCCTTAAACGCTCCGGACTATGGCTGTCGCAGTCGGGCCACATCGACTTGCATGACGAGTTCAGAGAGCTGGAAGAACACGTAGTCTGCCGGGAATTCTCTCAACGTGACCTTGCCTGTAATGAACGGCTAATCCTCGCCACCGGTGTCGAAGAGTTGCCGACACTGGCACCCCTCAATCGAGAGCCAGTACGGGGACAGCTACTGATCGGTCAGCTCTCAACACCACTCAACTGTGTCGTCGGTGGACCGGTGTCGCTGATTCCGTTGGCGGACGGACAGGTTCTGCTGGGCAGCACCTATGACAAGAAGGACACATCTACAACAATTTCGACAATGGATACAGCCACGCTATTGCACCATCACCGCCAGGTGACCGATGGCAGCTTTAAAGTCGAAAGGGCCTGGGTCGGTGTTCGCAGCACTACCCGGGATCGGCAGCCGATCGCGGGCCCACTACCTGACTGGCCGGCATTGCTTCAGTTCTGCAACGACCAGAAGCAAGTGCCGTTTACGGACTGGAAGGCGGGACACTACGTCATCACCGGGCTCGGTTCACACGGGGCCAGCACTGCCCCACTGCTCGCCGAACACATCGTACGCCAACTCACCGGCGAAGCCGGTTGCCTTGGACACAGTGCGGCGGCACGGCTCAACCCGGCCCGCTTTGCCCTGCGAGATGCCGGGCGGCGGCATCACCTTGAGAAACTCCTTACTCGCCAATCACCCTGACATTGATCACGCCATCAATGTCCGCGATTTCCTGGATCAGATCATCGCCCGGTTGGGTTTCGACATCAATCAGGTTGTATGCGATCTCTTCCCGACTCTTGTTGATCATGTCGATCACATTGAGGTTGCGACTTGCAAGAATCGACAAGACGCTACCGAGGATGCGCGGCACATTGCGGTTCGCGAGCGCGATACGGAATCCATCGGTGCGTTCCATCTGAATCGGCGGGAAATTCACTGAGTTCCTGATATTGCCGTGATGCAGGAAATCAATGATCTGGTCCGCCACCATCATGGCGCAGTTTTCCTCGGCTTCCTCCGTGCTGGCACCCAGATGCGGCGTTGCCATCACACCGGGTTTACCCAACAGTGACGGGGTCGGAAAGTCCGAAATGTATTGACTGAGTTGACCCTTTTCGAGTGCGGCCGCCACGTCCTCATTGTTGACGATCTCCTCGCGCGCAAAGTTCAGCAGCACCGCACCCTTTCTGAAACTGGCGAGCGCCTCGGCATTGATCATGCCGCGGGTCGAATCGAGAGCAGGAACATGCAGCGAGACAATATCGGACTGAGCAAACAACGCCTGCATACTGTCCATCTTGCGAACATTGGCCGACAGGCGCCAGGCCGCGTCAACCGACAGGGCAGGGTCATATCCCACCACATCCATACCGAGATCGAGCGCCATCTCCGCGACCATCGAACCAATTGCACCAAGGCCCAGGACGCCGAGCGTCCTGCCTTTCAGTTCGTTGCCCTTGAACTGCTTCTTGCTCGCCTCGACAAGTTTGTTCAGCTCCGCCTTATCGGTATGTCCTGACAGCGAGTTGACGTATTCGATACCCGGCATGATGCCACGCCGCGACAACAGCAGTCCGGCCATCACCAGTTCTTTTACTGCATTCGCATTCGCGCCTGGCGTATTGAATACAACGACACCCTTCTCTGTGTAATCGGCCACCGGGATATTGTTCACACCTGCGCCCGCCCGGCCCACCGCCAGCAACTCGGGATTCGCATCATTCACAGTCAGCTGATGGGAACGGAGCAAAATCGCATCCGGGGACTCCACGTCGGATCCGAGCTCAAAACAGTCCGGGGAAAACTTCGATAACCCCTTCTCGGAAATATTGTTGAACGTGCGAATCTTATGCATGGCCTCCGGTCTCGTGCTGTGAATTGAGAAAGGCGCCAATTCTACACTAAGGGTGGAAGGCCGGGCGGGCTTATTCTCACGCTGATCATTAGTCGGCTTCATAGATGAGCCGGGTTATCGCTTCGCGAACTCCTCGATTAAGCTCACGATGAGGGCACACGAATCCTTGACTTCAAACTGCTCCATCGCAACTATTTGCGAAGCCCGTTTCTGCCACGCGATATCCACCTCGGCGAGCAGACTGTCGCCGTCCAGATTTTCCTGGAAAATCACGCGACTCATCTCCAGCTGCTCGAATAACACCGCATTCTCGATCTGATCACCCCGACTTGCGGCCCTCGGCAGGGGTATCAGGATATGCGGGGTACGGGTTACCAGCAGTTCGTAGATAGTGTTGGCGCCGGCCCTCGCAATGACGAGGTCAGCGGCCGCGAACACGTCTCCAAACCCGGCACCGATGAACTCTCTTTGCCAGTAGCCTGTCTGTTGCAACCCAGGATCTATCTGTCCCGGGCCGGTGACATGCACCACATCAAAACGCTGACACAATGTATCGAGCACCTGACGCACGGACCGGTTGATCGCGCTGGCCCCCAGGCTCCCCCCGAAGACAAGCAGCATGGGCTTGCCCGACAACCCCAGCTCTCGGGCGGCACGTTCTCCGTTGCCGGACAATATCGAGCGCCTGACCGGAGAACCGGTGACCTGTCCCTTGCCTTTCGGCAGCATGTCCAGCGTCTGTTCAAAGTTGACGCAGATCCGCACGGCAAAAGGTGCGCTCAAGCGGGTAGCAAGTCCCGGCGACGTGTCAGACTCATGGGCAATCACCGGTATTCGACAGAGCCAGGCCGCTGCGACCACCGGCACGGCAACGAAGCCACCCTTGGAGAAGACCACATCAGGGGACCAGCGCAGGCAAATCCAGATGGACTGAAACAGCCCGAGCAGAACCCTGAAAGGATCGATCAGATTCTGCCACGAGATATAGCGACGGAGTTTCCCTGTCGCGATCGCAAAGAACTCAATTCCGCTTTCGTGCAACAGCTCGCGCTCGATACCGGTTTTCGAACCGACATAGGCGATGGTCCAGCCTTCCTCCTGAAGCTGCTCGATGACACCAAGATTCGGCGTGACATGCCCGGCCGTACCACCGCCGGTGAACAGTACCCGCTTCATTGGGCGAGGACCGCTTTTACCAGCGGTATCGTGACCCGACGCTGCCGCGACAAGGTGGCAACTTCGATGGCATGCAGCAGGTCGACCAACGCCCTCGGCCGCCGATCGGTACGATTCAGAATAAAACGCGCCACCTCATCTGACAGATCAAACCCCTGGCGGACGGCTTTTTCCTGCAATAACTGCAACATCTCATCATCCCGCAGGCGATCCGTTTCAACAATGGCGGCGCCAAGCAACCGCGATCTGAGATCTGCAAGCGCGACCTGTTCTTCCCCCGGTACGGTATTGAAGGCAATCCAGAGCTGATGCCCCCGGTCCTTCATGCTGTTGATCAGGTGAAACAGCGCCACCTCCCACTCAACTGCGGCCTCGTGCCCACCCAGCACTTGTTCAACCTGGTCGATGGCCACCAGGTCAAACTGTTCACCGATACCCACCAGGATATCAGGCGTCAGATCGGGGGAGAGTTCCAGGAAGACTGATCGGCGGTTTTGCTGACGGGCATGATGACAGGCCGCCTGGAGCAGGTGGGACTTGCCGGTACCGGGCAGACCCACCACCAGACCAACAACCTCGTCGGCAGCCAGCATACGTTCCCCGGCAGAACCAATGTAACTGGCAAAGGTGGCATCCTCGCGGAGCCTGATCTCAAGGGGTAGTTGGCGGGCCATCTTCCGGCTCCCGCGCGCCATAGTAGACGCTCGAAACATAGCGACCATGTGCATGGCGCAGGAAAACCATCACGATCGCAGCCACGGGCAGTGCCAGCAGGATGCCGACAAAACCAAACATCTGACCTCCGGCAAGGATGGCAAAAATCACCGCAACCGGATGTAAACCGATCCGATCCCCGACCAGCAGCGGCGTCAGCACCATACCTTCAATGGCCTGTCCTGCGCCGAAGACCAGTGCAACCAGTACCACCTGTGAGAGTTCCTGAAACTGAAAGATCGCGGCGACGCTGGCAGCCAAAATGCCCACGACGAAACCCAGGTAGGGGACGATGCTGGCGAGCCCTGCCAGCAAGCCAATCAGCAGGGCAAGATCAAGCCCGATAACGTACAGACCCGCAGCATAGATCACGCCAAGCGTGATCATGACCAGCAGCTGCCCCCGCAGAAACGCGCTCAGCACTTCGTCACATTCACTCGCAAGGCCCACCACAACAGGTTCCATTTCCCGGGGCAACAACTCCCGCAGTGACGCGATGAGACCGTCCCAGTCACGCATCAGATAAAAGGCGACCACTGGAATCAGCGCAAAATTTGCAATCCAGGCCATCAACGCGAACCCCGACCGCGTGACTTCCGCCAGGACCCTTGACGCAATACCACCCGCCTGGCGCCAGTTCTCTGTTAGCTGGCCGCGAAGCTCGTCCACTTGCAGCGCAAAGGGATCGACATTGAAATACTGCACCATGACCGGACTGACGGTTTGCTGCAGCCAGCGAATCATTCCGGGAATCCGGTGCATCAGTGCATTGATCTCTTCCACCAGCAACGGCATCAGTACCAGTAACGCCGCCACCAGAATGGACAGGAAGAAGACAAAAACGACAACCACGCCGAGCGTTCGCCCCAGCCCGACACGTTCAAGCCGGTCAACCAGGGGATCACCCAGATAGGCGATCACAAAACCCACCAGGAACGGCATCAATATCGGCTGCAGCACATAGACCAGCAGCAAAAAGGCTGCGACCAGGAGCAGGGCAAACGTTCGCTCAAGTGTTGTCATCAGTTTCCCGTCCAGCGATAAGTCAGCGGTCTGCCCTCGGTCATCAGCAACAGGCGGTCATCGAGCCCAATGGTCTCCTGCAGCTGCTCAACATTGCCTTCAATCCTGAGCCGGAACAAAATTTCGTCATCCCGGACTTCCATCACGAAAGTATCAACCACCGGTGTCAACGACTCCAAGTAGCGCGACAATGCGGCGTAGTCATCAACGCCGTCAACGGCTTCCACGCTCACCAGGATCTCTCCCTGCGATGAACCAACCGCATAGCGCGATGCCAGTTCATCGGCGAGCCGGTCGACAATCTGTTCGATGACACCGCCCGAACCATCATCACTCATCTCAACGCTTTGCCATCGATCCTCAATGCGATAGACCCATCGCGCACCTGCCGCGCCACCGGGAAGGACCTGGATGCGCCCGGCGAGTACAACATCTGGATTGTAACGGAGCGAGGCCACATCAATTCGCGCTGTAAACAGTCCCCATACCTCCGCTGCGGAGACGCGCGATGTATCTTCAAGGTCGAGCAGGGGAAACAGCAGCGGCAATCCGCGCGATCGAGCCTCAGACTGCAGCCGCGACATCAACGGGTGTTCGTCGATATCGCTCAGCAGTCGTCGCCCCTGTTCATCGTTGACCGCAATCCAGACCAGCATGCCGGGTCTGTTGCTGCCCCACACAGGGAATCCCGCTTCACGTAGCAACCTGGCCACTGCAGCCGGCTCAAAGGAAACGCGAAGCAGATGCGCTGGCCGCACCTCACCGGCAACCATCAGCGTGCGATCGGTCGCATCATAGCCATACTGATAGTAATAGCGCCCGGGATTCCTCAATGCCCGTCGAATCGACTCATCGCGTTCAACGTCGATCGATCCCGACACCCGGACCAGTACCTGTCGCAGCCCGGCCCGTGCGCCTTCCTGCAGGGCAGCATCGCCTTGGGTCGCGACCAGAACCTCTGCCACGTACAGATCCTGAACAGGTACCGCAAACGCCGTGTCAGGCAGAGCCAGCACAGCGAACAACAACATGAGGGAACTTCTAGTGATGCGCGGTATCCTTATAGTCAGGACCAATTCAGAGTTCATTCAGGGCTTCGCCTGAAGAATTGCGAAATTGTCGGGGAGACAGGGGGGTTTTACAAGTTGCGTCTGACGACATACCTGATGATCTGGTCGCTTGTCCTGGCCGCCTCGCACGCCGGGGCCGAACCGACCCCGTATCGCGCCGTCTACAAGGCGAGCTATAACGGCGTGCCGATTTCTGCCACCGGTATCCGGGAACTGCGTCGCACCGTCGACGGTCAGTTTGTGCTGTCCTCGATTGCCAAGTCGATCCTTGCTTCGGTGACCGAAACAACCACCTTCGATCTGGGCGGCAGCGAAACCATCAGACCCTTGCAATACGAATATGAACGGACCGGTATCGGCCGCAACCGGGCTGACATCCTTCGATTCGACTGGGAAGCGCAGAAGGTGGTGAGAATAGCCGATCAGGATGGCTGGGAACGGGATCTCGAACCCGGCATGCACGACCGATTGTCCTACCAGCAGGAGATGCGGGAAGACCTGCTGGCCGCACAGCGTAGCGGCAGCGACTGGCCGGAAATGGTCTATACCGTCGCCGAAGATGACGGACGCATCCGCGAGTATCGCTTTCGCGTCGTCAGCGAGGAATCCATTGAAGTACCCGCAGGTCAGTTCAACACGATCAAGGCAGAGCGTGTTCGTGAACATGCCGAGCGCATCACTCACTTCTGGCTGGCACCGGAATACGACTTCCTGCTGGTTCGTTTTGAACAGACTGAACAGGACGGAGGCGGATTCAAACTGCTGCTACGCAGTGCCGACTTCGGCGGCGAGCCCCTCGGATACGTCAAAAACTAGTCAGCCCACTCGTTTGGCATCCAGGCAGCAGCCGGGGACCAGCCAACATCACCATCCGCAGCATAGAATCAAAGTATGCTCAGCCACGGTCGCTGGCCGCAATCAGGCTTTCGGCAGCGTGACGCCTTGCTGCCCCTGATACTTGCCACCCCGATCCCGGTAGGAGATTTCACATTCTTCATCCGACTCGAAGAACAGCATCTGGGCGACACCCTCGTTGGCGTAGATCTTGGCGGGCAGGTTCGTGGTATTTGAGAACTCAAGGGTGACGTGCCCTTCCCACTCCGGTTCCAGCGGCGTCACATTAACGATGATGCCGCAGCGAGCGTAGGTCGACTTGCCAAGGCAGACGGTCAACACCGTGCGCGGAATACGGAAATATTCCACTGTTCTGGCCAGGGCAAAAGAATTGGGGGGAATAATGCAGACATCATCCTTGATATCGACAAAGCTCTTCTCGTCAAACGACTTCGGGTCGACGGTAGCGGAATGGATATTGGTAAACACCTTGAACTCATCGGCACAGCGGACGTCATATCCATAGGATGAGGTCCCATACGAGATCAGCCGTTCGCCGCTCTCGGACTGCCGGACCTGGCCCGCCTCAAACGGTTCGATCATACCCTCGCCTTCGGCCATCCGCCTGATCCACTTATCTGATTTGATCGACATAACCCGTCGCCATACCCTATCTAAAACGCGCCATCTTACGTATCCGCCCGGAGCCCATCAATCATCGACAATGCTGATCTCCGGACCGGCCCTTGATTGGTAGATGTAAGAGGCAATCACTTGCTGCGCCAGCTGGCGAAAGGTCTCGCTGGTGGTGCCACCCGGGTCACTGACCACCAGCGGCTGGCCCCGGTCTGAAGCTTCCCGGACAGTCAATGCGAGCGGCAGCCGCGCCAGGACGCGAGTGTCATACTCGGCGGCAACGCTGTCGCCACCCCCGGCACCGAAGATCGACTCTTCATGTCCGCATTCGGTACAGACATGAGTGCTCATATTCTCAACGATGCCAATCACCGGCACATCAACTTTGCGAAACATCTCGATGGCCTTGCGGGCATCCAGCAAAGCGATGTCCTGTGGCGTCGTTACCACCACGGCACCACTCATCGGCACCTGCTGTGCGAGGGTCAGCTGGATATCCCCGGTACCCGGCGGATAGTCAACAATCATCACGTCCACATCCTGCCATCGAGTCTGGGCCAGCAGCTGCTGTAACGCACCGCTGGCCATGGGACCACGCCAGACGGCCGGCGTCTTGGCTGAGGTCACAAACCCCATCGACATGACCTGCAGTCCATGGGCACTGATGGGTACCATCTTGTCATCGACCACATCCGGTCTCGTGCCTTCCGGCACGCCGAGCATCAATGCCTGACTGGGACCATAGATGTCCGCATCCAGCAGCGCCACCGACTGCCCTTCGGCGGCCAGCGCCAGGGCGAGATTCGCCGACACCGTGGACTTGCCCACACCACCTTTACCAGACGCTACCGCAACGACGTGTGCCACGCCGGGTAGCTCCAGTTTGTTCATGCCTGCTGCCGCAATCGTCCTGCTCCTCAATGTCATCGCCAGGGGCAGACATTAAAACCAATCCATCCGCCCCAGTCATCCATCCCGGACCAGCGTTCGATCGGGATGAAATAACGCTGCGGGATCAGTATCCTTAGCACCCTTTCAATTGCTGTAAATACCCGTCATCCAATGGAAAAACGCCACATTCTTGTGACCAGTGCGCTACCCAACGCCAACGGCGCGATCCACCTTGGCCATCTGCTGGAGCATATCCAGACAGACATCTGGGTTCGTTTCCAGCGCATGCGAGGGCACCTCTGTACCTATGTCTGCGCCGATGACACCCATGGCACGGCGACCATGCTCAAGGCCGAGGAAGCCGGGATCCCTGCAGAAACCCTGATTGAACAGATCCGCAGCCAGCACATGCAGGATTTCAGCGACTTCCATATCAGCCACGACAACTACTACTCAACCCACTCACCCGAGAACGAGGCCCTGTCAGGCATGATCTACCAGCGCCTGCAGGAGGCGGGCCAGATCGTCAAGCGATCGGTTAACCAGCTTTATGACCCCGAGCAAGAGCTGTTTCTCGCCGACCGGTTCATTGTGGGTGGCTGCCCCAATTGCAAGACGGATGGCCAGTACGGCGATAATTGTGAAGCCTGTGGGGCGACCTACGATGCCACTGACCTGATCAATCCAAGGTCGACGATTTCCGGCGCGACACCGGTGCTGAAGGAATCAACGCATCTGTTCTTCGCATTGTCGAACTTTACGGATTTCCTGAAGCAATGGACACGGAGCGGCACCCTGCATGAACAGGTCGCCAACAAGCTCGCTGAGTGGCTTGATGCCGGCCTGCAGGACTGGGACATATCCCGCGATGCACCCTACTTCGGCTTCGAGATTCCGGGCGAGCCAGGCAAATATTTCTACGTCTGGCTGGACGCCCCCATTGGCTACATGGCCAGTTTCAAGAACTACTGCGACCGCGTCGGCAATACGATTGACATCAAATACGACGACTACTGGAAACCGGACTCGGACTTTGAAGTACATCACTTCATCGGCAAGGACATCATTAATTTCCATGCTCTGTTCTGGCCGGCGATGCTGGAAGTTGCCAAGCTTCGTAAGCCGACACGTATTCATGTGCATGGGTTCGCGACGGTCAAAGATCAGAAGATGTCCAAATCGCGCGGTCTGTTCATCAACGCCCGCCAATATCTTGACCATCTTGATCCCGAGTACATGCGCTATTACCTGGCGACCAAGCTCACCGGCACCATCGATGATATGGAAATCAATCTTGATGACTTCGTGCAACGGGTCAATTCCGATCTGGTCGGCAAGCTCGTCAACATCGCCAGCCGTTGTGCCGGATTCATCAATTCGAAATTCGACGGCTGCCTGTCGGCGGCGCCTTCCACGGATCTGGTCAAGGATGCAGCCGCTGCGTCCGAGACGATCGCGGAGCTGTACGAAGCTGACGAGTTTGGCAAGGCGATTCGTGAAATCATGGCAATCGCAGACCGCACCAACGAGTATATCGATGCGAACAAACCCTGGGTGCTTGCCAAGGAAGCAGGCAAGGAAGCCGAGGTACAAAATGTATGCTCGGATGGTATCAACCTGTTCCGCATTCTGGTGGCCTATCTGAAGCCGATCCTGCCAAAACTCGCCGAAAACGCCGAAGCGTTCCTGAATGTTGAGCCGCTGACCTGGAATTCGATCGGGGACGTATTGACGGACCACAAGATCAACAAATTCAAGCCACTGCTGACCCGGATTGACAGCGACAGGGTCGAGCAGATGATTGCAGCTGGTGATCAGGCGGAAAAACCCCCAGTCGACGAAGCGGAAGGAGCAGACCCGGGTCTCGCCCATATCGACTTTGATGACTTCGCCAAGGTGGATCTGCGTATCGTGCGTATTGACGCTGCCAGTCACGTCGAAGGTGCTGACAAGCTACTGCAATTGACGCTCGATCTGGGTGACGAAAAGCGTAACGTCTTCGCCGGTATCAAGGCAGCCTATGATCCTGCCGATCTGGTGGGCAAGCTCACTGTGATGGTTGCCAATCTCGCGCCACGAAAAATGAAGTTCGGTGTTTCCGAAGGCATGGTGTTGGCGGCTGGACCCGGCGGTAAGGAAATCTTCCTGCTTTCCCCCGACAATGGGGCAGCGCCTGGCATGAAAGTGTCCTGATATGCCCGAAGCGCTCGTCATTTTGTTGACAGCGATCTTCGTCAACAACTTCGTGATGGTGCAGTTTCTCGGGCTCTGCCCTTTTATGGGGGCATCGCAACGGCTCGATACGGCACTGGGCATGTCAGCAGCAACCACCTTTGTGCTGTCACTCGCTTCGGGCCTGAGCTATCTGGTTGAACACCTGATCCTGCTGCCGCTGCAACTGGAATACCTGCGTATCATCGCGTTCATCGTCATCATCGCCGCGCTGGTGCAGTTCTCGGAAATGGTGATGCGCGCCACACAGCCACTCCTGCATCAGGTGCTCGGACTGTTCATCCCACTGATCACCACCAACTGCGCCGTGCTCGGTGTCGCTCTGCTGAATGTGCGTGCATCCAACTCGTTCATCGAATCCGTGTTTTTTGGACTTGGCGCGGCGCTCGGTTTTTCACTGCTGCTCATACTGTTCGCCGCGATCCGTGAGCGGATTACCCATGCAGATATCCCGGGCCCTTTTGCCGGAACCGCGGTCCACCTCATGACAGCCGGGATCATTTCGCTTGCGTTTCTTGGCTTTACCGGGATGGATCACTAGATGTTGGCTGCCGTCACCCTGGGTACATCGGTGATCGCAACCTGCGGGGTCGTGATCGCAACATTACTGCAACTTGCAGCATCGAAGCTGCGGCGGGATAACGACTCGCTGACCAACCAGATCAACCAGCTGCTACCACAAACCCAATGTGCCCAATGCGGCTACCCCGGCTGTCGTCCCTACGCCGAGGCCATCGCCAGGGGTGAATCCATCAATCGCTGCCCCCCCGGCGGCGAAGAGACCATTCGTGAACTGGCCGAGTTGCTGGGCCGTCCGGAGATACCGCTTGATCCGAACTGCGGCGACGCCAGGCCAGGCATTCGTGCCATCATCCGCGAAGCGGAGTGCATCGGCTGCACCCTGTGCATCCAGGCATGTCCCGTCGATGCCATCGTGGGCGCACCGCAGTGGATGCACACCGTCATCGAAGCTGAGTGCACCGGCTGCAAACTCTGCGTCGAGCCCTGTCCCGTTGACTGTATCGATCTGGTTCAGCCATTGATGGACAGCCACGAAGCAATCCCGACAACACCAGCGCCGCATATGGAATGTATTCGCTGCGGCGAGTGCGAAGACGTCTGTCCAAAGGACCTGCTACCACAAAGCCTGTACTGGTATCGGGAAGACAACCAGGCACTTGAAGCACTCGACCTTGATCATTGCATCGAGTGCAGACAGTGCGACCGGGCCTGCCCGTCAGACATCCCGCTGACCACACACTTCCAGGCCGCCAGGTCCCGCATCGCGGCCAGGCAGAATCGCGAAGCCCAGGCACATCATGCCGAGAAACGCTATCTCGCTCGCGAGCTCCGGATCACTTCCCATCGCGACCAGATCAGACAGCGCCCGACATCCAACGAGAAACAGGCGCTGCTGGATCAGATCAAGAAGCAGATATCGTGACCGCGCGTCATCCCGCTGCCAGCATCATGCACCAGGTTGCACTGGCGTTGGTTCCCGGCATCCTGGCGATGACCTGGTTTTTTGGCATCGGCATCGCAGTCAACCTGGTCATCTGCTGCGCCGCCTGCCTCGCAACCGAAGCGCTGATCCTCAGGTTGCGAGCAAAGCCCCTGACCTCACTGGCCGACGGCAGCGCACTGCTGACGGGATTGCTGCTCGGCTTGTGCCTGCCACCCCTGGTACCGCTGTGGATACCGACGCTGGGTGGCGTATTTGCCATTGCATTGGGTAAACAGCTCTATGGCGGCCTGGGGCACAATCCGTTTAATCCGGCCATGGTCGGATATGCCGCCCTGATCGTTGCCTTCCCCCTCTCCATGTCGCTATGGCCTGCACCGGATACCATGCCGGCGCCCGGCTCGACGCTGTCGCTGAAACTGATCGGAAGCTCGTTCGACGGATTCACTGCGGCAACACCGCTCGATGCATTCAAGTTTCGCGGCGCCATGACCGTTGCCGAGTTCGAGGCCACGCATGACCACTGGAGCAGCGGTTGGCCCTGGATCAACCTGGGGTTTCTCACCGGCGGCCTGTATCTCTGGTATCGAAAACTCTGCGATCGCATCATGCCGATGGTGCTGATCGCAACCATCATTCTGATCACGCTGCTTGGGTACGACAGTGGCAGTTCCGCCAGCCTGGGTTCCCCACTATTCCATCTGCTCGCCGGCAGTACGATGCTGACTGCCTTTTTCATCATTACCGATCCGGTGAGCAGTCCCGACGGTATTCAGGGACGGGTCATTTATGCCGCCGGCATCGGCATGCTGATCATGGTGATTCGCGAACTGGGCGCCTACCCCGACGGTACCGCGTTCGCCGTGCTGCTGATGAACACGGCAACACCCTTGCTTGATCAGCTCAGGTGGAGAACCGCATGAAGCTCAACGGCCTCTGGCAACTGCCGGTACTGGCCGCGGGCTGCGGACTTGCCCTCAGCCTGACCCAGGTGAAACTACAGCCAGCCATCGAGACGAGCCGTGAAAACTATGCCATCCATCAGCTGCTTTCGATCATCGGTGAACCCGAGGCATCGATCGAACAGCTCGGCGAAGCACTCTTTCGCGTCGACGGTAACAACTACCTATTTGCCGTGACCACCAACGAGGGTTACAACGGGCGCATCGATCTGTGGCTCGGCATTGACGTTGACGGCGTGATCGAAGGTGTCAGAGTACATGCGCACGCGGAAACACCCGGACTGGGCGACAAGATAGACCATCGCCTCTCGGACTGGATCCATGGATTCAAGGGACATTCACTGCGGACTCCTGACGATGCCTGGGATGTCCGGCGGCATGGCGGTGAGTTCGACCAGTTCACGGGTGCCACCATCACGCCCAGGGCAGTGATTCATGCGGTTCGTCAGGGGCTCGAGGAATTCAGGGAACACCAACCACAATGGCAGACCATGAGACAGGTAAGGAATGAACGAAACTGACACCAGTCGGGGTGGCTACGCCGAGATCGCCCGCAATGGTCTCTGGCACGAAAACCCCGCCATCGTTCAGCTGCTGGGGCTCTGCCCGCTGCTCGCCGTCTCCGGCACGGTCGTGAATTCGATCACCCTCGGCCTGTGCACGCTGGTTATCCTGGCAGCATCGAACCTGGTGATCAGCGCCATTCGGTCCCTGCTCGACGACACCACCCGACTGCCCGCCCAGATCATGGTGATCGCAACGTTTGTCACACTTGCCGATCTGCTGCTGCAGGCCCATGCCTTCGAAATACACCAGCAGGTTGGTCTGTTTGTCGCACTAATTGTGACCAACTGTACCCTGCTGGGTCGGGCTGAGAGTTTCGCCCGCCGCAATCCGGTCAGACGGGCAACCTTCGACGGCGCCATGATGGGCACCGGTTTCCTGATCGTCATTGTATTGATGGGCATGATCAGGGAAGTGTTGGGTCACGGTACCCTGTTTACCAACATGGATCTGATCTTCGGAAGTGCAGCCGCCGACTGGACCATTACCGTTGCTGACAGCGGATTTCTGCTTGTGGTGTTACCACCCGGTGCATTTCTGACGCTGGGGCTACTCGTGGCAGGCAAGAACTGGGTCGACCAGCGAAACGACGGCAGGATGACTGATGAACAAGGATAAACGCACTCAGATTCTGGCTCGTCTGCGCGAGGAGAATCCAACGCCAACAACGGAACTGGTCTATGACACGCCGTTTGAACTGCTGATTGCGGTCATCCTATCGGCACAGGCGACCGACGTCAGCGTGAACAAGGCAACCGCCAGACTCTACCCCGTGGCCAACACGCCGGAAGCGATCTACGCACTGGGTGAAGAGAGACTCAAGGCGTTCATCAAAACCATCGGCCTGTTCAACACCAAGGCGAAAAATGTCATCAAAACCTGCCGCATGCTGATCGACGAACACGACTCCAGGGTCCCTACCACCCGCAAAGAGCTGGAAGCATTACCCGGCGTGGGCAGAAAAACCGCCAACGTGATCCTGAATACCGCGTTCGGCCAACCTACCATCGCGGTTGATACCCACATCTTTCGGGTATCCAACCGAACGCGACTGGCGACAGGCAAGAATGTGCGGGAAGTGGAGGATCGACTCAATCGACTGATCCCGGCGGAATTCAAACAGGACGCTCACCACTGGCTAATCCTGCACGGTCGCTACATCTGCACAGCTCGAAAGCCACGCTGCGGCGCCTGCGTGATCTACGATCTGTGTGAGTACAAGCAGAAACAGGCAGAGCTGGACTAACCCCTGGCGGAACCCGGCACCTGAAAGTGCCTCAGGACAGCTTCCTGCCCTTGTCGCTCGCCACCCTCAGTCGCAGGGAATTCAGCCTGATAAATCCTTCCGCATCCTTTTGATCGTATGCGCCGGCATCATCCTCAAACGTCACGATGTTGCCGTCATAGAGACTATCGGTTGCCGACTCCCGTCCGACCACCATGACGCCGCCCTTGTAAAGCTTGAGCCGAACCTTGCCATTGACGTGTGCCTGGGACTCATCAATCAGGGCCTGCAACGCACGACGCTCAGGTGACCACCAGTAGCCGTTGTAGATCAGACTCGCGTAACGAGGCATCAGCTCGTCCTTCATGTGCGCCAGTTCTCGATCCAGCGTCACGGATTCAATCGCACGATGCGCCTTGAGCAGGATGGTGCCACCGGGTGTCTCATAACACCCACGCGCTTTCATGCCCACATAACGATTCTCGACGATATCCACCCGGCCAACGCCGTTAGCCCCCCCGACACGGTTCAGGTGAGCCAATACCTCGGCGGGCGTCATCGTCTGACCGTCGATCGCCACCACGTCACCCTGCGCAAAATCCAGTTCGATATAGGTTGGTTGATCCGGCGCGGCTTCAGGAGATTGGGTCCAGAGCCACATCGACTCCTCCGGCTCTGCCCAGGGATCTTCGAGAATTCCACCCTCATAGGAGATATGAAGCAGGTTCGCATCCATGGAATAAGGCGACTTTTCACCTTCATGTTTACGATCCACCGGAATCTGATGCTTTTCACAGAATGACATCAGCGCTTCGCGGGAATTGAGATCCCACTCACGCCAGGGCGCCACCACCTGGATATCCGGCTTCAGTGCATAGGCGCCCAGCTCAAATCTCACCTGATCATTACCCTTGCCGGTCGCGCCGTGGGAGATCGCACCCGCGTTCGTTTCATCGGCGATCTCCACCAGGCGTTTCGCAATCAGGGGCCGGGCGATGGAAGTACCGAGCAGATATTCACCCTCGTAGATCGTGTTGGCCCGAAACATCGGGTAAACATAGTCGCGAACGAATTCTTCCCGCAGGTCCTCGACATACGCTGCGACCGCACCGGAACGCTTGGCCTTGTCAGCCACCTTGGAATAATCATCACCGTCGCCAAGGTCGGCAGTGAACGTCACCACCTCGCAGTTGTATGTTTCCTGCAGCCATTTCAGAATTGCCGTGGTATCGAGTCCACCTGAGTAAGACAGGACGATCTTGTCGAACTCCGCCATCTATATCCCCGCAAATGCCCGTAAAAAAGGGTGGCTATAGTAACAGAAGAACGCACACTCGCTTAGGTGCCACCACCATGCGTAAAATAGGCCTATGCGTCGCCTCACCATTACCCGGCCAGACGACTGGCACCTGCATTTGCGTGATGGTGAGTATCTGACTGACACCGTACGTGATGCCGCCCGTTATTTCGGGCGCGCCATCGTGATGCCAAACCTCGTCCCACCGGTTGTATCAGTCGATGATGCTCGCCGTTATCACGATGAGATTCAGTCAGTGGTGCCCGCGGGCAGCACCTTCTCGCCCCTGATGACGCTTTATCTGACTGACGAGACATCTCCCGAGACCGTCGTTCAGGCAAAACAGAGCGGTCTCGTCTATGCCTTCAAGCTCTACCCTGCGGGCGCTACCACCAATTCCGAGGCCGGGGTTGACGCCATAGAAGCCATGTATCCCGTGTTCGAAGCCATGGCAGAACACGATGTCGTGCTCGCCGTGCATGGTGAAGTTACTACGGCGGAAATCGATGTGTTTGATCGAGAAGCGGCTTTTATCGATCGTTATCTGGCACGGATCTGCGAGACATTCCCCGAACTCAGGGTCGTGTTTGAGCACATCACCACGCGCGAAGCCTGCCAGTTTGTCGAGGCCGCGGGTCCACAAGTGGGCGCGACGATCACCGTCCACCATCTGCTGTTCAACCGTAATGACCTGCTGGTAGGTGGCGTCAAACCCGTATTCTATTGCCTGCCGGTACTCAAGCGCGATATTCATCAGCGCGCGCTGATCGCAGCCGCAGTATCAGGAAACCCCAAGTTTTTCCTTGGCACGGATTCGGCGCCACATCCGAGGCATGAAAAAGAGAACGCCTGCGGCTGTGCCGCAGGATGCTATACCGAACACGCTGCGATTGAACTCTACGCAGAGGCCTTCGACGATGTTGGGGCACTCGATCAACTGGAGAAATTTGCCAGCCTGAACGGTCCCGCGTTCTATGGCCTACCTGCCAATGCAGACAAGATCACCCTGATCGAGTCGCCCTGGCAGGTACCGGACAGCCTGCCGCTCGGCCAGGACAGCGTGGTCCCAATTCGCGGTGGCGAACAGGTGCGCTGGCAGGTCGAAACCGACGCCGGAACAGTCGGATGAGTGAGGACAAAAAACCCATCGCTCATCGATTCCGTGGCTTCCTGCCCGTTGTTGTGGATCTGGAGACCGGTGGCTTTAACGCCAGTACCGACGCACTGCTTGAACTGGCCGCCATTATTCCGGAAATGGATGAGACCGGCGTCCTGTCACCGGGCCAGACATTGTTTTTCAATGTGGAGCCTTTTGCCGGCGCGAATATCGAAAAGGCTTCACTGGACTTTACCGGGATTGATCCGAGTAATCCGTTGCGCGGCGCTGTGGCGGAACAGAAAGCACTGGGTGAAACCTTCAAGGCGATCCGCAGGGCGGTCCGGGAAAGTGGCTGTCACCGGGCAATTCTGGTCGCCCACAATGCTTCGTTTGATCTGGGATTCATGAACGAGGCCGCGTCCCGTTGCAACATCAAGCGCAACCCGTTTCACCCATTTTCCTGCTTTGATACGGCGACCCTGTGCGGGCTCGCGTTCGGTCAGACGGTTCTGGCGCGGGCCTGTCAGGCTGCCGGCATCAACTTCGATGCCGACGAGGCACATTCAGCGTTGTATGACTGCGAAAAAACGGCAGAAATCTTCTGCCATATCGTTAATCGCTGGAGAGAACTTGGCGGCCTGGATTCACCGGCCGCCTGAATCACGAAGCCGCTTCACCGTCGCCGGCTGCTTCCTTGACCATGGGTTGAAGTTCGCCGGACTGATACATCTCCGTGATGATATCGCAACCACCGACCAGCTCCCCCCTGATAAACAGTTGCGGGAAGGTGGGCCAGTCAGAGAATTTCGGCAGATTGGCGCGAATCTCAGGATTGGAGAGGATATCGATGTAGGCAAAGCGTTCGCCACAGGCCATCAATACCTGGGAAGCCTGTGCGGAGAAACCACATTGAGGCTGTTCCGGTGAACCTTTCATATAAAGCAGGATCGCATGAGATTCGACCTGCTCCCTGATCTGATCCAAAACTTCCATGGCATCTCCGAACTAAGTGTCTAAGCAAACAAGGTGGGGCATGATTCTACCGTTTTCAAGGCCGGAACCTAAGTCCCGTAGCCACCGCCTCCCGGCGTTTCTATTCGAAGCACAGCCCCCGCGTCGACGGAGAGCTGGCATTTTCCCGCGACCGGCTGGTCGTTGAGGTAGTTCGCGCCTCGGATACCCGCGCCACCGCCTTCCAGACCCCAGGGCGCGTGGCGGCGGCGTTCCGTCAACAGCGTAATCTCGGTCCGGTCCAAGAATTCAAACTCGCGAACGATGCCATCCCCTCCACGATGTCGTCCCGCCCCACCCGAGCCTTCGCGAATGGCATAGCGACGCACACGAAGCGGATAATGCATCTCCAGTGACTCCACCGGCGTATTCAACGTGTTGGTCATGTGAGACTGGACCGCCGAGTGACCATATCCCGCGCGGTGGCCGCCCATGCCGCCGCCAATCGTCTCATAGTAGTCCCAGGGACTCTGGCATTGATGATTACCCATGGCCACGTTATTCATGGTGCCCTGGCCAGCGGCCGGTATCTGACCGGGCAGAGCCTCATGCAATGCGCCCAGCACCGCATCGACAATGCGCATCGACGTTTCAACATTGCCGGCAGCGGTTGCCGCGGGCCGCTCGGCGTTGACCAGGCTGCCCTTCGGCGCAGTGATGCGAATACAGCTGAAGGTGCCGGCGCAAGGTGGCGTTTCGTCCGGTAGCAGACAACGGAAACAATAGAACACGGCCGCCGCCGCCACGGGTAACGGACAATTGATGTTACCCGGCACCTGCCGGCTGGTGCCGGCGAAGTCGACTTCGACGCCGTCGGCATCCACGGTAATCGCCACTTCGATGGCGACATCTGTCTCGCCATACCCGTCATCGTCCATCAGATCGCGAAACCGATAGGTACCCGCCGGTATGTCGGCGAGCCTCACCAGCGCCAGCCGCCGACCATAGTCATTGATTTCCTGAATACCCTGCCTGAACGCCTCAACGCCAAAACTGTCGATCAACGCCAGGATGCGTTGTTCGCCCACCCGGTTGGCACTCACCTGGGCGGCAAAATCCCCCGCAGTGTCAGAGCCTTCCAGTTCCCTGACCAGCGCCGAAGTCACCTCGTTCAGTTCACCGCCCCGGTACAAGAAGCTCGGCGGAATGACCAGCCCCTCTTCATCCAGCTGCCTGGAAAGGGGCATCGAGCCCGGCGTGTCCGCGCCGATATTGGCGTGGTGGGCACGATTGGCAACGAAGGCGATCAGCTCATCCTGAAAGAAACAGGGGCTGACCAGAGTGACGTCCGGCAGATGGGTACCGCCAAGGAAAGGGTCATTGACCACCATCACATCGCCGGCCCGCCATTCCACATCGCTGACAATGTCGGCCATCGCGTACGCCATGCTGCCGAGATGAACCGGAATATGTGCTGCCTGGGCAAAGAGCCGGCCATCGGCATCAAACAATGCACAGGAAAAATCCAGCCGGTCCTTGATGTTCGGGGAGAAGGCAGCGTGCTGAAGAACGGCGCCCATCTCTTCGCAGATTGCACGGTTTCGATTGATCAGGATGGCAAGTTCGATCGGACTCATCGCAGACTTCCGGTACAGCAGCTTCCTTTCGAGTTTATCTAAACTGGTTTATCATCGCTGCCTTTTTCCAGCGAAAGGCCAGCACCATGTCTGAACATGTCATGCCAACCTACGGACGACTCGACATCGCTTTCGTCAGCGGCGAAGGCGCCTGGCTGACTGATGACAAGGGTAATCGATATCTCGACGGCTTGTCCGGACTCGGCGTGGTCGGTCTCGGACACGCCCATCCCAGGGTCTCGAACGCGATCGCAGCACAGTCGTCCATACTCCTGCATACATCGAACCTGTATCGAATTCCCTCCCAGGAGAGACTCGCCGATCGTCTCGCCGAGATTTCAGGCATGGACAACATGTTCTTCTGCAACTCCGGTGCAGAAGCCAACGAGTGCGCCATCAAGATCGCCCGACTCTACGGCCACAACCGCGGCATCGAAACCCCGACAATTATCGTCATCGATGCAGCCTTCCACGGACGAACCCTGGCAACGTTAACAGCAACCGGTAACCGTAAGGTACAGGCGGGCTTTGAGCCATTGGTGGGCGGATTTGTACGCGCCCCGTTCAACAATGTCGAAGCGATCGAGAATATCGCCCGCAACAACAACAACATCGTTGCCATCATGCTGGAGCCGATTCAGGGCGAAGGTGGCATCCAGGTTCCTGACGAGAACTACCTGTCGCGACTGCGCGCCCTGTGCGACGAATCCGGCTGGTTTTTGATCCTGGATGAAG
Source organism: Pseudomonadales bacterium (assembly GCA_028281885.1). Lineage (GTDB taxonomy): Bacteria > Pseudomonadota > Gammaproteobacteria > Pseudomonadales > Azotimanducaceae > JANQJA01. The sequence goes on along the minus strand of JANQJA010000016.1, from coordinate 21,661 downwards.
TGCAGTCAGGCAATGCCAGAACGGGTAGCTACTTTGCGTATCAGCAGGCTGGTATCGTTCCGGATTTGCTAACCACGGCCAAAGGGCTCGCCAACGGGCTGCCTATCGGCGTATGCATGGCCAGGGGTGAAGCCGCAAAAGTGTTTGCGCCCGGCAATCATGGTTCTACCTTCGGTGGCAATCCCCTGGCATGCGCTGCTGCCGCTGCGGTGATCGATGAGATCGAGGAAAAAGACCTGGCCGAACGCGCAGGGCAACTGGGCGACAGGATGCGTCAGAATTTCGAACAACGCCTGGGCGCCTTGAACAACGTTCGCGAAATTCGCGGCAAGGGATTGATGATCGGCATCGAGCTGGATCAGCCCTGCGGTGAACTGGTGCAAAAAGCAATGGCAAAGGGACTGCTGCTTAACGTCACCGCAGACAGCGTCATTCGCCTGCTGCCGCCGCTGATTATTTCTGATGACGAGGCAGACCAGATCTGCGAGATTGTGTGTTCGCTGGTGGAGTCGCTCTAGCGCGGATATTGCACCAAATGCGCGCTAGCGATCAGGCAATCAGTTCGACGATGGGGCGTTTGCGCTCGATGCCATAGCCCTGCGCGAAATCGACGCCAATCTCGCGAAGGATTTCAAGAATCTCTTCGTCTTCGACGAATTCTGCGATGGTTTTCTTGCCCATGAAATGGCCAATCTCGTTGATCGACTTCACCACCGCATAGTCGTTAGGATTGTTCTTGATATCCTTGACAAAAATACCGTCAATCTTGAGGTAATCCACAGGCAGACTTCTCAGGTAAGAGTAACTCGAAAGACCTGTACCAAAGTCGTCCAGCGAGAACTGGACACCGATGACCCGCATTCGCTCCATGAAATCAATGGCATGATCCAGCTTGCCGATTGCAGAGGTCTCGGTAATCTCAAAACAAATCTTGGAAGTGGGCAACCGGGTCTCGTTGAACTGTTCGAGGACAAACTCCATAAAATCATCCTCGGTCAGCGAGTTGCCTGAAATGTTGATGGAGAACGCGCCGAGGTCATCCAGTTTGAGAATATTCGACGCAATAAACTTGAACGCGTTACGAATGACCCATCGGTCAATCGCGCCCATGCGATTGTAAGTTTCTGCCGCAACGATAAAGTCCTGGGGCGGCAACGGATTGTCATCTTCGTCCAGCACCGTCAGCAGAATTTCGTAGTGCGCATGATCTGCGTCCTCATCGATCGGCGCGATCTTCTGGCAATTCAGCTGAAACCGATCATTTTCAATCGCATAATCGATCTGCGAGACGAACTCCATGATGTTGCGTCGATTTTCAAGCTCCTGATCATCGGCTTCATAAAGCTGGATTCGATCCCGGCCCGCTTCCTTGGCCGCATTACAGGCAGCATCCGCCGCTGTAATCATGCTGGACACGCTCTCTACCTCACGATCGACAACCACCACACCGCAACTGGCCGTCAGTGAATAGCTCTGATCCTCCCAGTCAAACCGGTATTTTTTGATCTGGTCACATAGCTGTTTCGTCACCGAGACGCCGGCATCCCGTTCGCAGTTTTCGATCAGCAGACCAAACTCATTACCGCCCAGCCGGGAGACAATGACCTGAACCTCGCTGAGGCGATCTTTGAGTAGCGCGGCAATCTCCTTGAGCAACTTGTCGCCACCTTCACTACCAGCGGAGTTGTTAATCACCCTGAACTGGTCGAGATCCATATAGACCAGCAAATGATGCGAATCACTGCGTTTCGCCAACCCCAGCACTCGAGCCAGTTCGCGCTCAAACTCTTTTCGGTTGATCAAACCGGTCAGTTCATCGTGGGTCGCCTGATGCGTGAGCTGGTTGTGCATGTTCTGCAACATTCGGTGCGACGCCCGATCCGTCAGCGGAATCTCCGAGTCATCCAGGATTCGCGCTGTGCCTTCGTGCATCTTCGACGCCAGATCTTCGATGATCAGCTCATGGGTCTTCACGCCTCGCCGATTGACGAAAACAAAGTTGGACTTGTCGTCGCTGCTCCAGGCAACGATCGCAATCTGCGCACCCGCCTGTTCGGTGAACTCAAGCCACTCGCCAATATGCAGGTGAGAAGCACGCTCAAGGCAGCTGTTCCAGTCCTCATCACCGGAAAACGTCTCGATCAGTTCCCGTCGCCGTTCATCCTTTTGCTCGACATCCGAAAAACCCAGCGTCGTGGCCACCGTGTCTTCGGCCACTTCCACCCTCGGAATCGCGGCAGGATCCTCGCCGTCAACGATAAAGCGCCGCAGGGAATTGATCAGTGGGGCTCGCTGCCCCGGCTCAAATGCAATCGAATCAAGCCCCTGCTCAACCTGCTGTAACAGCTCCTGAGGATCAAGGTTGGCGCTGTCACCGGGATCGAGGGTGCCGTCAAGATGCTCAAGCACCTGTTCCAGTACCTGAACTTGCTGCGCCCAGTCCGTGCTTTCCCGGCCCTGACGCAGATGGGTATTCACCAGCAGATTCCGCCATCCTGGCATCAGCAACTTGAGCAATACTTCGGGGACCTGACGGCCCGAAAGCATGGTGTCCATCTCACTGACGACGGCACGCTGGGCGTTCATCAGGGTCTGCTGGCCTTCACTGGCCTTGACGGTACGCTGAACATTGCCGGTGAAAGCACGCGACTGCCGATCCACCAACGGTTTCAGCTGCTCGGCTGCCTCGTCAAAAACCTTCGGATTGCTATCGAAGTTGTCGTTGATATGCTTGATGACTTCCTCGACGCCGCGCTTGATACCGCCTGATTCGGAGCCACCCAGCTGGGCCAGCTGGTTAATGACCTCAAGGGACTCATGCGGGTTTTCCGAATCAAGGAAGTCCGTGTTGCTGGTCGCCACCTTGTCCAGGGTCAGTTCAAGCTGGCGAATCCAATCCTTGGCATTCGGCGCCAGCAGCTTGTCGTCTTCAATGGAATCCACCAGATTCTCGACCACGCCCAGACTTTCCAGCGCGGCCGGCGCAATACGACGATTGGCACCCGTTGATGCCAGGCTCTCCTGAAGTCGCCTTCGCACCGGGACGCGATCTGAACTGCCTGACACCTCCTGCTGCAGGTTGGACAGCAGCGACTGAACCTCCTCCAGCTGCACCAGCTCGGCCTCTTCGCCTTCCTCAAGCTCGAAGTCTTCTTCCTCAACCTGGCCCATGAGATTACGAACCGTGCTGTAGATCGAGCTGATGGTCTCACCGATATCGCGACGTCGTGCTGTCGATGCCGAACCGGCTCTACTTCCATCTCCCCGCGGACGCCGGCGACCGCGATCGTCGCCGCGGTTCTGCAACTGTTCACGCAAATCGGCAATCTGCGAACGAAGATCCGCATCGTCCTCTACCGAGTCCGTCTCATTCTCCGAGGCAGAATCAGCATCGGCGTCTGCCTCCTCTTCAACTTCCTCCACCTGATCGAGACCGGCCTCTGACTCAGATTCGGATTCCGGCTCGCTGGTGGTGACCGCCGACCCGGTGAACACGAAACTGTCATCATCCAGATCCGGAAAGACGCCACTTTCTTCAATCATCTTGATCAATGCGATGTACAGTTTGCGAAACAGCGGCACGGCCTTGGATTCAAAACCGCTATAGACCTTTTGGCGAATCTGTTTGGTGAGTTCGACATCCCTGATCGCGTTGTCGAAAGCGTGAGTAAACACTGCGGTCCCGACCGGATTTGCTTCGCTATGAGCCCAGGAATCCACCAGCATTCCCATCGCCAGGTGAATCTTCTTGAGGTAACTCTCGTAGACGCGTTCACTGCGAGAAACGATGTTGGCGACTGCCAGCCAGTCTTCGAACTCTTCTGTGTTGACCAGCGACAACTTGACCCGACTCGCCTGTTGCTTCTTGCGTTCCTGTTCCGCCGCTTTTCTTGCTTCCAGCAGCGCCTTCAGGTTTCGGGGGTTATCAATCTGATCCAGCACTTCATTAATAAAGGCCTCACCCACCTTCTTTTTGGCCTTCTCAAGATTCGACATCGCTGCAAAGTAATCACTTTGCTCCGCGTTGGATTTCGCGTCGCGGGCCAGCTTCAGCAGTTCCTCATCCATATAGGAGAAGAACGCGGAGTTCATTTCCGGCATGACGCGACTGACTTCCCGCCGAATCGCGCCGATGACGCGACGTGCATCCGTTCGGCTGATGCCACTTGCCGCACCCACTTCCACCTGTAATTCCAGGTTACTTTCCGTTGCCTGCGCCGATGCACTACCGCCCTGTCTGCTCTGCGCCGCACCCGAAGACTCTTCCTGCTCACTTGGCGATTCCTGCTTCGCCTGCTGTCTCGCTGCGGGCGGTTTGGAATGGATGGGTTTGCTGTTGGAATGATTCAAAAGCGCGGTCATGGCATCGTCGTCCATACCCTCACTGAAGGCGATCCCAACGCCCGAATCCAGTACCCGAACGATTCTGCCCTCGAGTCGGAAGTGCTGATCTGCCCCGCTGGTATTGGGCACCGCAAAGTGAATCCCAACGTTCTCGCCCTGCGCGATACCGGGCAGGGAGCGCCGCCGATTACCTTCCTGTTCTACCAGCAGCATTCCGCCTTCACAGAAGTCACGGATTGAACAAAGCCACGAACGCCCAACGTTGGGATGCACCAGGGCATTGAGGTCAATCGCGTAACGCGGCGTTTTTCGCTGTTCCATGTCTCTCTGGTTTACTTAATGTCACGTCGGCAGTGCGCTAACAGCAAAACTCATGTTATCGGCGATAACTATCTTGTTGCGCCCCATGTGCTTTGCATCATAAAGGGCCCGGTCCGCTCGTTCCATGGTCATTTCCACACTTTCCCGGGGCCGATACTGGGTAACACCGATGGAAGCGGTGACACGATATTGCGGTTCGCTCGAACTGACTTCAAGTTTCCGCAGCGCCAGGCCAATGCGTTTCGTTACCGACAGCGCGTCGATTTCGGCGGTACTACCAAGCACCAGCACGAATTCCTCACCACCGATACGAGCGACACAGTCGACCTCCCGCAAGATACCTGTCGCAATACTACTAAAACTTCGCAGCACTTGATCCCCAACGATGTGACCAAACAGGTCGTTAAGTCGTTTGAAATGATCAAGGTCCACATAGCAGAGGGTAAAGGCATAGTCGCCCCTTCGATCGGCCAACGCCTTTTCGTGAGACAGTACTTCGAGCAAATGACGTCGATTAAACGCGCCGGTCAGTTCATCGCGGACTGCCAGCCGCTGGACCTGCTCAATCGCCGCACGAAGTTCTCGATTGGCATCTGCCAGCGTGGTCTCGACACTGGCCGCTTCGACCTGGTGCAACAGCAGTCCGGACACCAGGACAAGCCCAAAGACAGCGCCAACAATCGCTTCGGTCACCATATCCGTACCACCAAACTGGGATCGAAACACCACCGTCAGGCTGTAAACTGAAATGGCATACAAACAAAAAACAATCAGCTGTCTTGGTCCAAGTCGGTTGGCACTGATCAGCACCATGGCGATTCCTGACAAGGCCACGAGCGGCCAGGTCTCATTGACCAGGCAGGTGGTCATGATGACGACTGTCACGGCCCAGGCCATACGGACCAGAGACATCTCCGGATCCTCGAACACCAGGTTCCACTCCATCAGCACCATCAGCGCCAGTAGCAGGAAACCACCAAGGGAGATCGTTGTCAGCGTCAGAAATCCTACCCAACCGATCTCCATCTGCCCCAGCACCAGCAGCATCAGGCAGACCGTCAGATGGACCATCACCGCCGCTGCAGCCATGGCAATCCGGAACATGCGAACGCGCTGTTCAGCGGCTGTATCGGCAGGCTGTATCGTCGTCGAAGTCACGGCAATCTGATATCGCAGACTGTAGAAGCGGCATTTTAAGTTGCCACCACGGGACGCCATGTAATGGAAATGTAACAGTTTTGTAGGTAACCCCGATCAGCGGGAAGAACGCACCCGGGCAACGGCTTCCAGCCAGTTCTGGTAGGCTGCCGCGCTCCGGGCCGGGTCCGTTTCGGGCGAAAAAGCCCGATCCAGGTGCCAGTCGGCGGACAAGGCCCCGAGATCGTCGAACACGCCCACCTGCAGGCCGGCCAGATAGGCTGCGCCCAGCGCCGTGGTTTCAGCATATCGGGGGCGCTCTACGGCAAGCTGAAGCGTATTCGCCAGCCGCTGGCACAGCCAGTCATTGACCACCATGCCACCATCCACCCGCAGCGTCCCGAGGCTTGCGCCGTCCTCGACCATGGCGGTGGTCAGATCGCGAGTCTGGTAGCAAATGGACTCCAGGGTAGCCGTCACAATGTCATCGGCGCTGCTGTCCAGCGTCAGACCGACAATGGCGCCCCGAGCATGGGTGTCCCAATAGGGTGCACCCAGACCTGTGAATGACGGCACCACGAAGACACCACCTGCATCAGGATTGCGTGCCGTAATCGCCTCGGTGTCCGCAGCGGTCGCAATGAGATGCAAGCGATCCCGCAGCCATTTCACCGCCGCACCTGCCACAAAGATGCTGCCTTCCAGGCCATAGGTGACCTTGCCATCCAGCCGGTAGGCCACCGTCGTCAGTAACCGATGGTCCGACTGCAGCGCATGGTCACCTGTATTCAGCATGACAAAGCAACCCGTGCCATAGGTGCTCTTCACCATGCCGGGCTCGAAGCAGCACTGGCCAATCAGCGCAGCCTGCTGATCCCCTGCCACGCCGGCAATCGGGATCGCTGTCTCCAGTAGCGATGGCGCGGTTGTGCCGTAGTCACCGGCGCAATCCTCCACCGCGGGCAACAGCGTTTCCGGAATGTCGAGCGCCGCCAGAATGTCGTTATCCCATCGCTGCTCATGAATGTTAAAAAGGGCTGTTCGTGACGCATTGGTGGCGTCGGTCTTGTGGACCCGGCCCCCGCTCAGACGCCAGATCAAAAATGAATCGACGGTACCGAACGCCAGGTCACCTTTGAGGGCGCGAGCTCGAACACCATCGACCTCATCCAGCAGCCACTTGATTTTTGTCGCCGAGAAATAGGGATCCAGTAACAAACCGGTCCGATCCCGGATCATCTGCTCCAGCCCCGCGGCTTTGAGCGCTTCACACATCTCCGCGGTACGCCGATCCTGCCAGACAATCGCCGGGTAAACCGGTTCGCCCGTGTCCCGATCCCAGATCATCGTGGTTTCGCGCTGATTGGTGATACCGATGGCAGAAATATCGACCGCTGACAATCCTGCCTCGCTGATTGCCGAACGCAGGGTCGCGAGGGTTGTCGACCAGATCTCCTCCGGGTCATGTTCGACCCATCCATTTCGCGGGTAAGACTGGGCAAATTCCTGTTGTGCGATGGCCATCAGCTCCGACTGATGATTGAAGATAATCGTGCGGGAACTGGTTGTTCCCTGATCAATCGCAGCAATGTACGGCACCGGCTTTACCCTCTCTTGATGAGCCTGTTGCGACAGCTAGGATGGCAAACGTATCGCCAATTGAAAACATCATCCTCTGCATGGTGGGCGACACCGCGCGTTTGACATGATTCAATGCACGCCGAGGACCTGACCTGATGCACCTATATCCCCCACCCCGCCAACTCAGACGCAGCGGCGGCCGACTGAACCGGAAGGGCCGAACCTATCTCCGGCTTCATCACATTGATGACCCGCGGGTAGCCCGCGCCGCACAAGCGCTGGCTGAGCATGCCGAACTGGACATCACCTATGGTCAGCCCCGGGCGGGGGAGACCCTGCTGACCCTGATATCGGAGACAAGCGGTCCGCAGGCCTACCACCTTCGCAGTACCACCGATGGCATGATCCTGCGAGGGGACCCGGCGGGACTGTATTATGGTCTGCAGGCCTGTCATCAATTGCTCGACGAGTACCCGGACCGGCTGCCCTGTTTCGACATCAGGGATCACCCTGACTTCGAGCGCCGTGGTGTCATGCTCGATATCAGTCGGTGCAAGGTACCGAAACTCGAAACACTGCTGACACTGATCGATCGGTTTGCCCGGCTCCGTTACAACGAACTCCAGCTTTATGTCGAGCATACCTTTGCCTTCGTCGAACATCGACAGGTGTGGGCCGGTGCATCACCGCTCACCGCTAACGATATCTTGAAGCTGCGACAGTACTGTGCAGATCGATTCATCGATCTGGTGCCGAACCTGAATTCATTCGGCCATTTCGAACGCTGGCTGCGCCATCCCGATTACCATCGTTTCGCCGAATGTCCCGATGGGTTCGTTCACCCCCTCTCTGGCGTTCGCTTCCGTTACGGGTCGACGTTGAGGCCAGACCGACAAAGCCTCACCCTGCTTCGCTCGCTGTACGCCGAGTACCTGCCTCTGTTCAACTCCGCTTTGTTCAACATCGGTGGCGATGAACCCTGGGAACTTGGCGCGGGGTTCAGCCGCCGTCGCTGCGCCAGCATCGGCACCACCGCCGTATACTTGGACTTTCTTCACCAGATCCAGCGCCTGGTACACCGCCAGGGCAGACGTATGATGTTCTGGAGCGACATCATCCAGAAGGCGCCGGAGTGCCTGGGGACTCTGGATCAGAATCTCATCGCGCTGAACTGGGGTTACGAGGCAGATCATCCGTTTCCCAGGGAAACCCGGCGCCTGGCTGAGGCAGGTGTGGACTTTTATGTCTGCCCCGGCACATCGTCATGGAACTCGCTGACCGGTCGCCTCAGTAACGCCAAGGCCAATCTCGGCCGCGCGGCCGCCGCCGGGATCAACCAGGGCGCATTGGGATATCTCGTGACCGACTGGGGTGACGGCGGCCATCATCAATACCTGCCGATCAGTTATCCGGGCTTCCTGCTCGGTGCCTGCCACGCCTGGAATCACCGTAAAGCCCGGCAGATAAACATCGCCGACGGCGTCGCACGCACCTTCTTTGGTGCGACAGCACCGGCCCGCGCTGCCAGTCAGCTGCTGCTGCGACTGGGCCGGGCACCCGACACGCTCCCCTCCGCCATCAGAAATGCCTCACCATTCAATCTGATGATGTTCGAACCTGCATCCAGTGATCCGGACCAGTGGGCGCACCTGCGGGACCGGCAACTGGCGGCGGCCGATGACAACCTGGGTGACATCGGCCATGGACTACGCGCGGTGAGTACATCTCTTGACCCAGGACCCGTGACCCAGGAACTGACCAATGCCGTACAGCTCGCTCGTCACGGCATTCACCGCCTGCAATATCGTCGTGGCATCAGGCGCGACAAGGCACGATTGCGCCGGGAACTGCAGCATTGCATAGACCAGCACCGGGCACTCTGGCTGGCCCGTAATCGGCGTGGCGGACTTGCCGAATCAGCCCGTCGTCTCACCCGGACCGGGACACTTCTGAGCCCCTGAATAAGGTGCGGGTAAAGCAGCGCGACTTGTACCCATACCCGCGATGAAGGCACAATAGCGGTTCTTTTTTTCCCGCATTCAAAGAGTGGAGATACGCTGATGCGTGACGTAGTAGTGGTAGATAGTGTCAGAACCGGTCTGGCCAAATCATTTCGAGGCACATTCAACCTGACCCGACCCGACGATATGGTAGCGCATTGCATCAACGCGCTGCTGGAACGCAACCCCGACCTTGACCCGGCGGAGGTTGAAGACGTGGTACTGGGTGCTGCCAATCAACAGGGCGAACAAAGCGGCAACATGGCGCGCGGCGCTGTCGTTCTGTCCAATCTGCCGATTACCACGGCAGGCACCACCATCAGCCGTGCCTGTTCCTCCGGTTTGAACTCGATCGCATTTGCAGCCAACCAGATTGGCAGTGGCTGCGCAGAGATCATGATCGCTGGCGGCGTGGAGTCTATCACTGCCGGTGAACGTGGCACACCGGGCAAGTGGCAGCGTCACCCGACTATTCTGGAGAAAGCACCTGATCTGTACATGGCCATGGGTAACACCGCGGAAGTCGTTGCCCGGCGCTACAACATTACCCGCGAATACCAGGACGAGTATTCGCTTGAGTCCCAGAAGCGCACAGCCGCCGCTCAGCAGAAGGGATACTACGACGACGAAATCGTGCCGATGAAAGTGAAGTGGAACAAAGTCATCAACAAGGAAACCAAGGAAACACAAATCGTCGACGGCGAAGTCGTGGGAGACGAGTGTAACCGCCCGGAAACCACCATCGAAGGCCTGGCAAAGCTGCCACCGGCATTCGAAGAAGACGGTACCGTGACGGCAGGTAATGCGTCACAGCTTTCAGACGGCGCTTCCATGACCCTGCTGATGAGCGCTGATCGTGCCGCGCAACTCGGCCTCGAGCCGATGGCGTATTTCCGCGGCTGGGCAGTTGCTGGCTGTGAGCCGGATGAAATGGGTATCGGCCCGGTATTCTCGATTCCGCGTCTGCTCGAATACAAGGGCATGACCATGAATGACATCGACCTGGTCGAGCTGAACGAAGCCTTCGCATCGCAGTGCCTGTACTGCCGCGACAAGCTTGAAATCGATCCGGAAATCTACAACGTAAACGGCGGCTCAATCGCAATCGGACACCCCTTCGGTATGACCGGCTCACGCCTGACCGGACACATCCTCCGCGAACTGAAGCGTCGCAACAAGAAATATGGCATCGTTTCAATGTGTATCGGCGGCGGCATGGGCGGCGCCGGACTTTTCGAAGCCTGCTAATTTCGCCGCTGGCGAATCGACAAAAAAGGGGAGCATGGCTCCCCTTTTTTTGGCTTGAACTAACGCCAGCGGGACAGGACGTCTTTGAGCTGGTCAACAAACCCCAGTGGCTGGTCCAGAAACACATGATGCTGCGCATCTGCCATCGGATACATTTCAAGCTCTGGCAACAGTGATTTCATAAACTCAGCGGATCGAGCGCTGAAGGATTCGCTCTGTTCGCCATAGATCAGAGCTGTCCGGCCGGTCAGCGCACGAACCTCTTCAGCGGCATCGCCTGCCCTTTCCATGCGCATCGACTGCTCATCATCGAATTTCCAGCTCCAGCCATCTTCTTCGTCGATATACTCGACAGAATTCCTGGCAATGTGATCGACAATGTACTGATTGGCACATTGTTGCGGTGGCTGGAGTCTGAAACGAGACATCGCAATCTCACGACTCGGGTAAACCTTCGACTGGGCCAGTCGGGGCGGTCCCTGATCTCTTGCCTTTTCTTTCTGCTCTTCAGGATCACGGGCACCTGAATCCACAAGCACCAGTCCGCCAAAGCGATCCGGATGTTCAACGAAGGTCCGAAGCGCCATCCTGCCACCGAAACTGTGGGCAACCACGATGGTATCCGTCGGCATCGACAGTGCATCCGCCACGGCAAGAATCTCGCGAGCATAGGTATCGGTGGAATAAGTGTCCCGATGATCGCTATCTCCCATACCTGACAGGTCCAGCGCAGCCGTCTGGTAATCATCCTTGAAGAAGGGCGCAATGAAATCCCACCAATGCGCATGCGCATTATGTCCATGCACCAGCAACAAACCCTGCTTGCCCGGGCCGCTCCAGGTCAGATAGTTGATATCGCAATCATCGACTTCGACCGAACCGGACTCGGAGGGTGTCTCCACCGCCTCCCAGAACCAGTCAGGTGTCTGTCCTCCCTCAGACATCTTCTCTCCCTCCACTATTCGCATACATCTTCAAGTGATAATCGGCGTTACCAAAGAGTGTCTCGATGACCGTCAGGCGCTTGAAATAGTGGCCAACCGCCAGTTCTTCGGTCATCCCCATTCCCCCATGAAGCTGAATGGCATTCTGCCCGACGAATCGACCCGCCCGTCCAACCTGGACCTTCAACGCATAAACTGCTCGCTGCGCCTCTGCCGCATCGTCACTATCAAGTTTGATTGCCGCCAGATACAGCAGCGACTTAGTCTGCTCATGGGCCATAAACATATCGGCCATACGATGCTGCAGCACCTGGAACTTGCCAATGGGTTGGCCGAACTGTTCCCGCGTCTTGCAGTATTCAACCGTCGACTGCACCAGCACTTCCATCGCGCCAACAGCTTCAGCACTGACCGCAAAGCTGCCATCGCGGATCACCGCCTGAAGCAGATCATGGCCGCTCTCCGGCTTCCCGACAATGTCACTCGCCTCAACCCGTACGCCATCGAAACGAATTTCTGACGCACGATGCCCATCGACAGTGGCATAGTTCTGACGGCTGATTCCATCTGCATCGGCAGGAACGAGAAACAGGGTGATGCCATTCGAATCGTTGATCTCACCACTGGTTCTTGTCGGGACTACCAGGTAGTCCGCTGCGGGCCCTCCCAGTACAACATTCTTGGTACCGTGAATCAGGAACCCGCCGCCATCCAAGTCCGCCCGGGTTGCGACCCGGGAAAGGTCGTATCGAGCATCTGCTTCGACGAAAGCCAGCGCACCCTTGCGACTTCCCGCCATCAACTCGGCAAGTACTGATTCATGCTTTCCGCTACCGGCTTTAGTCAGGCATCCCGCTGTCAGCACGATCGAGGAGAGGTACGGCTCAATGACCAGCCCCTTGCCAAAGCACTCCATCAGGATCATCAATCCCACCGCGCCGCCCCCTAGCCCGCCGCTGTCACTTGAGAGTGGCAATGACAGCCAGCCCAGCCGGGCAAACTCCGCCCAGTTCTCCTGACTGAATCCGGCCTCTGATTCGACCAATTGCTGACGTGCATCAAAAGGGTACTGTTCCCGAACAAACCGATCGACGCTGTCCTGAAGCATCTGTTGTTCTTCGCTGAGGCTGAGATCCATAAAACTCTGTAATGATCGAACAGTCCCAGATCATAGAAATAATCGTTGGCGCTTTTCAACTTGCGATCCTTGACGTGCCCGGACCTGAATCCTATCCTGCGCAATTAATGGGGAGGGGTTTTGAACGATATCGGTGACATGCCGATTTCGCGTTGCGCTTTCCCGGTTGAAATCAATCATCGTCGCCAGGTTCCGGCCGAGAATAGCTCTGTCTATCTATGAAGATCAGCCAGTTACTTGAGTCAAAGCCAGCGTGGGAGCATGAAGATCCGCTCGTACGACATAAGGCGATTGACGAACGGGATATCGAAGATTCGGTACTTGCCCGGTTGGCGGCAAGCGATCCCGATCCGCAGGTTCGCATCGCGGCCACCAGAAAACTCAACAACACCGACACTTTGGTCCGTCTGGCCGAACACGCCTCGCTGGAACAGCAACAAGCTGCCATCGAACGCTGGTTGACACTGGTAGACGCAACCACCGCGCTCACGGACATCGACAACGAGGCACTGCTGCTGGCAGTGGCATCCGCCGGCCCCGACGAGCAGACAAGACTCGCCGCGACAGCCAGGCTCAGCACCCGTGAGGCACTGCTTTCCCTCCTTGAAACCGACAACTACACCCGGGTCCATCAACAAATCGCAGATCGACTGACCGAAGAACAGGATCTGGAACTGGTCAGGAAACGTTTTCAGGAAAAGGACAAGCGCGTACACCAGATCGCCAAAGACAAGCTCGCTGTTTTTCGTGATGCGCGGGCACGGTCAGAAGATCTGCGCCAACAGAGCGAGCATGTCTGTGAGGCGCTGGAATCCTTGTCGATACAGAGCGAAGACTCGGCGATGGCCCGACGACTGGATGCACTCGAACAGCGATGGCGGGACCTGGTACAGGATGACAATGAGATCGCTGACGAAATCCGGAATCGCGCGGAAGCGGCAATCAATCAGTGCCGGGAACGTATCAACCAGATCAGAGCTGAACAGTCTGCACGCGAATCCGCCATTGCCTCAGTGCTGCAACAGATTGACCAGCTCGGTGAAGCGCTCAAGGCTGATGCCGGGGTCCTGGCTGAGCTCCCTGCAAGGCTGGCTGCGCTGAACACGCAGTGGCCAGATTCGCCGGACGATGAAACCCAGGTAACAACCTATTCCAGATTCGTCAAACAGGCCGAGCAAGCGATCGCAGCCAACGAACGGCTCATGGCGATCGATCTCGAACAATCTGACCAGCAGCAACTCCAGCGATGCTTGACCGACCTGGACTGGCCTTTGGATGTTGCAGTCCCCGACACCCTTCGCCTGGCCCGGGAAAAACTCGGTACCTTGCAGGATGATTCCGAAGCCATCGCCAGGACACGGGAAAGGCGGCTCGAAATCACCAGCAATCAGCTCGAGGAATTTGAACGCAAGATCGAATCAGGCAACCTGAAGAGTGCCAACAAGGCCAGCAAGACCCTGACGAAATCGCTGAAGGAACACGCCAGCCTGCTGCCCGCTTCAGTGCAGGAGGACTTTTCGAGACTGACGCAACGTCTGAAAGAACTCAGGGACTGGCACAACTTCGTTACCAATCCAAAGCGAACTGCACTCTGTGAACAAATGGAAGCGCTGGTCGACAACGAGACTATCGCGCCGACCGAGCGCCTGGAAACCATCAAGTCATTACAGGAAACGTGGAAGTCGCTCGGCCCCTCAGACAATCCCGAAGCCCAGCAACTCTGGTCCCGGTTCAAGCAGGCCTCTGATCTTGCCTACGCGCCCTGCGCTGCTTATTTCGAGGCGCAAAAACAGGAACGGGCGGAGAACCTGAAAGCCCGTGAGACGATCTGCGCAGAACTCGAAACATTCAACAGCGAACACGACTGGACCGATCCAGACTACAAGGCGCTGGCCAGCCTTGTCTCTCGTGGTTTGGCGAGATGGCGCAAGGCCGGAGAAGTGCCGCGTGCAAGGTTCAGGAAGATCGCCGATCGTTTTAACAAGGCAATGACGCCCCTACAGGAACGATTGAACGCCGAGTACGAGCGCAACAAGCAACGTAAGAACGAATTGATCGAGCAGGTTCGTCAGCTGGCTACGGACGAAACTGCGGCGTTAACCACGATTATCGAGCAGGCCAAGCGGCTGCAAAGGGAGTGGCAGTCAATCGGCAAGGCCAGTCATCGCACCGAGCAAAAACTCTGGAAGGCATTTCGCGCCGAGTGTGACCGCATATTTGAGCGTCGGGATCAGGAACGCGATACGGCACGGGAGCAGACTCGGGCCGCCAAAGGCGGATGCGAAGATGTGATTCGCAGATTTCGAGCGCTGATCGATTCCGACGAAGTGGAGCGCGGCGACCTGCGCAGGTTCCGCGATGAATTCGACAAAACGGCAAAGGAGGCGGGAAAGGCAGCGCCGCGGAAGGCCTTTACAGCAGCAGTCAAACAAGCTGAAAAATGCCTGGAACGCCGCGCCAGGGCAGCCAGGGAAAGCGCACTCGATGAGATACGTCGACTTTCCTCACTCTGCCGCAAACTCGAAATCGGTGAACTGGATGCCGCCCAGGTCGCTGCCGCCTGGGCCAGCGAGATCGACATCGATGGCGAGATTCTGCAACGCCTTGAAACCCGCCGCGATCTTGCTCCCGCAGCAGCCGATCAGGACGCCAACATCGAGTCGGCGAGACTGCTCTGCATTCGCGCTGAAATTCTCGCCGGACTCGACTCACCGGCAGAAGCCCAGCCGCTGAGAATGCAATATCAGGTAGACCGACTGAACCGTGAGCTGTCCCAGGGCAAGAAAGATTCCAGAACGCCCGCCGAGCAATTCCGGGATATCCAGCTCGAATGGTACTGCCTCGGACCACTGCCGGTGGATATCGACGATCTGGTACGCCGGTTTAACAACGCCGAACAAGCATTGGGTCGGATCGGCTAACCTGGGACGAACACCGTAAAGCGGGTTCCCCCGAGCACCGAGTCATCGATCTCCCAGCGGCCACCATAGCGGGCGAGAATCTCCGCTACCATGGCAAGTCCAATACCCTGCCCCGCTGTTTTCGCGTCCAGTCTTTCACCACGACGCATCACAATCTTTCGATCTGTGGCGGGTATGCCGGCCCCGTCATCTTCAACCACCATCTTCAACATGCCATCAGCCCTCGCCTCCGTCTGAATACGCACCCGATGACTGCAGTACTTGCAGGCGTTATCGACAATATTCCCTAACAATTCCATCAGGTCGCGTTCATCGCCCAGAAACGATGCATCGGACAGGTCCAGATCGATATGCACGCCCCGATCGGCATAGACCTTCTCCATCGCGGTGGCCAGCCGTTCCACGAGCGGCGAAACTGCAATAGAACGGCGCGTCAGCGAAGGCGATGTCGCCATCGCCCGACCAAGCTGGTAAGCCACGATTTCATCCATGCGTGCCACCTGTTCATCCACCGTCTTCCGGACCGATGCCAGCGCCTCGTCCCCA
This sequence comes from Pseudomonadales bacterium, assembly GCA_028281885.1. Lineage (GTDB taxonomy): Bacteria > Pseudomonadota > Gammaproteobacteria > Pseudomonadales > Azotimanducaceae > JANQJA01. Next base: position 5,481 of record JANQJA010000016.1, on the reverse strand, counting down.
TCTGAACCGGCAGCATCAGGTGAAACGGCACTCTTCAGCACCGCCAGCGGAGTTTTCAGGCTGTGGGCGAGGTCAGTCAGCGTGGTCCGGTATTTCTCTCGCTGCTCTCTTTCGTTTGAGAGCAGGATATTGAGATTGCGCGTCACCCGGTCTATCTCGGCAGGATACTCGCCTGCGAGATAATCCTGGCGGCCGTCTTCAATCTGTTTCAGGTCAGTCGCCAGCCGTCGCAGCGGCTCCAGCCCCCAGCTCATGACCGCCGCCTGCACCGCAATCAGCGCCACCACCACGCCGGCAAGCCAGCCCCACAGATTATTGCGAAACGCACTGACCTCACTTTCGTAGGCATCGAAGGTCTGGAGTACCACAAAGGTATAGGGCGTGGTCGAGTCATCGGCAGCCTGCCACAACACGCGATAGCTCATGAAAAAAAGCGATCGGGACTGATCTCCATCAATGCGGTCGAACCGGGGCTCACCGGGGGCCAGTGTCATATAAAGGTTCACCGTGGATTGAGGTGACAAGGACAGATCCACCGCCGATGGGCTGCGCCAGATCTCAACGCCATGATGATCGAGTACTATCGCATGCAGCCCTGAACCCAACTGGTTGAAATCAGGCTCCTGCAGGACCTCGGGCAGTAACAGTTTGCCGTCAACCGCTTCAGTGGTCGCCAGCAGACTGTAGATATGAAGCAGCAGCCGTTCGGACAACCCTTCCTCCGCACTGCGACGAAACGCCTGGTCGAGCACGAACCCTGTCAAGCCGAGAAATAACAGCAGCACACAGGTCGCAACGACAAGCAGGCGCGCGCGCAGGGACAGCGTCGCCTTCATGCGCTCAGAGTAAATCGATAGCCCTGACCACGGACGGTCTCAATCGGCTTAAGAGAATTGTCAGGATCGAGCTTGCGGCGGAGACGCCCCACAAAGACCTCGATGACGTTACTGTCCCGATCGTAATCCTGGTCATACAGGTGATCGGTCAGTTCGGTTTTGGATACGACCTGACCGGCACGCTGCATGAGGTAGGCAAGCAAATTAAATTCATAGGCCGTCAGGTCAATCAGCTCACCCTCCACTTCGACCCGTTTACCGCGAGTATCCATCCGCACCGGACCCAGTTCAATCGCAGGCCTGAGCTGACCGGTAGCGCGTCGCGTCAATGCGTCCAGTCGTGCCAGCAGTTCCTGCACGTGAAACGGCTTGACCAGATAGTCGTCGGCGCCGGCATCAAGGCCATCCACCTTGTCCTTCCAGTCACTTCTGGCGGTGAGTATCAGTACCGGATAGTCCTGTCCCTGTTCTCGAATCTTCCCGACAATCTCGATACCGGAGATGCGCGGCAGCCCCAGGTCAATAATGGCAATGTCGTAAGCATACTTCTCGACAAGATAGAGCCCCTCAAAGCCATCAGCGCAGGTTTCGACCTCATAACCATGACGGGTAAGGATTTCGAGGAGCTGTTCACGCAGCTTCTGTTCATCCTCGACGAGCAACAGTCGTTTCATGACTTACTCGAAGACGTCGCCGCTCGTACCATCAACAAACACATACTTGACGACTCCTTTCTCGGACAGCGTCTTGATGCGATATACCGGGGGACCCCTTGTCTCGATCAGCTGGATCGAGAGAATCTTGTGATCGGCGTAGACCCTTCTCACCCTGGCCGCGGCCTGCTGATCACCAAACCTGGGTCCGCGAACTTCGGGGACAAAGGCCTTGGTAGCGGGGGCGCCGACTTCCTGTGCAAGGTCCATCGTCCCGGATACAACCCGGAACGGCGAAGCCATCGCTGTCAGCGTGAGGCAGGATAACAGCAGAAGAACGTAGCGCATCAATGCATTATCTCATGCGAGATCAAATGACCGGCGATATTGCCATCCGAATCTTGATGGTATCACCGGGTTCCCGATCCATGCGAGTTGTGAAGGTTTCGTTATTGTAGCGATAGCGCACCCGGTAACCGGTGATCCGCTCTTCTTCATAATAGTCATCATAGATACGACAGACTTCCTCGGTACCATGATGATTGCCGTGACCGTAGCCGGAACGCGCGTTATCAGCGATCGCACTGCCAATGGTGGCGCCAAGCACTGCACCCACCACGGCACCCACCTGTTTGTTCCGCTTCTTGTGACCGACCGCGTTGCCAATCGCACCACCAATGACACCGCCCATGACGGTGCCAACACCATTTGGGCGAGAATAGCCACGACGATAGACGACATCTTCTTCCCAGCACTCCTGGCGCGGCGTCGATACCCGCACAATCCTGACAATGGGCTCGGCATCGATCACCGTGGCATAGTCGTAGATGACATCCCGACCCGCAGCAGCGCTCATCGACAGCCCGGCTGCGATCATCAGTATCGCTCCCTGTTTCAGCATGCTTTCACCCTCCAGAACATCAACGATGGTGACAATCATGCTAGGACCGGATCGCTGAACAACGGCTGAATCGCAGCTTCAGGCTGATTCAGCCTGAGGCGGCTGCTATCGAAATCGGTCCCGGCGCGGTGCCTGCACGCGATGGCGCTCGTCCAGAAACAGTGTGAGGTCGGCTCTTGAAGGCATCTCGTCAAGCATATGGCGGGTGATTCTTTCAAAGTACATGACAAACTCTCTCACCTGATCGCGGGTCATCACCGCCGGTCCGCTCCCGTCCAGTTGCTGTTCCTGACGCCAGCGCCACTCGACGACGGTGTCCATGTCCGGTGCAGCGAAGAAGAACAGGGCATCACTGAGGGCGAAAAGGTCCTGGTAGGCAACCAGCTGTTCGTTGACATACCAGCGCCAGTCTCCATCGGGGTCCTGTTCCTGCTCCAGGGGGTTCACCGGCTGCGCCAGGCTCGCTTCAGCCATGGGCGCGGCGCCCCAGCACCAGCCCTCGACAATCACCACCTGCATGCTCTCGCCCATCACCGGGACCCAGCCCACCCGATCATCATCAGCCTTGCTGAACCGGGGAATCTCCACATTTTTTCGCGCCTTGAGCGCCGCGATAACCGATCGCATCAACGCCACATCGTGGGTTCCCGGCACACCACGCACGGCAAGAAGCGGATGGACCTTCTCCGCCAGTTGCTGCCGTTCTGCCCGGGTGAGGTAAAAGTCATCCAGCGAGACAACCAGTGTGGACTTCTCGAACACCCCCTCAAGCAAGACGGCGAGCAGTTTTGCAAATGTTGATTTGCCCACGCCCTGGGCACCGGCAATGCCGACGACAACGCATTGATCAGCATCACGACTGGCAATGCCGGTAGCGAGTTCAAACACGAGATTGTAGTAGGCGCCGACGTAATCAGGATCGACCCCTTCGCTCAACGCCCGGGATTCGAACTCGGCACGAAAATCTGACTTCTCGTCGGTCACGGAACAGAGCCTTCAGCAAAGTTTCTGCGAAAGGGCGGCAGGGCATCCAGTAGCACTCGCCCATAGCGTTGCGTAATCAGTCGCTTGTCGAGAATAGTAATGTCACCCTGGTCCGTCTCGGTTCGCATCAGACGGCCGCAGGCCTGGACCAGTCGGAGCGCGGCATCCGGCATCATGATGTCGAAAAATGAATTACCACCGCGACTTTCGATCCATTCGCTCAGGGTAGCCCCGACCGGATCATCCGGAACCGCAAAGGGGATCTTGGCGATCACCACATGGTCACAGTAGCCGCCCGGCAGGTCGATCCCCTCGGCAAAACTGGCAAGACCAAAAATCACGCTGGGCTCACCATTGTCGACGCGGCCGCGATGGGTATCCAGGATTTCCGCTTTGGCGGCGGTGCCCTGGGCCAGCACCTGGTCACGGAACTCCCGCGGAATCGCTTCGAGCACCTGGTTCATCTGCCACCAGGAAGAAAACAGCACCAGCGCACCCGTCGCAGGGGCAACGATCCCTGGCAACAAATCGGCCAGCATCTCGGTATGTGCGTCACTGTCTCGCGGGTCGGCAGGCATGGCCGGTATGTTGATCCTGGCGCGTCCGCCAAAATCGAACGGACTCGGTAACGCATCAAAGGTACTGTCTTCGGGAATACCGGTGCGGTACCGGAACCGTTCAAAATCACCGCTGACTGCCAGCGTGGCCGAGGTGACGACAGCGCCGAAACATCGGGACCAGAGCAGTTCATCGAGTTCACTGCTCACGTCCACCGGGCTGGCATTCAGGGTGACATCGTCTTCCCGCAGAAACGTCATCCAGCGAGCATGAGGCGGGACGCCCGGCTCATCCTGCCGATGATAGGCACCGAACAATGCCCCCGCCGATTCCAGTCGCGCCGCAATCGCCGCGACAACCGGGACCCAGGGCTCTACCCGTTCCAGTTCATCGCCGTCCGCATCATCCAGTCGATGTTCCAATGCGGTAACTAACGACGTGACCTGCTGCGCAATCACACCCAGGCTCGTCGCCAGCGAGGCGGCGAGTTGCCTGATGGCATCATCCACCTGACCCAGGGCAAATCGATACCGCCGATCCTCCCCACTGACGTCCGACTCAGCACGCAGCGGTTCGATCATGTCCGCCAGCGATGTCATGCCGGTCAGCGCCGCTGCAATCTCCGCCTCGAATGCCGCCTGCGACTCCGGAAAGGATGCGACGCTACCCAACTCTGCCACCAGCCGCCGGCTGGTCTCCGGAAGCTGTTCCAGCCAGGCTGAAGTACTTTGAAGCTGCAGCGACTGCGACAAATGAGACACTGCCTTGTCCGGCAGATGGTGACCTTCATCAAACACGTAGATGGTGTCCTCGGGTGCCGGCAGCACCGCACCGCCACCCATCATCAGATCGGCGAGTACCAGGTCCTGGTTAGTGACAATACAGTCCGAACCGCCGATCTGCTCTCGGGCCTTGTAGAAGTAGCAGCTCTGGAAGTGAGAACACTTCCGGCCAGTACATTGCACGTGGTCGGTACTCACTTTCATCCACGCCTGTTCTTCGAGCGACCCCGACCAGGTGTCCCGGTCGCCATCCCACTCACCGCGACCCAGCCTGGTAAGCATTCGATCATAAAGCTGACGTTGCGCCTCATCAGGCTCGCTGGGGATTTCATCGTCATACAGTGGCAGGCTGCGATTAAACTGCCCCGCCGCCTGTAGTGCCTGATCGAGTCTCGCGAGGCACAGATATCGTCGTCGACCTTTCGCGAGGGAAAATGAAAAGTCGAGCCCGGCATGGTGCGCAATATCCGGCAGATCCTTTAAAGTGATCTGTTCCTGCAGGGCGACGGTGGCAGTTGCAATCACCAGTCGCTTGTCGAGAGCACGGGCAAGCGGCAGCGCACTGAGCGCGTAAGCTACTGTTTTTCCGGTGCCGGTGCCGGCTTCCACCACACAAATGTGTCCCGCAGAGGTACGGCCCCCTTCTTCGTCTGTTTCTATATCTCCCAGCGTATTGGCAATATCGGCGATCATGCGACGCTGGCAATAGCGGGCACGGTAACCTTTACTTTCCAGCAGCGACGAATAGGCATGCTGAATTTGTTGTT
>JANQJA010000015.1 GCA_028281885.1 Pseudomonadales bacterium | reverse complement strand
CCCTTTGCCCTCGCCAACGGGATCCGACGTCGCTTCGGTGCTGGCACTCAGGACTGTTCGAACAAGTTCGCCGCCGGAGAAGCGGTATTTGGCTCGAGCACGATTCACCCGATTCCGGATATCGATCACACCGACTTCCTGCTGGTCTTTGGTTCAAACCCCCGGGTCTCTCACATGAGCTTCATTTCTATCGCCGACCCAATGCAGGTTTTGCGAGAAGCAAAACAGCGTGGCGCCCGCATCCGTTTCGTCGATCCCAGACGAACCGAATCGGTCGCCGGGATTGGTAACCTTATCCAGATCAACCCGGACAGCGATGTCTATCTGATGGCAGCGATGCTCAATCATCTGCACGCAACCGGTAGGTTCGCGACGGATCGCCTGGACGAGACTGCCGACAATCTCGATGGCCTCATCGAATTCATCAGCGAATTCACGCCCGAGGCCGTTGCCAATGTGGTGGGTATCCCCGCCGCCGACATCACGCAACTGGCCGATGACTTCGCCACCGCCGACCGTGCTGCGGTCTATATGTCTACCGGCGCCAACATGGGACGCCAGGGCACGCTGACCTACTGGCTCATGCAGATGCTGAGTCTCGTCACGGGCAACTTTGATCAACCAGGCGGCAACGTCTATGCACCGGGGTTCTATCCCGCCGCCAAGGCGGGCCGGTTGCAGGGTGAGGTCAGATACGACGAAACATCATTCGGCGACATTCGTCGCATGCGCGGTTCGCTGCCTGGTAATCTGTTGGCGGACATGATTCTTACCGATCAGTCACCGATTCGGGCGCTGATCGTCACTTCCGGCAATCCCCTGTTGTCCATCGGCGGCGGCGAACGAATGAGAAGAGCGATTGCGTCCCTCGACCTGCTGGTCGTGGTGGACCTCTATGACAATGCGACTGCGCACTATGCGGACTATCTGCTACCGGCGACGGACATGTTTGAACGACCAGACATCAACATGTGTGGTTTGGGCATGCAGCGACAGCCGTTCGTCCAGTACACGGATTACATCGTGCCACCCAAGGCGGAGCGAAAACCCGAGTGGTGGATCTTCAGCAGGATCGCGCAGGCCCAGGGATTCGAGACAATTCTCGACGAAGGCGATTTTCCCTACGATGAGGCTCATGAAAGATACGGTCTCTGGGGCCGTCTTTCGCACATGCTGAAGCACAGCAATACGACGCTCGAGGAACTCCAGTCGCTTCCCTCCCAGACGTTGGTACTGGATCAACCGAAACCCGGCGAGTTCTTCAACCGATGGGTACAGACCGAGTCCGGACGGATCGACTGCTACCCGACGAACTTTGCCGAAGCTATCGAGCGATGCCACACCATCTTCGCGGAAGAACGCAGCACGAAGGCGCACCCTCTCAAGATGATCACCCGGCGAACCAATTACATGGTCAACAGCTGGATGCACAACGTTAAGAAACTGAAACGCAAGGGACATCTGACCAACCCCGTCTACATGCATCCGGATGATGCCCGGGGTCGGAATCTGGGCGACGGTTCATCGGTAAGAGTTCACAACGAATTCGGTTCCATCGAAACGATCGTCGCAATCGACAATGATCTCAAGCCCGGCACCGTCGCCATGACCCACGGATGGGGACACCAGAATACCGGTATGCAGGTGGCAAGGAGCGCGCCAGGCGTCAGCAGCAACGATCTGTTGCCCAGCGGTCCTGGCTCGTTCGAAAAGATCAGCAATATGGCATTTATGACGGGGATTCCAGTCTCTGTCGAGGCTGTCTGATATCCAGTTCGATCAGATCCAGCAGGACAGACATTCGCCCAATCCAGGTCGTTACCAGGTCCTGGCCACGCCCCTCACCCAGATCCAGCAGATCCTGAAAATCCGCGGATACGATTCGGTGGAACATCATTAACACCCCTGCGCCAAAGTCATGGCGCAATTGTTCCAGAGATACGCTGACGCCCGACTGATGCAATGTCTGCCGGTATGCCTCAAGCATCTCATCCAGCAAGGGCGTGGTTAACTGGTCCAGGGACGCACTCAGAAAGTACCCCAGATCAACTCCCGCGTTACCGATACCCACCGTCTGCCAATCAAACAGCACGATTTCGTTCTTTTCATCATCGAACGCGAGGTTATCCAGCCTGAAATCACCATGTAACAGCGTCTGCGGTCCCGAACAAACCCAATCAATCATGTCGAAGTAGTTTTGCCCGAGCCAGTTCAGCCAGTACAGCGCGCCTGGAGAAAGCATGCCACCGCGACGTGCTTTGAATGGCTCGACCGATTTCAAAAAAAGGACATGAAAGAGCTTCCGGGTCAGCCTGACAGGGACAAGCCAGGGCAGGGTTTCGAGTACCGGACTCTGCCAGAAACAGGCATGCATCCTCGCCATCGATTCTACGACACGCTTCGCATCCGAAGGCGAACATCCGGCGACCTGGTCGCCTCCCCGCAATGTGCCGAGATGCTCTATCAGCAACAGGTACCTTGCCGTCGTTCCATCTCGTTTGCGCATTTGAGACAGAGGGAGCAGCAAACGAACCATCCAAAGCGGTAGTCGATCGAGCAACGACAGCATCCTGATCCCGCGCTTCGGATCAGTGTTTCCGCTCATAGTCCCGTATACGAGTCTGGGAATTCGAATGGGGAATTGATCGCCGAACTCAAGATAGAACCGAATCTCGCGCTCATAGACGCCAAGAGATTCCCCGATCTTTCGATTGCCTGATGCCGTCGGTATCTTAAGGACGCAGTGACCTGATTCCGCCACCGAACCCGGCGAGTATTCAAGCCGCAGATCGACCACATCCCCCATGAAACCTGCGCCATCGCCAATCAATGTTTTGCCCACCGAGGAAACTTCTCCCTCGGACAACCAGCCGGAACGACGAAGCACCCTCGTCAGATACGAAGCTGTTACTTCATCCTTCGAGAGCGGCACCCCTTGTTCCATTCGACTCCTCCGGCCTGCGCCTGAGTCTGACACGATCCAGTGAATCGGCAACACTGCAAACGCAAAAACTCTGGGTTAAGATGCAGCTTTCGCGGAATCGGGCACTAGTCGTGAAGGCGCGACTCGGCAGAATCGAAGTCTCCAAACAAGCGCACAACTTTTCCATTGCGCACTTCACGATCTTCTCGGCCACCGAGAGAGAAGATCTGCATGGCCACAATTACCAGGTATCCTGCTCCGTCGTCGCGCCCATCGACGCAGACGGGCTCATGTTTGATTACGGCATTCTGAAAGACTCGATTCGCGACCTGTGCGCTGAGCTGGACGAAAAAATGATACTCCCGGAGAAGTCCCCTTATCTTCAAATCACCACGGAAGGAGATTACGTCGTTGCGGTGTTTAACGATGAGAAGATTCCCTTTCTGCCCCGGGATGTAAAAGCCATGCCCGTCGCCAACACAACGGTCGAGGAATTTTCACACTATTTTCTCGAGCGTCTGCTGAAACACGAGTCGCTTGATCAACGTGACATCGAGGAGCTTACCGTGACTATTTCATCCAGCCCGGGGCAATCCGGTCAGGCCAGCTGGCATCGATCATGAAGACGCTGCTGATCACAGGCGCCAGCAAAGGCATCGGATTCAAAACCGCCCAGCGATTTGCTGATTCAGGCTTTCGCGTGATCAACATTTCACGAACACCCGCACCTGACGACCGCATCGAAAATCATTCCGTTGATCTCTCCCTAAGCGACACGCAGGAACAACTCGATGAGCTCCTTGACCTGATTCTTGATCCTGGTGAAATCTGCCTGGTCCACAACGCAGCCAAACTCGTCAACGATCGCGTAGGCGATACCGATCCGGATTCTCTACAGGACATCCTGACCATCAATGTACTGGCACCGAACATCCTGAATCAGCTTGTAGTCCCGAAAATGACCGCAGGTTCCAGCATCATCTATGTAGGATCAACGCTGGCGGAAAAAGCAGTTCCCGCATCACACAGCTACGTCGTCAGCAAACACGCCATCGTCGGTATGATGCGCGCTACCTGTCAGGACCTGGTCGGCAGGCAGATTCACACCGCATGCATTTGCCCCGGCTTCACCGATACTGAGATGCTTCGCACCCATGTCGGTGGAGATGAGTCAGTCATCAATGCAATTTCAGCGACCTGCGCCTACAACCGCCTGGTCAATCCCGATGAAATCGCCACTGCGATTGAATTCGCCGCCAACAATCCCGTCATCAACGGTGCTGTAATACATGCCAATCTCGGACAAATTGAGCGCTAGAGAAATCATTCTCAATGAGCGCCGAGAGCGCGTTTTTCTGGTCCTGGCAGGCTTTTTTCTTTGCGCCATGACGATGCTGAACATCATCGGTATTACTCGATTTATTCAGCTAGGGCCCATGGCCCTCGCCGTCGGCGTGTTGCCGTATCCACTGACGTTCCTGTGCACAGACCTGATCAGCGAACTCTACGGTCGTGCCAGGGCTAACTTCGTCGTCACGGTAGGTCTCTGCCTGAATTTCTTTATCCTGTTCATCATGTGGCTCGGACAGGCGCTACCGGCAGCACCACAACAACCGCCCTGGCAGGTCATCCAGCTCGCTGAAGCTGTCGCTTTACCAAACGGAACAACAGTTGAAGGATCGATTGAACTCTTCTCGCTGATGTATGCAACCACATCCGGCGCGGTTTTCGCCTCCATGATGGCTTACATCGCCGCGCAGTACTGCGACGTGTTCATGTTTCATTTCTGGAAACGGCTGACCAACGGAAAACACCTGTGGCTCCGCAATAACGGCAGTACACTGATCAGCCAGGGCGTCGATTCGTTCATGGTGATCACCGTGACTTTCGGGGCGAGCTTTATCACTGGTGGTATCAGCCTGGCAGCGATGCTTGTGCTGATGGGCAGCAACTACCTGTTCAAGATGATCGTCGCCCTCTGTGATACGCTGCCCTTCTATCTGGGTGTCCACTATCTGCAGCGCTACCTTGAACTCAGCGATGAAGAAATCCGGGCTCACGCCCAATGAAGCAAGATGAACGATCGGATTACGGCGATACTCGATTTCTGGATCGGACCTGCCGCAACAGACCCGAACGAGGTATCGAGACGATCGAGACTCTGGTATCAGTCCGGCGCTGACGGTGACGAAAATATCCGTTCGCTGTTCGGTGACGACCTGATCGCTGCTGAGGCAGGAGAACTAGACGATTGGTCACAGACAGCGGAAGGCTCACTTGCGCTCGTTATCCTGCTGGATCAGTTTTCTCGCAATATCTATCGCGGGACCGAAGCAGCTTTCAAGAATGATCGGAAGGCACTCGATGTTGCGTTGTCGGCAATCGCTCGCTCCCAATATCATGAACTCTCACCCATCGGCATGGTATTTCTGCTGCACCCATTACATCACGCTGAGCAGCTTGACGCTCACGAGCAGTGCGTTTCCTTTTACGAATCCCTGCGCGACAGCCTAGCCGAATCCTGGCATACGGTGCTGGACAACTTTCTCCACTACGCCCGGGAACACCGCGATGTGATCGCCCGATTTGGTCGCTTTCCCCATCGCAATGCCGTTCTGGGCAGAACCTCGACTGAAGAGGAAATCCGGTATCTGGATGGCGGCGGCAGCCGTTACGGACAATGACGCAGATAACAGACGGCCTCGGCATCACTTATTCCGGCAACGGCACCGCCAGTGTCGATGAGTTTAATGCCGTGCTCGATCTCTACCTCAAATCTATCAAGACGACACCGGTCATGCTCGACGCGCTGATCGAGTCGGACCCTGACATGATCATGGCGCAGTGCCTGCGCGGCTACATGCTAAAGCTCGCTGCCAATTCGCGGCTGATCGAGCCACTGGCGGGCATCGTCAAATCACTGAACAACCGGTCCAATCAGGCAAATAAGCGCGAGTGTCGACATATCACCGCTCTCAACGCCTGGGCCAGCAACGACCTCATCGGGGCCGTCGAACAACTGGAATCCATACTGACCGACTACCCCAAGGATATCGTCGCGCTAAGAAACGCCCACTATCTGCATTTCTATGTGAGCAGCGCCGCGCAGATGCGTGATTCCATCGCTCGCTCAGCAACTCGGTGGCAGAAAGGCGAACTCTTTTTCGGGCGCGTCCTCGGCATGTACGCCTTCGGGCTGGAGGAAGCGGGACAGTTCGAACAGGCGGAAGATGCTGGCCGACAGGCGGTCGACGAAGACCAGACAGATGCCTGGGCCATCCACGCCGTCGGTCACGTCTTCCAGATGCAATCCCGATTCAACGAAGGTGTTTCCTGGCTCGACGAAAACCTGGCCCATCTGCCCGACACGAACAACTTTCGATACCACCTGATCTGGCATAAGGCGTTGTATGAGATTGGGCTCGGGCAACCAGACGGCGCGCTTGCCATCTACGATGAGCAACTGCTGAACGCTCTCGAAGAAGACTTTTACTTGGATATCTGCAATGCGACCTCCCTGCTCTGGCGACTTGAGATGGTTGGGCTCGATGTGGGCGACCGATGGGAATCCCTGAGATCCTACGCAGCCAACCGCGTCAGGGATCAGGAATTGATATTCTCGAGTCTTCACTACCTGATGATTCCGGCAAAACTGGATGATCGGGGCATGCTGGAGCGTGCACTGGACAGCCTGAAGACCTGGACCGAGGGCAATTCAACACAAGGTGAAATCTGTCGAGACGTCGGCCTGCCACTGGCGCAGGCCATCATCGACCTGGTCCGGAACCGAACGTCGGAAGCCCACGCGACATTTGACAGACTAACCAATGACATTCAACGAATCGGTGGCAGCAACGCGCAGCGAGAACTGTTCGATCAGTTCCGCATGTATTCAGACAGGAAAGCGACATGAGCTACGAACACATCCTTTACGAACTCGACGACAACATTCTGACGATTACGCTTAACCGTCCGGACAAGCTCAATGCATTCACCGGAACGATGCTACGAGAACTCATCGATGCTATGGATCGGGCAGACGCAGACGACGAAGTAAAAGCCATCATCTTTACCGGCGCAGGTCGCGGCTTCTGTGCCGGCGCCGATCTCTCCCGTGGCGAAGGTACGTTCAACTACGATCAGCGCGAAGTGAAAGAGAACGCACCACGCAGGGATGGAGGCGGCGTACTGACCCTGAGACTGTTCGAATCCCTGAAACCTCTCATTTGCGCCTGCAACGGTCCGGCAGTCGGTATCGGCGCCACGATGCAACTGGCAATGGATGTTCGCTTCGCCTCTGAAACGGCCCGATACGGCTTTGTATTCGCAAAGCGAGGCATCGTACCGGACGCGGCCTCCAGTTGGTTTCTGCCACGTATCGTCGGCGTCAGCAACGCGCTTGAGTGGTGTTACTCGGGCCGGATTATCGATGCGGAAGAAGCGCTACGCGGCGGACTGGTAAGAAGTCTGCATTCACCCGATGAACTTTTACCGGCTGCGCGCGAGCTGGCAAGAGAAATTGCCAGCTATGCAGCCCCCGTGTCGGTTGCCCTGACGCGCCAGCTAATCTGGCAAATGATGTGCGCAGACCACCCGATGGAGGCACACAAACTGGAAACCCGGGGCGTCGCGGCCCGGGGCAAGACAGACGATGCGCAGGAAGGCGTTCGATCTTTCCTTGAGAAGCGCGCGCCGACCTTTCCAAACAAGGTGTCCGCCGACATGCCAGACTTCTTTCCCTGGTGGAACCCTCGCGAGTTCGAGTAACGCGTTATTTCTGGTTGCTGATGACGACCTTGCCGATCGCCTTGCGATCCAGCATCTTTTGCATGGCGGCACCGGTTCGTTTCAGCGTAAACACTTCTCCCGCCGTTGGCTTCAAACGCCCTTCAGCGATCCACTCAAGCAACTGATTCTGAACAGGACGGCGTCCGGACGGGTTCCCCGCAATATATCCGCCCCAGTTAACCCCAATGACCGAAATACGTTTCAGCAGCGTCAGGTTCAAGGGAATGCTGGGAATGTCCCCGGCGGCAAATCCCACTACCAGAAAGCGGCCATCCGGGCTCAGGGTTCGCAGCGCAGGCTCCGCAAAATCTCCACCTACCGGGTCATACACGATATTCAGCGGGCGCTCGCCAAGCATTTTCTTCAGATCATCGCGCCAACCGCTGCGGTTGTAGTTGAGAACCTCATCGGCACCGCCTTCGAGGCAGGCATCTCGCTTCTTTTTGGTTGAAGCGGCCGCGATCACATGGGCACCGCTCGCTTTGGCCACATCAATCGCCGCCGCGCCAACGCCGCCCGAGGCGCCGAGAATCAGGACGACCTCGCCTTCCCTGACCTCCCCAAGTTCGATCAGACCATGATAGGCCGTGCAATAGTTGGTCATGAAGCTGGCAGCCGCTTCGAACGACATCACGTCAGGGATGGGATAGCAGTTCGTTTCCGACTGAACAACCTTCTCTGCAAGGCCACCCTGCCCACCGGAACTTAGTACACGATCGCCGGTACGCAGGTGCTTTACCTCGTCGCCAGCGCGTTCAACAACACCGGCAAATTCATTGCCCGGCGTGTACGGGACCTTGGGCCGGATCTGATAGAGCCCCGCCGCCATCAGTGCATCCACATAGCCAATGCCAGTCGCTTCGACCCGGATCAACACTTCGTTTGGACCCGGCTCCGGTTCATCAACCTCTGCTATCCTGAGATTTGACGGCGGCCCGAATTCTTCACAGACGATCTTTCTCATCGATTAGTTACGCAAGGGAGGTGGTTTGATGATAGGAGAAACGCCAACGGCGTAAAAGTACGAAGAGCTTGACCCGCGCAGTTCCAAAGTCCACGCGCTTTGTGATACAAACCCTCTACGTCTAATTTTTTGAGGGAGCCATCATGCCGGACCTAGAAGCCGATCTTTTCCAGCTTGCCATGTCGAAAGAGGCACAGCCTCTGCTGGATCGGGTCAAGAAACACATCGACGAAAACGTCGCCCCCATCAGCGAAGAGTTCCAGGCACTGGAGGCAGAAAAAACCGACCGATGGTCCTGGCATCCGCGTCAGCTAGAACTGCTCGAAGGCGCGAAAGACAAGGCAAAAGAAAACGGACTGTGGAATTTTTTCCTGCCTGAATACAACGATATCGGCGCCGGTCTGAGCAATCTGGACTATGCCTACATTGCCGTCGAACTTGGGAAATACAGCCTTGCTTCCGAGTCAATGAACTGTAGCGCGCCGGATACCGGCAACATGGAGGTACTTGAACGTGTCGGTACCGAAGAACAGAAGGAAAAGTGGCTGAAGCCGCTTCTGAACGGCGAGATTCGATCCGCCTATGCCATGACCGAACCCGGTCAGCCCTCCTCGGATGCCAAGAACGTCTCAACCCAGGCTGTACTGGATGGCGATGAGTGGGTCATCAACGGTGAAAAGTACTATATTTCAGGTGCCGGAGACCCACGCTGCAAGATACTGATTACCATGGTCAAGACCAACCCGGATGCTCCACCTTCGCGCCAGCAGTCGCAGATTCTCATCCCGAAGGACACGCCCGGTGTACATATTCTTGGACCAATGCACGTCTTCGGACAGGACCACGCTCCCCGCGGCCACATGCACATCAAGTTCGACAATGTTCGTGTGCCAAAAGGTAATGTCATCCTCGGGGAAGGCCGTGGCTTTGAGATTTCCCAGGTTCGTCTCGGTCCGGGCCGCATCCACCACTGCATGCGCACCATCGGCAAGGCAGAGAAAGCACTGGAGCTGATGTGCAAGCGCGCCGGTACCCGGGTCGCGTTTGGCAAGCCCATCGCCAAGTTGGGCGGTAACCTGGAGAAAATCTCCCGCGCCCGAATCGACATCGACGCGATGCGCCTGATGGTACTGCAGGCAGCCAGGGCAATGGACGTCCTCGGCAATAAAAACGCACGCGCCCACGTGAGTGCAGTCAAGGCCATGGTGCCTGAGATCACCTGCCGCATCATCGACGAAGCAATCCAGATGCATGGCGCCACAGGCGTTTCACAGTGGTCTGAACTGCCCGACATGTATCATCAGACGAGAACGCTTCGGTTCGCCGACGGTCCGGATGAAGTCCACCACATGGTGGTTGGGCGTGCCGAGATGCAGAAGTACGACCTCTGGTAAAAAGTTCTGCCCGCCCGGGATCGCCGGGCGGGTTTCTTCCCGCTCCTACACTTCCCGTTTCCACACTTTCCTTTTCCACGAAGGACGCCGTCCATTGTTGGTGCTTCGATCCTGCTGTACAGAATACAACCACGGTTGTCATTCTCTGCACCTTCGATTCAGAATGACGTCACATCTCAATCGACAGGAGGTCCGGAGATGGCCGAAGATCATTCCGGAATCATGAGCACCTTACTGCCCAAGGAATCAGCCAGGGTGATTCGCGCCGCCGGCGAGAACCCGCTCGCAGCCCTGGCGCTGATGATGCTGCTCATCTTTTCCCTCGCGGCAGTATTCTTCACCGGCTCGGACGAGCATACGAAACTCTACATCTTTCTTTACCTGAGCGTCTCGGTATTTGCTTTTGGCGCTGCCGTGGTAAAGACCTTCCTGCCGGATCGAAGCGCCACAGGGCAACCGCCGGACCCACAGGCAGATGACGCAGGCATCCAGGATGCAAGTTCGAGCAGGCACAAGACTGCGCTGGTTCTACTGGCGGTCTCTGTACTTTCCCTCGCCATGGCGGCCGCCTACTGGTACCTCTTCTACAAAGATCACTACGCTTACTATGGCGGCTTCGTTCGGCTTGAACGCGAATTATCAGGCGTTATTCCCGTCAGCAACGACATAGCGGCGCAATCCAACTCCGTGTACCGATTCAAGCGAAGAGGCAGACTGGGGAAAGTCATCGAAATTTCACGACTGAACGGGTCCGGTGGCCCGGCAAGAAAAGGAATCACTAACGTTCTGGGCGACCATCCCGGCAACAACTGCACCAATAAATCCGTTCACCACATCGGCCTGACGTATGACGAGGCAGGCAAGATCGTGCAGGAGTCGAACTACGACTTTCAGTATCGTCTCCTCGATCATATGCGATACACGTCGGACCAAACGCTCGCCCGCTATGAGTTTGAAAGCGGCGCTTCTTGCCCTCGAACCAGTAGCGGAGCTTCCCTGGTTCGATTCAGCTATACCAATACAAGCCCCACACGACTGGAACGAGTCACTTTTCACAACAATGCACTGCAACCGGTTGCCAACTCGAGCGGCGCCTATGGGTATCAGATCACCTACGATAAAACTGGTCTGACCAGAACCCGGGTGAACCTGAACGTCAACTACGAGCAGCTTGGCTATCGGACCGAGTACGTTCGTGGAAAAGACGGGCGGGTATCAGAAGAACAATACTTCGATGCAGACGGCCAGCCAATCGAACAGGAAGGCGGCTACGCAAGCCTCGAAAAACTACGCGACGCCAACCACAACGTCATCAAAACCTGTTATCGGGACAGGCTCCGCAACCTTGTGCCCAGCAAAGAAGGTTATTCCTGCGTTGTCTTTGACTATGACGAATCCGGCAACATGATTCGTGAGGCCTATCTGGACGGTGAGGGCGAGCCCACCTACCTTGAAGGTTACGCCTCTTTCATCGCCGAGCATGACGAACTGGGACGCCGCATCGCGACCCGGATGTTCGACAGGCATGGACAACCAACGACGATAGAAGCTGGATATGCGGCACGCAGAGTTGAACTCGATAAAGATGGGAATCTGATCAAGGAGTGGTACTACGATATCGAAGGCCAACCCACTTACCATGCCGATGGTTACGCCGAACGCCGCCGTGCCCACGACGGCGACGGCTATGTGACCCAGGAAGCCTTCTTCGACCTCGAGGGGGCGCCGAGCATGACGAAGAACGGTTGGCACAAGGTGGTCTATGGCTACGACGATCGCCACAACATCACGATAGCGAGCTTTTTCGACGAGCAAGAGCAGCCCACGATCAACCGCGGGTGGGGCGCCGCCATCGTCCGCTGGGAGTTCGATAACTTCTCGAACGAAACGTCCGTCGCTTTCTTCGACTACCAGGGGCTACCGATCCATGGCGTCGACGGGATTCACCGCACCCGCTCGACCTACAACCCACAAACCGGAAAACTCAAAGAAACGCGATACTTCGACGTTGAGAGCAGACCAACATTCAACAAAGACGGCGTTCACGCACAAATCCATAGTCACGACGAGTTTGGTCGCGTTATTGAGACGGCCTATTTCGGGATTGACGACAATCCGGTTCCCAGCGAGATCGGCGCGCTCAAGGTCGGCTTCACCAAAAACAATTCCGGCAAGGACATCGAAGAACGCTACCTGGACGAAAATGGCAAGCTTGTACCGGTCAAGGGCGGCTATGCCATCAAACGTATGGAGTACGATCCAAGAGGAAACATGATTCTGGAAAGTTATTTCGACGTTAATCTCCAACCCCTGGAAGTCGACGGTGTGCAAGCCATCTCGAACAAGTACGATCGCTACAATCTCCTCGTCGAGCGTCGCCATCTCGACAAGAACGGCAGCGTTGTCGTGAACAACGAGGGCTGGGCCATCCAACTCAGGGAACACGACGCCAGGGGACGGACACATACGGTCCGTTACCTTGACCATGATTTACAACCGGTTGTTCGGGAGGGAAACAGCTTTGCGATCATCAGGAACCGTTTCGACGAGATTGGACGAAGAACCGCCTACACACTATGGCTGAATGAGGACCAGCCTGTTGAGGACGATGCGGGCCTGGAAATCAGTTACGACGCGTTTGGCAACGCGATCGAACACCTGACACTTGACCCTACCGGCGATCCGGCCACCACGGACGACTACAACCGTCGAGTTCACGAATACAATCGCCTGGGGAAAAGAACGGAGACTCGTTTCCTCATCGACAACGATTGCGGACAAGCGAGTGGAATCCATCTGGTCAAAATTCAATACAACCGCCGCGGTGATCGAATCCGGCGGGAATTCTTTGATTGTGAGCTGGCCCCCACCATGACCACCTGGGGCGCCAGCATCGCTGAGGACGATCGCGATCGACGAGGAAGGGCGACCGAACAACGGTACTTCGGCACGACCGGCGAACCGGTCAATTTAGGCGATGGTAATCATCGCACCACGTACAAGTATGATCGCTTCGGCCGGGAGATCGAGAAACGCTTTTTCGATATCGATGGCGATCCCGTTGTTGATACTGACGAGGGCTTTGCCACAAAACGTGTAATCTATGATCGCTATGGCAATGTCGAAGAGACACAACTCTTCGACGAGCGTGGAGAGAGAATCAACATCGACGAGGCCGCCTGAGTAGACGACAGTAACCGCCACTCTTCCCTTCTCCTAACCTTCAGGCCTCCAGCCCACCGGTCTCAGGTGCCGGCCGTGCACGCTGGTTGTATAGCAGCGCTCGTCGGCGTGCGATTTCTTCCTCACTGAGCTGCGAAACATCGTTTTGCATATCCGAACCCGCCGCCATGCCCCGCTGGACTCCTGGCCGCGCTGACAATTCCTCGAACCAGCGCTTGAAATACTTGAACTCGTCGAGGTCCTGACCCTGGTTCTTCCAGCCGACTGTCCATGGGTAGCAGATCATGTCCGCGATGGTGTACTCATCACCGCACAGATAGCGCTGGTTGTAGAGCTGGTTGTTCAACACGCCATAGCACCGATTCACTTCATCTGAAAATCGCGTCACTGCGTAGGCCTGATCGCCCTGGGTGTCGCCGAGTCGGCGGAAATGGCCGCTCTCACCCGTCTTGGGGCCCTGGTTGGCCATCTGCCACATGATCCACTGAACAACGTTGGATTTGCCTCTCGATTCACTCGGCAGGAACTTGCCGGTTTTCTCGCCGATGTAAAGCATGATCGCCCCCGATTCAAACACCGAGATCGGTTCTCCTCCATCGACGGGGTCTCGATCCACCAGTGCGGGCATCCGATTGTTGGGACAGATGCGCAGAAAGTCCTCCGTAAATTGGTCACCCCGGCCGATATTGCACTCGATCAGGTTGTAATCGAGGCCACTTTCTTCCAGTTGAATCGTGACCTTTTTACCGTTCGGTGTCGGCCAGAAGTACAGGTCCAGCATTGACAGCTCCCTCATAAAGACGAATGGACAGTGTGCCCTGCGGTTGCGGCCAACGGCAACAAGTTGGCGATTTTGACCAACCCATCTTTTTGGATGGCCCAATTATTCTTGTAAATCATAGAGTTATGAATTGGCACGAAAGCTGTACCTGGTATCCACAAAGAAGATCAAAGGGATACTGTGATGGTCGACATCATTCTCTATGTACTGCTGCTGGCGCTGGCAATTCTGCTGATCGCCGAAACGTTACCCGGAATTTCGATTGACGGTTACGGCACAGCCATTATCGTGGCGATCGTGTATGGCGTGATCAATGTCACCCTGGGCAACGTATTCAAGCTGTTATCAATCCCCATCATCCTGTTGACCCTGGGTCTGTTCCTGTTCGTGATCAACAGCTTCATGCTGTATCTCACCGACGTCATCGTCGATGATTTCGAGATTGATACTTACGGGACAACACTCGTGGCAGCTGTGCTGATAACGCTGTCTGACGTCGTCATTTCCTGGATAGTCTGATGGTCATTTTCAAACTCCGCCAGCATCGTAACCGCCTGCTCGCCTCCGCTACCGCTCGGAAATCAGATACTTGGGCGAATGATTCCCGGCAGCGTAAAATGAATGCCCATGAAGTCGTTTCAGTGCCAGTTCTGCGGGCAGGTTGTATTTTTCGAAAATTCCCAGTGCCTGCGCTGTTCCAGTCTCCTGGGGTACGTACCCGAGGCATTCGAGATGACCGCGCTCGAGCCACTCGGGGATATGACTTATCGCGCGCTGTGTAATCAGGCAATCTATCGGCTCTGCAAGAACACCACCGACTGGCATAGTTGCAACTGGCTCGTGCCAGTCGAAAGCGACGAAGAGTACTGCCCGTCCTGCGCGCTGAACGAAACCATTCCCGACCTCCAGGATCCGGACAACCTCACCTACTGGTACACCCTGGAACAGGGGAAGAGGCGACTTATCTATTCGTTGATGCGGATGGGTCTTCCCGTCGAAGGCCGCAAGGTTCGCGAAGACGGACTCGCCTTCGAATTTCTGCGCAACGATCCGTCCTCAAAGGTGGAAGTCAAAACAGGCCATTACAACGGTCTGATTACCGTGGATGTGGCAGAAGCAGATGATCTGGAACGGGAGCGTACACGACTCCATCTCAATGAAGTCTATCGCTCAGTACTTGGGCACTTTCGTCACGAAAGCGGCCACTATTACTGGTGGCGGCTGGTCCATGACAAACCCGCACTCAAACGTTTCCGGAATCTGTTCGGCGATGAATCCGCCGACTACGAGGCATCCGTTGCCGAATACTATGTCTCGGGACCCCGGGAGAACTGGCAGCGATCATTTGTCAGTGCCTATGCCAGCTCTCACCCCTGGGAGGATTGGGCTGAGTGCTGGTCTCACTACCTGACCATCATCGACGCCCTGGAAACGGCCCAGGCATTCGGCGTGGAAATCTCCGCCGAACACACCCAGCCACTGTTCACGCGCGCCGACAGTTATCGGGCTCGCACTTTTGACGAGATGCTGGATCAATGGCTACCACTCACCTATGCTATAAACAGCATTAACCGCAGCGGCGGCAATCAGGACCTTTATCCATTCATATTACCGGGACCCGCTATCGCCAAGCTCAGGTTCGTCCACGATGTCGTCAAGGACTACCGTGATGAGGCTAGCCGCCGGATCTGACCAACCCCAATTGACGACTCTGGGCAACGAGTTGCCCTCGACTATCCCACAACGCGCCACTTTCAATCATTCGCCCCTCGCGAAGATCTTCCGTGACAAAACGTGCCTTGATCCAGCCATCGGCGGGAATGCGGCGCACATGAACGGTAAGCTCGATGGTAGGTACCCAGCCCACCATGCCAAGCAGACCGAATGGCGATGGCGGAAAAGCATCGGCAAATAACAATAAGGTGCGGGTATCGACCGGCCGCTGGTCATCAAACCGAATCCATCCTGAAATCTCTGGCACACCCGCTTTTCCCGGCACCGCCTGGCCAGGATGAAGCCGAACTTCGACGCGGGAATTCAGCTTGATGTCCGTCAACCCCTGCAGACTGGGGTCACGTCTGAGACAATCCTCAGGGTTCGGCAGTTCCGGGGGTGCCAGCATGACGTCCGAATCAATACCGGCAGGCTCGGCGAGATTCGCAAACGCTGCCATGACAACAACCCGCTCCTTACCCTCCTGGCTCAGCACGCCACGCAAGGTAGACAGCGTTCGGCCTTCTCGAATCAGCTCAACCCGTACCTCGCAATCGGCTTCCGGCGTACCCGGGCGCAGGAAATGCGTGGTCACGGAAACCGGGTCCGGATGCGGCATCATCGTCGACATCGCCCGCATGACGATGGCGACCATGTACCCGCCGTTCGGGTTATCGCCAATATTCCAGGCATCACTGACCACGCCATGAAAAACACCGTCACCCAATGCCTCAACCCGGGTCTCCTGATCAAACTGATACATCAAAACAACCTTCCCAATTGAGAGGACCTGTTAAAGATAGCGACCGCGAGTCCTCGCCGGGCCCTGGGGCACAACATAGGGCGTGGATCGACCTACCAGCGTCTCGATCATCAGCAGTTCCTGGTCGTCGTGATTTTTGAAGGGTGCCGCCTGAATACGATTGCTCGCGTTCGGATCCGCCAGTATATATTTGGGCGCGTCATGATGTTCGGTCTCCAGATCTTCGTTGATCGCGGGATCGTCCGAGGTCGCCAGGTTGGCAGCACCGTAACAAAGACAGACGTATGACAATGCAGGCTCGACTTCAACGTAAACGCCGGTGCCACGAATCGAGATGACAGCCGATGGTGTGCGGATCTCTGTACGCCGAGAGGCAAATACGCTGAGCGCCTTGCCTCGTTCCAGCCCATAACTTCCGCCTGTGGCCATGGTCGATGGTACCCTGATACGTGAGTTCGCTCGCAGCAAGAATGCATCCTTCTCGAACACAAATACCGCTTCCGAGTCTTCCCCTGTTTCAACGACATCACCCAGAGATACCAGTGTATCGAGCGTCGCTGAAGCTGTGTTCACACTCACGTCACCCTGCAGAAGAAACATGGATTTGCCGGCAGGCATCTCTTCCGGGACCGGCATAGCCTGGCGCACGCCTGATGTGGCCGTCGATGAACACCCACCAACGCTGGCGAAAGCGCCCGTGGACAACAGGTAGACAAGAAAGCGTCTGCGCGCCTCATCAATATCCGTTATTCTATTCGCCATGTCACCGGCCCAAACCCCGCTTTGATGTCGCGAGTCATAGTTACATTAGCCATACTTTCATTAGCTCATGTTGCGGGCCAGAAAGCCAGCGCAGAGGCTTACGGTTCTGGCTGGTATAGCGAGATACAGTTCACCGTCGGCCATGAAGACAATGTTGCCCGTTCCTACAAATCCGTCGATGTCACAGATGACCTGATATCTTCCGCAAGCGTTGGCATCGGCTATTCCGGCAAGGTGGGATCGAACATTCAGTACGTCGTTGGTGGATATCTTTCACAGAGCATCCACCAGGAGTATGACAACCTCGATCACACCGCGATTTCACTGAACGGTTCGCTGGTGTGGCAACCCAGCCCTTCCTTTGATGCGATCTGGTATCGATTAACCGCCGAGGCTACACGGCTTTCCTATCCCCATTCGCGCGCAAGAGAAGGATATCTGCTTACCGCAGGCACTTCGGTAAATAAACGTCTGGGCATGCGGACCATCGGTCACCTGGGTTACCGATATCACGACCTTGTGTTCGACAAGAACGATGCAGAGGCGAATCAGGATGCTGCCTTCGACATCGCCCGCCACGAGATTTTCGCCGGAATCGACTATCGTCTGACTGGCAAGATCTGGCTGGCAGCGCAATATGCATTCCAGCATGGCGGGTTTACCTCCTCCAGTTCTCTCTCATCCGACGCGATAGACTACGACGCCGAAACCGAGGATCACGCATTTGAAGCCTGCGGCCTGATTCAATGCACCGCATTTTATGCCTACCGCAGCGTGACTGACCTCCATGCGATCGATCTTGCAATAGTGGCTCCCCTGCTGGGTGCCGACGTCGAGCTATCGGGTCGCTATTTCGACGCCAGCAGCGAGAACGGAACCGACTACTCTGACTGGGTGCTACAACTGGGTGTGATATGGACCCTGTAGAATCAGGCCACATCCAGCGCTGCATTATCCAATGCACCCTGATCATGATGCTTTCCGTGCCCGCTTTCGCGTCACACCACAACTGGCGTGTTGTCGAAGTCTTCTCGAACGCCGATGGAACGCTGCAGTTCATCCAGATGAACTCCGTTCGCGAAAACGAAACCAACCTGTCCTGTTGCGCCTTCACGTCCACCAACCTCACTAACAACAATTCGATCACCTATATGTTTCCCAGTGATCTGGGCGAAGACTCCCTGAACAGGGACCTGCTGCTCGGCACGAGCGGGATCGAGTCAGCATTCGGCATCCGCCCGGACTACATTATTCCGGACGGGTACCTTTTCACTGGCCGGGGCGGCATCCAGTACAACGAAGAAGTCATCTGGGATGAACTGCCAACAGATGGCATTAATTCAATCAACATATCTGATGGCAGCCAGCAGATTGCGGCGGCGACACCGACCAACTTCAACGGTGAGTCAGTCACCCTGCCCGTGGACCGCGACGCTCCGACGCTACAGATCCCGCAGTCACTCACAATCGCGTCGAACACTCAGCTGGGATCCGATGACGCCAGAATCATCGCCCACCTTGACGAAGTCAGCTGCGAGGACGAGTTTGACGACAACCCCGAGCTAGTCATTGATACCCCGTCTGTATTTGAGATTGGAACGACGGAAGTGGGCATCACCTGCACTGACGCTGCTGGTAACGAGGCGACCGGCACCACCAGCATCCAGCTCACGCAATTTGCGGACAACGATGGTGATGCGATCCCCGACGATGATGATCCCGATGACGACAATGACGGGACACCCGATGACGAAGACGATTTTCCGTTTGATTCGTCAGAATCTGTCGATACGGATGGAGACGGCATTGGCAACAATGCCGACCCTGATGACGACGGCGATGGCACACCTGACGACGAAGACGCCTTCCCGCTGGACGAAACAGAGTCAGCCGACGCGGATCAGGACGGCATTGGTAACAACGCTGATCCCGACGATGATAACGACGGTATACCAGACGTCGATGAAGACAATACACCGCCCGTTATTACAGGCACCGATTCTATTGTAATCGATGCGACTGGCCGCCTCACAACAGTCAGCTTTGCTGCCGTCACAGCGACTGACGACAAGGACGGCGATGTTACCGTTCGTCCGGATCGGGCCGGCCCGTTCACATCGGGCCGACATTCAGTGGTCTGGACCGCGACGGACTCTGCCGGTAATGAAGCGAGAGTCGAACAAATCATCGACATTCGCCCGCTGCTGACGGTGCAGGCATCGCAAACCGCTGCCGAGGGTACCGAAGCGAGCTTTACGATTGCGCTGTCGGGTCCGGCCCCGGAATACCCGGTTGTTCTGGATTATTCTATCGCGGGCAGCGCAGATCTCGACGATATCGGCGAGCTGCCCGATCAGCTCATCATTGAGTCGGGCCTGTCTCTTGAAGCCGAGATCAGCATACTGGATGACGAAGCAACAGAGGAGAACGAGTTATTGACCTTCGAGATTGTCGATGCCGATCAGGCAACCATCGTCGAGAATCATGTGTCCCACACGCTGACTATTACGGAAGCAAACCTTTCACCCAGCGCGACGATCCTGATTTCCCAGTCCGGCCGGGTACAATCAACCCTGTTCCGGGATGATGGTGCGGTCGTGATAGAGATCATTGCCCGGGACGAGACAGACCCTGCCAATCTGATCTACGAATGGTCTGCCAGCAGTCCCGAACTGCCATTCGACGGTGCCACCGATCGCATCCTGAGCTTTGATCCATCAATACTTTCCGCCGGCGCCTACACGATTGATGTCACCATCGGCGACGGTACGCTGTTTACCCGTCTTACCAGACTCATTCGCGTGGCCGACTCAAGCCCCTCACTCACCGCCGAAGACAGTGATGGCGATGGTATCGATGATCTCACCGAGGGGACCGGCGATGCCGATGACGATGGCATTGCAGATTATCTTGATCCGAACGATGACGAACGCTTGCTGAGACTGGACGACAGCGATGACAATCTGGAAACGACTGCCGGTTTATTGCTGCGCCTGGGCCGCTACGCGATTGTCAGCAACAACGATTCCGCAAGAATCGGCACCGACGTGATCAATGTCGCTGATGCCGGATTCCGGTTGATCGATACACTGGTTGATTTTGATGTCGTCGGGGTTGACCAAACGGCGGAGGTCGTCATTCCACTGATCGACTCGATTCCCGCCAACGCATTCTACCGAAAGTACTCGGACACCACCGGCTGGCAGGAGTTTGTCGTTGGCGGCGCTGACCGTCTGTCTTCAACGTCAAGGATCGACGGCTTGTGCCCACCACCCACAGCCGACAGCTGGGACGCGGGTTTAAACACCGACGATGAATGTGTCCGGCTGACCATCTCTGATGGCGGGCCTAATGATGCTGATGGCAGAACCAACGGCACCATCAGTGATCCGGGCGGAATTGCAGTATCGGACGCGCCGCCGACGTTAACCGTTCCTGTGTCTGCAACCTTCGAGGCAAGCTCCGCCAGTGGCATCCCGGCAGACTCCTCTGCCCTGCAATCACTTTTGTCCGAGGCAATCTGCACCGATAACGTGGACGGTGAGCTGACAGTAGCCAATGACGTGCCTGCCGGGTTTTTACCACTGGGCGAGACGATCGTCGAATTCACCTGCACCGACTCAGCCAATAATGAGGTCACCAGCCTGGTCTCGTTCAGCGTGGACGATACCACGCCCCCATCGATCACAGTCGGCTCGCCACTCACCATCACAGCCGAATCTGACGTTTCGTCTAATGACACAAGAGTGACCGCATTCGTCCAGGCCGTTACCTGTACTGACACGGTGAGCAATACAGTGCTCGCCAACACAGTTCCTTCCTCACTGCCGGCCGGCACAACCACGGCCGTGGAATTTTCCTGTGAAGATGAGGCAGGCAATCTCGCTACGGCACAGACTTCCATTACCGTGACCGCGCCTGCCGAACAGAAAGCGCAAAGTGACCGCGGTGCCGGCTGTTTCATCGCGACAGCAGCGTATGGTTCACCACTTGATCCTCACGTCAATGCCTTGCGAGCGTTCCGGGACAAGGGACTGATGTGGCACGCCCCAGGCAGAATGCTGACCCTCGTCTACTATGAATACTCGCCTGCCGTGGCAGACATCATTGCCACCAGTCCTATTTTGATGGCAGTCACACGGAGTCTTCTAACACCCCTGGTGTTTACGCTGGTCTTTCCATTACAAACAATAGGTATATTGTTGTTAATTTGGCTGCTGGTTCGTCGCAGGCGGGTTTTTGCTACCGCTCAAGTGCTTCCAGTCCCGCGGTAACGAGCTCCCCAAACGAAGCATCTGCCCATTCGCTGACATACCACTCGGCTTTGAGGCCCGGCGACTGGTCAAGGTCCAGCACGAGGCTGCGCACCAGCGAATCAATCTTGGCGCCGTCTCCCTGGGCCTGGCTGTGATTGACCGAAAGTACAAACGTGTAAAACCGGTCCCTTGCGAGTCGGTGAAATCCCTTGTGCTCAGCCGCAGTCAGTGCCTCGCCACGGCAACCGCGTTCCCACAGGGATGCCGCGGCCTGAAAGTGCTCGACAAGGCTTGCTTCGTCTCTGTCAGACATCTGGTCTCTCATGAACCGGCAGTTCCAGGTAGCCTAGCGGAAAGACAACCCTCCTTGCCATGTTTCGGAAGATACCCTGACGACAACCTGAAAAATCTGGCAACATCACCAGGTCTATAGTGATAGGCCTAAATGCTCTCTCGACAGTTTATGAACAGAAGATCACTGCTAGAACTTGCGGCATTCATCTCACTGACACTCACCTCACGGCTGACGGCCGCTTTTCAGCTGCCGGACTTTTCCCCGCTGAAGAAGTCGCCCGGAGAATGGCGGAAATTACTGTCAGCCGATCAGTACGGTGTGCTGTTTGAAGAAGCCACCGAACGGGCCTTTACTTCGCCACTCAATAAAGAAACGCGCGAAGGCACTTATGTTTGCGCGGCCTGCTACCTGCCACTCTTCCTGAGCGACCACAAATATGACAGCGGGACCGGCTGGCCGAGTTTTTATCAGGTCATAGACGGCGCAATTGGTACCAAGAAGGATTTCATTCTGATTGTGCCCCGAACCGAGTATCACTGCGCCCGCTGCGGCGGTCACCAGGGCCACGTTTTCGACGACGGTCCTCCGCCTACCGGAAAACGCTGGTGTAACAACGGTCTTGCATTACGTTTTGTCCCGAAAGGGCAACCGCTGCCGGCATTGAGATCCTGATATGCGCCTTCTGCTTGCACTCCTGTTTTTCACTCCACCCCTGCTACGCGCCGAATCCACGGGGGCCGAATCCACGGCGGCCAAACCAATGCACAACTCGACGGCGGTCGCGATCTTCGCAGGGGGCTGTTTCTGGTGTATGGAACCACCTTACGATGAAATCGACGGCGTCGTGTCTACCACGTCTGGTTATATTGGCGGTCATCGCGAAAACCCGACCTACGAGGAAGTTTCAAGCGGACGAACCGGGCACACTGAAGCAGTGAAGGTCGTCTATGATCCCGCCAAGGTCAGCTATGCCGAATTGCTCGATATTTTCTGGGTCAATATCGACCCGGTAACGCCGAATGCTCAGTTCTGTGATCGCGGCAGCCAGTATCGCAGCGGCATCTTTTATCTTGACGAGGATCAGGCCAGGCAGGCCCGCGCAACCCGGGATGCGATAGCAGCTTCTGATCGGTTCGACCAACCCATCGTCACTGAAATCACAGCGGCCAGTACATTTTATCCGGCCGAAGACTACCATCAGGATTACTACCTGAAGAATCCGTTTCGCTACAAGTACTATCGCACCAGCTGCGGCAGGGACTTTCGCCTGAAAAAACTCTGGGGTTAGGCCAGGGCCGACAGACAATCGCGCTCGATCATCGTCATGATCTCATCCGGAATCGCACGACTGCGTCGCGCCTCGAGGTCGATACACAGGCTGATTGAATCGTGAATCCCGACCAGCTCACCGCTGTCATCGTTGAACATCCAGCGACGGGTATGACGAACCTTGCTGGTATAAGCAATGTCTCCGCCCAAAGACACGATACGATCGCCCGCACCAGGCCGGGAAAACGTAAAGGTTCGCGCCTCCATCATTGCCCAGCCATAGGGTCGACCTTCGGCATCGCGGAGCTCGGATGGCCCAACGGGACCCTTGCGTTCAGGCTGGCTGCGATCATAGGTCATCAGCATCAGGTCGATTTCATCACGTAGCCTGCCTTCCTCATCGCAGTCATCCGGATGCACGACAACGTTCAGGCGACTGCGCGGACGGCCCTGCTCTTCTTCTCCTTCCGCAATGTGCGGCTGGACCTCGCCGAGCGTCACAGGCTTGGGTCGTACCAGCGATAGAGAACGCGGCTTGCCGTGCTCAGGCACTTCGATCCTGAGTTGCTCATCAATTGCTCCAACGCTATCCGCGGCGCAGCCAATAATGAACGTGGCCGCGAGTTCATCTTTGTCCGGGTTGCGAACCTCAAAATAGCCACTTACGTCCGAACCATCCTGCGATTCGACGATGCCGCCAAAGGTATGCAAGGTCGCACCGGCATACTGTTCAACGAGATATCGACTGTAGAGATCCACTGACTGAAAGCCCTCGACACCGGCACGACGCAGCAACTCTCGATTGGCTTCATAGCCTCGATAGATGTAGTTACGAACATTCATGTGACCCAATGCATCGATCTCCGATTGATCGACGACCGACTCGTTCAACAGCAAGAGTTCAGACATGGCGACTTCTGTTTCCGGAAAAGCGCGATACTATAGCAGTAAATTCTGTTCCATTCGGAAACCACTATGAATCTGAACAATGCAAGCGCGGCAGCGATTGGTGAACTGCTGAAGCAGAAAAAGCACACCATCTCCATCGCAGAGTCGACCACCGGAGGACTGATTGCTGCCAGCCTGCTCGCCGTACCGGGTGCTTCTGCCTACTTTCAGGGCGCAGCGGTCATCTACACCCAGGCCTCCCGCCTTGCCTTCCTCGACCTGCCGGAATCTGTCCGGGAATTGCAGCCCCTGTCTGAACCAATGGCAGCGGCCTTCGCGAAGTCTGCAAGAGAAAAGCTCAATACCACCTGGGGGATATCAGAGCTGGGTATTGCCGGCCCGACCGGTTCCCGTTACGGCCACGATGCGGGAACCAGCGTTATCGCCATCAGTGGGCCTGTGGACAAGACAGTCACGGTCAATACGGGGAGCGCTGACCGTGCAGCAAACATGGAGGCGTTCGCCGACGCGGCTCTGTCACTGCTGCTGGAGGCAGTGGAATCGGCCTAAGCGATGTTTGCCCAGGCTTCTTCGAGCTTCCTGATCAGCGCGGGCTGATCGTCATTGTTCTCGATAACAACATCCGCGCGCGCAATACGTTCTTCGTTGGAGAGCTGGGCATCAATTCGGCTTTCGATGGCTGCACGGTCGACACTATCCCGGGACATGGCCCGCTCGATGGCCGTTTCCCGGTCGACAACAACCACCCAGACTTCATCGCCAATGTCTTCCCATCCGGCTTCGAGCAACACGGCCGCCTCGAGTATGGCAACACCATCCGGATTGTCTTCGCCAAAAGCGCTGATTTCCTCTTCCGCCATCTGACGAATCTCCGGCCAAACGATATCTGTCAGTCGCTTGAGTTCTTCGGGCTTGCCAAAGACTTTTCCGCCGAGGGCACGGCGGTTGATCTGCTTGTCTTCACCAACGATGTCATTACCAAAGGCAGCGATGACCTTGTCGTAACCCGGCGTTCCAACATCATAGACACGGTGACCCAGCTTGTCGGCGTCAATGACGTGAGCGCCCTTTTCGGCAAAAAACACCGAGGCCGTCGACTTGCCGGACGCAATCCCGCCGGTAAGACAGATCGTCTTCACAATATGAATCTCCTGGTCCCCGCCTGAAAGACGGGCTTATCTACTGGGGAAGTCTGACGCTGGCAGTCCCGAAGATACGGGTCTCGCCCTTGTCATTCACCACCGTCAGGTCAATCTCGACCAGTCCCTCGTCTTCATCGATGTCCGTGACAACACCCGTGATCGAGTGCTTTACATCGGCAATGACTGGCGATCTGAACACTGTATCGACCTTCTTGATTTCTGCAGGCGGTGCCCATTGATGGATCATTGACACAAGATAACCCTGACTCAGGATCCCTGGAATAAACGCACCAGGAAGACCTTCCTTCTTCGCTGCCTCGTGGCTGTTGAAACGATTCTTTGCGCCATCTTCACGAATCCAGCCAACCAGGTCGGCAAATTCTGCCCCGGTCGCCAGCGTGGTATCAGGTTCGAACGCCGACAATTCTTCACCAAACTCGACGTCTGAAAGTTTTTCCTTCGCCATCTATCCGCGCTCCCTCGAAACCTGTCGTGAATCCGAGTTGGCAACATGGATACCATCCTCGGTGTAGAACTCCAGCCGGGTCACGGTGAATACCATACGACCTGACCGGCCAGTCTTCGTAAAGATGTCATGGATATGAGACTTTCCAATCAGCTTCAAGGGCGGGCGGATCGGTTCAAGGGACTCAACCCCCTTGCCCGCATCCATGCTGACACCACCGAAACGCGGATAACCTTCCGGCAGATAGCGGCCACCGCTCAGACTCGCGACAAAGGTCGGCGGCGCCTGAAAATCCGGATGGTTCTCATCCAGAAAACGTTCCTGGGTCTCACCACAAAGCGTGGCGTACTTAATCGTATGAGACGGTTGTAGGTCGAACTCGACAGAATCGAATTCGACGCCAAGAAACTCTTCGCGGGCTTCCTGAATATCTGTATCAAGTTCTTGCTGCTCTGACACTCTTTCCTCTTTGGCAATGCCGCTAATGAATTAATCTGCGTGCTTGAAATTGACGGCCTCGAAGTCACCCGCCTTGAGCGCGGCAACCAGGTCATCAATCGTTGCGATATCATGAGGGAACCGCGTCGCACATCGGCCGATGTGACTCACAATATGGGAATCGCTGCCTCCGGTCCCTTTGTAACCGAGCTTCTCGGCATTATCGATGGCAATCTGGTCCTCATTATCACGACTACCACCGTTATAGATCTCTACTATTTCAACGCCTTTGGGCACCCCAAGGTTTTCCGTGTGGGCAAACATACCCACCTTGGGTCGGCCAGGATGGCAGGGCACTGCCTGGGCACCATGCTTGTTGGACATCTCAAGGACCATTTCCAGCGGGTTCTTGATATCGGCAAAATCAAACTCCTTGTAGAGGCCTTCGGTGACACCAAACACCAGCACGTGACCATACTCGGTCTCTACTTCAGCGCCCTTGAGAATCACGAGTCCGAATTTTTCCGCGAGTGGGGAGTAGTCTGACTCGAAATCGAACTGACGATGTTCGGTCAGGACGAAACCGTCTATCGGCAGGTTTTTGGACTTGATCCACTGACAGTAGTTTTCCACCTTGGCGCGACCATCGTCAGATTTGATGGAATGGGTATGGAGGTCCAGTAACACGAAAAATAATCTCCCGAAACGAGCCCGCAAACTGCCACAGACGGGCCCGAGAAGCAAGTTGAGTGTGGCTGTCCGGCGCGCAATACTGCAGCTGTGACCGACACTATCACTCAGACTTTTGAGCTGGCCGCCGAGCGCGTTGAAGACCTGACCCCCCAGGTCTATACCCGCTTTTTCTCATCGAACCCGGCTGCGGAACAGCTGATGTCCCACCTCGATGAAGGCCCGAGAGGCAAGATGCTGGCCGAGGTTATTCGCCTGATGATGGTTGCAGACTTTGACGCCGAACAGACCTACCTCACCTTCGAGGTCAATAATCACCGGCTGGCCTATAGCGTCGAACTACGCATGTACCGGGAGATCCTTGTGGCGCTGAAAGACGAGATTAGAAACATCCTTGGCAACGCCTGGACCCGGTCGATGGAAGCCGCCTGGTCGGAGCAGATCGAAACGCTGCTGATCCAGATCCATCAACGTCACTCGAACTGAAGGAAACTTCCGAACCCCAAAAAAAGGAAACCCCACCCAAGGGCGAGGTTTCACTCTCTAGGACTTTGGCCGGGACAGCTTCGGGGCGAACCCCTCCACTGCTAGGTCTATCCTGATCCCGATCCCGAATCCGGCGCACCTTTCGGTTCGTCGAACCCGTTCCCGGGAGGTGCAGATTGGGGCCCGAGGGCCTTGCTCCGCGTGGTTGTCTTGCCAAATGCCGGACGCCTCCGACTAGCTCCACAACCGTTGATCTGAGATCGTTATTTTATGACGCCTTGCTACGTCCCCATCGGTCGGGTCGATCGCCGTCGACCGATGAACCAGACTTGTCGGCCTGGATGAAGCCCCCTTTCGGGTTGCCTCTCCAGCCCCGCGACGCCTCCTTTCGAAGACTCCCCGGGGACCCCTGACGGGACTACCGTCTTGCCCTTAAGCCGCCTTTGCCCTTGGCGACCCCGACCCGGCACAGGTCTATCGGTTCTGAGTGAGCTTTCCTGATCCCGTTTCCGGAGCCAGGACTCCTCAGCCGTTGAAAAATACTTTATCGACTCGCGCTGACGCCCACCAGTGAAACGTTTGCAAACCGAGGTGGAAAGCCTGTGGATAAGCCGCAAATAACTTTGAGATTGAGTGACAACCCATTGTGGATAAGCAGTGCGAATGCTCCGACATTCCAATAACCAATTGAAAAATAATAAATTTTTATACATGAAACAATTTCATATTCGCACCCTTTTACCCTCCTCTTGAATCCTCCCGGCCCCGACATATCTAGGAACAGTCAATGACGGACACTTTTGCAGGGCAACAGGAGCTTACTTTGATGAACAGGTTCGATATTTCACCCTTTTTCCGATCAACCGTTGGCTTCGATCGCTTGTTCGATCAACTCGGTCGCAACTGGGAGAGCGACAACCAGTGGCCTCAGTATGATGTCGTTCGAACGGCTGAAGATGCCTATCAGATATCGATAGCGCTACCGGGATATCACAATGAAGACATTCATCTTGAAACCCGCGAAGGACTATTAACCGTACGCGGCGAACGGAAGACTGACGACGAAACCCGCGAGTACCTGCATCGCGGCATCAACCAGCCTCGTTTTTCCAGGACATTCCAGCTGGCGGAGCACGTGGAAGTCCAGGGCGCGCGTCTCACCGAAGGCATCCTAACGATTTCACTACAGCGAGAGATTCTTGAGTCACTACAACCCAGAAAGATTGAAGTGACAACCGGCAAAGCTGAGCCCAGGATGATCGAAAGCGACGCTGCCTGAACTTTTTTCCGAACGTTTCCTGCCTTATAGGGGGCATTGACGCCCCCTTTTCTTTTTTTGATGAGCTAGCCTGGCTCGACTGCCTGTGGTCTGATTGTTCTGCTCCTGGGAACAGAACAAGGATATAAGATGCCGGCCAGTGGCTCGCCGGTCCTGGCGGAAGCCTATACCGAGGCACGAAGACTCTTTCAGATTGGCCTTCCGCTGATGGGTGCGCAGCTGTGCCAGATGGGTATGGGTGTCGCCGATGCTGTGATGGCGGGCCAATATGGTTCTGCTGACCTTGCTGGCGTCGCTCTGGGCGGTAGCATCATGTTCCCCGTGCTGTTGCTGATGATGGGAATGATCCAGGCGGTCACCCCCACCATTTCACAGTTGCATGGTGCAAAGGACTACCAGGAAATCGGTGAAGTCATGCGCCAGGGACTCTGGCTCGCCATCACCGGTGGCCTGCTGGGCAGCCTGATCCTCAACAATATCGAACCCGCCTACCGGTGGCTTGGCGTCGATCCCGTCGCAGTCGAGATTGCCGTTCCTTATCTGCAGATGACATCAATGGGATTCCCGGCACTGATCTGCTTTTTTTGCCTTCGTTTTCTGGCAGATGGCACCGGCTACACACGCGCAGCGCTCATTATCGCTGCCTGTGCGCTCACGCTGAAGATTCCGCTTAATTACATCCTGATATACGGACTTTTCGGACTGCCTGAACTGGGCGGCGTCGGCTGCGGTGCAGCCCAGGCTATCGTGATGTGGACTCAGTTCCTGCTGATTCTGGCCGTCGTGACACGACGACGATTTCGGTATACACGATGGGCAGAGCGTTTCTCCTGGCCGGATTGGCAACGGATCAAACCATTGCTCGTCATCGGCATTCCCATTGGCGCGATGATCTTTGCCGAGATGGGCCTGTTTTCACTCACCACCCTGTTGATGGGGAGGCTTGGCGCCGAGGTGGTCGCCGCACACAACATCACCATGAACGTGAACGGTATCCTGTTCATGATTCCGCTGGCGCTGGGTATGGCGGCAACCATCCGCATCGGACACCGGGTCGGTGCGGGCGATATTCTCGACGCTCGCATGACAGCCGCCATCGCCATGGGAGCAACCGTGCTTGTCGGGGCAGTGTCCGCGGTTGCGATTCTGTTATTGAGACACACGATCGTCGCGATCTATACCTCGGAAGCGCCAGTATCCAGTGTGGCAGCCGTACTGCTGCTGTTCGTGGCCTTCTATCTGATTCTGGATGCGACACAGGCAACCGCCGCAGGCGCGCTCCGTGGTTACAAGGACACCCGGGTACCCATGATGATCGCGCTGTTCAGTTACTGGGCGGTTGCCTTCCCCATCGAATGTATTCTCGGCTTTGGCCTGATCGGCAAGCCACTTGGATATATTGGCTTCTGGATCGGACTGTCCTGCGGCGTTGGCACCTCGGCCCTGCTGCTTTCCATCCGACTTTGGCGAGTCAGCAAGAACGTCAGCCTGATTGAAAGATTGAGCGGACGGCTACCTCGCGATCAGATTACCGAGCGAGCAGCCTCATAGAAGGGGCCCGCGACGACCTTGCAGACCGTCCCGAATGCCGGCGAGCATATATCGCAGGCGTAGCAACCCCTCGGACATAAACAGCGGATACAACGTCAGTTTGCCAAGGTTGATCACGAGATATTTCAGCTTCCAGAGAAGGGGGACGTAGCCCATGCGGACCAGCAACAGATAGTTCCGGAATGCGTAATAGTGGCGAAATGGCAGCGGTTCACCGATCGCACCGATTACCGTCGAGGTATGCGATTCACCCAGCCGATGAAACAGCACCACGCTTGGCTCAAGCATCACCACAAATCCTTTTTTTCGCGCGCGAAAGCACCACTCCCAGTCAACCAGATCAATAAACAGCGACGTATCCATCGGCCCCACCATCTCATACGCCATCTTCGAGATCAGCATACCGCTGCTCATCAGCGTGGAGACTTTCCTCGTCGCCCCTTCAGATACATTGACATAGTTTTCACCGGTGGCAGCGTCCACTGGTCTTGGCCCCACCGCCGCCACTGTGTGTTCCAGTGAGGCGTGAACGAAAGCATCCAGCAGCGTACGGACGTAGCCTTCCCCGATTCGACTGTCCTGGTCAAACGTAACAACAAAATCTGCACCCGCCGAGAATGCGGTTTCAATCCCCCGGTTCTGAGCCATCCCAACACCCTGATTTGAACTCAGAGGAACTAAGACACAGGGGCCGTCTGAAAACCGCTGTAGTAGTGTGGCTTTGATGTCTGGATCATCAGAATTGTCGACCACAATGACGGTGGAGAACTGCTTGTCCAATTCATCTATAAACGCTGCGAGCTCATCGACAACCGGGTTATAACTGACGACGACAGCGGCGACGGCCGTCATGGAGAGTCCGCGCCGGGCATCAGAAAGCGAGCGACTTCACCCTGTTGCGACATTGCATCCTGATAACCGCAATCAATCAGCTCAGAGATGAACGGCGACTCAAACATCAGGTAACTGGCAAGGCTTGCACCACCCCCCGCTCGAGTGCCGCCGAGCGTCTTCATAAGAAATCTCATCGAGGCTGGCAGCGAGCGCACGTGACTGGCGGCGATCTCGTCGAACCGTCTGGATGGCGCGATACACATCACATCAACCACAGAAAGTCCAAGTGATTTTCTCTCCCCTTCGTCCAGTTGTTCAGCAATCTCATTGATCCTGAGCAGTGATTCGAGATCCTCTTCCAGCGCATCGATAAACGGGCCGTTCAGAAAATGTGAAGCCATGTGGGCAAGCGACGGCGGGCGATCAATCACGGTCGATATTTCTTCGGGGCCGCCGGATTCGCTGGGATTGTGACTTACACCAATCACAAATAGCCGCCTAGCCCCGAGGTGCAAGGCAGGACTCAGAGGCGCACTCATCCGAATAGCGCCATCCCCATAGTACTGGTTACCGATTTGTACCGGGGGGTAGATGCCTGGAATGGCTGCCGAGGCCATCAGGTGGTCCAGGGCCAGCGGCGTCGGCACGCCCACACGGCGATGCCGGTCCCAACCACCGATGTCGCGCTTGCTGGAGAAAAAACTGACGCTCTTGCCGGCGCGATAGGACAATACCGAGATCACCAGCGAATCCAGATCTCCCGCCACCAAACGATCTTGCAGGCGATTAAAATCGACTTCCCGCGCCAGCAGCTTGCGAAGTGGTGCATTGTCCAGCAGGGCCATCGCCTCGCCCATGGCATCGCCGCCACGCATCATCGAGTAGATGGCTCGTCCCAGGGAAGACAGGATCGCACCCATGCCAACCTCGTGCACAGCCCGCGACGACAATCCCAGCCATAGCGCTTCAAGCTGGCGCACGCTGTTCGCGAAATGATCGCTTTCGCAACCGAGTAACGAAGCATTAATCGCGCCGGCAGAAGACCCGCAGAGCACACCAAAAGGATTCAGCCGCGGGATCTCGACAATTTCGCCAACCGCCTTGAGAACACCTACCTGGTATGCGGCCCGGGCGCCTCCCCCGGAAAGGATTAATGCGGTCGTCATGATACGCTAACGGCCCATTGATGATTCGATGTGAGCGTGATGGTGACTAAACTCAGTCAGTACAGCCATAGCATAGTTGATCCCGCCTGCATCGGCTATTTCGTATCGAGGCGCGGATGAGCGACGAGCAACTCAAGAACGAGCGACGTGAGTACCAGTTCAGCACACTTCGCCGCGACGATCTGAATGCCGATCCTTTCAAACAGTTCAAACGGTGGCTGGATGAAGCACTGGCCCGGGGAATTCAGGATCCGACGGCCATGACGATCGCGACGGTCGATGCGGAGGGGCGACCCTGGTCCCGAATCGTACTGCTGAAGGGCTTTGACGAGAGCGGTTTTCGGTTCTACACGGACCTGCAAAGCCGCAAGGCTGTCGAGATTCAGGGAAATCCGAACGTCACCCTGCACTTTGCCTGGCTCCAGATCGACCGACAGGTGATTGTCAGTGGTCACGCCACACCCGTGGATCGATCAGAGGCTGCCACCTATTTCGCCTCACGCCCGAGGGAGAGTCAGCTTGCGGCCTGGGCGTCCCACCAGAGTGAGGCACTCTCTTCCCGCGAGTCTCTGGACGCCGCCTACGAGGAGGTATCACGGCGCTTTGACCAGACCGATGTGCCGCTGCCGGAGCACTGGGGCGGTTACCGGGTCGCTGCAGAGCAGTTTGAGTTCTGGCAAGGTGGCCAACACCGGCTGCATGACCGCTTCCGATATCGTCGCGATGCCAACCACTGGATCATTGATCGGCTGTCACCCTAGGAAGAAACACCGGGTCGGCCCGGTCCCAATCAGAGTCAGGATGAAAGGAGTGAATCCACCCATGAATGTCCGCGAAGATGTGCGCGAATACTACGGCAAGGTCCTCAGCGCCACCCAGGATCTCAAGACCAGCGCTTGTTGCACCGCCGACGCCCTCCCCGGCTGGATGAAACCGCTCGCGGCCAACGTTCACGATGAAGTCATGTCCCGATACTACGGGTGCGGCATCGTTGCACCGCAACTACTGGAGGGTTGCCGAATACTCGATCTGGGTTGCGGCAGCGGCCGGGACTGTTACGTACTGGCGCAGATGGTCGGCGAACAAGGTGAAGTCATCGGCGTCGACATGACCCAGGAACAACTGGACGTTGCCAGCCGACATATCGACTACCACCGCGAACAATTTGGCTACGCCAAGGCTAATACCCGCTTCCTGAACGGTTACATCGAGGCACTGACCGAGCTCGATATCGAACCCGGCAGCCTGGATGTGATCATCTCCAACTGCGTCCTGAACCTGTCCCCCGACAAGGCCTCGGTGCTGCGACAGGCCTTCGAGCTACTGAAGCCCGGCGGCGAGATGTATTTTTCCGACGTCTATGCCGATCGACGCGTTCCAGACTCCGTTCGTGACGACCCCGTGCTCTACGGCGAATGCCTTGGCGGTGCATTGTACTGGAACGATTTCCTGACCATGGCGCGACAGGCAGGGTTCAACGATCCACGCCTGGTCGAGTCGCGGCCACTCGAGGCCCAGTCAGAAACCATTGAAGCGAAGATCGAGGGTATCAACTTTTATTCCGCGACTTACCGACTGTTCAAGATCGACGGACTCGAGCCCGCCTGCGAGGATTACGGCCAGGCGGTCATGTACAAGGGGACGATTCCCCACCATGCCAATGCATTTCTACTCGACAACCACCACCTGATCGAAACCGGCCGGATGTTCCCGGTCTGCGGCAACACCTATCGGATGCTGCACGAAACCCGATTCGCCGATCATTTTGAGTTCCATGGTAACTGGGAACGACACTACGGGATCTTCCCCGGCTGCGGTACCAGCTGCCCGTTCGAGGAAGCCTCCGGCCGCGGCGAGCAGATATCCGGCAGCTGCTGCTAACCATGAATAACCTGATTCACGTCCAACAGGCAAAGTTCGCCGATCCAAAAGTAACCGCGGACGGCAAGACCCGCGCGTTCGTGCCGCTGTCGCGACTCAATACCCTCTGGTTCTGTACCGGAACGCTCTGCAACCTGACCTGCGAGCACTGCTATATCGAGTCGAGCCCCAGCAATGACGCCCTGGTGTATCTGTCAGTGGATGAAGTAACCACCTATCTTGATGAGATCGAGACGCTGGCGCTCGGCACCCGGGAGATTGGCCTCACTGGCGGCGAGCCGTTCATGAATCCGGACATCATTCCAATTCTGGAGGCGATTCTGTCGCGAGGATACCAGGCTCTCGTACTCACCAACGCCATGCGCCCCATGATGAAACTGGCGGAGCCACTGGCGGCACTGAACGTTCAATGGGGAGACCGGCTGACAGTACGCGTATCGGTGGATCACTACACCGCAGACAGGCACGAGCAGGAACGTGGCAAACGAAGCTGGCAACCAATGATCGATGGTCTTCGCTGGTTATCCCGGCACGGGTTCCACGTCCATGTGGCAGGCAGGACCTGCTGGGACGAGGATGAGGCATCACTGCGGAGCGGCTACGGCAAACTGTTCGCCGACAAGCAGATCGACGTTGACGCCTTCGATCCGGCCAGGCTGGTGTTGTTTCCCGAGATGGAGTCCGGCGCCGATGTCCCCGAGATCACCACAGAGTGCTGGGATATTCTTGGCAAGCGACCCGCGGACATCATGTGTGCTACGTCCCGCATGGTCATCAAGCACAAGGGCGCCGATCATCCGGTCGTGGCCGCCTGCACACTGCTACCCTACGAGCAGGAGTTCAATCTGGGTCGCACCCTTGCTGAAGCGTTGGGAGATATTCACCTCAATCATCCTCACTGCGCGAAGTTTTGTGTGCTTGGCGGTGGCAACTGTAGCTAATTTACTTCCTCACTCTTCCACACGTCTGAACAAGTCAGAATTTGTCAGGAACGCGTTCCACGCTGCAGTGGGCTTGGATTGGGCTTCGTCTTCAAACTGGCGGGCCAGCACCCAGACGGTGTGGATCGCCTCGCCGTTGGCGTCTCTCACCAGGCGCCCGGAAAATGAAGTAATTGAGTGAACATTGATGGCGTCATCCTGCCAGTTCACCTGGAAGGCAATCACCTCGCCGTTACGCTGACCGGATACAGCGTAGCGCTTGCCGGACACTGCCCGCCCCTTGCGCGATTCGTACCATCCGCTCACTCGTCCATCTTCTTCGATGAGTTCCACCAGCGAGCCGTTCTGATTCATCCAGGTACCACTCACATCGACTGACATGCCAGGCTCCTCCCGTCTTTCGCAAGATTATCGCACGGTGGGGAAAAGGGAGTGTCAGGTGCAGACCAACCTGATAGAATTTCGCGCTTTCCGCCAACAGCTCAGCTGGATAGAGCACCAGCGGTGCGGCGACCCGACTTCGGACCATGTCGGCACACCCACAACCTGATAAACTCACTCGCTTTCCGCCAGTAGCTCAGCTGGATAGAGCACCAGGCTTCGAACCTGGGTGTCGGGGGTTCGAATCCCTCCTGGCGGGCCACAAACAAACGGTCCTACCCGGACACATGGTTTACATCTAATACCGGAGACATGGTTTACAGTTTTTCCATGATCTCTGGTTTGGGTAGGAACGGATTTTTCGTCGGTTCCACCCGATCCACTTCGTCATCGAAGTAACCAAGATCATAGTCCATAAAGCTGACCTGCCACATCCCCTCAGCTTCCTCTCGGATACCAACC
This sequence comes from Pseudomonadales bacterium, assembly GCA_028281885.1. Taxonomy (GTDB): domain Bacteria; phylum Pseudomonadota; class Gammaproteobacteria; order Pseudomonadales; family Azotimanducaceae; genus JANQJA01. The sequence goes on along the minus strand of JANQJA010000015.1, from coordinate 587 downwards.
ACCTCGCCTGCAAAGACTTTACTGAGGCTGATCTTGCGTCTGCCGATACAAATGCGACCACATCGGGTCACCCTGATTGCCCGGTCGTGATATGGGTAAACAGGCTCGTCTGGCAGTCGGTATTGCCTCACTGAAGGTGTATAGAGTTCGCCTGGATAACGACCACCCAGGCTCTGGTGTGGCCGCTCGTTATTGTAAACTGTCATGAACTGCTCAAAACGTTCCTGCTGCTGGAGCAGGTTATATGCCGGCGGCTTCGTGGCTTCCTTCTTGAGCGTCAGATGCATCCGCTCATGGCGCCCGTTTTGCTGTGGGTTACCTGGCCTAATGCGCTCTATCTGGATACCAAGTCGGAGCCACCACACAGACAGGTTGCTGAGATTGAAGAACGCATTCGGTGCAGCAAAGGGAACACCATTATCCGTTCTGATCGCATCAGGCACCCCGTAGTCCTTGAACACTTTCTCGAACACTGAGAACGCAAATTGGGACTTCGTCGAGTCCAGTCCTTCACAGCTCAGCAGGTATCGAGTACTGAAATCCGTGATCGTCAGTGGATAACAGTACTGACGATTACCCAGTCGGAA
>JANQJA010000013.1 GCA_028281885.1 Pseudomonadales bacterium | reverse complement strand
GTCACTGATGCGCCGTTTGGAAAACCAGTCAATTCAAGAAGTTATCAAATCGCTTGCCGCGAAGCGTCCGGGCGAACTGTCGGCGGCGGATCGGGAACTGCTCAATTCCCTCACCAGGCAGCGCAATAACCGCGGCTGATATCCACTATTTCTTCAGATTCCAACCCGATTTAATCGCCAGAAATCAGTAACTTGGGTGGCATTGGGTGCTTCCTGTCGTTATAATGGCCGGCTCGGCTTTCTCACTAGATGTCTTTCCAAAGGAATCCTATGACCAGCGGTTTAGCAAAACAGCAGTCCCGGTTGAAGAGTTTGATCAGCCGCGGAAAGGAGCAGGGTTATCTGACCTATTCCGAAGTAAACGACCACCTGCCTGATGAAATCTCTGATCCGGAACAGATCGAAGACATCATCAGCATGATCAACGACATGGGTATCGCCGTGCATGAATCTGCGCCGGAAAGCGATGACCTGATGCAGGAAGCGGATTCCACGGATGAACTGGCAGCCGAGGAAGCGGCCGCGGTTCTGGTTGCGGTTGAGAATGAAGCGGGTCGAACGACGGATCCGGTGCGCATGTATATGCGCGAAATGGGCACGGTCGAACTGCTGACCCGTGAAGGCGAGATCGTTATTGCAAAGCGCATCGAAGAGGGCATCCGGGACATCCTGCATGCGTTGGCCAGCTTCCCCGGTGCGGTTGAAACCATACTGGCGCAATACGACGCGTCGCAGGAAGAAGAAGGCAAGCTGTCTGATGTCCTCATCGGCTTCCTTGATCCGGCCGAAAACGTGCCGCCTGCGGCACAGGTTGTGCCGGGCAGCAACGACAATAATGATGATGACTCGAGTGAGGAAGAGGACAAGGGGCCTGATCCTGAACTGGCACAAGAGCGATTTGAAACGCTTCGCAAGCAGTACCGTAAAGTGCAGCGCACGATCAAGAAGTATGGCCGACCCAGTGCCGAGGTGGACAAGGAACTGGATAAGCTCGGCGATGCCTTTCAGTATTTCAAACTGGTACCGAAGCATTTCGATACGATCGTTGAACTGGCGCGGGTTCCGCATACCGAGATTCGTCGTCAGGAACGCCATGTCATGAACACGGTGGTACGCCGTGCCAAGGTGCCGCGCAAGACCTTCCTTGAAAAGTTTGCCGGTAAAGAAGCTGACCTCAAGTGGATTCAGAAGATGTCACGGGCAGGTCACGACAGGCTCAAGAATTTCGAAGACGACATCCTGCGTGCACAAAAGCGCATCAAGGTGTCGTCAGAAGAAATCGGCATCACCGTCACCGAGATCAAGGACATTAACCGCCGTATGTCGATCGGCGAGGCGAAAGCGCGTCGTGCGAAGAAAGACATGGTAGAGGCCAACCTTCGTCTGGTGATTTCAATCGCGAAGAAATACACCAATCGTGGTCTGCAGTTCCTGGACCTGATTCAGGAAGGCAACATCGGTCTGATGAAGGCGGTCGACAAGTTTGAGTATCGACGGGGTTACAAGTTCTCGACCTATGCGACCTGGTGGATCCGTCAGGCCATTACGCGTTCGATTGCGGACCAGGCTCGAACCATCCGTATCCCGGTGCACATGATCGAGACCATCAACAAGCTGTCGCGTATTTCGCGCCAGATGCTGCAGGAAATGGGTCGGGAGCCCACGCCGGAAGAGCTTGGTATCCGCATGGAGATGCCGGAAGAAAAAGTTCGCCGCGTGCTCAAGATCGCAAAAGAGCCGATCTCGATGGAAACGCCCATTGGCGATGATGAAGATTCCCATCTGGGTGATTTCCTCGACTCCGACAACAACCTGAGTGAAGGCGCGTCTGTGGGTTCACCGATTGATACCGCCACCGATGAGGGCCTGCGTGAGGCAACTCGCGGCGTGCTCTCAGGACTGACCGCGCGAGAAGCCAAGGTGCTTCGAATGCGATTCGGTATTGATATGAATACGGACCACACCCTTGAGGAAGTGGGCAAGCAGTTCGACGTGACGCGCGAGCGCATTCGTCAGATCGAAGCCAAGGCGCTGCGGAAACTGCGTCATCCGACCCGGTCGGATCACCTGCGAAGTTTCCTTGATGAAACTTCATAAGAAACGCTAAGCCCGCGCAAGCGGGCTTTTTTTTGCCTCAGTACTAATCCGGTTCGATGGTCAGCGTCAGGGTATCGACATAAGTATCCGACGCTGCGGCGTCGAACGCATCGTTGTCGACATCGACGATAAGTCGGGCGGTTGGCACGCCGCCACAGTCAGGGTCGGAGGTGTGAGCGTCGGCCTGGGTAGCGGAAACGTTGGCGTGGTTGAGGTTTTCACCGGAAGTGGCGGCCGTATCGCTGGTCCACTCCAGGTCGTATTCAAGAAATTCCGACGTGGACTGGCCCTGCAGCCGAAATGTGGTGCCCGTACCATGATCGCTGCTGGCGGTGACGGTATAGGTGCCTGTGGTCGAGTAGATGCAGACATCCTCATAGTGATTCACGGGTTGGTCGGTGACAACGCCGAAGGCGACATCGTCGATGTCCGATATGCGCAGGCCCTCACCCTTCGACAGGGTCAGCGTCGTGGTGCTGGCAGAGGTCGCATCGAGCGTGCCATCGCTCGCCGCCAGCGCCGGGCCGGCAGATACCATCAGGCCGATCAGCAGCCAGGATGACAGAGAGAAGGTGTTGTTGTGTTTGTGCATGGGTTCATTCTAAAGCAAAAGTTGCGCCATAGTCCGTGAAGCGCGGCGAAACCAATAAAACAACGGGATAGCGCGCAGCGGCGCGATGGTCGCCAGACCAGGCAGGGTGACGTGTGGGGTCACAGGCTGGCGGACAGCGTCAGACCGGGTGCCTGATCCGAAAACAGTGGTGGATATTCTGGCGGCGTTCGAAGTCGTGGGGGATGCTCTGACGTGTGACGTCCTCAACCCGAAAGTCTGCACTGATCGCGGCAGCCAGCCGAAAGCCTCTGAGGTTGGTGGAAAAATACAGCGTGCCGTCCCTGGCGGTGCGCCGCATGGTCCGGCGGATCAGCGACTCATGATCCCGCTGGATATCGAGGGTATGCTTCATCCGTTTCGAATTGGAAAACGTCGGTGGGTCCAGGAACACCAGATCAAACTGGCTCGATTTATCCTGCTCCAGCCAGGTCACACAGTCTGCCTGGATGAACCGGTGCTGATTGCCACTTAGGTCATTCAGTCTGAGGTTGCGTTCCGCCCAGTCGAGGTAGGTGCGCGACATATCGACGGTCACGGTTGATGCGGCGCCGCCTTTTGCGGCATGCACGGTGGCTGCGCCGGTATAGCCGAACAGATTCAGAAAATTCTTCCCATTGGCTTCGCGCTGAATCCATGTCCGCACCGGCCGGTGGTCGAGAAAGAGGCCCGTATCGAGATAGTCATCAAAATTCACCCACAGCCGGCAGTCACCTTCGGTGATTTCATGGAACCTGTCTGATGTGTCTGTGCGCTCATACTGGGACTCACCGCGCTGTCGCTTTCTTTGTTTGTAGAACAGATGCTCATCGTCGACATCGAGCAGATTCTGCGCGATGGTCCTGATCTCCCGCGAGCGTCGGCGGACTTCCTGTGTATCGATTTCCCGCGGTGCTTCGTACTCCTGAATACAGATCCACCGTTCATCGGGATTGCTGCGGTGGCTATACAGATCAATGGCGGCGGCGTAGTCCGGCAGGTCTGCGTCATAGATTCGATAGCAGTCAATACCCTCGCGGTTCGCCCAGCGCTGCAACTGACGCAATCTTTTTTCCAATCGGTTGCCGAATGCCTCTGACTGGGGGCTGAGCTTTTCAGTATCCAGTTTTCCTGGCAGGCGACTGTCGTTGAAGAAATTTTTCTCCTCTATATCGAAATGAATCAGCTTACAAAGTAGTGGTCCGTTATAGAGGGTGTGCTGTCGACGCGACCGGATGCCGATGGCCTTGCCCAGTGCCGCGTCCTGGGTCAATACCGCCGCCTTCCAGTGGACGAAGTGCTGCCGCAGCACGCGACCCAGTTGTCCATACAGTTCGGGCAGCGCGCCGGAATCCAGCAGCCGTTTGCCATAAGGAGGATTGGTCGCCACCAGGCCAAAGTCCGGAAAATCGTGCCGAAATTCGCGGATATCCTGAAAGGCAAACGTAATGCCTTCGATCCCCAGCCGCTCCGCATTGTCCCGCGCGATGTCCAGCACCTGGCGATCGTGATCGAATCCCAGCAGGGTGGGCAGCCTCGTTGCGCCTTCGGTTTCCCGTTGGGAGGCCTCGGTGACCAGCCGCTGCCAGAGTTCATCGTCGTGTTGCTTCCAGGTCAGTAGCCCGAAGTGTCTTCGATTCAGTCCTGGGGCAACGTCACCGGCGATCATGGCCGCTTCCAGCACCAGCGTGCCCGAGCCGCACATGGGATCAACGAACGCGCCACCCTGTGCGGCGATGTCGGCCCAGCCTGCCCGCATCAGGATCGCGGCAGCGAGGTTTTCCTTCAGTGGCGCGGCACCGGCACGCTGCCGGTAACCCCGTTCATGCAGGCTTGCGCCGGAAAGATCAATGTAGAGCTGCGCTTCGTTGCGATGAATGTAGCCGTTGATTCTCACATCCGGTCGATCCACATCGACATTGGGCCGCTCTCCGATTGCTTCGAAGAACTGATCCACGATCGCGTCCTTGATGCGAAGGGCGGCAAAGTGGCTGTGCGTGATCGCTGACCCCGACAGGTTCGCGTCCACGGCCAGGGTGCTATCGGCATCCATATGCTGCGACCAATCGATTTGCCGCGCCTGATGATAGAGCGCGTCTGCCGATTCCGCCTGGAATTGGCCCACCGGCAACAGGATGCGATTTGCCAGGCGAGACCACAGGCAGGCCCGGTAAGCGACCTCCAGCGGGCCTTCAAACTGTACGCCGGCCCGGGTCTCCTTGGTCGCAGTGGCGCCAAGGGATTGCAGCTCGGAGACCAGCAGGTCCGAGATGCCTTTGGGCGCGGTGGCGAAGAAGGGGAGGGTATTCATCTGGCGGCGAGTCTAGCGCGGATATTGCACTAAATCACATGTACTGGTTGTCCGGGTCAGGCGATTCAGGGAGGTTCATGAATGGGATGAAATCACACGTTTTCAGCCACCGGCGTTTACCTGAATCTCGCTGGTTCTTTTTTCTCCTGAGCTTGCCCTCAACCCGGTTGGTCAAATTCTAACCAATCTATTAAGGCGGGGCGTCGCCTGGTATTAAATTTGGTGAAAATAAACGATCGTTGATTGATTTCATCACAGATGCTGTCATGCTCAGCGAACCAGGGATTGGCCTTCGGACATGGATTGTCTCTTTTTTCGCTTTGTTGCTTTGTTTTTGCTCCTTACTGCATTGGCTGCTTCAGCCAGTGAGCAGCGAAGTGTTATCTACGAATACGACGTGGCCGGTAATATCGTCGGCATTCGAAATATCATCGTCAGTGGTGCTCCTCAGGTCGATTCACTGACGCCGCCTTTCATTAATCGCGATCAAGCCGTTCGTATTGTTGCCAGTGGCGAAAATCTTGGCCGGGTACAGGTTACGTCCAGTGATGGGCAGTTAGTTGTCACTGAGTTGGCTAATGATCTGGATTCGGAAACCCGATTTACCTTGTTTACGTTGGATGGAACTTTGGGAGAGTCAACGCTGATCTTCGAGAACCTATTAGGTCAGGCGCTGGCATCGATCGTCGTTTCTGAGAGATTGCCCATTATCTCTTCGTCACCAAATCCACTCCTCTTAGTTGAAACCCAGGTAAAGACTGTAACGCTTAGGTTGGACAAGCCGTTCGACGAAGACAAGTCCATCAGTCTGTGGATAGATGATTCGAGTGTTGCTGAGCTGCTTGGGGCAACAACTTTGATGTTAGGCGCAGGGAATACCGAGTTTGAATTCGATGTTCAAGCTCATGGGAGAGGTTCTTCGATTATTCGGGTTCAACAGGTTGAAGATTCATTGACTAGCGCAGTCAATTTTTCTGTATTGCCATCGGCCACTCTGCCCGTGGGAACAAACTTGGCTGCTAGCCAGCCAATTGGTGTGCTTCGGAGGATATATGAAGGCAACGAACGCTTTGCTCATAGTCAAAGTGTTGGTGTTGTGAGGCAGATTTTCTTGAGGGCGGGCACGGTTGTCTATTCACAGCCTGTTGGGATAGCCGTCGAAGCAGAATAGATCTAGTCGAGGAAGTTATGAAAAAGTTGTATACGATGATCTGCTGCCTTGCAGCATTGGTTGTAAATCATAGTCATGCAATAGACGTCGGAAGTGATGGAAGTGATGGAGAATTCGCGCCTCTTGTAGACAGGGTGCTAACGCTGCCTTCGGATGGAATTTTCCGATTCACTGATGTCTCCATACCGGCAGGCGTTAGAGTCACCTTCGAAAAAAACTCATCGAACACCCCGGTTGTTTTCTTAGTATCTGGAGATGTCGTCGTTGCGGGAACTATCGATGTAAGTGGGCTGGATAGTGGCTCATTTGAATCTTTTGATCCGTTGGCATCTGGAAAAGGTGGCCCTGGCGGATTCGATGGTGGTAATGGTGGACCGGCGGTGTCGGTTAGCGAAGCGAATACTGGGAGTGCGCAAGGAGGTTGGGGGCTTGGTCCTGGTGGTGGAGCACCCGGTGCTTTTAACGTATCGAGTAGTGGGTATGGCGTAGGTTGCGCCGGGCGCGGGGGTGAGTACACGACGGCGGGAGGCGCGGTAGCACCATCTTCCCGTTGCGGGAATCCCGTTGGTAGAACCTATGGTAATGAGTCGCTGATTCCTTTAATTGGCGGGTCTGGGGGTGGTGGTGGAGCCGGTGCTATCGGTGGAGTAGGTCGTAATGGTGGCGGAGGCGGTGGAGCCATCATGATTGCCGCGAATGGTTCTATCGAGATTACCGGAATGTTGTTGGCCCAAGGTGGAGTTTCGGGTGACCGGGACGTTTCGTCGGATGCTGGCGGTTGTGGTGGTGGTGGGAGTGGTGGCGCAATCCGCCTTGTCGCTGAGACGATATTTGGTGAAGGCGCGATTAACGCGAATCCGGCGGCCAGAAATTGCGTCGAGGGAGCCGTTGGCGGTGAGGGGCGAGTTCGTCTTGAAGCAAATCAGATTGGACGTTCATCCCCAACAGAGCCACTTGCTTCAATTTCTGCTCCGCAGGTGCTTTTTGTGCCCAACTTCCCGACGGTATCGATCGTCTCAATAGGTGGAATCGCAGCACCATCGGCGCCGACAGGTATGAACGACGTCGTGTTGCCGTTTAATACACCGAATCCGGTAACTGTTGAGCTGCAGGCGACCCAGATACCTCTGGGTACCGAAGTGGAAGTTACAATAATACCCAGGGTTGGCAATAGGATCATTGGTACGAGCAGCCCATTGGCCGGTACCTCTGAACTGTCTACTGGTTCGGTATCGATGGATTTGCCGGAGGGGTCATCCACTATTCTCGCCGCCGCCGAATTCACGACGGACCCGATTGCCGCCAGGGAGTATGCACCCTATGCCGATGGTCAGTTGGTTGCCCGGGTAAGAAGCTCGGTGGACGCCCGAGGACGCTCCGTCACGACGTTTATCACCGAGCACGGTGACGAGTACGACTGGCCTACCGCCTCAATTGGTATCAACTAGCCCGTTATCGGTCTTTGGGAGGCGCAATCATGAGAAAGGCCTTGAAGTGGCTGGTGCGTACATCGTTTGCACTGTTTCCTGTAGTAGTCTTCGGAAGCCAGGTTCCTGATGCGTCTGTTTTTGTTGAGAACGCAGGACAGTGGCCCGCACAATACAAATACCGGCTTCGTGCTGATTCCTATACGGCTTTCGTTTCGAGTAGCGGCATCATCTTTGGTACGCATGGTGAACAGCCAACGACGCTCGCAATGTCGTTTTCAGGAGGAGGCGAGGGGGCTTTTGAGCCTGGTCAGGAAACGTCAACACGTCTCAATTTTCTAAGGGCTGGTGCCAAAGCCAGCGCTAGATCGTTCAACGAAATTCGGCAGCGGTCTGTCTATGAAGGCGTCGACGTGCGCTATTACTCAAGAGACCGGAAGCTACAGTACGACTTCATCGTCTCACCCTACTCGGAACCAGGCGCTGTAGAGATCTTGTTCGACGACGGCGTCGAATTGACGATCGAAGACGGTGATCTATTGGTTTCGAGCGCTGGAAAGACGTTGAGACATCTTGCGCCCGTCACCTATCAGATTGTTGATGGGGAGAGAGCGGAGGTTCAGTCTGCTTTCGAGGTTCGCGGTCAGCAGGTACGCTTTAGCGTTGGTGACTATAACGAGAACCTTGAGTTGATCATCGACCCGGTAGTCGATTATTCAACCTTCCTGGGTGGTGGCTCGGACGATCGTGGCCTGGACGTCACCGTCGATTCGCAAGGCGCAACTTACGTTGTCGGTTCTGCGATGTCGATTGACTTTCCAACCCTAAACAGCATGCATCCCGTTCTCGACAATGTTGAAGATACTTTTGTCGCGAAGTTCTCGCCTGATGGCCAGACACTGGAGTTCGTCACTTTTATCGGTGGCGGTCTGGATGGGGCTGCTATGGAAGAAGCAGAAACGGACGGTAGAGGCATTGCGCTTGGTGTCGATGGGTCGATATTCATCGCGGGCGCAACTTCCTCGGCAACATCGTTTCCTCTGGTTGATGCAATGCAGCCAACCTATGGCGGTGGTCCAAGTGATGGCTATGTCGCGAGATTGACAGCTGACGGTTCAGCTTTGCTCTATGCCACTTATATCGGTGGTTTGGAGAAGGATCGGGCAATCGCGCTCGCAGTGGATGAATTCAACGCCGCAACAGTTGTAGGGATGACCAAGTCGCCCCAGTTTCCAACGACCTCCGATGCGTTGCAGCCGATGATCGGCGCTGACGAGAAAGATGGCTTTGTTGCCATGCTGGCGGCAGACGGCTCCCTGCTTTACTCCACGTTTCTGGGCGGTGACAAGTCTGAACGAATCAACGCTGTTGTTGCGGATGGTGAGGGCAGCATCTATCTGGCCGGTATGACGAAGTCCAAATCGACTTTCCCCGGTGTCGTTGATCAGACCCTGACTGGCAATGACAAAGATGTGTTTGTTACAAAGCTTGGCGCTGACAGTCAGACGATTGAATACACACAACTGCTAGGCGGGTCCTTGGATGAGGTCGCGCTTGACGTCGGTATTGTCAATGGTGACACGGCGGTCGTGACAGGCTGGACGGAATCTGATGCCGACTTTCCGGTTACCGATGATGCACACCAACCAACTTTTGCGGGCGGTTCAGCGGACGGATTTGTCGCCTGGATATCCGACGATGGGGAGGGCGTACTTTATGCCAGTTTCCTTGGCAGTACCGGGAAGGACAAAGTCCATGATCTGGCGGTCAATGAATCAGCAGAAACGGGTGTTTCTCGAACGCTGGACTTTGAGGAGTTTACTTCGTCGGAACATGGTGATCGGTTCGGTGAAGACCGGGATGTCTTGTTTGAAGGAATCAACTTCAACTATCGGAACGCTGACAAGCGTGCGGAGTGGGGTAGCTGGACAATCGTCGATGTCACTTCGGAAGTTCCTGGTGCGGGGAACTCCGATAACTGGCTCAAAGCACGTGCGTCTGAAAACGGCAAAGGCGCGAAGATCACTCGACAGCGAGGGTTTATCTTTGAAAGCATGGCTCTGTTCACCGACCTATCGAGAAACTCCTTCGTTGAGAGTGTCGACGTCGTGTACAGACTCCTTGACGGAACCACCAGCGTAGGCCAGACGGTTGTTCTAGCGGACGGAACGTGGAACACGGTCACTGCGAATGACCTCGGTATCGAGGGCCAGATACTCCGTTCCCTCTGGTTCGTTGTTCCAGGTACCGCCGAGCCCAACGCTGGAAAGTTTGGTCTTGACGATCTCTCCTACTCAACACCGCCATTGGATATCTGGCTCACCGGTGAAACCGATGCTGCTGATTTTCCTTCTGTACATGCCCTTCAGGATCATGCGGACAAGCGAGATGCATTCGTTTCTCAGATTGCGCTGGGCGACGGGTCGATCGTGTTCTCGACCCACATTGGTGGGCTTGAAAATGATAAGGGCAAGTCCGTCGCTCTGGGGTCGAGCGGCGATATTGTTCTGACCGGGTTTACGCGGTCCGATGATTTCCCGGTCTCAAATGCCGTTCAATCGACGTTCGCTGGAGATAGAGATGCGTTCGTCACCCGAATTCAGGCGGCGAACACCGGTCCCAGCATTTCATCGTCGGCGCCTACGGAAGCGACTGTCGGTGAACTTTATGTTTACCAGGTCATGGCAACAGATCCGAATCCTGGTGATATCTTGAGCTACGCGTTAGCAACGGCACCGGACGGGATGACCATAGATGGAGGCGGACTTATTCAGTTCCTACCGGATACGGCAGGGATGTTCATGGTTTCCATCGAGGTGTCAGATGGCAATGGCGGGATGGCTGAGCAGACGTTTACGCTTCATGTCTCGCAGAGTGACGTTGATCCACCTGTCATCTCGGTACTTTCGCCGACTGACGGTACCGTTACCAACCAATCCGAGATAACGGCGACAGGCTTCGTCAATGAAGAGGTGACTCTGGAGGTTGACGGTGTCGCTACGCCGGTTGATCCGGATCTGTCTTTCTCTTCGGCTGCGATCACGTTGGACGAAGGAGTCAACATGATCGTCCTGAGTGCGACGGATTTGGCCGGGAATACCAGCGTGGAGATGCTACATGTCACGCGCGATTCGGTTGCGCCGATAATTTCGATCTTCGCGCCCGTGGATGGGCTGGAGACGAATGTCCCGAACCAGATTGTCTCCGGCACTGTGAGCGAAGCCGCCGTTCTCACGCTGGATGGTGTTCCGGTGTCAGTTGACACCGATCTTTCGTTTGCTGTTTCTGTGGATCTGGTGGAAGGCCAGAATGTGCTTGAATTTGAAGCCTTAGACGAAGCGAATAACACTGGCTCGGCTTCGCTTTCGCTAACGCTGGACACAGTGGCGCCGACGATTACTGTATCCGCACCGCAGGATGGTTCGGTCACGAACCAGGTCTCGCTGCTGGTGACAGGTTCACTGAGCGAGATTGCGTTTTTGGAGGTTGCTGGTGTGGCGACCGATGTTCAGTCTGACCTTTCATTTGTTTCGGCGCCAATCAGCCTGGTCGAAGGCGAGAATGCAATCATCATTTCTGCATCGGATGCTGCTGGAAACCTGGCTTCCAGGACGGTCGATGTGACCTTGGACACGGTAGCTCCGGTGATCACGATCGACTCCCCGAGCGATGGGTCGGTCACCAATCAGGGCGCAGTTGCTGTATTCGGCTTTCTTGATGAAGAAGCCGTGCTGACGATTGAAGGAGTTCCTGTTGAAATCGGCGCCGATTTGTCCTTCACATCGCAGTCCCTGAATCTGGTTGAGGGGCTCAACGTCATTTCGATGGTCGCGACAGACACCGCTGGTAACGAATCCACTGCCAGTCTGAATGTGTCGCTGGACACCATCCCGCCGGAGCTGATCATCCTGTCGCCGGCCGACGGGCAACTCACTAATCAATCAATCGTCTCGGTTTCAGGATCAGCGATTGGCGCTGTTTCTGTGCTGGTGAACGGTCAGCCAGCAGTTCTGGAAGCTGATGGCAGCTTTATGGGCCAGGCGGCGCTGAGCGAAGGGGCAAATGTGCTGGACATTTCAGCTCTTGATCTCGCCGGGAATGTCAGCGTCGTGCAGCGAGGTGTGACACTTGATTCGTCACCCCCGGCAATCAATGCCGCCCTGATTACCCGGAGCGCGCCGTCCGGCGGCGTGGTCATGGTCAATGGCGATCCGGGCGCGGTTGAGCCTGGCGCCCTGATTGTGCTCACCAATTCAAGAACGGGCTTTATGGCGCCGGGTGTTGTGACCTCGACCGGGAGTTTTGTGATTGATGTGGCGGCCTTTGGTAACGACGTGATCGAACTGGTTGCCAGCGATCAGGCAGGCAACGCGACCGCACCGATTCTGCTCAATCCGCCCCAGGCCAGCAGTCTGACACTGAACCCGATCGGTGATCGAACGGCGCCGCTTGGGCGGCTGACGTCATTTGTTGTCTCTGCGAACGATAGCGAGGGAGCGACCATTCGGTTAGATGTGTTACCAAGGCTTCCCGAAGGTTCGACTTTCCACTCGTTAACCGGCGAGTTCAGATATGCGCCATCGCCGGACCAGGTTGGTGATACGGCGCTCACCTTTGTCGCGGAGACAGAGACGGAGCGACTTGAAGAAACCATTACTCTGACGGTCACATCTGCCGGAACCAGCACCTCTTTCACATCCCGTTTGCTGGATGCCAATGCGCTCGCCGCTGGTCAACTGGTGCCGATCGTTGGTGCAACCGTCACGTTTTTGAATTCCGGGGTCGTTACTACCAGTGATGAGGCTGGTTTCTTCACCCTCAGCAACCTGCCGGAAGGCGCCGAGGTGATCGATATCCAGAGTCAGACTGCGCAGCCCGGCCCCAACGGAGAAATCTATTCGTCGTTTCGAGAGAAATTGCATCTGATTCAGGGTGTCGAAAACCGGATCGAACGCCCCATATCATTGCCGCAGATTGCGGTTTCCAGTCTGGCCACAGTTGACCCCTCGACGACGACTATATCGGTCAATGAAGAGATTGGTGTTGTGCTAACGGTGCCGCCTGGTAGTGCGGTCCTTGAAGATGGTTCCTTCTTCACGGGTCAGGTATCTGTCTCGCTTGTCCCAAAAGGTTTTGAGCCGGTAGTGATGCCGGACGACCTCGATCCGGGACTGTTGCTGACTGTGCAGCCGGTAGGTGTAAGATTTTTGACGCCCGCGCCGCTCTCGTTCCCCAACATTGGCAGCATGCCGCAGGAAGCAGAAGTGGAGCTCTTTTCGCTGAACCCCGATACCGGGGTTTTTGAGTCGGTAGGCATCAACAGGGTCAGCGAGGATGGTGATCGTCTGGAGACTGTGGAAGGGGGCGTTCGGCAGGCCGATTGGCACTATGTCGATTGTGGAACGCAGGATCCAAAAATCGACATCAATCCCGACAATCATTGTAATAACTCAAATCTATGCCTTGGGTCGACGGCGAATCCCGCAAACGGAAGTCTTCGTACGGATTTCGAGTTGCCCAACTATCGATCATTGGAGGCCGATCGTGGCGTTCGTTTCATCTACGAGAGCAGGCGAGCGACGCCGAACCTGGTACTTCCGGTCAGCTCATCGCTCGACCGTTTTCAGGCAACGCCCACTGTGATCGAGATGAACATGTCGCTCGAGGGTTTGATATCTGGTTCGGCAATCATCAATGCAGGCGATCTCGTGCGACCGTTGGTCAGGCCGCAGGGTTCTCCGAAACCATTTAATCTTGGTGTGAACTTTGCCGAAGCAAATCTTCCGACTGGCAACTACAAGGCGAATCTGTCGCTCATAAGTTATTACCCGGGTTTCACGGGTTCGATGTGTGTTGAGCGGCTTGGCCCGCTAACGTGTCTCCGGACTGCAACGGTGATGATCCCGGGTTCTAGATGGCCTGCGTTCTCAAACACATCGGTGCTTGTCGAGAATGAGTCCGAGAGCCCGTTCGGGGCTGGATGGATGCTCGAAGGGCTGACACGCCTGGTCATCGATGATAGAGACGGTGAGGTGCTCCGCGTTTCGCCCCGGGGTGACATGATTACCTTCAGGCTCGATCCTGAGCCGGAAGAGGGAGAAGATCCGGGTTATCTGCCACCCGATGGGGAATTCTCGACGTTGGTCAGGCTGGCGGATGGCAGCTTTGTTCATGCCACGACAACCGGTGTGATCAGCCGTTACCAGGGTGATGGTCGGCTGGTATCCCGCTCTGACCGGGTCGGCAACACGACGACTTACACCTACACTGGAAGTGGCAACCTGCAGTCGATTATCGATCCGGAAGGCCTAGCGACCACGTTTGCGTACGATGTCAACGACAGGCTTGCCAGCATCACTGATCCTGCAAGTCGCGTTACGACCTTTGAAATTGATCCGAGAGGTGATCTCACGAGCGTCACATTCCCCGATGGAACACAGAAGCACTTCACCTATGAAGATCACCTCATGTCGATGCAAACAAATGAGCGCAATCATACGACGGCTTACGAGTACGATGCTGCCGGCCTGGTAACGACTGCGACGCTGCCGGACGATACGGTTCGCCGGATTGGCTCGCAAAATGGGGCTCGCGTGTTCAAGCTGGAATCGCTGTCTGATGAGGTCCGGGTGGCACTCGACAACCTGCTGTCTCCTGGTCCCCTGGATTATTCGGTACTACACACGTTGGCCACTCCACGCACGGATGTTTTGCCGGAGGCCAGCTTCACGGATGGTCGTGGCAATGAGAGTGAACTGGCTCTGGATAGGCTTGGCAATGTCTCCCAGAAGATCGACGAGATCGGTCGCGTGACTTCTATTGAGCGTGACGTTGACGGCCTGCCTCAGCGAACGACCCGGCCCAACGGCTCTGTCGTGGAGCGAACCTTTGACGGCGATGGAAACGTGCTGTCGACGAAAGAACTCTTTAATAGTGCGACCACCAGTTTCACCTACGATGACTTCTCACTGGTTACCTCGATGACCAATCCCAGAAGTCACACGACAACCATCCTTCGCGATCCGGTTGGTAATCCTGAGCAGATCATCAATCAACTGGGCCATACGACCATGATGGAGTATGACGTGCGTGGCCTCGTGGAGCGCATGGTCGAACCGAATGGCCTTGAGACACTATATACCTATACGCCTGAAGGACTACTGGAAACGACAACGGAGATTCCGCCGGTGGGTTCCCCTGGCACGACGAGAGTGACACTGCGGACGTATGACGATGCGGGCCTGCTGGAGACGCTGACGACCCCGGATGGGATCACACTTGCCTTCACCTATGATTTACGCGGTCGGGTGTTGACGGTGACTGATAACCTCTCGCAGCAGATTGCGTTCGCCTACGACGACTTCGGCAACATTGAAACCACCGAAACGCGAAACAGTGACGGTTCGTTGGCGCTCATTGTGGCCAGTACCTTTGACAGTCGCAATCGGCTGGTCGAGACTGCATCACCACATGACGGCACCATCTATTCCGTGGTCCAGCTTGTGCCGGATGCGAACGATAATATTGAAGCAGTAATCGATCCCAAGCTGCAGACCAGCAGCAACCTGTATGATGCCGCGAATCGCCTCAAGGAGAGTACTCATCGCCTGAATGGTGTCACCAAATTTGAATACGATGATCTGGATCGGGTGACTTCTGTGACGGCGCCCAATGGTGCAGTCACAATCTATACCTACGATGATATCGGCCGTCGCCTGACCGAAGAGAGCCCGGATCGCGGTCTTTTGACCTATGGCTACGATAAGGCCAATAATCTCACCAGCATCACGGATGCGCGTGGTGTGATCATGACGATGGGCTACGACGGGCTGGAGCGATTGACGAGCAAGACGTTCGCAAATTCGATCTCAGGCAAGGATGAGTCGGTCAGTTATGTTTACGACACCTGCCCGTTTGGTATTGGCCGGTTGTGCGAGCGTCACGACGAGGCGGGTGTCACCACCTTTGAGTACGATGCTTTTGGCAACGTGATTACCAAGACCAGAACGGAGCTTGGTGTCACCTACACGCAAACCTATGGTTATGACGGCGGCGACAACGTCGTTTCGATGACACTGCCCAGTGGTCGCACGGTGGATATCAGTCGCGACGGTGTGAGGCGGGTCGGCGCGATTGATACCACTGTCGGGGGTGCCGCCCGGAACGTGCTTTCAAACGTCACCTACCGTGCCGACAATCAGATCACCGGGCGTACCTTCGGCAATGGCCTGGTGGATGCTCGAACGTATGACCTGCAGGGCCGGCTGGCCTCCCAGACAGTGATGCAGGGCGGTTCAGTACTGGATGCTCGTGACTACGCCTTTGATGTGAACAGCAATATCGAGGCAATTGATACCAACGTCGAGGACAACCTCTATACCTACGACGCACTGGATCGACTGACTGGTGATCAGAACGATGCGATTCCTGCCCACTTGCTGACCTATGATCTAAACGATAACCGATTGACCCGGGGTCCCGTGGACCCCATGGCAACCGGTGCTGAAACCGATATCCTGGCCTATGAGGCAGGCACCAATCGCCTGACCAGCGTCGATACGCTCACCGAGACGGCGACTGTGTCATTCCTGGATCGTGAACTGGTCTACAACGATGCGGGCCGGCTATTCAAGGTGATCGATGATGGTCTGCTGAAGTCTGAGTATGTCTACAACGACTTTGGCCAGCGTACCCGCAAGACGGTGTATGCAACCGACGGCACGCCGACGACCACGCTCTATCACTATGATCTGAACGGCCACCTGATCGCAGAGACGACGGATACCGGCGCAACACTGCGTGAATACATCTGGCAGGAGAATCTTCGCCCGCTTGCTCAAATTGATGTGGTGGGCGGCAGTGAACGCATCACCTACTTGCATACCGATCATCTCATGACAGCTCGCCTGGCCACCGATCAGTCAGGTGCGGTGATCTGGCGCTGGGAAGGGGAAGCCTTCGGTGCTACCCAGGCGACAGAACTGGATACGGTCTCTGTTAACCTCCGCTTCCCGGGACAGTACTTCGACGAAGAGACGAGCCTGCATTACAACCATTTCAGGTACTACGATCCGAGTGTTGGCAGGTATATCACCAGTGATCCTTTGGGTTTTTCTGACGGGTTAAACGGGTTTGTCTATGTTGGGGGCAACCCAACAAAGTTTCTGGACCTTCAAGCGCTTGCGAAAGAACTGAAAAGGCCTACGACTACGCAAAAGATATTGGCTGGATTGATGGCGTTGGTCACCGGTGAAACGCCTCCAGAGAAAGCGGGAGAGAAGATCAAAGACCCTAATAGTTTCAACGAACGTAAGATTGAGGATGTTGATAAGGAACTCGACCGAAAGCGAAAGAAGTTAGACAGATTGCTCAAAAAGTCAAAACGTACTGGAAAGATTATTGTAAGGGCGGGTCGCGCGTTCAGTATCAGTGATCTCGCAGAGCCTATTGCTCGTCGAGTCCTTGAAGACATGTGTGCTTCAGGTGATGCTTCTAGCTGTATGATACTGGTTGAAAAATATAGCGATGACATACTTTGCATTTAGATTTCGATGAGTAGGGAACGTGAAAGATGGGTGGCAGAGGCAAGACGAGCCTTTGAAGATATCCAAGATGGACGGCGAGCAGGTTTCAAAGTATTAGAGGAATTGGCAGAGAGGGGTATGGTGCCAGGAGTTTTGGCCCTAGCACACTGTCTTTACCTCGGAGTCGGTGTAGAAGCCGACGAAGACCGGGCAATTGAGCTGATTAGTAGCTACTGCTCAAAGAATGTTTTTGCGCTTCTTTACTTAGGTGGAATTCATGAGAACCGCGGGGACTATCGACTTGCGTTTGAGTGCTACTCGACGGCGGCATCTCGAGGATCTCGCGTGGGCCAATATCGGGTCGGAATGTATCTCAAGTGGGGGATTTTAGGACGAATAGACCAGTTGGGGTCTTTCGAGTCGCTGTATTTGTCTGCTGCTCACGGACATGTGTATGCGACACGCGAGATTGCAGTGTACTATTTGAAAGGAAAGTTCGGGCTCTTTAATCGATTGTTGGGGCTAGGCAAGCTAATTCTTGCCGCGTTTTCAATTCCAGTATTCATAGTCGTTTACGATGTAGATCCTAGAGTTACGAGATGGATCAATCCCCTCGAACTCGAATGTCCGATTGAAGCTTGCTTAAAGGATGGTTGGTGACAAAGGAAGAAAGAGGGTCGGAGAAATCTTCCCCCAGTTTGGCGGACATTCAATTGATGGGACAATGATCCCCCAAGGAGTGTCTGACGAGAAAACGAAGAGTTTTTGCGGCGGGAGGCGGTGCGCCAGCTGGAACTCGGTGAAGAGTTATAGAACGCTGGATAGTCACGACTACACCTTTGATGTGACCAGTAATATCGACACGATTGATATCGAAGTTGAAGAGGCAATGGAACTGAATCTGGTCAACGCAACTTTGCCTGTAGAACCAGGCCTTCACATGGATTGCGGCGATGCACGTTCACTAGGGGAATCCTTAAGAGAACGCTATATCAACGCAGCGCCGTATCCGCACATAGTGATTGATGATTTTCTCCCCTATGAGCTGGCTGAGGACATCGTTAAACGATTTCCTGAAAAGGCGCCCGGAGAAAAACACTTCGAAGCGGGTTACCTTGGTTTGCATAAGCGTCAGATTCTGCCAGCAGGCTGCGAGGAAAACCTGAGCCGCTATTTCGATTTTTTGAACTCCGGGCCCGTACTTCAGTTTCTGGAAGGGTTGGCAGGGATTGAGGCGCTGATTTCTGATCCTTATTTCGAAGGGGGCGGGCTTCATGAAATCAGTGCTGGTGGAAAGCTAGGTATTCACGTGGACTTTCGTATCAACGAACGATTGCATCTACATCGCCGCCTGAATTTACTTATCTACCTAAACAGAGATTGGCAAGATAGCTACGGTGGTCACTTGGAAATATGGGATCGCGACATGTCCAAAGCTTGTCATAGGGTCGCGCCGATCTTTAATCGTGCTGTTATCTTCAGCACAGATGGATCCAGTTATCATGGGCATGCGGACCCGTTGGCTACGCCTGACGGCGTGACTCGTAAATCGGTCGCTCTTTATTACTACACGGCTTCAAAGAGGATTTACGAGGAAGAGGCGGCACTTTCCACGATCTATCGCGCACGGCCGGATGATGACAAGAGCATTCATCGAGAAGCCTTTCGACTGCGTTTGATGAACAATCTGAGAGACTGGCTTCCACCGGTACTCTTTCGCGCACTTGCCAACGCTAGGCGGCGACTTCGGGATGGAAAGTAAGGAGTAAGAGCAGGCTGCCCCCTACGTTTCTGTTGCAAAGGTCCGTTTATAATAGGTTTCCTGGATGATGAATGCGTCCAGTGAAGCCCGGTGACGTTTCAGGTCCATCTCTTCGATCACGTGATCTTTTAAAGGAGATGGGTCGGAGTAAGTGCCAGAGTAAACTGACGCATGTGTCAGCTTGCTGGTGGTTGATCAGGTGGATGTTGGCTCAAGGCCGACATCTTTTCGAACTAAAGTCGGGAATCATATGCCACTCGGTTCATCGCCATGCCTCGACGACCGAGAGTCTCTTTTTTCCGTAAACAAAGGGGTCATACTCTGCTCCAGCATTTCGGATACTCGCATGCAATGCAAGGAGTATAGGTACTGGTGAAGATGACTAAACCACATGGGGTCTATCGTTCCGCTAGCAGACTTAAAATAGCCACTTTGCGGAGAGTTTCGGTTGAACTAGTTATATTTGTTTTGCTTTCGATTTTCTTCTATTCCTCGTTTTCCGGGTGGGTCCATCGCTATCTTGAAATAGGCATCCTTTCGATAATCCTTCTCTACATCCTTGTCGGAATTTCGCTTTATCCTAAGGCTCGGTCAGCTGCAGAAAGCCTAGTCTTGGAGGTTTTCGATGATCATTTTCAGTTAAGCATGAACGCTATTGTGCAGAAGGTTTCCTTCACGGACATATGTTCGGTAGAGGTGGGGGGAAAGAACAAAGCCGATGTAGTAGTGAATCTGAAGAACGGAGAAAAGGTTGGGTTGCAAGGGCTTGAAAGAAGCAAGTCGCTTTACGAGGAACTTGTTTCTCGTGGCTTTTCGTGATGAAAAAGACGAATGCAAGGAAATTGTTATAGCAAAATCAGTTCGGCGTTTCTTTGTTCCCGCTTCGGTTTGGGAATTTGGCCTGTATAGGGCTCATGTCTACAGTGCCTTTAGTGAGTAAGATTCCACAAATCTGTTTCTTCTGTATGGACTAGACAGCATCAAGCGCATAGCGTCTTTCACGCTTACGAAAAGCCGTAGTGCCACCTTCCAAAATGCGGCAGACATGCGCCCTGATACGTGGATTTTGAAAAAGGGGTCAGAGTAAAGTGCCAGAGTAAACTGGCATTTATGTGCCAGTTCTCTGGCGGTGGACCAGGTGAATGTCTGCTTAAGGCCGACATCTTTCCGAACTAACGTCGGGAATCATTTGCCATTCGGCTCATCGCCATGCCTCGACGACCGAGAGTCTGTCTTCCGGGAATACCTGTACACGTCGTCCAGCGGGGCAACAATCGTCAGGTCTGTTTTGCCTCTGACGCCGATCTGGCGGCCTATGCAAATTGGCTTGCGGAGGGAAGTGCCAAGTACGGCCTAGAGATCCATGGCTGGGTGTTTATGACCAATCATGTTCATCTGCTGCTGACGCTGGCGACTGAAGAGGGTGTTTCCAGGTTCATGCAGTTTATCGGTCGACTCTACGTTCGATATTTCAATGAGGTTTATGGCAGATCAGGAACCTTATTCGAAGGCAGGTACCGGTCTAGTTTGGTACATGATCGTGAGTACCTCCTTAGCTGCCTCCAGTACATTGAACTAAACCCGGTCAGGGCAGGGATGGTGAGGGACCCTGGAGATTATCCGTGGTCTAGCTATCGGGCGCATGCGTTTGGACTAGAGGTCAAAATGTGGACACCGCATCCGCTCTACCTTGAGCTAGGAGAAAACCCATCTGCATGTCAGGCAAACTATCGACAGCTAGTTGGTCAAACGTTAGACAGCGAAGTGATCGCTAGGATACGTCACTGTTTGAATAAGGGGCTCGTGTTAGGCTCGGAACGTTTCAGGGACGAGGTTCGGTCTTTGAATGGAGAATCGCAATGAGGATAGCGACGGTTACTCTGACACTTTACTCTGACCCCTATGATTTGGGATAACCATAAGTTCAGGTCTGTGTCACACCGCGAAGTATTGATTGAGCGCGACAGACGATTGAGTTTTCACGGAAATTCGGCATTCCGAGAAAATCCGTTCTGGGAACATACTTGGCAATCGGCAGAAAAACGTGGTTTATTCTTCTTGTCCCCAACTTCACCCAAGTCATCTTTTAAGTATATGCTATGGAGTTGTGTGAAGAGTTCTAAATTGATAGATGAGGGCGATTATGAAAGAACTCAAAAGCGAAAACTACGACCGAGAGTATTTCAACTGGCAATCTTCCGTGGGAGAATTTGGCGGTTGGGCGAATCGGACGAAATTTTTGGACTACCTCTCAAAAGAGGACGCGGTACTGGATTTCGGTTGCGGAGGCGGGTTTCTTTTAAAGGGTTTGTCCTGCCGCAAAAAGGTGGGGGTGGAAGTGAATCCCTCAGCTGCGGAGACCGCGGAGAAAAACGGTGTGGAAGTTTATGGAAGTGTGGCCGAGGTTCCGGACGAGTACGTGGACGTCATTATCTCCAACAACGCCCTGGAGCATACCCTTCACCCCCTGGAAGAATTGAAACTATTATACGGAAAACTCCGAGAGGTCGGAAAAATCGTCTTTGTGGTTCCCTGTGAATCCATCTCCTATGGCTACCAGCCCAATGACATCAATCACCACCTGTATACCTGGAGCCCCATGTGTCTAGGCAATTTGTTCACGGAGGCGGGCTTTAAAATCATCGAATCTAAACCCTACATCCACAAATGGCCACCCCGGTATCGATGGATTGCCAGATTAGGGGGGCGAATGTTCTTTGATTTGGCCTGCCGCATATACGGAAGGGTCGAGCGCTCGTGGTTTCAGGTGAGAGTGGTTGCTGAAAAGTGAAAGGTCACAACCGCTTGAGATCCTCTGCCACTCCCTCCCAGGTTCCCAAATGAGCCTGGACCTCGATAGTCGTTTCGGGATGTTGACTCTGTAATTTCTCAATGCGCTCGGGAATGTCTCAAGCCAAATGCCGTCCGGTGAGCACCAGCATGGGATAGATCTGAACGTTCCCCTGGGATTTTCCGTAGCAACCCCCCCCAACCACATTTTCCAGGGAGGGCTCTGAGAGTTCCAGAAAGGCGACGGTGGCTCGCGCTTTATCGGCCATAAAGGAAAGGGGTCGGAGTAAAGTGCCAGAGTAAACTGGCATTTGTGTGCCGGTTCTCTGGTGGTTGACCAGGTGAATGTCTGCTTAAGGCCACCATCTTTCCGAATTAACGTCGGGAATCACTTGCCATTCGGCTCATCGAAGAAGCAAAGGAAAAGAAGGGCTCAAAGCGAAACCTTCCTAGTTTGACGGACTGGACTTCTCATGCGCTTGTGGACATTCCCCTAATACCCCGACGACACGTTTTGTCTTCTCTTTGATGGAAACCCAGGTAAAGTAACCCCGCAATCTGGGAATTCGACTGATTTTTCTTATGGGACTATTTCGGCCTCTGATGAGGAGCTAACCAAAAAGCTGGGTAAGCGAGAATTGACCCTTCATAAATCTGTTGCTAAAAAGGGCGGATCAGGCAATGAGAGAAACTAGGAACTTCATGGCATATCGTTGTCTGGTTTTCGTCCTTTTATCCCTCCATTTCTCTGCAGTATTCGGCGCGACGACGGTGACGCTGCAAGGATTCGGGCAGGAGCCCTATCTCGGCGGCGTCGATCGCGCCTTTGATGCCGACAGCGGTGACACGATCAATGCAACCTCTCCCATGGCTGGAGATCGATATGCCGCCATCGCTGTTGACGCTTTTGAATTCCGCTTTTTCGGTAAAGATGGCCAGCTGCCCTTCGTTGGACTGAATTCGAAAGCAGCAATCTCCGCCTCTGGCGATGATGAGCGTCCAGGATTGGAGATCACAGCGGTCGGCGAGTGCGACTCGGCGACGGGGCAGTTCGACGTTCATGAACTCGACGTTGATGGGTCGTTCAACGTCAATGTCTTTGCAGTTGACTTCATTGTGACCTGCGAGGACGAGGGGAGTGAGGGTTTCCTCGTGGGTGAGATTCGCTTCGAGTCGGATATTGGGCTTGTTGATGGTGATGGAGACGGGTTCATCGATGTCGCAGACCTTTGTCCTGCATTGGCCGAAACGCCGGAGGAGGTGCGCCTGGATAGTGATCAAGATGGCATCGGCGATGCCTGTGATTCGAACGACTCGGTAACACTCATCAACTTCGTGAGCGAGCCGGGTGACTCCATCGGTCAGGGCCAGACGCTGCTATTTACGGACGATGAAATCGAACTGATCGGCCGAAACTTTGGCGGCGGCGTCGAACTTGAAGCGGGTGGCTATCAATTCGAGTTTGGCCCTGCGAGCGGCGAGCCGTTTGCCTTGGGGCGCTACGACTATGCGACGCGACATGCCTTTATACAAGGATCGGCGGCCGGCGTCGACATTGGCGGTAATGGACGAGGCTGCAACAAGATTAGGGCGAGGTTTAATCTTCTTGAATTCGTGGTTGACGATGTCGGCGATGTCGAGAGGCTCGCTATCGATTTTGAACAGTATTGTCGAACCTCATTCGAAGGCGATCGACTTTACGGAAATATTCGGTGGCGTTCGGATATCGATGACGCTACCAACTTCGACACTGACGGCGATGGCGTCACGAATCTGGATGACCTTTGCCCTGGTGTGGCAGGTGGCGCCCGTGCAACGGATTCAGATGGCGACATGTTGGGCAATTCCTGCGACCCCTACCCCAACGATAGCGACAACGTTGAGGCATGTCTGGCTGAGTTTGAGGAAGTTGACGAGTTCGCTCTCAGGATCGAAGGTGAGGCAGATGCCTTGTCTGCATCGCTGGTTGAAGTCGAGAGCGAGATCGAAACGCTAGTCGAGGCGCAGGCTTCGCTTGAAGCAGAGGCCGCGCTCATCGATGACACAGATCTCGACGGCGTATCGGACATCATCGATATCTGCCCTGACTCACTTGCAACGGAATCGGTCGATGGAGAAGGTTGTTCTCAGAGCCAGGCTTGCGGCCGCGTCGCGGTAGACTCGTTCGCCGACTTTAAGGCGTGCAACCGTTTCGTCTTTGTCAATACCATCAGGGCCTGCCGTGCCGAGCGCTCGGAGGGCGGGTTCGCATGCGTCTCCCAATAGTCCTGCAAGTCCTGCTGATCGTTGCGGCGCTGATTTCCGTGAATGGCTGCGGCCAACCGGGAACCTTCGCCGAGGCTAACAGCCAGGGTTCTTCAGGCTCCGGTTCCGGTTCTTCGGGTTCAGGTTCTTCTGGTTCCGGCAGCAGCAACAACCCACCGACTGCGAGTGCGGGCCCTGACGTGAGTGGAACCAGAAACACACCAATCGCGTTGGACACCTCGGGCTCATCCGATCCTGATGGGGATTCCTTGAATTTCAACTGGACGGTGACAGGACCCGGGACGGGTGTCGTGGGCACCGATGGCACCAACTTTGTCTTTAGCGCAAACATTCCCGGTGACTACGAAGTTAGGCTGATTGTCAGTGATGGCAGGGCCAGCAGCGACCCTGACACCGTTCTGGTGACGGTGACAAATCTTGCACCGGAAGTTTCGGCTGATGTGGCCGCCATTGCGCTGAGTGGCTCGCAAGTGTCTCTGTCTGCAGAAGGTACCGACCCTGACGGGGATACACTGAGTTATACATGGTCGGTTCTATCTTCTCCCGTTAATAGCAGTGCGACCATCGCCAATGGGTCTGAGGCGAGCGCGATGTTCACGGCAGATGCTCGCGGCGTTTATTCATTACGGATCGTCGTGGATGACGGAGTCGCGGTCGCAGAGGACCAGACGCAGGTTCAGATTGTTGACCATGGGGTGATAGCGGAGAGCTTTAGTGTCGGAGGTTCGCCCATTGCGACTGCGTTCGCAGACGTCAATGGTGATGGCAACCTTGATCTCATCGCAGTCAACGCAGGTGACTCCACATTGTCAGTTTTTGAGGCGAATACCCAGGGCGACTTCGTGACGGCAGAGACCGTCAGTGTCGGCAGCCTGCCCCAGTACATTGTTGCTTCAGATCTCGATTCAGATGGATTCGATGACCTGGTGGTTTCGAACTACGGTGAAGGGACGCTATCTCTCGCATTTGGCAGCAGTTCGGGGCTTGTAACGCCGACGACAATCGCCGCCGATGTCGGTATTTCCAACGTGGCGGCGGACGATATCAATCTCGACGATCTTATTGATCTTGTTGCGGTCAATGCCATCGATGGTGCCGTGCTCTACTATGAAGCGACCGCCGCCAGGACGTTTGCAGCAGCGTCTCAGATCGCGGCTGTTTCCGACCCCGGCGGACTCCTGGTGGGAGACCTGAACGACGATGATGCGCCTGACGTCGCGGTTTCCAGTGTGGAGGATCAGACAGTTGTCACGCTGGCAGGTGACGGTACCGGCAGTTTCAGCGCGCTGGCGACTGCAACCGCAGGCTCGAGTCCGGCCGCGCTATCAACAGGGGATGTCGATGGAGATGGTGCTGCCGATCTGGTCGCTGTCGGTGCCGACACTGATGATGTGTTCCTGGTTGCGGGAGCGACGTTCGACAGTGTTGTCAGTCTTGAATCCTCGATCGGTAATCAGGACATACGCGTTGTGGAACTGTCAGGCGACACGTTGCCTGAAATGGTCGTCAGTAGTTTTGGTCAGGACGCGCTGGCGCTACATGGCAACGAGGGTGGATCGCTCTCAACGCCGCCGGGTCTCGTTTACGCGGGGGCCACGCCGTCGGGCATCGCAACATCCGATCTTGATGGTGACGGCCTTCAGGAGTTTGCGGTAGCCAACTATGCGATGAATACGGTGACGTTGCTGCGGGGCAGGGATCTCAGTGCGCAGATAGATCCAGACAGCATCGCAGTCACCGATCTGGCCGCGGATGTGGCGTTCGGAGATCTGGACGGAGATGGTCAGGAAGAACTCATCGTTGCCTATCCGTTGGCGGATTCGGTCGCGATTGTTTCCTCGGCCGGTGAGCAACAGCGTTTTACAACCGGCGCGCTGCCACAGGCGATTGCCGTCGGTGATCTGAACGGCGACGGCAATGCGGATGTCGTGACGGCGAATTCGGCGGAAGATTCCGTCTCCGTTCTGTTCGGACCCACACTGTCGACCACAACCACGATGAGTGTTGGCATGCAACCTGAACAGGCGTTTATCGCTGACTTCGAGGGCGATGGCGAGCTCGATGTTCTCACGCTTAACACGATGTCCGGCGATGTCACTGTCCTTTTTGGAGATGGTAGCGGTGGGTTTGCTGCGGGCGTGACGAGTTCACTGGGCGGCGAGTTCTTCAATGCCGCTTTACTGGATGCCAACGGTGATGGTCTCCTCGATATCGTTGCCGGGAACGTCGCGTCGGGAGATGTGATCCTGGCGACGGGTCAGGCGGACGGCACGTTTACTACTGCCGGCAGTATCGCGACAGTGACTGAACCCGATCTCGTTGTCACGGGCGATCTTGATGGTGACGGCGTTGACGAAGTGATAGTCGCCGGCAGTGGCACCCTCACGGTCCTTGCAGGAAGCGGCACGACGTACAACGTCGACAGTACGCTTGCCACAGGATTCGAAGTCGCGGCATTGCTGGCGGAAGATCTTAACGGAGATGCTTTCGACGATCTCATCGTCACCAGTAGCAGTCGCGGAGATGTCTTGCTGTTGATTAGTGCGGGCGACACGGACATCGCCGATGTGCCGGTGCGAAGGGCGCTGGCATCAGCGGAGTCGACGTCGGTTGCCGTCGGCGATTTTGACCATGATGGTGCGCTGGATGTTGTCAGTGGATCCACCGCGAGTATCGAACTCATTCGGGCCAGATAAATGAAAACAGCAATATTCCGGGTTTTGGCACTGATGCTCTTCACAGTCTCGATCGTGGCGAACGGAGAGACGACCGTCGTTGCGAACACGGCCCACGATGAGCCAGTGCTGGGTGGGGTCAGCAAGCGGTACTCGACGGAGGCGGGCGACCTGATTGCGTTGGAGCTCAGCGAAGGTATTTCGCAAACGTTAACCGTTTCGGTCAGAGACTTTAGTGTTGTGGTGGAATCGGCGCCGGGAGAGTCACTGAGCGTTGGCTATTTCGACACACAGGAAAGCGCCGAGAATGTGGTCGTATCGAATGGTCTGTCTGGGTGTTCGCAATACAAGCTTGCGAAGTTCCATATTCTCGATATCGAAGTAACAGGGAGTGCGGTGACACGACTGGCGATGGACGTGATCCAGCAATGTGATGACAACCGCAACAATAGCTTCCTGCGCAACGACGGGATAATTGAAGTATTCGTGCGTATGGACTCCGATGCCGAGTCGCCTGATCAGGACGATGACGGGATCGTTGATATCACTGATAACTGTCCGGCGGAGTACAACGCCCTGCAGTCGGACGCCGACGTCGATGGGATTGGCGATGTTTGTGATGGAGAAACCTTGCAGACTTTCTTCTATTTCAATCCCTCGGGTGATATCGACTTCTTCGATCTCGACGGCGGGACCCAGTTGCAGGACGGCCGCGATGTGACGGCGTCCTCTGGCTTCAGTCAAACGGAGGTGAATTTTCAATCTGATGGTGACGACTTCGTCTCGTTCAGCGTCGGTGGTGCCCCCATCTCCACAACGGGTCTATATGATTCTAGCGATGACGCCAACGATCTGGACCTGCAGGTCGGGACATGTGATTGGGTTGGTTTCTTTGAAGTTTCTGAATTAACGATCAGCGACGACATTGACAGCCTTGCGCTCAATTTTAGCCACGAGTGCCAGGCACGAGTCGGCGTGCTCTATGGGGAGGTACGCGTCCGATCCGTCGTTCTGGGATCCACGCTTGTGGACGCCGATCAGGACGGATTTGCTGACGAACTCGACAACTGTCCACAGGTGGCCAACAACCAAACGGACTCAGATGGTGATGGCTACGGGGATGCCTGTGATCGTTATGCTGGTAACACCGAGAACACGACCAGTTGTATTGCGGAAGTGGACGCGCGCGAAGAAGACACCGATATCGCGCTTACTGAGCGTTCATCTTTTGCGCAGATGCTTGTCACTACCGAGGTAGAACGAGACGCAGTTGAGGAGACCAATATCGAAATTCGTAAACAGATAGACCGGGTTTCGGATTTTGATCTTGATGGTGTACTCGATGAGGCTGACGTTTGTCCCGACACGACCGAGGGTGAGTTTGTTGACGGTGATGGCTGTTCAATGAATCAGTTCTGCAGCGAAATTGCTGTGCGGAACCTGTTCGGCGTTCGTGCCTGTGAGGCGACTGTCTACGCGCCGACGGCTGCTCGCTGTAGCGCGGCTTTCGATTCTGCGGCGGGCCGTTTCAATTGCAGCGGCGGTTAGCCGCGACACGCAGGCGAGCAAGCGCCGGTCTTCCGGGTGCGCCTCGCACATCATTCAATGGGTAACAACTGCCAGGTTTGTTTTTCAACAGGCTCCGACGCGGTGGGTATGCAAACTGAGTGGTGATTGGTATGACATTAGCGGTTAGTAAGCTGGCACGCTACTCTGATCTTCGTGCTTGCCTATGCTTGCGTCTTCCCCGAATCAGGAGATCGATGATAGCGGTCACAGCTCGAAGTTCTGCAGGATCGAGCTTGTTGATTCTGGCTTCCAGGCCCATGTCGTTATAGCTGACCGACTTCTCCGAAATCTGGTTGCGATCAGAAGCATCTTCCAACTGGGCGACAATCTCACTATTCAAACTTCGGTGATTTGCAATCGCGGATTGACCCAACCTCTGACGCAACTCTTCCGGCAGCCTTAAAGTAAGCCGTACGCCTTCATCAGAAATTCCCATCATTGTTCCCGGTTGGGTTGACACCGAAATAGTGTCGATTTAATCTGAATATATCTGGTGTCAAAAAGACACCATCCGTAGTGATCTCAGGGAGTATCAGAGACGCTTTATGAGGGTATTAGGCTATTTTGTTGTTCTGATTATTTCCCTTTGCCTGGTTGCCTGTGATGGTGATGGTGGCGAAGAGGGCTCACCCTCTACTTCGCCTGGTGGTTCGTCTGGTAGTTCTTCCGGCGGCTCAAGTGGTTCGGGTTCAGGAGGTAGCGGTGATGATGGTAATGGCACGCAGTCGACTGCTGATCCGCTGTTTGTATTGGGGTTGGAGTTATCGGGCAGCGGTGTTTCGGGTGGCGCAAGTGGCGTTATCACCGGACTAAGCGATATCGACTGGTACTACTTCGACGTCACTCGGTCAGGTGTGCTGGTCCTCGAAACGACCGATACGCCGAACCTTGATCCCTATTGTGAATTGCACAGAGCATCTTCGTTTGTCGATGCCAACCACGACAGTGGTAACGGAGACAACTGCAGGATAGAGGTCCTGATCAGTGTCTCCGATGTGCCGGCACGTTATTACGTGCGCATATCTGGTACCGCAAATGGCAGTGGAACCCGGAACTACACCATTCATTACGACTGGACGCCCGATTCTTCGGATGGTTCCAATGGAGGCTGCTCGGGAAATGATTGCCCAGAAGGCGCGACATTCATATCGGGCTCGTCCAATGGAGATGCTACCGGAAGTATTAATCCACAGGGTGACGTGGACTGGTGGTATTTCCTGCCCCAGATAGCAGGTAACGTCATTGTTTACACTTTGGGAGATACGGACACGGTATGTGAAACCTACGACAAAAGTCTGGTGCTTCAGTCGTCTGACGATGATGATGGTGAAGCGCGGAATTGCGAAATATCGCGCGAACAGGGCGATTCTGGCGACTACGGTGTCATCGGAGATCGAATCTATATCAAGGTCCGTGGTTTCGGAAACAGTACCGGTGACTACCAACTATTCTGGGAGATAAACCCGTGAACACGTTCATCCTGTTGATTGTCATCGTGACTTATAGCTTTTCTGCAGCTGCGGACTGGAGTCATCAGCCGCTGCTTGAAGATATTCAGTTCGGGCGGGAGACGGACAACCGAGTGCTCGTGTGTCGAACAATAGAAGGCTACGATCGTGTGGTACCACAGATTCAGTGGCGGGATGATGCACGCCCAAGATCTGATTATGAGCCCGAACGGCTTGTGTTCATCTTCCTGGGGCAGGGCGACATAGATCTCGAGACAGCGCGATGGGTTGCAGCACTGGATTGCATAAATCAGCAGACGCTTCGGTCGTGGAGTGAGTATTACATCCGGAACGGTAACGAAGATGAATCGGTACTCGAACTCGCGTCCAGTTTAGTGGTTCAGTCGGAGAAGAACTCTGGTGAGTAGGGGTTTGGCGCTTGCTCCTTAGCGGGTGTCAGATCGGAGCCGCTGTGTCGGCGTCTGTACAATTCTGATCGTTCAACAGGAAACCAAGAATGAAAATAAGACCTTTTTGCATCGTTGCCCTGATGTCGATAACGCTTTCCGTCTCGGGTGTCGCATCTGCGTCAAAAGCCAATGAGATCAAATATCTGTCCAAATCGGAGATTTTGGAGATCTCGGAAATCAAGAAGCACCAAGCCCATGTTGATGTTGACAGTATCGAGGCCGGTGATGCGGGTGATGTGTTCTGGTACGGCACGGGTGCTTTGATGGTGGTGCTGCTGGTTGGTACCGCTGTCTGGATCCAATCAAACTGAATACGAGAGAAAATCAATGAAAAAAATGTTCAATAGAATCTTTCTGGCGATGGCGCTTTCCGTTTGTGTACCGGTAATAGCCCAGGCGTCCATCCGGCCAGTTGCTCAAACACCGATCGGTACTGAAGAGTTGCGTACTTTGGTTTCTGCGGAAGCTGAGTGTGATGGCTGCGTTCTAACAGATGAACAGGTTGTTGCAGGTGATGGTAGAGAATTTGCCGCCGGCGCTATTCTGATCACTATTGGAGTGCTCGCCTTGATCTCCCTGGCCGACCAATTCTAGTCATAGCAAAGAGACGAAACTCATGAGAGAAAGAAGAATTTCAAAACCTATCACCTCGTTTCTCGTATTTCTGATGTGCTTTTCCCAGAGTGTTTTTTCGGCTCCTGTTCCACTCACTGAGGCCGACATCAGACAGCTGGAACAGCAGGTCGTGTCATCCTCGACAATCGTCTGTTGTATAAGCTCGGAAGACATACGAGCGGGGGATGGTGGCGTTCCTTGGGGAACGGTGGTTTTCGTCATTCTTGTCGTGGCGGTGTCCGCTGCATACTTCAAGGATGGCGGAACAGCGGAAGATTTTGGCCTCTAGTTGGCTGAGTGAAGACTGACTGCAAGGGGATTATGGCAGTCGTCGCCAGCCTGACGCTGTTTTTTAACGCCAGCTGCAGTTCGATTCACAGTGTTGAAGACCCGAAGGTCGTCAATGATGACAAAAATGTCTATGTTGATCTTCGCTTTATCAAACAGATCACACCACAGAGTTGTGGCGCGGCAGTTTTGGCCTCAGTTGCAGAGTACTGGGGGGTTAGCGGCTTTGGGCAAGAAAATATTCTTGAGCAGCATTCACCTGGCGATCCCAAGAAAGGTTACTCAATCGGTGAATTGAAGAGGTTGTCCAGATCAGTGGGATTGCTGGCATTCTCCTTTACCAGTGACAGAGAACAGATCGTTAAACAGATTGATCTAGGTCGGCCGTTGATTGTTCCTCTGAGTATCCCCAGGGATGATTTTCTCAGGCGATCAGTGCCAATCATACCGCGCACCTACAGCTTATTATCAAAGCTGTTTGTCAAAGACTATAGTCACTATGTCGTCATCGCGGGATACAATGCACAGCGCGTTCTGATTCTTGATCCCAATGTGGGGTTTCGATGGGTTAAATGGAATACGTTTCTGGATCAGTGGGAGAAATTCGGCTTCGCAGTGCTGTTGGTTGCTCGCGGAGAGTGAAGCTGTTTTTGACGCATAAACACATTTCGTCCTTGTACTCGCATAGGCCCAGTCTAAGGGCCGGTAATCCGGCAAAAATCTGGATGGTTGGTGGGCCCACCTGGACTCGAACCAGGGACCAAGAGATTATGAGTCTCCTGCTCTAACCAACTGAGCTATAGGCCCAAAAAACTTTGATAGCCGTCCCTGGCGTGACATCGTGACTGGAACAGCACCGTTGCCGAATACGTCAGCGCGCCGATTATAGCCTGACTTTGCCGGTTACGCTGATTCCAGCCGGATCAGCCGAACACTGGTATAAAGTGCTGCCAGCGAGAGGGCGCAGAATATGATGGCAATCAGGTAGTAGAAGGAACGCGTGAATCGCCGTTGTAGCCGGGCCAGGAATCCGTCGGAGCTTTCCGCCGCAGGCGGCACATGCTGAAACATACCGATGGTGCTAAATCCGATCAGTGCCCACAACACTAGAATCAGCGCTAGCAGCAGGTAGTCGCCTGCGATCCGTGCCGGATCGAACAGTTCAAATGCTGCGACTGTCGCGGCGCCCACGCCCGTCACGGCGAACGCGGGTCTCAGCACGCCCAGTTTGGTGACCAGGCGCTGCAGTGCGTCGATCATGAAGCGGCTTGATGTTCTGACGACTGCGCCAGGGTGACTTCTTCCGGCAGGTCAGACAGGTCGGGCCAGGCGCTGATGACGGCACTGATCGTGGTTGCCAGCGGTATGGCGAAGAAGATGCCCCAGAAACCCCAGAGACCACCGAAAAACAGGATGGCGATGATGATGGCGACCGGGTGGAGGCTGACAGCTTCGCTAAAGAGCAGTGGCACCAGTACGTTGCCATCCAGAATCTGGATGACGATATAGGCGCCTATGACATAGCCGAATTCCGGCGTCAGGCCGAATTGGTAGAAGGCGACCATGGCGACGGGAATGCTGACGCCGAAAGCACCGATATAAGGAATCAGCACCGACAGGCCGGTGATGGTGGCCAGCAGCAGGGCGTAGTCCAGGCCAAGAAACTCGAAGGTCACGTAGGCGACCGACCCGACGATCAGAATTTCCCATACCTTGCCCTGAATATAGGCGTCGATGTACCGATCGATCTCATTCCAGACGTGATTGGTGAGCGGGCGTTCTTCCGGCAGGAACGCCAGAATCCAGCCCAGGATGGTTTCCTTGTCCCGCACCATGAAGAACACCATAAAAGGTACCAGCACGATATAGACGATGATCGCGAACAGGGTGATGGCCGATGAGAAGGAATAGGTCAGGATGGTTTGCCCCAGTTCCAGTGCTTCAGCGCTGATGGACGTCACCACCTGGTTGACCTGATCCGATGAGACCAGTTCAGGATAGCGTTCCGGCAACTGGCTGAGAGCGCGTCTGGCCTGGGTCATCATGGACGGAATCTGTTGTACCAGGCTAACGCCTTCACGGATCATGATCGGCGCCATGATGAGCACCAGCGCCATAAAACCGACAAGCGACGTAAGGATCGTGAACCAGAATGCGAGCCTGTGGGACATACCGTGTCGTTCGAGCCGGTTCATAACGCCCTGTAGCAGGTAGGCGATGATGATGGCGGCGATCACCGGCGTCAGAATACTGCCGAACAGGGCGATGGCGATCACGATACTCAGCATGATCAGAATCAGGATGACCAGTTGCTTGTCGGCGAAGTGTCTGCGAAACCAGTCGTTGATGAATTCCATAAAGCTTCCAGCCGTCCGGGGTGCGCTATGGGGCCTATTCTACCTTGGTTCGGCGCAGACTCGATGTTCCTTCCGCAAATTCTGTCCCAGCGCATAAACGCTGGTTATCGACTGAAATTCGGGGGATACAGGCATGGATAGTCTATGGACACTTCATATTGTTTATCCTATATTCACAGCCCCGCTTTGATCCTCCGGGACAGAGACGGGTGAAACAGCGATATAGATAGCGAACAAACAGTACACAACGCAGTCGAGTAGATGCGGGACTTGATCCGATGGTGGACAGGTACCTGAGACCTTTACAGCCTCGTGCTGTATTCCCACGCATCGTTCAGGTTCCCCAGAGAGGGAAGCCCGAATGAACATTCATACGTTTGCGCAGCGTAAGCACGACCGGCAGAAGATTTCCATGGTCACCTGTTACGACCACTGGTCTGCCAAGATCATCAATGACTCACCCATCGATTGCATCCTGGTTGGCGATTCGCTGGCCGTGGTGATGCATGGCTTTGATTCTACCGTTCACGCCACCATCGAGATGATGGAAATGCACGTGGCTGCTGTTGCCCGCGGCGCACCCGACAAGTTCATCATTGCCGACATGCCGTTTCTGAGCTGCAGCAAAGGTATCCCGGCGGCGATGGATGCGGTGCAGCGTCTCATGCAGGCGGGGGCGAACGCGGTCAAGATCGAAGGTGATACCCATCAGGTGGAGCTTATCCGCCACATTGTTGATGCCGGCGTGCCGGTGATGGGGCACCTGGGGCTGACGCCGCAGTCTATTCATAACCTCGGTGGCCACCGGGTGCAGTGCAAGGATGAGGAGCAGGCTGCCCGACTGATCGACAGCGCCAGAAAGCTGACCGAAGCCGGTTGCTTTGCCATTGTACTGGAGTGTGTGCCGGTCAAACTGGGCCATTGCGTTTCCCGTACGGTGAGTGTGCCGACCATTGGTATCGGCGCCGGGCCGCACACGGATGGTCAGGTGCTGGTGCTGCAGGATCTGCTGGGCGTTGATCCTGAATTCAAGCCGCGTTTTCTCAGGCAGTTTGCCGATACCCGGGGTGTGGTGGTTGATGCCCTGAGCCGCTTCCATGGCGAGGTGGTTGAAGAGTCCTACCCGTCGCTGAAGGAATCCTATAAGTAGCGTGATGCAGGTCGTCCACACGGTTGCCGACCTGCGCGCGACAAGAGAGGCGCTGGGTGCGTCGGTTGGTTTTGTGCCTACGATGGGCGCGTTACATGAGGGGCACCTGTCGCTTATCAGGCAGAGCGTCGCGGAAAATGACGCGACCATTGTCAGCGTCTACGTCAACCCGACCCAGTTTGATAACCCGGCAGATCTGGAGCGCTATCCCGCAACCCTGGCTCAGGATGTCGTGCTGGCGGAAAAGGCAGGGGCCGATATGGTCTTTGCCCCCAACTATGCCGAGATGTATCCGGATGACTTTCATTATCGCCTCGACGAGACGGACTTCAGCCGAATGCTTTGCGGCGCGCATCGTCCCGGCCACTTCACGGGTGTGCTCACCGTGGTGATGAAGTTGCTCAATATCGTCTCGCCCGCCGCCGCCTATTTCGGTGAGAAAGACTACCAGCAGTTCCAGCTCATTCGCGGCATGGCGGCCGCTTTTTTTATGGATGTAGACATCAAGTTTGGTCCAACGGTGCGGGAGGAAGATGGTCTGGCGCTGAGCTCTCGCAACGTCAATCTGGACGCCCAGGCCAGGGCGCAGGCGCCGCTGATGCATGCGCTGATTGACAGCGATCGCTCCGATGACGAAATCAGGGAGCAGCTCACCACGGCAGGATTTGAGGTGGACTATATTGTCAGCCACGATGGCCGGCGATTCGCCGCGGCGAAGCTGGGTGGGGTCAGGTTAATCGATAACGTGCCGTTGGGAGAATCGTCATGATCTTGTGTCTCGATGTGGGTAATACCCAGGTTTTTGGTGGCGTATTCGAAGGCGAGACGTTGCGCGTCCAGTTCCGGCGTACGTCAGAGCTGCGCAGTTCTTCCGATGAACTCGGCGTGTTCTTCCGCACAGTGTTGCGAGAGAACGGTGTTGAGCCGGACGCGATCACCGAGGTCTCGATCTGCTGTGTGGTGCCTGACCTGCTTTATTCGCTGCGTGCCTGTTGTCAGAAGTATTTCAGGCTTGACCCACTGATCCTTCGACCAGGAACCAAGACGGGGCTCAAAATTCTCTACCGGGATCCGAAAGAAGTGGGTGCAGACCGCATTGCTGATTCGGTCGGTGCCGTCAAACTGTTTCCCGATCGCAACATCATCATTGCGGACTTTGGTACCGCAACGACCCTCTGTGCCGTGACCAAGGCCAAGGAATTTCTGGGTGGCAATATTATCCCTGGCGTACGTCTCGCCATGGAGGCGCTGGAATCGAAGACCGCCCAGCTGCCCAGCGTCGAGATCGTTCCGCCGGACTCGTCAGTCGGACGCTCCACGGTCGAGAGTATTCAGGCGGGGCTCTACTGGTCGAATGTCGGCATGGTGCGTGAACTGGTTCGCCGGATCACTGACGAGGTTTTCCCCGACGAAGCGCCGCTGGTGATCGGTACGGGCGGTTTCGCCCAGCTCTTCAATCGCGAGCAGTTGTTCGATGAAGTCATCCCCGATCTGATTCTCACCGGGATGTATGAAGTGACCCGGATGAATCGCCCGCCGGCCTGATCGTCGGAAACCTGGATCGGAAACCTAAAGTAGCACCAGCAGCGAACCCGTCAGAAAGACGATCAGGGTCATGATGTTAGCGGTTTCGGTGGTGATGAAATTACGTTCCTGCTTATCCATCGCCGTCTCCTGCCTGTTTGATGGTGTCCATTTGAAGCCGCGCCGGCCCTGCTGACCGTGAACGGGTTCACAGATCATCGGTAGTTTTGCAGGAGTGAGAAGTTCATCACGCCCGGACTGTGCGATCGATGCTCTGGTAACATAGACGGCTTCGTTACAGACTTTCCGGACACGGGCGTCCGGCTCAGGGATTAGCATGTACAGCGCCAGTCAACTTGCCAACGGGCCTGCCGTCTTATGCTGAGTATCGTCGTCCCGACCTTCAAGGAAGCCGGCAATCTGGAACGACTCGCCGAGCGCATCGACAGCTGTCTGTCTGCAGTAGAAATCAGCTATGAGCTGATCATTGCGGACGACAACTCACCTGACGAGACACCTGAGGTGTGTGATCGGCTTACGAAGCAATACCCCCTTAGGCTGGTGCTGGGTGAAGGGCGGCCAAGAGACCTTTCTTTATCCGTGATTGACGGGATCAGGGCGGCGAAGCATCCCACCATACTGGTCATGGACGCTGATCTCTCCCATCCGCCGGAAAAAATTCCGGAAATGCTGGCGCAGGTAACGGCCAATCCCACCGCCTTTGTCCTGGGTAGTCGCTACGTGCCAGGCGGCACCTTTGATCGGCAGTGGAGCATCTGGCGGTTTCTCAATTCCCATGTCGCAACGATGCTGGCGAGACCGCTGGTTAAATGTCGTGATCCCATGTCCGGATTTTTCATGTTCAGCAAGGATCGGGTGGATGTGGCGCGGCTCAGGCCCATGGGTTACAAGATCGGCCTTGAGATCATGGTGCGTGGTGAGTTTTCTGAAGTGGTGGAAGTACCGATTTCATTTGCTGACCGCGAGATCGGCGCCAGCAAGATGAACCTCGATCAGCAGATCAAGTATCTGCGGCACCTGCGCAGGCTTTATCTGTATCGTTTTGGCGGATTTGCGGAGTTCATTCACTTTGGGGCGGTTGGGGCGAGCGGCTTTGTCATCGATGTGAGTTGCTATTACCTGCTGCAATGGTTCGGCGTACCTCACCAGGTGGCTCGGGGGATTTCGTTCTGGCCGGCGGTGAGCTGGAACTGGGCCATCAATCGGCGAATGACATTCGGTGAGCGGGAGCGTCGGCCCCGGGGTAAACAGTGGGCTGAATTTGTCATTGCCAGCCTGATTGGTTTTTCTCTCAACTGGGGCATCTACGTTTTTCTGACGACCTATATTGAGTTCTTTGATCAATGGCGATTGATCGCGTTTGTCCTGGGTATTGGTGTGGCGAGTATTTCGAACTTCACGTTGTCGACGTTCTTTGTTTTTAGCGAGAAACGGGCACGATGAGGAAGATTCTCCGTAATGTCCGCGTCTGGGATGGTATTGCAGACACGGTCGATGCGGGCATCGATACGGTTGCCATCGTCGATAATCGTATCGAGGCGGTTGGTGCAGTCACGGATATGGCGCCGGGTGAGAGTCAGGACATGGGTGGTCTGACGATCATACCCGGTCTGATTGATGCGCATGTGCATCTGAGTCTCGATCCGGAGGAGCGCGACCCACTGGCCCATGGTCAGCGTGAAGACGACGTGATCATGGCGCAGATGACCGAACGGGTAGGGCAGATGGCGCGCGCGGGCATCACGTCGGCGCGCGATCTTGGCGGCGGTCGATGGCTCGAGCTTGAAATTCGAGACCGGATAGCCCGTGGCGAGATCATTGGCCCTCGCATGCTCTGTGCCGGCCAGCCGGTCACATCACCGGAAGGGCATTGTCACTTCTGGGGCGGCGAAGCGAAGTCGATGGAGGATATCGAAGCAGTCGTGCA
Source organism: Pseudomonadales bacterium (assembly GCA_028281885.1). Lineage (GTDB taxonomy): Bacteria > Pseudomonadota > Gammaproteobacteria > Pseudomonadales > Azotimanducaceae > JANQJA01. The sequence continues at coordinate 134,135 of JANQJA010000013.1, read as the reverse complement.
GCGCCAGCTTGATCATGGCGTTGACCTGATCAAGGTGATGGCGACGGGTGGGATGATGACGCCGAAATCGAAGCCGGTGGATTCCCAATTTGACCGACAGCAGTTGACGGCGATCTCAGCATTGGCGGCGGCTGCCGGGTTGCATGTGGCGGCTCATTGTCACGGTGTTCAGGGAATCGGCGATGCCGCGGCGAGCGGCGTTACCACCATTGAGCATTGTTCCTGGGTAGGCAAGCGTGGCTGGGGCCGTGACTTTGATGAAAACATCGCGGCACTGATGGCGAGGCGAGGCGTATGGGTATCGCCGACGGTCAATCTTGGCTGGAAACGGCGTATCGGCAGTGGTGATTATGAGCGAACAGTCCAGGGCAACTTTGCCGGTTTGAAAACCCAGGGCGTGCGGCTGATTGCTTCAACCGATGCCGGGATACCCGGCGTCAGGCATGAAGACCTGGCCAGGGCGCTCCCCGTCTTCGCTCATTTCGCCGCACTGACCCCGGTGGAGACATTGCGCGCGGCGACCAGCGACTGTGCGGCAGCTATAGGGCTGGGGCAGGTCACGGGTCGGATTGAACCAGGCTTTGCCGCGGACCTATTGCTGGTCGATGGGGATCCTCTGACGGACCTCGATGTGCTGGCGAAGCCGGTAGAAGTGTGCCTCGCAGGGCTTAGCCTGCACGGAGTTGCCGCTATTTTGAGCTGAGGCGTAGAATCTGTTCCATGAAAGAGGGGCAGGTCCGACGCGCATCGGACATATTCAGCCGGGATGAAATACGCCATCTGTCGGCGCGCTCTAACTGGCGGGGTGCCTGGCTGGTGATTCATTGCTGGGCAACCATCTTTATCGTCTGGGCCGTCTGTCTTGTCTGGACCAATCCGCTGACAATTCTGCTCGGTATCATGGTCGTTGGCGGGCGCCAGCTTGGTCTCGGCGTGATCGGGCATGATGCTGCTCACTACACGCTGTTCACTCATCGTGCAGTGAATGACTGGGTCGCCGAATGGTTCTGCAATCGACCACTCCTGGGCGCTTCCATCGTGCCCTATCGCGAATACCATCTGCGACATCACCGGTTTACCCAGCAGGAAGGTGATCCTGACCTGAAGCTGTCCGCGCCTTTCCCGATCACGCGGGCGAGCATGTACCGCAAGATCTGGCGCGATCTGAGCGGGCAGACGGGCTGGAAGCAGCGCAGCCAGACCATTCGCAATTGTTTTCGCGCGAGGGAAGGCGAGAGTTATAGCCTGCTACGGGGTCTGCGCCGACTCGGCCCGAACCTGGCGATCAATCTCGTGTTCTTCTCCGCATTTGCACTGGCCGGGAAATGGTATCTCTATTTCCTGCTGTGGGTTGTGCCGAACCTGACCTGGGAACTGCTGATCGCCAGAATCCGCAACATCGGTGAGCATGGGGCGGTTCCTGACGACGATGACCGGCTGCGCAACACCCGGACCACGCTTGCCGGTCCCCTGGTCAGGCTGCTGTTTGCGCCCTATTTCGTGAACTATCACCTGGAGCATCACCTGCTGGTGTCCTGCCCCTGTTACCGGCTCCCTGAAGCACACCGCCTGTTGATGGCGAAGGGACTTGGACCGAAGATGGAGATCCAGCCGAATTACCTTGCCGTGCTCAGGGTCGCGGCACCTGCCTGAAATCAGTTTTCCGAGTACCAGACGGAAATCACATAGCCAGGATGGGCATTTTCAGTGTTGTCCGTGAGGTAAGCTGACTGTTCGATAAAGTGGATGGTGACAGCGTCGCCGACGGAGTCGAGCCATTCGTTGATCTCGACCTCACCCTCGTGGACCTGGGATACACGTTGCCTGAAAATACGCACTTTCATCGCTCAGTTCTCCGCTGGGATTTGGCACGATTTTACTGAACCTGCGTGATAACTGCACTTGCTGTACCTGAGTTGCCGTCAGCGGTAAGCTGCGGTTCCTGCCGGGTATTTTTAGATACAGGTTATTCGGAATAAAGAGGGTTTTGATGGAAAGTCTTTTCGATTTGACGGGGAAAGTTGCAATTGTGACCGGGTCCACCAAAGGTATTGGCAAGGCGATTGCCCTTCACATGGCAAACCATGGCGCCGATGTTGTTGTCTCGAGTCGTAAGAGTGATGCATGCGATGACGTGGCCAGGGAAATCAACGAAGCGGTCGGAGACGGTGGCGGTAGTGCCACGCCGATTCCCTGTCATATTGGTCAGAAAGACCAGTTGCAGGCACTGGTGGACGAAACCCGAAAGCGACTGCGCAAGATCGATATTCTGGTGTGCAATGCCGCCGTCAATCCATTCTATGGCTCGATGCTGGATATTCCTGACTCGGCTTTCGAGAAAGTGATGTCATCGAACGTGACATCGAATCATTGGCTCTGCCAGATGGTGCTGCCGGAGATGATGGAGCGCAAGGACGGCGTTGTCATCCTGATCTCTTCGGTTGCCGGGTTCAACGGCAGTGCCACCCTGGGAACCTACGCCATTTCCAAGGCAGCTGATATGCAGTTGGCGCGGAACATCGCGTCGGAATTTGGTTCCTATAACATTCGTGCCAATGCGATCGCGCCGGGCCTGATCAGAACAGATTTTGCGAGGGCCCTCTGGGAAGATCCGAACAACCGGGCGCAGGCGACCGCGTCTACCGCCCTGGGCCGGATTGGCGAACCCTCCGAGATTGCCGGGACGGCCGTCTATCTGGCATCCGCCGCTGGCAGCTTTGTTTCCGGCCAGACCTTGACCGTCGATGGCGGTCGCGGTGGCCGCAGACCTAGTAAAGATGAGGCTTAGCGGCTAGTATCCGGCTCTGCGGGTATCGTTGGATTGCGGTCTTGAACAGACGGGATTTGCTCAAACTCTTCTCCATTGGTTCGGTGGGCGCCATGTGCGGACAGTTGCGCCTGGAGTCGGTTGAGCAGGGTCTGGATGCGCCGGCCGGTCCCGTGGTCTATGAGGATATAGCGGCGAGTCCGCTGGAGATGGCTCGCTCCATTCAGTACATGTCGACGCCGGCACCCAGCTCGGCGGATTTTCTCCGCGCTTTTGAGCAGGCCGGACGCGGTGAAAGCCTGCGGATTGATGACCTCGCGACTTATCTCCGCAAGATGGAGAATTTTGAGGCTGAGCACATCGCCGATGTTTTCCTCGAGCCGGACCGATACTCACTGCTGATTTCCGTGTTCAAGCGAATGGACCGGGTCCAGAACCTGGTGGGCCACGGTAATTTCAATGTGCTTTGCTTTGACGACATGGTGCGTTATGGAGAGTCCTATCAGAGTGTCGGTGAATTCCCTGTGGCAGAAAAAGCGTTTCTGGAAGAATTATTTTCCGAGCGCGCCGACCGTTACGGTTTCCTGGGTGAGAAGGTCATTCCCGATTTGACGGCTCGGATTTCACCGGCGGATACGGTGAAGGTACCTCGGACCGGGCACTTCCTTTACCGGGGCGATTCCTACAATCTCTATCGCAAGCTGCGTGAGGAAGTGGGTAGCAACATTGTATTGACGTCGGGTATCCGCAGCATCGTTAAACAAACCCATCTGTTTCTGGCCAAGACAATCCAGGCCAAGGGTAATCTTTCCCGGGCCAGTCGCAGCCTTGCACCGCCGGGCCATTCGTTTCATGGCATCGGTGATTTCGATGTGGGCAAGGCCGGATTTGGCTCGAAGAACTTTACCACCGCTTTTGCCGGTACCGACGAGTTCAAGCGGCTTCGTGACCTTGGTTATGTCGATATGCGGTATCCACAGGCTAATCTGCTCGGCGTTCGTTACGAGCCGTGGCACATCAAGGTCGTTTAGGAAAATTAATCGCCGTGCCCGGCGACTTCGCCTGTCACATAAGCCAGCCGTTGATGATCGAGGCGGCGGCGAGCATGGCGCCCAGTGCGGCGAGCGTGATGCCCGCCACTCGCTGATGACTTCTCACCGGTGACGCGCCCCGGTTATCTTCACGCAACAGAAAACGAAATTCGAGCTGTAGATGCTCGTTGAGCAGCATTTCGAAACTCGATCGACCGTGGGCCATCTGCCACCCCGCGACCACAAACGATGTGCCTGCCCAGATACAGAAAATTTCCTCCATCAGGCTCTGGTTGTTCCCGATCGGAGTTAACAGCAGTATGGCAATGCTAAGCGGCAGCTGTCCGTAGTCGAAAACTCGAGCGAGGGTCCCGACGTGCCACTGGTCGAACTTCATTGCCAGCGTGGGCCCAAATTGCAACACGGCGACGATCAACGCGAACAAGGCGAATTTCCAGCTTGTGAGGGTGCGCAGACTCGATGAATTGGGGTCGTCACTGAACGACCAGTTGATTGTCAGGGCCGCGATCAGCGCGAAGCCAACGCCCCAGCCGATCAGTGCGCCGCCTTCGAACCACTCGGCGAGCGGGTTGGGTGATGTCAGCAGGAGTCGCGCGGCCCCCAGCGCGCAGCCGGTCAGCAGGAACAAAATGGCAGCGTTGTAAAGCAGGGCGCTGCTGCTGGAGACATCGAGTGTCGAGGTGGCAAGGTCGTAGCCGATAATGAATGCGCAGATGGCCAGGGCGATAAATGCAATGGCACCGGATTCCTTTGGGCCCGCTTCTGCGTCGCTGCGCCAGTCAATCAGGCGGGAAATTTGCTGGCCCTGTCGGGGACCGAGCCCGGCCGCGGCGGTGAGCGATTCGATTGAAATGATGGGGCCGACCTCGGCGCGATAGCGGGCAATTCTCTCCGCGCGGTGAGGACCGATGTGAGGCAGCTCGCACAACTCGTCGGCGGTTGCCTCGTTTATTCTGATGGGTGATGATGCCTGCATTCGTGTTGGATGATAACCCTGATCGTTGCCGTGGAGGTATTGGTGGAAGAATTGAGGTGGTGGTCCCGATCAATGCTGGTCGCTGCGCTCGTCGCAGTGTTGCTGTTGTTCCTCGGGCCGGTCAGTTACAAGCTGGGATTATCTCCCCTGCAACCCGCCTTTGTTGGCCTGTTGATCGCCCTCGTGGTTGGCGTCGTGACCGCGCTGCTGGGGTTGATTGCCGCCATTGTTGCTCAGGTCAAATCAATGCCGCGAAACAGGAATCTGGTATTGATATCGACGCTCGTTGCGTTGCTGGCGCCCGCCGTGATGGTGCCACAGATCGTCAAGGCCCGGTCGGTCCCGCCGATTCACGACATTACGACGGATACGAATGAACCGCCTGAGTTTGTCGCCGTGATCGCGTTGCGTGCTAATGCCGCCAATGATCTCAAGTATGGAATGGAGGGGATTCCCCCGGAGGAGATGGCGCGACTGCAGCGAGACGCGTATCCGGACGTGAAAACGCTGTCGTCGGAATTGTCGGTGGCCGATGCGGTGACCCGATCAAGCGATGTGCTCGATGCCATGGGGATCGAAGTTGTGAGCGTCGATGCAGATCAGGGCCTCGTTGAAGGGACCGCGACCACCTTCTGGTTTGGCTTCAAAGACGATGTCGTGGTTCGGGTGCGCCCCAGTGAATCCGGCTCTATTATCGACATGAGGTCGGTGTCGCGGGTCGGCAGAAGCGATGTCGGCGCCAATGCAGCGCGAATCTCAACATTCCTTGAGTCGTTCTAACCCAGTCGCGACCTGAACAGCTCGTTGACCTGCCGTGGATTGGCTTTTCCGCCAGACGCTTTCATGACCTGGCCAACCAGAAATCCAAGTACCCTGGTTTTGCCGGCGCGATACTGTTCCACCTGTGCCGGGTTGTCGTTGATGACCTGATCGACGATCGGTTCAATCGAACTGCTGTCGGTCATCTGCCTGAGCCCGTTCTCCTCGATGTAGTGATCGACATCGTCCGCCCGCTTCAGCCAGAGTGCATCGAAGATATCCTTCGCGATCTTGCCGGAGATGGTGCCATCCTGGATTCGCGCGGTGAGCTGCCCAAGTTGCTCGGCTGTGACCGGCGAATGGGTGAGTTCAATCTCGTCCCGGTTGAGACGGCCAAGCAATTCGACCCGGATCCAGTTGGAGGCGAGGCGAGCGTCGCCGCTGATTCGGGCAACTGCTTCAAAGTAATCTGCCAGGGCGCGGGAACCCGTGAGTATCTGTGCGTCTGCTTCCGGTAGCTGGTAGTCAGTGACAAATCGCGTTTTCCTGGCTTCTGGCAGCTCCGGCAGACTGACCGCAATATCATCGATAAAAGCCTGTTCGAGCACGACAGGCAAAAGGTCGGGCTCCGGAAAATACCGGTAGTCCATGGACGTTTCCTTGCTGCGCATGGTGCGCGTCTCATCCCTGTCGGGATCGTACAGGCGGGTCTCCTGCACGACGCGGCCGCCGTTCTCCAGCACTTCAATCTGGCGATCGATCTCGAAATCGATGGCGCGCTCGAGGAAGCGGAATGAGTTGATGTTCTTGGTCTCGGTCCGTGTGCCCAGTTCTGTCTCTCCGATGGGGCGTACCGAGACATTGGCGTCGCAGCGGAACGACCCCTGCGACATGTCGCCGTCAGATACATCCAGAAATGTGACGAGTTGATGGATCTTGCGGGCGTAGGCCACGGCCTCGTCGGTTGACCGCATATCGGGCTCGGAAACGATCTCGATCAGAGGTGTCCCGGCGCGGTTCAGGTCGATGCCTGACTGGCCCTGGTAATTTTCGTGCAACGATTTACCGGCATCTTCTTCGAGGTGAGCACGGGTGACCCGAATGGTCTTGGTGCTGTCGTCACTCAGCGTGACGGTGACTTCCCCGCCCACAACGATCGGCTGATCGAGCTGGGTGATCTGGTAGCCCTTTGGCAGGTCCGGATAGAAATAGTTCTTGCGGTCAAACACGGAGGTGCGATTGATAGTGGCGCCGATGGCGAGGCCAAAGGAAATCGCTTTCCGGAATACGGCGATGTTGACGACCGGCAATACGCCCGGAAAGCCCAGGTCAACCAGGCTGGCCTGGCTGTTGGGGGCGCTGCCAAACTGCGCCGATGAGCCAGAGAACAGCTTCGATGCGGTATTGAGCTGGGTATGGATCTCCAGGCCGATCACCACTTCCCATCCCTGCCGCGTCATGACACCTCTCCCGTATCCGGACTTCGCAGGTGCCAGTCGGTGCGCTGCTGGAACTGGTGCGCCGCGTTGAGCATGCGGCCTTCGTCCAGATAATTGCCAATAAGCTGAAGACCTACCGGCAGGTTGTCGCTGAATCCGGCGGGAATCGACATGGCCGGCAATCCGGCAAGGCTGGAAGGCACGGTGAAAATATCCTGCAGATACATTGCGACAGGATCGTCAGTCATATCACCGAGCGGGAAGGCGGTCGATGGCGCGACCGGGCCGGCAATCAGATCGACGGTTTTAAACGCGCTGATAAAGTCGTTCTTGATCAGGCGCCTGATCTGCTGTGCCTTGCGGTAATAGGCGTCGTAGTAGCCTGCCGACAGCGCGAAGGCGCCGACCATAATTCGTTGTCGCACTTCCCGGCCAAAGCCTTCGCTACGAGATCGTGTATACAGATCTTCCAGGTCAACCGGATCGTCGCAGCGATGGCCGAACCGGACCCCGTCGAAGCGGGACAGGTTGGCCGAACATTCTGCGGGCGCGATGACGTAGTAGGCGGGGACGGCGTACTGCGTATGTGGCAGGCTGACCTCGACCAGGCTTGCGCCCAGACCTTCCAGCTCGCGAATCGCATTCTGAACCTGGGTTTCGACACCTGAGTCCAGTCCATCCTGCAGGTACTCTTTGCAGAGGCCGATGCGAAGTCCCGCAAGCGGCTGATCGAGCGCCTCGGTAAAAAGAGGAACAGGCTCATCGAGTGAGGTGGAATCCCGGTGATCAAAACCTGCCATGGTTTGCAGCATCAGCGCGGCGTCGGCCGCTGTTCGCGTCATCGGACCGGCCTGGTCGAGGCTGGAGCCGTAGGCGATCATGCCCCAGCGTGAAACCCGGCCGTAGGTTGGCTTGATGCCGGTGATCCCACAGAACGAGGCGGGCTGGCGAATCGACCCACCCGTGTCCGTGCCGGTCGCTGCCAGACAGAAGCCCGCTGCCACAGCGGCTGCCGAACCGCCGGACGACCCTCCTGGGACGCGATCCGTTTGCCAGGGGTTTCGCACGACACCGTAGAAACTGTTTTCATTGGAAGAGCCCATGGCGAACTCGTCCATGTTGGCTTTGCCGACCATGATGGCTCCCGCCTTGGTCAGCTTCTCCACCGCCGTCGCACTGTAGGGCGAGACGAAGTTGTCCAGCATCTTTGATCCGGCTGACGTGCGTGCGCCCTCGGTACAGAAAATGTCTTTGTGCAGGATTGGCACGCCGGCGAGCGGACCGCCGCGGCCTGCCTGACGATCACGGTCCGCTTGTTCAGCCTGGGCAATGGCGATGTCATCAGTTGTGCTGATGACCGCATTCAGGACTGGATTGCGTTCGCGGATGACGTCGAGAAAGTGGCGGGTCAGCTCGACTGACGAGTATTCGCCCGCAGCAAGGCCCCTGAGCGCCCCTTCGATGGTGACTGGTGTGCTCATTCGACGACTTTCGGTACCAGGTAAAGGCTGCTGTCGGTTTCCGGCGCTACCGCCTGGTACTTTTCATGCTGGTCCGACTCAGTGACGACGTCCTCACGCAGGCGCTGAACCGCATCCAGTGGATGAGCAAGTGGCTCGACGCCGCTGGTATCGACGGCCTGCATCTGTTCCATCAGTGCCAGGATGCGTGACATCTGCTCGATGGTGGTGTCTATATCCCCGGCTTCGAGCTTCAATTTGGCGAGATTTGCGACCGTGTTGACGACGGCTTCGTCCACCTTCATTGGGACCTCCTTGGAAGGCACGAAATCCTAATGATTTATCCATTCCCCGTCCATTATTCCCGCCCACGCTATCCATTTTTGCCAACTAGGCTGGTGGAGTCCGGATGGATGGTCCCAGGCAGGCTATTTTTCGCCAATCGATCTGATAAACTGCGGGATTGTTGAGTGAATTCTTCGGCAAATGATAGTGTTACGTGACTTTTTGAATCTAAAAGCTCAGGGCCTGTACGGCTCGAGCCTGCATTCCTCACGAGGCCCGAATGCCATTTTTTAAACGACTGCGAGGGATGTTCTCAAATGATCTTTCCATCGACCTCGGAACAGCCAATACTCTGATCTACGTGCGCGAACAGGGCATCATCCTGAATGAGCCTTCCGTGGTTGCGATCCGGACCAACAACAATCAGAAGAGTGTTGCTGCCGTTGGCATTGATGCCAAGCGGATGCTGGGCCGTACGCCGGGTAACATTACGGCCATCAGGCCGCTAAAGGATGGTGTGATTGCAGATTTTCAGGTCACTGAAAAGATGCTGCAGCATTTCATCAAGAAAGTTCATGAGAATGCGTTTATCCGTCCCAGTCCCCGCGTACTTGTGTGCGTTCCCTGTCAGTCGACGGAAGTCGAACGGCGCGCCATCAGAGAGTCGGTAGTCAGTGCGGGCGCCCGTGATGTGCGGTTGATTGAAGAGCCGATGGCGGCCGCGATCGGTGCTGGTCTACCCGTGCATGAGGCAGTGGGTACCATGGTCGTTGATATCGGCGGCGGAACCACTGAGATAGCAGTGATTTCACTGAACGGTGTGGTTTACGCGCAATCGGTGCGGGTTGGTGGCGATCGATTTGACGAAGCGATTACAACCTACGTTCGTCGTACTCAGGGAAGCCTGATTGGTGATGCGACGGCAGAGAGAATCAAGCAAGAGATTGGCACGGCATTTCCCAGCAGTGAGGTCAGGGAGATCGACGTTCGGGGACGGAATCTGGCGGAAGGGGTACCGAGGAGCTTTACGCTGAACAGTAACGAGATCCTTGAGGCGCTGCAGGAGCCACTCTCCGTTATCGTACAGGCGGTGAAGGGCGCGCTGGAGCAGACACCTCCGGAGCTTGCCTCGGACATCGCCGAGAGTGGCCTGGTGCTGACGGGCGGCGGTTCGTTGCTGCGTGAGCTGGATCGATTGCTTTCGAACGAGACTGGTCTGCCGGTCATAGTGGCCGAGGATCCGCTGACGTGCGTTGCTCGTGGCGGTGGCAAGGCACTGGAAATGATGGACTCGCGGGGAGACGACTTCCTGTCAATGCAATAAGTCGCCGCGGTCCAGGGAAATGGTGAGGGTGCCCGATCAAATCATTATTTCTTGAAGAGACGACGATTGGTTACAAGATGCTGGGGCTTGCTATCGTCTCCCTGGCGCTGATGTCTGTCGATCACCTCACCGGTAGCCTCGACAACTTCAGATCAATCATGACTGTCCTGGTCACTCCTGTGGTTGTTGTCGCCGACTCCCCCCAGCGTACGATCTCCGGCGTTCGCGAGTTGGTTGCGACACGCAGTGAGATGTCTCAACAGGTCGACGAGCTTGAAAACGAGTTACTGCTGTTAAAGGCAAAGACCGAAAAGATGGCATCGCTCACCGCGGAGAATAATCGATTGCGGGCGCTACTTGGTTCGGCGGGCAAGCTCGAAGACAACGTGCTGGTGGCGGAATTAATCGGCGTGGACCCGGACCCGGAACGCCACGAGGTGCTGATCGACAAGGGCTCGAGAGAGCAGGTTTTTGTCGGTCAGCCGGTGCTGGATGCTGCCGGGTTGATGGGGCAGGTCATCGAAACGGGTCCGTTTACCAGTCGCGTGCTGTTGTTGAGCGATCCGACCCATTCAGTGCCGGTTCAGGTCGCGCGTAGTAATTTGCGCCTGATCGCGCAGGGAAGTGGTGCTTCACGCCAGCTGGATCTCATGCACGTGCAGGGCACGGCAGATATTCGGGTCGGTGACCTGCTGGTTAGTTCGGGACTCGGTGATCGCTTCCCGGTTGGTTATCCGGTTGGCGTCGTCAACAAGGTCGAGCACGATCCTGGCAAACCATTTGCTGATGTGACGGCCTCTCCGAGCGCGCTGCTTGATCGCACCCGACATGTGTTGCTGGTGTTCAATGATGAACAGGTCCGTGGTTCGGAATCCGATGGAAGGAGTCGCTGACATTCGCGCGAATGGCATGTGGGTCATCGCGACCAGCTTTCTGGTGGCGATGGTGCTTTCAGTGGTCACCCTGCCGGTCAGCATGCCGCAGGAGGTTGGCTACCTTCGTCCGGAGTGGGTCGTACTCACGCTGATCTACTGGGTGATAGCGCTGCCCCATCGGGTGGGCATCGTGGTTGCGTGGTTCATTGGCCTGATTATGGATGTCCTGCTTGGTGACCTGCTGGGTCAGCATGGTCTTGCCTATATTGTTGTCGCTTATGTGTCCCAGAATTTGTATCAGCGGCTTCGCATGTTCGCTGTATGGCAACAGAGCGGTATCGTGTTCGCTATCGTCGGTGTCAGCCAGCTCATCAATTTCTGGATCGAGAGTATCGCGGGGTTTGTCGATTGGAGCCTTTGGTATCTGTTGCCATCGGTCGTGAGTGCATTGTTATGGCCATGGGTATTCCTGATTCTTCGATATCTGCGGAGAGTGTTTGGTGTTACCTAGCACGTCTGGGATCACGGGTTAATGCAGGTGATGGATAAACTGGTGCTGGGGTCAGAATCTCCCCGGCGAGCAACCCTGTTGCGGCAACTCGGATTGCCGTTCGATGTGGTCGCCCCGGATATTGACGAAGCGGCTCGACCTGGCGAGCTTCCCGATGTTTATGTCAGTCGCATGGCCCGTGAGAAGGCCGATGCGGTCAGGCAGATTGTCGGGCCAGCCAGACTGGTACTGTGCGCGGACACGACGGTAACCATTGACAATGAGATTCTGGGCAAGCCGGCAGATGAAGCCGAATCCACGGCCATGTTGCAGCGATTCTCCGGCAGTACTCACCAGGTGCTGACTGCCGTGACGGTGTCTCACGAGGAACGTGAACTTCATCGCGTGGTGGAAACTATCGTTCGATTTAGGCCACTAACATTAATAGAGTGTCAGCAATACTGGCGAACCGGCGAGCCGGCCGACAAGGCAGGGGGATATGGCATCCAGGGGCTGGGTGCCATCTTCGTTGAATCAGTGACGGGCAGCTACAGCAACGTGGTAGGTCTGCCCCTGGCGGAGACCGCATTGGCATTGCGGCAATTCGGTATCGATTGCCTGAAAAGCGGCCAAAGAGAGTAATCATCATGCCTGACAACAGATTTTCTATAAGTACGGGAAGTAATCTTCAATGTCCGAAGAAGTCATCATTGGCGTCTCACCGCACGAGACGCGGGTGGCGGTTGTCGCCCAGGGACTACTGCAGGAAGTATTTATCGAGCGCGTTCACACGCGTGGAACGCTCGGTAATGTTTACAAGGGCAAGGTTATGCGAATCCTGCCCGGCATGCAGAGTGCGTTTGTTGATATAGGCCAGGCGCGTACTGCTTTCGTCCATGTATCCGACCTGGTCGACTCCCATGAGGCGGTGCAGCCTGAGAGGGAGCCGGAGTTTTCGTATCCGCCGATCACGGACATGCTCCATGAAGGCAAGGAGCTACTTTTGCAGGTCGTCAAGGAGCCGATTGGTACCAAGGGTGCCCGGGCGACGACGAGCATATCGCTGGCTTCACGTTTCCTGGTTTACCTGCCCGACACACCACACGTCGGCATATCGCTGCGCATCGATGACGATGAGGAACGCCAGCGGTTGCGACAGCTGATGGACAAAATCGTCGCTCCCGAGCGGGGGGATGGCTTTATTGTGCGTACTGCATCAGAGAACGCGGAAGAAGATGAGATCGTCCAGGACGCGGCGCTGTTGCGGGCCAGATGGGAGAAAATCGAGGAGGATGCTGCAAAGGCGAAGACGCCGGCGTTGATTTACGAGGACCTGCCGCTCCATTTGCGAGCAATGCGCGACATCATCAATCGGGATACCAACCGTATTCTTGTCGACAGTCCTCCTATCTTTGAAGTGGTCAAACGTTTCGTTGCGGACTTCATACCCGAATGCGAGGGCGCGGTGGAATTGTTCGAAGGGAATGTTCCTCTGTTTGACGAGCAGAACCTGGAAGACCAGATTGAGGCGGCACTGGATCGTAAGGTGCCGCTGAAATCCGGCGGTTACCTGGTCATCGACCAGACCGAAGCGATGACCACGGTAGACGTTAACACCGGCGCGTTTGTCGGGCGGCGTGACCTGGAAGAGACTATTTATCGAACCAATCTGGAGGCCGCGGCGGCCATTCCAAGACAGCTGCGGCTTCGCAATATCGGTGGCATCGTCATCATTGACTTTATTGACATGGTTGACGAAGAACACAAACGCCAGGTGCTCAGGACGCTCGAGAAGGGACAGCATACCGATCGTGTGAAGTGGAAGATCACCGAAATTTCAGCATTGGGACTGGTTGAGATGACGCGTAAGCGCACCCGCGAGAGTCTGCTCAAAATGACCTGCGGCACCTGCCCATCCTGCCAGGGCAAGGGATATGTGAAGACCGCTGAGTCGGTCTGCATTGAGATCTTCCGTGAATTACAGCGCAAGCGGCGGGAGTTCGTAGACTATGACTGCGTCATCATGGCCTCCCAGCCGGTAGTGGACAGGTTGCTGGATGAAGATGCGGATGTGGTCGCGGAGCTGTCCAGTTCGCTAAAGACAGATATTCGCTTTCAGGTGGAAGCCACCTACACCCAGGAACAATTTGATGTGGTGCTGGCGCAGCGCCAGTCCGGTCGCGGCAGTCGCGATAAGGGATATCCCGGAGCCAGCTAATGGGTCACACGGGACGCGTTTTCGTGCTGGCGCTGGAGGGGCTGATGTTGCTGGTCCTGATCGCGGCTGCCGCCTATGTGAGTATTGGCCGTATTCTGGTGACCAATGTCGACGCGTTTCAGCGGGAAATTCAGCGTGGTTTGTCGAACGGGTTGAACGTTCCCGTCATTGTCGGGGAGATCCGCGGCGACTGGAGTTACGTCGATCCGATCCTGCGGATTGTGGATCTCAGGGTCGGTGCGACCGAGACGCCGGCGATCAATGTCGGCAGCATGACGGTGCGAATCGATGCGGTTGCTTCCCTGCGTGAGCAGGCGATCGTCGTGAACGAAGTCGAAGTCGATGGATTGCGGCTTGATGTCAGCCGGGATGCCGATGGTCGCTGGCAAATCGTCAATCTGCCATCCAGAGGCGCAGGATTCGATATCGAGCCGCTGGTGGCATCGATTCCTTATCTCAGGGCGGTGAGTGTTCAGGACGTTGAAATGGGGATCAGCGGGCCAACCCGCAGTTACCGCCTCCGAACCCAGGACAATATCCCACTGGCATTGGTCGATGACCGAGCGCAGAAGGCTGTGTCGATACCGCTGTCGTTGGAAGATGCCGCTGGCTCTACCAGTGAATTTGAACTCATCGGCCATTATCGAGGCGACCCTCGCGATCTTGAGGCATTCGAGGCGGATCTGTACCTGCAGCTGCCGCGGCTCGACCTGGGTGAATTCCTGCCCCTTGGCGACGGGCTGGAGTCGGTATCGATGACAGTTGAGGGTGAATTCTGGCTCAAGAGCCTTGGCGGCAACTGGCAGCTTATCGGCGCGCCGTTGATTGATTCTCTTCGAGCAGGGACGCCGGATGGCGAGGTTGCCATCGCCAGCGGGCTGTCGATGACTTTTGTCGTGGAGGGTCATCCTCTTCAGCAGTTGCAGGTTCGGATCGCCGATATCGCGGGTCTTCTGGGCGATGAGTCATTGCAGCTTGGCGACGTTCATCTGGCCGGGTCGCGCGAAGGTGAGACGTGGTCCGGCGCGGTCAGCGTCGCGTCGATTGACCTTGCCCGTATGTCCCGTCGCGCCCTGGCATTGGGACAGTCGCTTGGTCTTGTCGGTGAGCAGGCCTCGGAGATCATTCAGGGTCTGAACCTTCGCGGGCTGCTCCGCGATGTGACTGTCGTCGGCGAGTTACAGTCCAGGAGACATGACGGGGTGGGTCGTGCCGCCGCCTCTGCGAGGCGTCAGGTCGACAGCCGCGCTGCGGCGCCAAATTTCAAGCTGGCTGCCCGGCTTGAGGGTGTTTCGATCGATTCCTACCGCAAGTCGCCCATCGTAAGAAACGTCGACGGCATCCTGGTGGCTCGTCCGGAATCGGCCTACCTCGATCTGATCGACGACGGTTTCGCCATCGGATTTCCCACCGCCTACGACGAGCTCTGGTCCTTCGACTCGGGGCGGGGCAGGGTGGCGGTGGATCTTTCCGCCGGCTATCCCCAGGTCAGTAGTGCCTATGTTCGGGTAGCGGATCGGTCGCTTCAGGCAGCGGGACAGTTTCAGATCAATCTTGCTCCGGCACGAGTAGATCGTAACTGGGGGCTTGCGGTTGGCGTCATCGATGGCGACCTTGGAACGGCGGCCCGGTACGTCCCGATGACGGTTGATGCCGGGGTGCGAACCTGGCTTGAGGGAAGCCTGACGGATGGCTGGAGTGAACGCGCAGGCATGGTCTTTCATGGCACGCTGGATCGAACGGCACCAAAGAACAGCAAGGCATTCGAGCTCTACTTTGATGTGGTGGAGGCCGAACTTGCTTTCAATGAAGCCTGGCCTCCCGTTGAGACACTTGACGCGACCGTCTACGTCGCCAACCGGGGTATTCAGTCATCTTCCGCCAGCGGGCGGATGTTGGGAAACGATGTGATTGCTGACGTTCTGGTGCCCCTTTCCAGTGAAGTGCCTGCAAATACCGTTGCGATTTCCGGTGGAGTCACGGGTGAACTTGCTGCTGGCTTGCGTGTACTGCAGGAGACGCCGCTTGCCGGGGCAACCGGTAATCTTGCTGCTGACTGGCAAGGTGAGGGGCGATATCAGGGCGAGCTCCGGCTTGATATTCCAATTGGGTCTCGGGAGGGGCAGCCGGTCGGTGCTGACGTGAGTGTCACGCTGGATGGCAACCGGCTCCTGGTCAAGGACCTGGATCTGCAGGTTGGCGACATCAACGCAATGATTCGCTATCAGACGGAAAAGGGACTCTCTGCGCCCCGGGTACAGGCGATGCTGTTTGATCAACCGGTAGAGGGCAACATCGTCAGCCAGGCGACGCCCACCGGGGGAGCGGTGCAGTTGCGTGCGCAGGGCGAGGCGGCTGTCGCTGACCTGTACGACTGGGCAGATCTGCCGTTGCTGCGGTCAGGATCAGGACAGCTGCAATACGATTTTCTGTTGCATGTGCCCTACGGTGACCGGGCGGGAGAACTTGAGTACATAGAGGTTACTTCCGATCTGGTTGGCGTGACCGTTGATCTGCCTGCTCCGCTTGGCAGGAAAAGTGATGATTCAGGCCGGCAGTATCGATATCGCCAGTCGTTTCTCGAGGAGGGCTACCGGGTCGATGTGGACTGGTCGGAACTGACGCGCGTCTCGTTAAAAGTCGTCGCCGGATCGGTCGTTGGCGGTCGCATCAGTTTTGGCAACGAACCATTTGGCGCTGTCTCTTATGACAAGTTGCGTGTGACCGGGCAGCTTGGCGCAGTTGATTACGCTGAGTGGGCCCGGGCGCTGGATTATCTGACGCCAGAAGATGGTGAACCGGTAGAACTGGCAGGCACGCTCGATGCGATCAGCATCGACATGGACGCGTTACATGCGTTCGGTCTTGATCTGAATGCTGTGACCGCGAAAATCACCCGGGAACCGGGAATCTGGCAGGTTGGGCTGACAAACGAGATGCTGGCAGGACGGTTATCGGTTCCGGATGCCCTGGACCCCATTGGCATTGATCTCGACTACCTCAGGTTTCCGGCGGGCGCCGATGATGGCTCAGACCCGCTTGCTGAATTTGATCCGACAGGGCTTCAGGCAATCGACTTTACGACCCGTGAGCTGCGGGTTGGCGAGGAAAATTACGGGCGATGGCAGTTTGAATTCCGACCCACGCCAAGCGGTTCGGAATTGCTGAATCTGGAAGCCGAGGTGAAGGGGCTGTTGATCGCTCGTGGCGCGAAGGTGGTCTGGGACCTGACCAACCCTGTTTCTCACAGCCAGTTTGAGGGTGAGATCAGGGTTGATGACGTCGCGGCTGCTTTCAAGGCGTGGGGCTTCGCATCCAGTGTCGAAGGTCAGAGCTTCAGAATGAATGCGAATCTGAAGTGGCCGGGTTCTCCGGCGATGATTGATCTGGATTCTGTCAACGGGACGGTCCAGCTACACGAGGGCGAAGGTCGATTTGTGCAGGCAGAATCTGGTACGGGCGCACTACGCCTGCTTGGCATATTTGACTTTGCGTCGATTGCCCGGCGCATCCGTTTTGATTTTTCCGATGTGGTGAATACAGGCTTCTCATTTTCGGAGATCTCGGGGCGCGTGCGTCTGGACCAGGGTGTGGTTTCAATGATTGAACCGATGGTGATTGTTGGCTCCGGCAGCACGGTCAAAGTGGGCGGTACGCTGAACCTGAAAACCACTGAACTGGACAACGATCTTGTTGTTACGCTTCCTGTTGGCCGGAATCTGCCCTGGTATGCAGCGTACTCCGCGATTGCGACCGGACCCTTGGTGGGCGCCGGCGTCTGGGTGGCGCAGAAGATCTTTCAGAGCCAGATCGATCAGATCACGAGCCTGCGTTATCGGGTCGAGGGAACGATTGATGAGCCGGTCGTTACGCTGGACTCCATATTCAGTGACGATGTGAGACAGGTCGCGGAGGAAGGTGAATCTGCTGAGGCAGAGGCCTCGCCCCCTGAACAGCTTGCTGAAGAGACCCCATGACGAAAATCGGGGTAGTTCAGTTAGTCAGTAGCCAGGATCGATCTGTGAACATGGCGCGCCTTGAATCGCTGATTCCTGAAGCGGCAGCACAGGGTGCGAGGGCGATCTTTCTGCCGGAGAATTTCGGAGCGCTGGCAGCCAACGACGTACGCTCCCTGGGAGACGATGAAGCAGGTGAGAGCCGGCCGCTGCGACGGTTGCTATCTGATCTCGCCGAGCGTTGCGGCTGCTGGATATTCGCCGGCACCATACCTTGTAGTGTCAGGCCGGACGGTGGATGGGTTCCTGGGTCGCGAGTCAGGGCCGCATCGTTTGTGTTTGACGCAAACGGTATTGAGCAGGCTCGTTATGACAAGATTCACATGTTCGATGTCGATGTCGCGGACAATCAACGTCGTTATGAGGAATCGTCGACATTTGAACCGGGGGAGTCCATCGAAGTCGTTGCAACACCGTTTGGGCAGGTTGGACTGTCGGTGTGCTATGACATTCGCTTCCCGGAACTCTATCGCGAACTGTTCTATCGCGGCGCGGAAGTCATTGCTGTTCCTTCGGCGTTTACGCGGCCAACGGGAGAGGCTCACTTTGAGGTCCTGTTGCGGGCACGCGCCATCGAGTCGTTCAGTTTTGTTGTCGCGGCCTGCCAGGGAGGGGAGCATGACTCGGGCCGCCAGACCTATGGCCACAGTATGGTTGTCGACCCCTGGGGCGAGGTGATTTGTCGGGCCGGAGAAGGCGAAGCCATCCTCTATGCGGATATTGATGTGGGCGTTGCCGCGGCAGCCAGACAAAAGATGCCAGTACTGGAACAGCGACGTATCTTCAACGGAACGCCGCTCAAGGAGAGTTAGTCCTCCTTGTTAGTGTTCGCCGCTGGTCTGTTTCAGGAACTGGAACAGTTTTCGATAGGCAATGGGCGGCTTTACGTCTCGCGCTACTTCGTCAATCGCTTTTCTGACGAGCTGGCGAAGCTGCTGTCGGTCCGTTTCCGGATATTTACCGAGAATCTCTGTCATGACGTCGGGGTCTTGCTGAACCAGGCGGTCACGCCACTGCTCCAGCCGATGAAATGCCTGGACATGAACCCGGGAGCTGGCATCGAGTCGGTCGATGACATGTCTTGCGGCGGCCGCGAGGGATTCATCGCGCAGTAGTTTGCCAATGTACTGGATCTGCCGCTTGCGTGCTGATCCCCGCGCAAGCCCACGCCCGGTTCGAACTGCTTCAACCAACGCCGGGTCAGGCATCTTCTCGAGCTGCTCGTCGGGCACGTCCAGCAACTTGGTGCCCAGCTCTTTCAGCGCATCCATATCCCGTTTGCGCTGGGATTTACTGGGGCGCTCGAATTCTTCGTCGAGTGAATCAGCCATGGGAACCTGGAGAAACCTGGACGTGGAGTTCATCCATAAGACAATTCATGCGTAAACCATTCATGCGTAAAAAAGGGTCGCGAGGCCGAGAAAAGACATAAACCCGACGACATCGGTAATCGTGGTCAGCACAACAGTACCGGCAATGGCAGGGTCGATTTTCAGGGACTTTAGCATGGATGGCAGCATGGCACCGGAGAGCGCGGCGGTTAACATATTGATGATCAGCGCGGCAGCGATCACAAATGCCAGTGTGAGGTCGCGGAAGACCAGCGCGGCCCCAATGGCAACCAGCAGTGCCCAGACGACACCATTGATGGCGCCGACGGCCAGCTCCCGGTTTCGCAGCCAGCGCCGGTTGTTGGCGTCGAGATCACCGTGCGCCATGGTGCGAATGACCAGCGTCAGGGTCTGACTACCGGCCACACCACCCATACTTGCGACGATAGGCATGAGTACTGCCAGCGCCACGACCTTGGCGATGGTTTCTTCAAACAGGTTGATGACGGCTGATGCGATGAATGCCGTAATCAGGTTGGCGCCCAGCCAGAAGGCACGGCTTCGTGCTGTCGGAACGATCGATGCAAACGCGTCATCGTCTTCCGTCAGGCCCGCCATCCCCAGCAGCGAATGCTCACCTTCGTCGATGATCACGTCGACGACGTCATCGATGGTGATCCTGCCTACCAGACGCCTTTCCTCGTCGATCACGGGCGCGGAGACCAGATCATAACGTTCGAAACGAGAGGTCACTTCGGATTCGGGCATGTCGACGGGGATGGGTTCAATTTCTGTATTCATCATCTCCCTCACCGTCATCGAGGGATCGGATACCAGCAGAGTCGTAAAGGGCAACACGCCCAGGAACTCGTTCGCGGAGCTGACAACGTAGACGCAGTCCGTTGTCGGCGGCAGCTCAGGATAGCG
Source organism: Pseudomonadales bacterium (assembly GCA_028281885.1). Classification (GTDB taxonomy): domain Bacteria; phylum Pseudomonadota; class Gammaproteobacteria; order Pseudomonadales; family Azotimanducaceae; genus JANQJA01. Next base: position 114,216 of record JANQJA010000013.1, on the reverse strand, counting down.
GCGCAGGTAACGAATCACCACATCGAGAGTGACCTGTGGCCGAACACTGATGGCGTCCGTGTCCATCATGCCGCCAGCAGTATCTTCTGGATAGGACAGCAGGTTCTCGACGCGATCCCTGTCCTGTGTGTCCATCGAAGCCAGGATCTGCTGGGTCATCTGGTCCGGCAGATGTTGCAGAATATCGATCACGTCGTCGTCCGATCCGACATTCTCGATCAGTTGCGCGACCTCGTCTGCGGGTTGACTGCCGAGCAGGTCGGCGATGATTTCATCGTCAATCTGGTGAAGAATCCCGGCTCGCTCGTCGTCTTCGACAAGTTGCCAGATAATGCGGCGCTGGGAAGGTGGAGAGGCTCGAAGCAGAGCTGCCACGTCTGCGGCCTGGAGCATTTCCATGAGATTGCGGACCTGATTGTAGGTCCCGGTTTCAATCAGGTCCGCCAGTTGCTGGCGTACGGGTGTGACGGTGTCGTTTTCTGATTGACTCACGGGCTAGTCCGGTTCGCCGAACAGATCGTCTATCAGCTCGCTGATGGCTTCGATGGCCCGTTCGGCGTCGTCGCCGGAAGCCTCAAGTGTGATTTCAGTACCCTGGCTTGCCTGTAGCATCAGCACCGACATGATGCTTTTTGCATTGGCGCTCTGATCGCCATTTCGGAGGGTCACGCTGGCGCCATGGTTTTGCGCTACCTGTACCAGCAGGGAAGCTGCTCTCGCGTGCAGACCGAGTCGATTTCTGATCGTGCAGGTTCTTACGATCAAGCGTCCTAGTCCTGACTAATGTGACAGATCGAGGTATTCCTGATGTGCCGGGATCTGCGCAATTTCTCTATGTCGTATCTGAACATTTTTCCATTGGGGAGAGAAGCGTTCGAACAGACATTGCGAGATGTAGACGGACCGGTGCTGACCGCCGGTACAGCCGATTGCGATGGTCATATAACTGCGGTTGTTCGCTTCGAAGCGGGGCAGCCACCGCTCAAGGAAGCCGGAGATATCATCGATCATCTGCCCGACTTCGTCCTCGGACTGCAGAAAATCGATGACCGGCTGCTCGAGGCCCGTCAGTGCTCGGAGGCTTGGGACCCAGTGCGGATTCGGGAGACAGCGGACGTCGAAGACCATGTCGGCATCGATAGGAACGCCGCCTTTGAAGGCGAAAGACTGAAACAGCAGGGCAAACTCATGATCAGAACCGGCAACCCGTACCTTGACTGTATCGCGTAACTCGTGAATCGACAGGTTGGTGGTATCGATGGTGAGGTCTGCAACGCTGGTGATCGGATCCAGTAATTTGGTTTCCAGTTCCAGTGACTCGGAGAGGCCTCGTTCGTCGCTGGACAATGGATGTTTGCGGCGGGTTTCACTGAATCGTTTGACCAGTGTTTCGTTGGCCGAATCGAGATAGACGATCTTCAGGGAGACCCGCTCGCGGTCGATCTGGTCGATGATGCTTGCGAATTTGGCGAGGTCTGTTGCGACGTTACGCGCGTCAATGCTGACTGCAATCTTGTGTTCGGGATGACTTTCACCGATGCGTTCGATCAACGGTGGCAAGAGGCTCACGGGGAGGTTGTCGATACAGTAAAAGCCCAGATCCTCCAGCACATGCAGCGCGGTACTTTTGCCGGAACCGGATCGCCCGCTGATGATCACCAGGGAAATCATGATGTGCTCCTGTCAGGATTCCGGCGCTTCATCGCTGTGGGTGAGCACGGCGATCGCCTCATCAAAAAGTCCTCGGTCGTCGCTGGCTGTCAGCAGTCGGCCCCGATACTCATCAGACTCGAATCGCTCGGCCAGTAGGCGCAGCGCTTTCAGGTGATCTTCGACTTCATGCTCCGGCACCAACAGGACGAACAGAATGCGAACCGGTTCGTCGTCAAAGGAATCAAAGTCGATGGGTTCTTCAAGACGAAACAGGCTACCGACGATGGACTGACAGCCGTCCACCCGACAATGGGGTATGGCAACGCCTTTCCCGATTGCTGTGGTACCGAGTTTCTCCCGGTTGATCAGGCCGTCATATATCTGCTGCGCACTCAGGTTCAGGCCGGACTCGGCGATCCGTTGCGCGGCTTCTTCGATGGCTTTTTTCTTGCTCGCCGCAGTGAGAGAACAGTAGGTTCGTTCGGGGGTGAGAATTGATTGAATATCCACGGCAAAGCGACACAACTAGGAGTTGCTGATTATAGCAACGCCAATGACCCAGCACACGTGTCCCGGGAGAGTGGGTGGGGCCACCGCAGGGAGCGATGGCCTGTGTACGGAGTGTTGGCCGGCTAGCGCGCGGCGCGGTGCTTTTTGTCTTTGCTCTTTTCTTTCTGCTTGATGAGCTGACGATCGAGTTTGTCGGCCAGCTTGTCGATAGCGGCATACAGATCTTCTGACTCTGCATCGGCGAACAGCTCGCCCCCGGGGAAGCGCACCGTGGACTCTGCTTTTTGTCGTTGTTTCTCAACGCTCAGGATGACATCCATGTGATTAATGCGATCAGAATGCCTTTCCAGACGATCCAGCTTCGACTCCACGTAATTTCGGAGGGCATCAGTGACATCGACATGGTGGCCGCTAACGTTGATTTGCATAGCTCAAACTCCTGAGTGACGTGTTGCATGTCCCAATATATACCGGGGACACTCAATATTGGACCCCCTCTGGGGGCAAATGTTCGTGTGCAGAAGTGCCTTTAAATCAACGGGTTGGGGCTTATACCAGCTGCTTGCGTTCGTTCGAGGGCGGAATCATCAGGGATTCGCGGTATTTGGCGATGGTTCTGCGCGCCACCTTGATATTTTGCTCAGCCAGCAGGTTGGCAATCTTGCTGTCCGAGAGCGGCTTGCGGGGGTTTTCGTCCGCGACCAGTTGCTTGATCAGTGCCCGGATAGCGGTCGATGAAACCTCGCCGCCGCCGGACTGGGTGCTGACGTGGCTGGAGAAGAAGTACTTCAGTTCGAAAACGCCCATGGGCGTGTGCATGTATTTCTGGGTAGTGACCCGGGAGATGGTCGATTCGTGGAGTTCCACTGCCTCGGCGATGTCATGGAGCACCAGCGGCTTCATTGCCTGTTCTCCGTACTCGAAGAAGCCGCGCTGAAACTCGACAATCTTGGTTGCAACCCTGAGCAGGGTGTCGTTGCGTTGCTGCAGGCTCTTGATGAACCATCTTGCTTCCTGCAGATGGTTTTTCAGGTAAGTATTGTCGGAACTGCTGTCCGCCCGCTTCACCAGTGACGCGTATTCTGGATTCACACGGATGCGAGGTGCGGACTTCGGATTCAGTTCGACCATCCAGCGTCCCTTCTGTCGGGTCACGATCACATCAGGGTCGACGTACTCTGTGTCATCGGCGGCAAAGTCAGCGCCAGGCCTTGGATTCAGCGACTGAATAAGTTCGATCACCGCCTTGAGTTCCGGCTCCTTGAGGCGCGCCTTTCGCAGTAACAGACTGTAGTCGCGATTGCCCAGCGCATCCAGGTGATTGCAGATGACATCGATGGCAGCGTCACGCCAGGGTGTCTCTATTGGCAATGATCGCAGTTGGATACTGAGGCATTCCTGAAGATTTCGGGCGGCGACCCCGATGGGGTCCAGGTGCTGGATGAGATGCAGCACTGCCTCGATCTCATCCATTTCTACCTCATATTCAGGTGGAATGGATTCAGCGATGCCTTCCAGCGGAATGGTCAGGATGCCGTCGTCATCGAGACCGTCCAGAATCGTAATCGCAATGATTTCGTCGGTCTCCGATAGTGAGAGCAGATTCAGTTGCTCTTCGAGATGGGATTGCAATGACGCGGGCGCCGAGTTGCGCGTATCCAGGTAGTTATCGTCACCGTCTGCGCTGTCACTGTAGTGGCTTGTCGGTGCGATCGGGGTATCGTCCCAAACATCTTCCCAGGCACTGTCTACCGGCAGGTCATCGCTGATGTTGTCGGACGACAGGTGTTCGGCGGAATCCGGCTCATAGTCCCCGTCGATCTCCGGGTCCGGGGGCGGTGGCTCATCGCTGCTGTCACTGCCATCACTGGAATTCTCGGCTGGCTCTGCATCGCCTGTGGTGTCGGCGGCCTCGTCAGGTGCGTCCAGTGAGGTCGGCTCTTCACCACTGTCCTGGGTGGCTTCTTCCTGCAACTCCTCGAGCATCGGGTTGGAATCGAGGGCTTCCTGAATCTCCTGCTGAAGATCGAAAGTGGACAGTTGCAGTAGCCGAATAGCCTGTTGTAGCTGCGGTGTCATCCGCAGCTGTTGCCCCATTTTCAGCGCCAAGGCCGGTTTCATAGCCATGTTGGTATCATACTTGCTTGGCTTGTTTGAATGAAAGCGCCGGACCTTACATCCGGAAGTCTTCTCCGAGATAGACTCGCCTGACCTGTTCGTTTAGCAGTACATCGTCTGGTTTCCCTTCGGCGATGATATGACCTTCGCTGACAATGTAGGCTCGCTCGCAGATGTCGAGTGTGTCCCGAACGTTGTGGTCTGTGATCAGCACGCCGATGTCGCGCATGGAGAGTTGCCTGATAATTGCTTTGATATCACCGACAGAGATGGGATCGACGCCGGCGAAGGGTTCGTCCAGCAACATGAAGGCAGGTTCTGTCGCAAGAGCCCGGGCGATCTCTACCCGGCGGCGCTCACCGCCCGACAACGACATACCCTTGCTGTTGCTGAGATGACTGATGTGGAATTCATCGAGCAATGATTCCAGTTGTTCCCGACGCTGGGCCGCTGATAAATCACGGCGGGTTTCCAGTATCGCGAGGATATTGTCTTCGACACTGAGCTTGCGAAACACTGAAGGTTCCTGCGGCAGGTAGCCAATCCCCGTGCGCGCCCGCTCGTGCATGGGTTTGGGCGTAATGTCAGTGTCATCGAACAGCACCCTCCCCGCATCACCGCGAATCGAGCCGGCGATCATATAGAAGCAGGTGGTTTTGCCGGCACCGTTGGGCCCGAGCAAACCAACCACCTCGCCAGTTCGGATCGAGAGCGTGACGTCTTCGACAACTTTATGTCCGCGATAGGACTTCGCCAGATGCTGTGCGCTCAGGACATGCATCTTCAGTTGCTTGAACCCGCTGGTGTGATGGTTGTTTTGACCCGGCCGGATTGCTCACTGGATGCGTTGACCCTGCCAGCTGCCGCGTCGTAGTTGACGCGGTCGCCGGACACGCGGGTGTCATTGCCGCGCCTGAGGGCGGCGTCACCGACAAACTCAAGGCGATCCTCGCTGACGTGGTAGATGATTCTCCTGGCCTGTCCCTGTACCAGCTGCTCCTGTTGTTCATACACGGCCAGCTTGGTCGCCGTGTCAGGAACGCTGGCAACGATCCGGGTAATCTCGTCGGCCTCGCTGAAGATGCTGACTTCTTCGGCGCTGAGACGCAGCGACCCCTGATTCACAACCACATTGCCGCGGTAGACCGATGTGCCTGATTCCTGGCTCACCGTTAGCCGGTCCGCTTCAACATGGATCGGTTGTTCGTTGTCAACGCTCTCTGCCCAGGTCTGCAGGGACAGCAGAAGTAAAATGGCGGGGAGCTCCCGGCGCACGCCTGTCATCATCTGTCCAGTTCCCTTAGCTGACCGGGAGAGATGACCGTCACCACACGATGGGTGCGCGATGAAGACAGCTGGAACCGACCTTCCGCGAGCCATGCCTTCATGCCACCTCCTGCTGTTGTTCTGCTGGTCTGGTTGTCGATGGAAACATAGGTATCGGTTTCAGCAAAGTCCCGGTCGGGAAAGACCATGAGGTTATCAGTCTGGATATGGATGAAGTCGCCGTCCGTTTCTTCCTGAATGGCGAGTACCTGGTCCCACAGCTCGACTACCTCATCGTTCAGTATCGAGCGCGGTAGCAGCCTGCCGTCTGATGCGATGATATCCCACGGTGCGTTGCCACTCTTCTCATCGGAGAAAAGGTAAATGTGCGGGACCTTCAGGGTTGTCACATCGGTCAGCGGAAAGTGCGTCATCCGGGTCGCACTGAGTGAGTGTTCGCGCGTTCCCGAATCGCCGAACTGCGTGATTGTGGCATCGATGAGATAGATGTCCGGTTCGTTACCGGGTTCCGGCGTGCTGACGTCGTCTTCGGCAATGCCAATCACCCAGTTCGTTGCGATGCCAACGACGAGGATTGTAGCGACAAGTATGAGTGTTCGGTTCGTCAACGATTGCGGCCCGGAATGCCGTTGCCAGCATTATAGACTGTCCTGGCGCGTTCAGGTTCAGCTGCTGACTGCAGATTGATATAACAAAACAAGATAGGCAGCCCAGGCAATGAGCAGCGCAGCACCTTCGAGTCGGGTGATGGTCTTTCTGCCCTGCAGTCCAAACGACATGATGATCATCAGTACTGTCATGCCGACCATGGTGAAATAGTCGCGGTACAGGATGTCGATTGAGAAATCCTGCGGTGCCAGCAGGCAGGGGATCGATAGCACCGCGAGGATGTTGAAAACGTTGGAGCCGATGATATTACCGATCGCGAGGTCATTCTGGTTCTTGAGTGCGCAGGTCACGCAGACCACCAGTTCAGGCAGGCTGGTACCGACAGCGATGACCGTCAGGCCAATAAACAGTTCGCTGATGCCGAGCGACGATGCGATCTTGACGACCGCCCACACCAGGACCTCGGCCGATAGCAACAGAAACACCAGACTAAGCAGAAGCATGGCAACGGCTTTTGCCGTCGACACATTAGGGATTTCATCTATCTCGGCGATCTCGGCAATCTCCTGCATGGAGATTTCGTTTCGGTTTCCCATCGCGATTCGTGCGACGAATGTTGCCAGCCCGGCCAACAGGATGAGTCCGTCATAGATTTGCAGTTCACCGTCGTACAGAACGAAGCCGGCGACCAGTGTCACCACAGCCAGAATCGGGATGTCCTTCTTGAGTACCTCGTCCCGACAGACGAGTGGTGTGACGATGGCTGTGATGCCGAGGACCATGCCGACATTCGCGATGTTTGATCCGATGGCATTGCCAATGGCGAGTTCGGCCTGGTGTTGTAGCGACGATGCAGCGGCGACGAATATTTCAGGTGCCGACGTGCCCAGTGCAACGACTGTCAGGCCAATAATGATCGGGGAAATCTTCAGGTTGTCGGCGGTGGCGACAGCTCCCATGACGAAGTAGTCAGCGCTTTTAAACAGAACGAGAAAGCCCGCAAGCAGCGCGACGCAATATAAGAGCATGAATGATCGTCAAGGATGTGGCACACAGGCGGCCCATTAAAGTGGGAATGGCAGTGTTATGCAACAATGCGCGGGTATTTTGAATGGCGGCAATTGCCTGAAAGTGACTGCGCCCGACATTAGAATTGTCAGGGAATGTGGTCTAAAGTGCGCCAGACCTGAGAGTCCGTACCCATGTCCGAATACCAGATTCAGCTAGAGGGTGTTTCATTCAGCCGCGGTCGTCGTCGCATTTTTGACGATGTCAGCATGGCGATTCCCCACGGCAAGGTGGTTGCCATTATGGGCCCGAGTGGCACGGGCAAGACGACGCTGCTCAGACTGATTGGCGGGCAGCTGTCACCTGATCGTGGCCGTGTGATTGTCGACGGACGGGATATCCCCCTGCTCGGTCGCAGGGCCTTGTTTGATGTGCGCAAGAATATGGGAATGCTGTTTCAGAGCGGCGCGTTATTCACTGACCTGTCGGTGTTTGAAAATGTTGCCTTCCCCCTTCGTATTCATACCAATCTGCCGGAAGACATGATTCGCGACCTGGTACTCATCAAGTTGCAGTCAGTCGGATTGCGCGGTGCTGCCAATCTGACGCCGAGCGAGCTCTCGGGAGGAATGGCAAGGCGCGTGGCCCTGGCGCGGGCGATTGCTCTCGATCCGGAAATCATCATGTATGACGAACCCTTTGCCGGGCTGGATCCCATTGCGATGGGTGTTGTGGTTGAACTGATCCGAACGCTCAATGACGTGTACAACATGACCAGCATTGTGGTGTCTCACGACATTGTCGAGGCTTCCAGTATCGCTGATCTGATTTATGTGATTTCGGACGGCCGAATCATTGGTTCCGGTTCTCCGGATGATCTGACCAAAGATGATTCCCCGCGTATTCGACAGTTTATGGGCGGCCTGCCCGATGGTCCGGTGCCGTTTCATTATCCGGCGCCGGACTACGAAACCCAGCTTCTGAATAACGCCGGCCCAGGACCGGGAGACTAGGGGCATGCTGGCCAGGCTCAGGCAGTTCGGGCGCGCCGGACTTGAGATTTTGTCGACGCTGGGGCGAGCAGGGCTTATCTGGTGGCAGGCGATCTTTCGCCGCCCCCAGTTCCGTCACTGGCCGCTTTACGTGAGACAACTCTATCAGCTGGGTGTGCTTTCAGTATTGATCGTGGTGTTATCGGGATTCTCTATTGGGGCTGTGCTCGCGCTCCAGGGGTACAATCAACTCGTTCGCTACGGTTCGGAGAGTGCACTCGGACTTGGTGTGGCGCTGGTTCTGGTGCAGGAAATCGGGCCCGTCGTGGCGGCGCTGCTGTTCACCGGACGAGCGGGTTCGGCGGTTACCGCCGAGATCGGACTGATGAAGGCGACGGAGCAGCTGAGCAGCATGGAGATGATTGGCGTTGATCCGCTGCAGCGTATTGTGGCGCCGCGACTCTGGGCCGGCTTTATTTCCATGCCGATCCTCGCCGCCATGTTCAGTGTTGTGGGCATCTGGGGGGCGTCACTGGTTGGCGTTGACTGGCTGGGGGTCTATGAAGGCGCCTTCTGGTCTACCATGCAGGAAGGGGTCGACCTTCGAACCGATGTTCTGAAAGGGGTCGTCAAATCCGTTATTTTTGGCCTTGTTGTGACATGGATTGCGGTATATCAGGGTTATGACGCACTACCGACATCAGAGGGCATTTCTGCCGCGACTACAAGGACGGTCGTGTATGGCTCGGTGTCTGTGCTGGTGCTCGACTTTTTCCTGACACTGGTGATGTTCCAGCTCTGAGTTGGAGAATTGTTATGCAGATGAGAACAATTGAGATAGTGGTGGGTGCCTTCATGCTGGCAGGCTTGCTGTCGCTTGCCATTCTCGCCGTTCAGGTCAGTGGCTTCAGTCCCACCACTGAAGAGTCGACGTACCAGATTCATGCGAAGTTCGAAAACATCGGTGGTCTGGTGCCTCGCGCCAAGGTGACCGTCGCGGGTGTGATCGTGGGTGAAGTAGCGCAGATCTCGCTTGACCCGGTGACTTTCAGTGCAGTGGTGTCGATGGATATCAACGCTCATGTCAGCGAACTGCCAACGGACACAACAGCGGCCATTCTGACCGAAGGACTATTGGGGGGGAAGTATATTGGTCTCAGTATCGGTGCCGAAGATCAGCTTCTGGTCGACGGTGACGAGATCTACGATACACAGTCTGCCATCGTGTTGGAGGAACTGATCGGTCAGTTCCTTCTAAATCAATTCTAGGAAGGTGAACAGGTGCGAAATCTGACCACGACGCTGGTACTACTCTTGTTTGCGCTGACTGCCGGCGCCGCTGCGCCGGATACTGTAGCGCCTGACCCGATCGAAACTGTTCGAACGGCCACCGCCGGACTGCTGACCAAGCTGGACGAGGTGAGACCCCTGTACGACAGTGACAAGGAGCAATTTTATTCGGAGGTGAGAGCATCGCTGGCGCCGTTTATCGACTTCGACGGTTTTGCGCGGGGGGTGATGGCGAAGTATTACCGGACAGCGACCGAGGCACAGCGACAGGAATTTCTGGCACGGTTTCAGGATGAGTTGATTCGTACTTACGCATCGGCACTGGTGGAATTCGATAACCAGCGAGTTGATGTACTGCCGCTGGCACAACCGCCAGAAAGAGGGCGGGCTTCTGCGAACATCGAGATCCATGGCGCTAACGGGGCGGTCTATCCGGTCACCTATACCCTGGCGCTTGTTGATGGTTCCTGGAAATTGCGCAATATCATTGTTGAGGGCATCAATATCGGGCTGCAGTTTCGATCCCAGTTCGCGAACTATATGCAGCGGTATCGCGGCGACATCGATGCGGTCATCGCTAACTGGAATGTCGAGGCCTAGTCTCCGATGTCCGAAGTTTCGGTCACGCTCGGCGCCGGAAACACGATGATTGTGTCGGGGCTGCTCGATGTGAACTCGGTGGGCAAGTGCCGGGATGCAGGTCGTGAATTCATTGCCGGTGGCGCCGCCCAGGTCGACTTGTCCGATGCGCAGGTGAAGGGGTCCGCGGTGATTGCGTTGTTGATCGACTGGCAGCGGGAGGCCCGTGCCCTGTCCCGGGAGCTTGTCTTCAAGGGTGCGTCAGAAGAACTGCTTCGAATCGCCCAAATCTGTGGTGTTCAAGGCATGGTTCGATTGCAGTCCGGGCGCGAGTAGCACGCGATTCGCCCGGTTCCCCGTGATAAGATTCGCGGTTTCCAAAGCGCCGGATAGTGACAGATGGACGAGGCTGAGATCAGGGACCTGCTGACCGCAGGGCTCGGTGATTGTGAACTTCAGCTGCAGGTCGAGGGTAACAAGCTGCTGTTAATTGTTGTGGCGGCGGCATTCGACGGCCTGAATCGGGTAAAACGACAGCAAATGGTCTACCGCCTGCTTGGCGATCGAATCGAGAGCGGGGAGATTCATGCTGTCAGCATGCGTTGCCTGACGCCATCCGAATCCCCCCGATAGAGCGAGGCCATATATGGACAAACTCCTGATTCGTGGTGGCGCCTGCCTCAATGGCGAATTGCGTGCGTCGGGTGCCAAGAATTCTGCCGTGTTAATGCTGGCCGCGTCGCTGCTGGCCAACGAGCCGGTGCGTCTGACTAACGTGCCACATCTCCGTGACATCACCACCATGATTGAGCTGCTGGGTTCGCTCGGCGTCGAGGTGGTGATCGATGAGAAGATGGGGATCGAGATTCACGCCAACACTATCAAGAGCTTCCGTGCGCCCTACGACCTGGTGCGTACCATGCGCGCATCTTTCCTGGTGCTGGGCCCGATGCTGGCGCACTACGGTCAGGCTGAAGTCTCGCTGCCAGGGGGATGTGCCATTGGCCCACGTCCTGTTGACCAGCACCTGAAGGGGCTCGCTGCACTCGGTGCAAACATCGAGATGGATGAAGGCTACGTGAAGGCGTCGGTCGACGGGCGACTCAAGGGTACGCGCTTTATTTTTGATTTTTCCACGGTGGGTGGTACCGAGCATGTGATGATGGCCGCGACCCTGGCTGAGGGCGAAACACTGCTGGAAAACTGTGCGCGCGAGCCTGAGATTGTCGACCTCGCCGATTGCCTGAATGAAATGGGCGCAGATATCACCGGCGCTGGCACCGATACCATCCGGATTCGAGGCGTCGAGGCGCTGACCGGATGCGATCATCGTGTTATCTCGGACCGAGTGGAGACGGCGTCATACCTGATTGCCGCAGCTGCAACCGGCGGGCGGGTAAAAATGAAAGGGACGGTTCCTGTGCATCTCGACGCGGTTCTGGCCAAACTGACGGAGGCTGGCGCGCGTATTGAAACCGGCGAGGACTGGATTTCTCTCGATATGGAAGGTCGCCGTCCTCGTGCGGTCAGTCTCGTGACGGCTCCCTATCCGGCATTCCCGACTGATCTGCAGGCACAGATACTGGCGATGAATGCGGTTTCTGAAGGGACCGCTACGGTGCGCGAAACCATTTTTGAGAATCGGTTCATGCACGTTCATGAGATGAACCGCATGGGTGCTCGCATCTCGCTGGAAGGCAATAACACAACCGCCATCGTCGAGGGTGTTGAGCGACTCAAGGCGGCGCCGGTGATGGCTAACGACCTGAGGGCTTCGGTCAGTCTGGTGATTGCCGGTCTGGTTGCCGAAGGTGACACCGTGGTCGATCGTATTTATCACATCGACCGGGGTTATGAGCAGGTCGAGGAAAAGCTTAAGAACCTGGGCGCTGATATTACGCGCATTCACGCATAGGTGCGCCATGTCAATTATTACGCTTGCCCTGACCAAAGGCGATAGAGTCCTCCAGCAAGAGCTGGATCTGCTGGCGAAGATCGACATTCGACCGCTCGAAGATATTCGACAATCCAGGAAGCTGGTCATTGAGACATCTCGCGATGACGTGCGGCTGATGTTGCTGCGCTCATCTGATGTTGCAACCTATGTCGAGCATGGTGTTGCCGATATGGGCATGTCCGGCAAGGACGTGTTGCTTGAGCATGGTGAGGAAGGTTACTACCAGCCACTCGATCTTGGTTTCGGGAAATGTGCAATCTGGGTTGCCGGACTTGCTGACGAGTCTGAGCTGCCGCGACGACTGAAGGTGGCCACCAAGTTTGTCAATGTTGCGAAACGTTACTACGCAGATCGAGGACAGCAGGTGGACATCATCAGGTTATACGGCGCGATGGAGCTTGCGCCTATCACGGGCCTGGCCGATCGAATCGTCGATATTGTCGAGACTGGTAACACGTTGAAAGCGAATGGCCTGGTCAAGGTCGACAAGATCTGCGATATCAGCATGCGACTGATCGTCAACAAGATTGCCATGAAGATGAAGCATGAACCGGTCCAGCGACTGATCGCGTCCTTGAGCGAGGCTACGTTATGACGGTGATGCGGCGAATCAGTGCCGGCGATACCAGTTTTGAGAGTGCTCTCAACGAATTGATCAGCGTGCCTGATGAAGATCGACGCGCCGTGCGGGATACGGTTGCTGAAATCATCAGCGCGGTCAGGTCGAGGGGGGACGAGGCGTTGGTGGAGCTGACCAATCGGCTTGACCGGCGCGACATCACCCGCATCGAAGAGCTTGAAGTACCCCGAGAGGCGATGGCGGCTGCCGCCGACAATATCGAACCGGTGGTGCGGGAAGCGCTGGAGGCGTCGATTCGACGCGTGCGTGAATATCACCAGCAGCAGAAGCGGGTGGGCGGCGACCAGATCGACTGGGCCTACCTGGATGGCGACGGTAATCAGCTGGGCCAGCGAGTGCAGGGGATGCGACGTGTCGGCATCTACGCACCGGGAGGCAAGGCAGCGTATCCATCAACGGTGATCATGACGGCGGTGCCGGCAGCGGTGGCCGAGGTGGGGGAGATCGTGCTCGTGGTACCCGCGCCCGAGGGGGAACTATCGCCCGTGCTGCTGGCGGCGGCACATCTTTGTGGCGTCAGTCGGGTGTTCACAATCGGCGGTGCCCAGGCGATTGCGGCGCTTGCCTATGGCACGGCAACGATTCCCGCCGTCGACAAGATTGTCGGCCCCGGCAATGTTTATGTGTCGACGGCAAAAGAGATGGTCTTCGGCCAGGTTGGCATCGATATGATCGCTGGTCCTTCTGAAGTCGTCATTGTCGCGGACCAGAAGGCCGAGGTGGAATGGCTGGTGATGGATCTGTTTGCCCAGGCGGAGCATGACGAGATGGCGCAGTCGATTCTGATCTCGCCAAGTGAGGCACTGCTGGATGCGGTCGAGCAACGTCTGGAAGCGGCACTGGAAGACATGCCGCGCGCGGCAATCATCAAACAATCCTTGTCTGACCGGGGCGCACTGATTGCCGTGCGAGATCTGGCGGAAGCAGCGGACGTGACCAATCGAATCGCGCCTGAGCACCTGGAGCTGGCCGTGTCGGATGCGGAAGAACTGTTGCCGAGCATTCGTCATGCCGGGGCGATTTTCGTGGGTGGCAACAGCGCGGAGGTGATGGGGGACTATTGTGCCGGTCCGAGTCATGTCCTGCCGACAGGCGGAACCGCCCGTTTCGCATCGCCGCTGGGTGTTTATGACTTTCAGGTTCGCTCCTCGATTATTCGTTGCTCCCGGGAGGGGGCGGTAGTGTTGGCCCGCAATGCGGCGATCCTGGCGCGCGAGGAGGGGCTCGAAGCGCACGCTCGCTCAGCAGATTGTCGCGTTCAGGGCTAGCGCGGATATGGCACCAAATCATTGGTACTGGTCGTCTGGGTCAGGCAATTCAGGGAGGCACATGAATGCTATGAAATCACACGTTGTCAGCCACCGGCATTTACCTGAATCTCGCTCGTTCTTTTTCCCCCTGAGCTGCCATGCTCGCTGCGCCCTGTTCTCGATAGGGCTGCGCTCACGAGCCAGCTCAGGAGGAAAAAGTCCTGCGCGATTTTTCAGGCATTTGGTGCCATATCCGCGCTGGTGAGTAACCCGGGTCCACGGCAACGATACGATGCCGCCATCGCCGACGGCCGGATCAGCGCCGACGCCGCACAGGCGGACGCCATCGACCGGCTGCAGGGGCTCTACGAGCGACTACTGGAACCCGCTGCGACACCCGGCCTGCTCGGCAAACTGTTCAGCCAGCCGAAGATCCGCCGGGTAAACGGTCTGTATTTCTGGGGCGGTGTCGGTCGCGGCAAGACTTACCTGATGGATCAGTTCTATGACTCGTTGCCGTTTGACGGCAAACGACGCATGCACTTCCATCGTTTTATGCGTTACGTCCACCGCGAACTGGCAAAACTGCAGGGGGAGGCGAATCCGCTCAGGCGGGTGGCGAGCCGGTTTGCCGCCAATGTCCGTGTGCTCTGTTTCGATGAGTTCTTTGTCTCTGACATTACCGACGCAATGATTCTCGCCAATCTGCTGGAAGCCCTGTTCGAGAATGGTGTGACGTTGGTGGCGACATCGAATGTAGAACCCGATCACCTGTACGAAAATGGGCTGCAACGAAGCAAGTTCCTGCCGGCCATCGAACTGATCAAGCGCCACACTGAAGTGGTCAATGTGGATGGGGGCGTGGACTATCGGCTACGAGCCCTGGAGGCGGCCGACATCTACCTCACCCCGATATCGGCGGAGACCGAGGCGCGGATGCTGCAAAGCTTCCACTCCATCTCGCCGGATGAAGGTGAAGAGCATGTCACCCTGGAAATTGAAGGCAGGGATATTGAGGCGATCGCTTCAGGGGATGGCGTCGCCCTGTTCCGGTTTGCGGCGCTGTGTGAGGGGCCGCGCAGCCAGAATGACTATATTGAGCTGGCGATGATCTATTCGACCGTACTGGTAAGCGGTGTGCCAGTCTTTACCACCCGAAACGAGGATGCTGCGCGACGCTTTATCAGCCTGGTGGACGAATTCTATGACCATGGTGTCAAGCTGATCCTCGCGGCCGAGGCGCCGATTCTTGAGCTTTACCAGGGCGAGCGACTGGTGTTTGAGTTCCAGCGTACCGAGAGCCGGCTGCAGGAAATGCAGTCCCATGACTACCTGGCCCGGGAGCACCGGCCCGACTGATCTGGTTTCCTGGTGGCTTTCTTTTGAAATCAGGGGCTTAGGTGCGGTCTGCGGACGCAAAATAGCGCAAAAGCCTGTTGATCCGAGGGTTTGCGTCGGGTAATATTCGCGCCTCTTTGAATCCCGTAGTTAGTGATGAAGACGTTTACCGCCAAAAAAGAGACGGTTCGGCGTGACTGGTACATTGTCGATGCAACCGACAAAACCCTCGGCCGCTTGTCCACCGAGATCGCAAACCGCCTGCGCGGCAAGCACAAGCCTGAATTCACCCCCCATGTGGATACCGGCGACTATATTGTGGTCGTCAACGCGGAGAAGGTTCGCGTTAGCGGCAATAAAGGAACGGGCAAGGTCTACCACCATCACACCGGATTCCCTGGTGGCATCAAGTCAATTACCTTCGAGAAGCTGATTCAGAAGGCGCCGGAGCGCGCCATCACGATGGCTGTGAAGGGCATGATGCCGAAGAACAAGTTGAGCCGTGCGATGATGGGCAAGTTGAAAGTCTACGCCGGCAGTGAACATCCGCACTCGGCGCAGCAGCCGAAAGCGCTTGAGGTATAAGGTCAGATGAGCGAGCAGCACTACGGAACGGGACGCAGGAAATCAGCGAAAGCCAGGGTTTTCCTGAAGGCCGGCGAAGGCAACATCACAGTCAACCAGCGTCCGCTTGACGAATATTTTGGCCGGGAGACGGCGCGAATGATTGTCCGTCAGCCGCTTGAACTCGTTGAAATGAAAGACCGATTTGACCTCAATGTGACCGTCAAAGGCGGTGGTGGCTTTGGTCAAGCAGGTGCGATCCGTCACGGCCTCACACGAGCCCTGATCGATTACGACGAAACCCTGCTGCCAACCCTGCGCAAGGCCGGCTTTGTCACCCGCGATGACCGCAGCGTGGAACGCAAAAAGGTCGGGCTTCGCAAGGCGCGCAAACGCCCGCAGTTCTCCAAGCGCTAGACCGCAACGCCGTTTCCCCGATTGTTGGCCAGGGCGTCAGGATTCTGACGCCGGCTGTGCCTGCCTGACCCGTTTCCTTCCTCATAGATTGCACTGGTGTAGCGCGTCGCTCGCTGCCTGGCGATAGATCCTTCGATGTTAGGTGTTTGATCACTCCGCCGAGGAGCGGTAGAGGGTCAGTTCTTGAAGTTTCGCGCCAGCTACTCGCGCCGAACTTGGTGCAAACTGTAGGGTTCTGGACTAGACTAAGCCGGATGTCTCGTGTCTTCTGACTCGCCGGAGAAGCCGCAGCACACAATGTATCTCGATTTCTTTGGTCTCGCCAAACCGCCATTTCGTATCACACCCGATACCGGTGTTTTCTTCGAAGGCTCTGAACGCGGCGCGATGCTTCAGGCGTTGTGTTATGCGATCGTGAGCGGCGAGGGCATTATCAAGGTCGTTGGCGAAGTGGGTACGGGCAAGACAATGTTGTGCCGGATGCTGCCCAACAAGCTGACTCGAGGTGTGACCTGGGTATATCTTGCTCACCCTCGGCTGTCACCGGAACAAATGCTGCAGGAGATCGCTCGTGAGATGCGACTGGAACTGCCGAGAAACAGTGACAAGCTGACGGTCATGCGAGACCTGCAGAGTGAGTTGCTGCGACGTTACGCACGGAACGAGCGGGTCGTTATCCTGGTCGAAGAAGCGCAGGAGATGCCGTTAGAGACGCTGGAAGAGTTGCGGTTGTTGTCCAATCTCGAAACGGACGAACACAAGCTGCTTCAGATTGTGTTGTTCGGACAGCCAGAGCTTGATGGCATCCTGGCGGACAGAAAGATACGTCAGCTCCGTGAGCGGATCACTCATAGTCTGTACCTGACGCCCCTCGGTCGTGAGGATGTCCATGCCTACCTCAACTTTCGAGTGCGTGCCTGCGGTTATCGTGGGCCCGATCTCTTTTCCAAACGAACCGCGAAGACTGTCGAGAAGTATTCGCTGGGCCTGATCAGGCGAATCAATATTCTGGCGGACAAGGCACTGATGTCAGCCTACGCCCAGGGAACTTACAACGTTGGACCACCTGATGTTGAGAGGGCGGCGAAGGATAGCCACTACACCGGACGCGGTTGGCGTTTTGACCCGGCCCGGCTGTTTGGCGGTCACATGCAGGGAGATCTGCTCCGATGATTCAGAATTATGTCGCACGGGGTCTCATCGCTGGCATTGTCATGTGCTGCGTCGTCGGGTGTAGTACAACGCCCCGGGAGCAAGTCGAGTCTCAGTCAGCCCGGGACTCGGACTCCGCGCATCATCTCACGTTGCCTTCCCCGGCTGACGTGCCTTCCTCTGCTGCGGCGCTTTCGGATATTCCACCGCCGGTTGCTGCGCATCCGCCACTGCCCGCGCCGCTCGCGATCCCGGACGAGGTCCTCCACACCGTTGTCGTCTATGACGTACCGGTTCGCGAATTGTTGTTTTCTCTCGCGCGAGATGCGGGTCTGAACATTGACCTGGACGCGGGGATCGATGCCCGTGTGACGATCAACGCTGTTGATCAGCCACTGACCACCCTGCTCAACCGAATCGCTTCCGCGGCGGCGCTGCGTTATCGAGTTGACGGCGACAAGCTTACGGTGGAGCGTGACCTGCCGTTTCTTCGCAACTACGAGATCGACTATCTCAATATCGCGCGAACGAGTGTCGGGCGAGTGGCCGTATCGACGCAGATCAGTTCCACGGGCCAGGGTGATGGCGGCGATCAGGGAAGCAGCGGCAATAGTTCTGATACTCGCGTTCAAAGTGTCAGCGATCACGCCTTCTGGGACTCACTCAGGGACAACGTGCTTGCGCTGCTGAACAGGCAACCGACGGAAGCGGGCGAAACGGTCGCTTCCGATGTGATCGTCAACCGTGAGTCGGGCGTGGTGGCCGTTCGGGCAACGGAGCGTGAACATGAGATTGTTCGGCGCTTTATCGATTCGGTACAGGTCAGCACCCAGCGGCAGGTTGTGATCGAGGCGACTATCGCCGAGGTGAATTTAAGTGATCGATTTCAGGCGGGTATCGACTGGTCGCTGGTAAACAGCGATGTTGCCAGTGGCGTCGAAGTCAATCAGGTGCTCACGGATACCTCGCTCTCTACGCCTCCCACCTTCACGTTGACGCTCGATGACCTTTCTTTTGGTGGCAACGCGCTACAGGCAACCTTGCGTGCTCTCGAAACTTTCGGTGACGTTAGCGTGATGTCGAGTCCGAAAGTCATGGCAATGAACAATCAGACGGCGTTACTCAAAGTCGTGGACAACCTCGTGTACTTCACTGTGGACGTCAATATCGACACGTCATCTACCGTGGCCGGCGTCGGTAGCCTCACGACGTTTGAAACGGAAGTCAACACGGTTCCGGTGGGTTTCGTGATGAGTGTGACCCCTTATATCAGTGAAGAGAATGGTGTCATTCTGAACGTTCGCCCGACGATTTCCCGAGTCGTCAATTTCGTGCGTGATCCCAACCCGGCGCTGGCGGATGCAGATGTGGTCAGCGAGATTCCGGTGATTCAGGTCCGGGAGGTTGAATCGATCCTCCGGGTTGCGAGCGGGGACATCGCGGTGATTGGCGGGCTGATGCAGGATGAAACGCAGTTGAACGAGCGCGGGGTCCCGCTGCTTGGACGGGTGCCTGTCCTGGGAAAAGCGTTTCGCTATCGCGACCGTCAGAATGCCAAGTCGGAGCTTGTGATCTTCCTGAAGCCAACCGTCGTAGAGCGCGCCAGTTTAAGAGCCGATCTTGAGGCGTTTGGACGGTTGCTGCCGAGCGCATCGAGGTAGACGATGAGTCTGCTGCTCGAAGCCCTCAAACAGGCGGCGCTGGAAAAACGCCGCAAGAAAGAGGGCGGCGAGGAACCAGCAACGCCTGCAGACCCCGTATCGACGACAGGCCCGGGTGCCAGCCCTGTCGAACAGGGTGTTGAGGATTTTCTGCTGCACCGTGCAGAGGGCGAGGCACAGGATTCACCATCGCACAGTGATGATGCGTCCGAAGCGCCGGCCGAACGGCAGGATCAGTCTGCATTCGGCCATGAACAAGACCAGGAGCAAGCGGAGTTTCCAGACTGGGATGATGAAATCGAAGGAGAGGAAGTCGATTTTGATGACCATTCCGAGGATGACCATTTCGAGGATGAATTCGGGCAGCAGGAAACTGCACCGCTAGACGCAAGCTCGCTCGAGCTTGCGCCGAAGCATGAGGCCGCGCCGACAGCACCGCCCGTGGAGCCCGGCGAACAGGAACGGCCCGCGGTCAATCGTGGCAGGATTGAGCAGCTTCTGGTCGTTGGCAGTCAGGTTGCAGGGCGTCAGCGGCGCCGACAGACATCCCTTTATCTGATGCTGTTGTTCACGGCAGTGGGAGGGCTCACAGCGTATTACTTTTACTTGCTCGGAAATCGCGCTGCGGTGCCAGTAGCGACCCCGCTGGTGGCAATGGAAGAAGCTGATCCGCTGCCGATCCCTGATCGTTTGCTTGTGTCGGACAGTTCCACGGTAGCGGCGGGCATCGAGGCAGTTGCCGACGACAGTCCGGGTACGGGTGTTGCCGTCAATCAGGGTGCCTTGATGAATGCCAAGGTACCACCTGAACTGGAAGTGAAACTCACCACGGGGGACAAGGTCGTTGCCGGGATGGACAAGGCGCATGAGACCGGGCCGGGTTTTGCAGGTCCTTCTGATGCGCCAGACGTTTCAATCTCCCGGCAGGAAGCTCTGCAGATACAGCATCGGGACGACCAGCCACCCTCAAGACGGTTGCTGATGTCTGCGCTGGCGGGCGATGGACCTGTGGTCGAGCAGGTTTTTTCGCGCCGGCCGGTATCGCCTTCGCCTGACACGACTGCGATCAGGATGGGTTACACGGCCTTTCAGCGCGGTGACTATGGGCTGGCTGAGAAACACTATCAGGATGCGCTGGCGATTGTCGCTTCGAACCGTGATGCATTGCTTGGCGTCGCAGCGATAGCGGCGGCCCAGAACAATCTCGGCAAGGCGCGGCAATACTATCGCCGGTTGCTGCAGATTGACCCGCTCGATCAGGACGCCCGGGTCGGTTTACTCGCTACCATTCAGCGGCAGCAGGGTCATGCCGGTGATGACGTACTGAATGCGATGATTTCAGAGTATCCGGATGACCCGCGACTCAGCGATCTGAAGGGCATGCGGCATGCCTCCAGATCGCAATGGTCGATGGCGCAGTCCGCCTTCTTCCGGGCGCACACGCTCGATTATCTGAATCCCAACTATGCCTACAACCTCGCTGTTGCCCTGGATCATCTTGGCCAGCGGGACGCGGCGCTGCAATACTACGCGGAGGCACTCAGGCTGGCGGCATCGCCGGAAGCGACCGCGCAGGCGAGCTTTGATCATGAGGTCGCCGGAAAACGCGTTGCAACCATGGGCAGTGTGCAATGAGTCTTGAGACTGAAGAGGCACGTCCGCGGAAACGGCTTGGCGAACGTCTCGTCGAAAGGGAAATCGTGGACCAGGATCAGGTCACCATCGCGCTCATCGAACAACAAAAGACGGGCAAGATGATTGGTCAGGCGCTTGTGGACCTCGGGTTTGTGACCGAGGAAGTCATGCGCGACTTTCTTGGAGAAACCCTGGGCCGAGGCAGTATTGACCTCGCCAGCATTGTCCCGGACGCGGACGCGATCGGGATGATTTCAAAGCAGCTTGCGCAGCGTCATCGTGTTTTTCCGGTGACCTACGATACGGACGAGAAGAAACTCGTTCTGGCGATGACTGACATCTACGATGTCATGGTACTGGATCGTATCAACGCCAATGTGTCGCAGGATGTGGTGCTGCGTCCCGTTCTGGCGACCGAAAGCGACATCAGTGCTGCAATCGACCAGTTCTATGGCTACGAGATGTCCGTTGACGGCATTCTCAAGGAAGTCCAGACGGGTATCGTTGACTATGAGAGCCTTGACGATATCGGTGAAGAGTACAGTCGACCGATTGTCCGTCTTGTCGATGCGCTCCTCTCGGATGCAGTCAAGCGAGGCGCTTCCGATATCCACTTTGAACCGCAGTTGAGCTTTCTCAGGCTGCGGTACCGTATCGACGGTGTCATGTTGCAGATTCGAAGTCTGCACAAGGATTACTGGCCAGCCGTCTCTGTCAGGCTCAAGGTGATGGCCGGTCTGAACATTGCCGAGAGCAGAGTGCCCCAAGACGGCCGAATCTCTTTGCGTGTGGGCGGGCGGACCGTGGATTTTCGAATCTCTGTGTTGCCGACCCAACATGGGGAGAACATCGTCCTTCGTGTCCTTGATCGTGAGAAGGGTCTGCTGTCGCTCGATGATCTGAATCTGGCGCCCGATAACGTGGATAAACTCAAGCTGCTGATGAGTCGGCCGGAAGGCATCATTCTGGTGACCGGCCCGACCGGTAGCGGTAAGACCACCACACTGTATTCGATGCTGAATTTCCTGAATTCGATCAGCGTCAACATCATGACGCTGGAGGATCCCATCGAATATCACGTCGATATGATTCGCCAGACTGCAGTATCCGAAGGATCGAAACTGGATTTCGCCGACGGCATTCGTTCAATTATGCGCCAGGACCCGGACATTATTCTCGTGGGGGAGATTCGTGACCGGGAAACGGCGGAGATGGCGTTTCGCGCTGCCATGACAGGACACCGGGTATTCACCACCTTGCATACTAACTCGGCCATCCGGGCGTTACCCCGTTTGCGAGACATTGGCATCACGTCAGGCGTCCTGTCGGGCAACATCATAGGCATCGTTGGCCAGCGTCTGGTGCGGGTGTTGTGCGAGTCCTGTAAATCATCACGCGAACCCGAACAGTTTGAGACGATTATCCTGGGTGAGGATGAGCCCTTTGAGCTCTATGAGTCCAACGGTTGTGACCGGTGCTCGGGCATCGGCTTCAGGGGGCGGTCTCTGGTTATGGAAGTACTGATGATGAACGAGCAGCTGGATGAGCTGATTGCCCGTGAAGAAACCATTCAGGAGTTTCGCAAGCACGCTCGCTCGGAACAGTTCCTCACCATGTCCGAGGATGGATTGAGACTGGTTCGTCAGGGTAAGACAACCATCGAGGAACTAAGCCGTGTTGTCGATCTCACTACGGGGCTGGTGTAGGTGACTGAGTACCGATACAAGGCGATTGATGCATACGGGAAGGTGCACACCGGCTTTGTTGAAGCGAAGTCGGATGTTGACGTCGAATACAGATTGGAAAATCAGGGTTTTGACCTGATCTCCTGTCGCCCCTACCGGCGACGGCGGTTCCGTCTCATGCAGCGGTCAATCCCGAGAAAGGATCTGATCAATTTAGTGTTTCATCTGGAACAGTTGACCGCATCTGGTGTGCCGTTGCTGGATGGCCTCACTGATCTCCGCGACAGTGTCGGCGACACCTATTTCCGCGATGTTTTGTCGGGTTTGGTCGAGGCGATCGAAGGGGGTAGTAACTTCTCAACGGCGTTGTCGCGCTATCCGCACGACTTCGATGAGGTTTTCGTTGCCCTGGTGGCAGTGGGTGAAGAAGCCGGAGAGCTGCCTGCCGTTCTGCATCAGATGGCCCAGACGATGCGCAGGACGGACGAACTAATTGCCCAGGCAAAGCGAGTGATGACTTACCCTGCCATCGTCGGCGCTATTATTCTTTCCGCCGCCGCGTTCCTGCTTGTTTACCTGGTGCCCAAGATCGTTCCTTTCGTCGAAGAACTGGGCGCGGAGCTGCCTTTTCATACGGTGGCGTTACTCGTGGTGTCTGATTTTGTCGGTGGCTATTGGTGGTTGATCGTGACATTGATACTCGGTGGCGTTGTCCTGCTGGACCTGGCGGCCAAGGCAAGGCCTGAAATCCGTCTCTTGATTGACCGGATCAAGCTCCGCCTGCCCCTGATAGGGCCGATGATGCTGAAGACACGTCTGGCGCGATTCGCCAACTACATGGCGCTGCTGTACGGGGCAGGGGTCACTGTGACCCGCTCGTTAGAGATCGCTGAACATCTGATTGACAACAGCTACCTGCGCGAGGCGTTCGTCCAGGCGAGGCAGAATATCAGAGATGGTATGGGGCTGAGCCAGGGCTTTGCCCGCGTGCAGGTTTTTCCTCCACTGGTGCTGCGGATGATTCGGGTTGGCGAAACGACAGGTAACCTGGACGAGTCCCTGCGAAATGTTTCCTACTTTTACGAGCGAGAGGTACAGGAAACCATTGAAGCTGTTGAGCCTGCAATCAGTCCGGTACTAACGCTGGTCATGGGAGCTCTCCTGGGATGGATCATGATCAGTGTGCTGGGTCCGGTCTGGAGCGCGGCGACGGGGATCAGCTGACCATGGAGCGCGTCTTCTACTTCTCAGGGTATCGGATGACAGTGTTTGACTGGGACGATACCCGGCTCATCGGATCGCAGGACTTTCGTCCTGATGAGGCGGGTTTTGTCGATTTCGAATATCTGCTCGAGCATTCGGCCGAGATGCCTGCCCGACTTCTGATTGACATGATTGAAGAAGATTTCCGCCGTGAAGAGATACCCCATGTCAATCCGTTTGATCGCAGGGCGCTCATCAGTCGGCTGATCGATCGTCACTATCGTGATGAGGTGTATTCCCATGCGCGTGTGATTGGTCGTGGTGATATTGGCCGTCGTGATGACACCGTGTTGTTGTCGGCGCTGACCAACACTGCGCTGATATCGCCCTGGCTGGAGCGGCTGGAAGCTCATGAGGTCAGGCTGTCAGGGATCTGGTCGTTGCCGTTACTCAGTGATCGGTTGCTGAAGCCCATCATCAGGGGCGGACCGGCGGACCATGTATTGATGGTCTCGCGGCAGGTGAGGAGTGCGCTGCGAAACAGCTACTTCAACAACGGACGACTCATGCTTTCCAGGCAGGCGAAGTTCGACAAGGGTATGTGGGACCGCAACGATTTCGAGGGAGTTATCGAGAATCTCGAGCGCGGGACGGTGGAGATCTATAACTTTCTGCTGAATCAGCGTCTGTTGGAGTCAAGCGACCATCTCAACGTCTATTGCATCATGCATGACGAACAACTCGAGGATGCGCGCGAGCTTTCTCACGACCGCGAGAATATTCATTACAGGTTTGTCAGTCTCGAGGAGCTTATCAAGCACTTTGGCATGCAGAATTGTGATGGCGAGGGGGCGGACACGCTGTTTGCCTTCCTTTGCACACGAACCAACTCGCTACGAGATCACTATGCCGCGCCTGAGCAGAAGAGGTCATATTACAAGTACCTGACTAATCGCATCGTGTCGCAGGTGACGGAGTTCGGCACCCTTGCTTGCCTGACTTCCGCGGTTCTGCTGGCGCTGAACAGCCTGGAACTGAATCAGCGTGAGCAGTTCCTTGAACATGGGCGGACGCAATTGATCCAGCAGTTCACGCATCGATATGGGCCCTCGGGTGAGATACTTGTGGACTCACCGTTCATTCGGGCTGCGGTCGAACAGGTTGACACTATTGCTGCCGATGCAGACATCTCGCCCCACGGTTTTTTTGTGCCTCTGGGCCGTGTGTTGGGGAAACCCGAATTTCAGTTTGTCGCGCTCGATGGGCTTGAGTGGGAGAAGTATGACCCTGCAGCCCTGGCTCAGCTCATCCGTGTCTACGAACGGGACCTGATGGGGGACTCGGCCAGCGCTTCCGGCCAGCGCCAGGATTTTGATGCCGAAATTTCCGAACCGCCCCCTGGGGGACGTCGAGCAATCATGCGTTTATCCGGTGAGATTGCAGAGGTGGGAAGTAGCTATCGCACTGCGACCGGCCAGATGCAAAGACTGGTGACGGCGCTTGAATCCCTCGATGAAGTCGAGCGTGTCTTCCTGCTGGAAACCACCATAGATATGCGTGAGAACGCTCGCTTTAGCGACAGGGTCGGTCGCGTCGATGAAGGTGCGCTGGAAGAAAAAAGTAACCGATTTGAATTGATGATTGTGCTGGAGCAGCTCAATGCGTGAGCTTATCAACGAGGTTCGGTGGCGGGATCACACGTTTGCGCTGGTACGGTTCGGGCTTGCTGTCGTTTTCCTGATTTTTTGTTTCTTTTACTTTGTCGATAGCAGGCGGTCGTTGATCGAAGCCCGAATGAATTACTCTGCTCAGCAGTCCGTCAATGTAGAGGCAGAGGTCTACGTGGATCTACTGCAAAAGTTTGCCGGCGATTACGTCGGCTTTCTGGATCGAGGATATGTCGGTGTCCCGCGCCGCCTGCAATGGGCGGAGTCTTTTCGGGAGGTCGCCGAAGAACTGAACCTACTGGGGGCAGAGTTTACGATCGAAGGGAGCAGGCTCGCTGAACAGAATGTGGATGCTTTTTGGCACCCGGATCTTGTCGTTCGTGTCACCGACATGAAAGTCAGGATGGAACTGACCCATGAGGGGAGCTTTTATGACCTCATGACCGAACTCGCGAGTCGATCGGAAGGTTTGTTCAGTATCGACCACTGCGCAGTTCGCTGGCTTGATGATTCTGTCGTTGAGTTCCGGACCACCCGTTTCAGGGGCGAATGCAATCTTCGCTGGTTCAGCGTTGATGACGTCACTGAACATTGGCGGCAGGGTGCGATGTGATCAGGTTAGCAGGTTGGCTGCTGTTGCTGACGATCCCGGCGACTGGACAGTGTGACAGTTATCCATTTGACCGGGTTTTCACCAGTGCCGGTGAACGCGGTGTGCTGGATCGACTTGTCGCATCCGGTGAGTTGGAAGAGCAGAGCCCGGAGCCGAAGGCGGAGCAGGCCGCGGCGGCGGAGGCATTATCGCCGCTCGATACGTTGACGTTCTCCGGCATCGTTGTCGGACCAGGTTCATTATCCCGCTTCTGGATTAACGGCAGGAGTGAACTGTCGTCCGGAGCCGTTCCGCCTTTTCGTCCGGTGTCCATTGGTCGAGATGGCGCCCGGTTCACGATTGACGGACAGCGTGTCAGCCTGAAACCCGGACAGTCAATCATGTTGGAGAGTGGTTTGGTGTTGGACCCCTGGCAGTCACCGGGAGACGTTGTTGCGAAATCGGACGCCAACTGACGTGTTCCGGGCTCGACAGCGGGGTGTTGCCGTACTCCTGTTCCTGGCTGTGATTCTTACCGGCCTGACGGTCGTTCTGGTTTCGACTGTGTCGATCAATGACCGCAGAGCGGCTGCTATCGCCGTTGATGTTCAGCGGCTGGATAGTGCCAAGCAATCATTGATTGGATTCGCGATGGCGCAGGCAACGCCCGGGACCTTGCCGTGCCCCGACACAGACCTTGATGGCATAGCGGATGCGGGAGGTGGTGTGTGTGTCAGCCAGAGAGGTTTTCTTCCCTGGCGAACCCTGAACCTGGGTCCAATCAGTGACAGTTCGGGGGCGGTCATCTGGTATGCGGCTGACCCGTCGCTGACGACAACACCAGGAACCAGGAACAGCTCAGTGTCGACTGCCATGACGCTGGACGGCCGCGCCATGGCCGCGGTGCTGATTGCGCCAGGCGTGACGGTGGGGGCGCAGCAGAGAACATCGACAGCCGCGGCGGAATTTCTGGAAGGCGTCAACGGCGACGGGAATCTTTCTGACTATGCGCAGATTACTGATGGTACGGGTAACGACATTGTGCTCGGTATTCCCGTCGATGACTTCTGGACACTCATCGAACTGCGGGTGGTGCGGGCGGCAGCAGACTTGCTTCTGGCCTATCGCGCAGCCTGCGGTGAGTTCCCTTTCGCGGCAGACTTTGGCGGCGCCTACGTGAGTGTCGGCGGCCAGCAGTTCGGGTCAATCCCGTTTGATACGGCCTTGCCGGTGAATTGGGGCAGTGCGTGTGGCTTTGGTGTGGCCCCGACTCCTGCCGCCTGGTTGTCATCCAACTGGCGCGGGGAACTGCTTTACCGCTTCTGTCTTGCTGCCGAGGGTGCCTGCCTGACCGTTGTGGACGGTGATCTGTCACCGGCTGCGGGAGTCCTGGTAGCGCCTGGAGCTGAAATGGCGGGCCAGGCTCG
Source organism: Pseudomonadales bacterium (assembly GCA_028281885.1). Classification (GTDB taxonomy): domain Bacteria; phylum Pseudomonadota; class Gammaproteobacteria; order Pseudomonadales; family Azotimanducaceae; genus JANQJA01. Next base: position 86,982 of record JANQJA010000013.1, on the reverse strand, counting down.
ACCCGCGGCCAGTCTTGACCAGTACTTTGAGATGGAGAACAGCCTGCCACCCGATGACACCTTTCGTGCGATACCCATGGTGTCCTTTTCCTCTGCCTATAATGACCTTGTCTATGCCATCGCACCCTGAACTGTCTGTCCCGGTTTCCCAGCGAGGTTTCAATCTCGTCGAGATGGCCATCGTGGTTGTTATTGTCGGTGTCTTTCTGGGAGGGCTGATGGTGCCACTGACGGCCCAGTTTGAGTTGCGGCAACGGGATGAGACAGACCAGACAATCGAAGAGATTCATGAAGCCCTGGTCGGGTTTGCAGCGCGCACCGGGCGACTGCCCTGTCCGGCGACGGCAACCTCCAACGGCTTGGCAGCGCCCAATGCGGCAACGACGGCCTGCACGACCTGGCATGGATTCGTCCCGGCGAGAACCCTGGGACTGAATCTGAATCTGGACGGCGATAGCCTGCCGAGCGATCCGTGGCTTGGTCCCTATCGATATTCTGTCAGTTCTGCGGATGGTGGCGAGTACACCAATAGTCTCGCGCTCGGGATGGCACCGGATTTTCTGCTGTGTGCCGACGCGGGGTGCACGACGACGATGGCGGATTCGCTGGTTGCGATGGTGTTTTCACTTGGCGAGGACGGTACAGCGACGACATCCCCGGACCAGCTTGAAAATATTGACGGTGATCCCGTGTTTGTCCGTCGGACTTACTCAGAGGCCGCCGGGTCGGAATTTGACGACAGAATCATGGGGATTTCACCCAATGTTCTGGTGTTTCACCTGGTCCGCGCCGGACAGTTCAACTAATGTTAGCTCGCCTGCTGTGCTGGATCGGGCTAGTTCACAGCCAATATCTTGGTTAATCTATGTCGGAAAGAAGAAGGGAGGCAACGATGAAACGAGAGTCTGGATTCACGCTTGTCGAGATCGCCGTTGTGTTGGTTATCATCGGTATTCTCTTAGGGGCAATCCTTCAGGGAACGGAGTTGATTGACAATTCAAGAATCAAGAAAGCCAGTTCTGATATCAGTGCCGTGGCAGCCGCGTATCTCTCGTACCAGGACCGTTATCAGGCATTGCCTGGCGACGACGGTAACCTGACTGCGCTGACGGATCGGGGCGGCGACTGGGCCCAGGTGACCCAGGCGGGTAATGCCAACGGGGCATTGACCGCCAACCTGAACAACACCTGGAATGGTGGGGGCGAGCACGACAACTTCTGGCAGCACCTCCGGGCTGCAGGCTATCTCTCCGGTAATCCGGCAGACCAGGCAGCAGCCTCATTGCCAAGGAATGCCTGGGGCGGCTTGATGGGGGTCACCGTCCAACCGATGGGCGGCGGGCTCAATGGACTCAAGCTCTGTTTTAGCCAGGTACCCGGCAAGGCGGCAGCGGCGCTTGACCTGCAGGATGATGACGGGCTCGGCGATTCAGGCCAGATTCGCGCGACCCTGGGCACGCCCGGCGCCAACACTGTGCCCACAAATGTGGCATTGGCGGCACCCTATAGCGAGTCCAACGAGTACACGATCTGCGCGGCGTTGTAACGTCGGGCTGGCGGAAGCATATTCCAGGGCACACAGCGCGTGTGCCCACAATTACCGGCCAGAGTGTGGTACACTCGCGCCGGTTTTCCGGGTCGCTCCGACTGATTCAAGTCGCTGATTGAGAACGCTTTACAATCGCACGCGTCCGGTCTTCGAAGTAGTTCTGAATTTGGAGAATCTGTCGTGAGTGACGACGTAAGCAAGGGGCGGCGCAATTTCCTGATCGGCGCAACCTCTGTCGTCGGGGGCGCGGGCGTTGTTGGCCTTGCTGTTCCCTTCGTTGGATCATGGAATCCCAGTGCAAAAGCCCTGGCAGCGGGCGCTCCCATCAAGATTGATATCGGCAAACTGACTCCGGGTACGATGTTGGGGCCGATTCCGGCGTGGCGCGACAAGCCGATTTTCGTGGTTTATCGCACCGAGGCAATGATGGCTCAGCTGGGCGAGCGTCTGGAGCGGCTTGCGGACCCCGATTCCGAAGAAGAGCAACAACCCGACTATGCGGCCAATGAGACCCGCTCTATTCGCCCCGAGATCGGCGTCTATGTTGGGATCTGTACTCACCTGGCCTGCTCGCCGAAATTTCGGCCGGAACTTGAGCCGCAACAATTCGATCCGAACTGGCAGGGCGGTTTCTATTGCCCCTGTCATGGTTCCAAATTCGATCTTGCCGGGCGCGTTTACAGTGGCGTTCCCGCGCCCACCAATATGGAGGTTCCGCCGTACTCCTATGAGACCGACAGCGTGATTGTCATCGGCGAAGACGGAGGTGTCGCCTGATGGCCACGATCCAAGAGTCGTTCAAAAACATGATGGACTGGGTCGATGACCGGCTGCCGGTGACCCATACCTATGAAAAGCATATGTCCAAATACTATGCGCCGAAGAACTTTAACTTCTGGTATATCTTTGGCGTGCTTGCGACTGTTGTGCTGGTCAATCAACTGCTGACTGGCATCTGGCTGACCATGAGCTATGTGCCGACCGGCGAGGGTGCTTTTGCTTCCGTCGAGTACATCATGCGCGACGTGGACTACGGCTGGATTCTTCGCTACATGCATTCCACCGGCGCGTCCGCCTTCTTTGTCGTGGTTTACCTGCACATGTTCCGGGGCCTGATGTACGGATCCTATAAGAAGCCGCGCGAACTGATCTGGGTGCTGGGCATGCTGATTTACCTGGCGCTGATGGCGGAAGGTTTCTTTGGCTATCTGCTGCCCTGGGGCAACATGTCCTACTGGGGTGCGCAGGTGATTGTATCTCTGGCTGGCGCGATCCCGGTCGTGGGCGAAGAGCTGGCCGTGTGGGTACGGGGCGATTTCAACATGTCCGGCGTGACCCTGAACCGTTTCTTCGCATTGCATGTTGTACTGGTGCCGCTGGTATTGCTGGTACTTGTCTTCCTGCACATCCTGGCGCTGCACGAAGTGGGATCGAACAATCCCGATGGGGTCGAGATCAAGGACAAGGTCGATGATAACGGCAAGCCGCTCGATGGCGTGCCGTTTCACCCTTACTACACGATAGGGCATGACCTGCCGGGTATCGTTTTGTTCCTGATTATTTTCTGTGCCGTGATGTTCTTCTATCCGGACGGGGGCGGGTACCTGATTGAGCACCCGAACTATGAACCGGCAGACCCCCTCAAGACACCTGACCTGATCGCGCCGGTGTGGTATTACACCCCGTTCTACTCGATGTTGCGGGCGGCAACCTTCCCGCTGTTCGGGCTGACGGCGAAATTCTGGGGACTGGTTGTGATGGCGGGTGCCATCGCGATTCTGTTTGTTGTGCCCTGGCTGGATCGCTCGCCGGTCCGTTCGATGCGCTACAAGGGGTTGCCCAGCAAGATCATGCTGGCGCTGTTTGTCATTTCGTTCTTCATTTTGGGCTATCTCGGTACGGTGCATCCGACGCCAGGCAGAACGATCCTGGCGCAGGTCTGTACGGCGGTTTATTTCGCGTACTTCCTGTTGATGCCCTGGTACACCAGCGTTGAGAAGACCAAACCGGTGCCGGAGAGGGTGACAGGATGATGCGGGTATTTCTGGTACTGATGGCTTCATGGTTGTTCGCGCCGGTTGTGATGGGAGCGAGTTCAACTTACCCACTCGACCCCATGGCGCCGGATCTGAATGACAAGGCTTCACTGCAGCGGGGCCTGCAGACGTTTATGAACTATTGTTTTGGTTGCCATTCGCTGCAGTATCAGCGTTACAAACGCACCGCGGAGGATCTCGGTATACCGGAAGACCTGATGCTTGAGCACATTGTGTTTGATCCGGATGTGCGTATTGGCGAGTTGATGAAAAACGCGATGTCGCCTGACGCGTCAAAGAACTGGTTTGGCGCCCCGCCACCGGATCTCACCTTGCATACGCAGCTGAAGGGAGGGCCGGACTGGCTCTATACCTATATGCGGACGTTTTATATTGATGAGTCTAGACCGTTCGGCGTCAACAATCTGGTGTTTGAGAATGTCGGCATGCCCCATGTATTGATGGACCTTCAGGGCATTCAGCGAAAAGGTTGTCGTCAGATCCCGAAGCTGGCCAAAAATGGTGGCGAGATGATGGACCCACTGACGCATGAATACATCACCGAGGAGAAGTGCGGTCAGGACCTGTTGGATCGAGGTTATGCTCCCCTGGCGCTGGAAGAGGGCAGCGGGAAGCTTTCGCCGGAAGAATACGATCAGGTCATTTACGATCTGACGAACTTCCTTTACTACACAGGTGATCCATCACGGCAGGATCGAGAGAGAATTGGTGTTTACGTGATACTGTTTCTCGCATTCTTCTATGTTTTCGCCCGACTTCTGGGGCGTGAGTACGAAAAGGAATACCACTAGAGCAGCGTGCCACGCTGCTCCGGTCCAGGTTTAATCTAGTTGAGAGGTATATCGATGGGCGTCGTCGCCAAACATTCGTCGATGGTGTTTTATTCAGACGGCTCAGATCACTACAGCCAGCGCGTTCGGCTGGTGCTTTGTGAAAAGGGAGTTGCGGTCGAGATCGTCGATGTTGATCCCAATCACATGCCGGAAGATCTGGCTGACCTGAATCCGTATAACAGTCTGCCGACGCTGGTGGATCGGGATCTGAGCCTGTACCAGTCCCAGGTCATCATGGAATACCTCGATGAGCGGTTCCCGCACCCCCCGTTACTGCCTGTGTACCCGGTAGCGAGGGCGCAAAGCCGTCTCTTTATGTATCGGATCGAGCGCGACTGGTGTGGTGCCGTCGATAACATCGTTGCGGGTCGGTCGAAGGAAACGGTGATTGATCGCAACCGTAAGGAACTGCGAGAGAGCCTGTTGGCCATTGCGCCGGTTTTTGCGGAAAAGCCGTTCTTTATGAGTGATGAATTCACGCTGGTGGATTGTTGCGTCGCACCGATTCTTTGGCGCCTGCCGGTGCTGGGTATTGACTTACCGCCGAAGCAGGGCAAACCGATCCAGGACTACATGGACCGCATTTTTGCGCGAGATTCATTCCAGGCGTCGTTGTCCGAAGCTGAAATGGACATGCGTGACTAAACGGTGAAGCGTTCGCGTTTCCGTGAGGAAGCGCTGCTTCGAGTCTGGCGTTAACGCGATCCCCGGACTGCTTTGAAACTGGATGCAGGATTGGACATCTCCCGTTCGAATCTGCAATGTTCAGGCATCTATGAACGCATCACCGCCAGATACTCCGCGCGGGGTCACCGGCAGGAGTTTGAAAGTCGCCCGGATTGCGGGAATCGAGGTCCGGCTCGACCCCAGCGTCGTCATTATCTTTGCCCTGATTGTTTTCAGTCTGGGCGCCGGCGTCTTCTCTGAGTGGCATCCCGACTGGGGCGTTGGCCTGATCTGGTTAACGGCGGTGACCTCGGGGGTACTCTTTTTTCTTTCTCTGCTCGCTCACGAACTCGCGCATTCAGTCGTGTCGCAATACCATGGCTACCCGGTTCCGCGAATCACGTTGTTCCTGTTTGGCGGCATGGCAGAGATGAGCCGGGAACCGGACAAGCCGGGTATCGAACTCCAGGTGGCCATCGCAGGTCCTTTGATGAGTATCGTGATTTCACTGGCGTGTTCGGCCATTGTGACGTTGATGGTTGCAGATCCCGCCGTTGTCGAAGCGATTTCCAACGGCGAAGCAGAGGCGCTTGCCAGTCTGGGGCCTGTTGAAACTTCGCTGCTGTGGCTTGGCTCGATCAATTTCATCCTGGCAGTCTTTAATATGATTCCGGGGTTCCCGATGGATGGCGGACGTGTGTTTCGTTCCATCATGTGGGCCATCACAGGCGATCAGATCAAGGCAACGCGATGGGCATCGACGCTGGGACGTATCTTCGGCTGGACATTGATCGCGCTGGGCGTTGTGACCCTGATGGGAGGTAACGTTTCCGGGCTCTGGTCAATCCTCATTGGCTGGTTCATCTCGAACCTGGCTCGAATGAGTTATACGCAGTTGCTGACGGACCGTGCCCTGAAGGGTTTCAAGGTTGAGGACCTCATGAACACGGTTTATGGCAGCGTGGAAGCATCGACGTCACTGCCTGATTTCATCGACGACTTCCTGCTTCGCAGTACTCAGCGAGTCTGGCCGGTCGTGCGCAAGGGCGTATTCGACGGATTCGTGATCCTTGACGATATTGTTCCGCTCGACCCTGCCGATCGTGCCGGACGAACGGTCAACGATGTGATGCGTTCGCTGGAAAGGATGCACTACCTGGACGCCGATGCTACGGCTCGCCAGGCGCTCGAGACGCTGAGCCGGACCGACATTGAACCGCTTCCCGTGCTGGAGCACGGCAGGCTTGTCGGCTTTCTGAGTCGGGGCGATGTGATGCGCTGGATGGCGCTGCACGAGTTTGAGTAGGCAGTCTGCCTTGAACGCGGCAGGAATCAGCGCGTTGCTTGCACTGGTACTAATCCTGGCTGCCTGCGCCGATCCGGCGCCGCTGGTGACTGATCTTGTGGCGCTCAGCGAAGCTCAGAAGGACTTCGATGGCCGTGAGGTTGTTGTCCGTGGCACCTTGAGGACCTTTGATCAGCCCCGGCATTACTGGATTGAAAACGCTTCGCTCGATCGCGTCGCCGTCCGGGGTGCGGGCGAGATTGGGCAGTGGGTAGGTCAGACCATTGAAGTACGTGGCACCTTTTCCTATGACCCCGGGGCGGGCCGCCGGATTGAAGTGAAGGAAATTGTCGTATTGCCGTAACGACAACTGTCGGTTAAGGGTATTTTGTCCCGCCGCGGTTTGCGTTTTTTTCAGGCAAGCATACGCTCTGGGGTATTACCTGAACCCTGACCAGTAACGAGAGTGGTGTCATGGCACGAATTGACGAGATGGCGATGGGCGCTCTGGCCGGGGAGTCCCGGTGAAAGTGTTGTTCTTCGGCGCCGGACCGCTGGGATCGGTGTACGCTCATCTGGTTGGAACAAGCGGCGGCGATGTCACCATTCTGGACCGGGGAGAGCGAGCGACCTGGCTGGAACGAAATGGCATTGTCGTTTCGAATGACATCACCGGGCAGCGGGAAACGTCCCGCCCCAGAGTGATCCGTGGACTTCAGCCTGAGGATGAATACGATCTCGTTATCGTTCTCATCAGAAAGAACAGACTGCCTGAGGTTTGCCAGGCGCTGGCAGCGAGCCCCGGTATCAAACACATCCTGTTCATGGGAAACAACGCGCTCGGTTTTGACGAGTACCTGAAGTATCTGCCCGTCGAGAAGGTGCTGTTCGGATTTCCCGGCGCCGGCGGCGGAATCCGGGGTCAGATTGTTCACTATGCCGATCGCGAGCGGCCGGGAAGAAAGAGGCAGCCTGTGACCATCGGTGAAGTGGATGGAAAGATCCGGGAAAGGACCCGGGCAATCAAGGCTTTGTTCGAAACGGCCGGTGTGCCTGTGGACCTGACATCGGACATCGATGGTTGGCTCAAGTATCACGTGGCGCTGGTCAGTCCGCTGGTTGGTGCGCTCTACAAACACGATTGCGATCCGCGTGCGGTTGCCCGGGACAAGGAGACGCTGCGCGCGGTAATCCGGGCGGTCAAAGAGGGAGGAGAGGTCCTCAGAGCGCTCGGCTTCCGAAAGAGTCAGCCTTTCACGTTCCATCTGCTGCGCTGGTTGCCTGAATCGCTGAGCATCATGCCTTTGAAAGCGTTGCTGGAAAGTCAGTTTGCGGAGGTGGCCTTCGCGATGCATGCAAAGGCTGCCGTTGACGAGATGACAACGCTGGCCGACGAGTTCGAACAGCTCGCCGCCGGAACCTCCGTTGCGACGTCAAATATCGACGCATTGCGCAGGTTCGTTTAGCCGGACAAGCTCACGGGTATAGCGGGCCATTCCAAAAGGAGGCGGTTGTACTTGACTGGCTGTCTTCATGAATCTTCGCCGGGTGGTCACGAGCCGGTTGCATGGCGACTTGACCGGTGGTTAAGGTGACGGCATGAATTCCTCGGTTCCCTACCTGATTCGCGCGATCAACGAGTGGATACTCGACAATGGCTGTACGCCTTACCTGGTGCTCGATATTTCGGTCGAGGGACTTTCGGTGCCGCCGGGTTATGCCAAGGATGGGCAGATTGTGCTCAACATCAGCCCGGTTGCTATTCGCGATCTATTGATTTGTGACGAGTCGGTTTCGTTCAGCGGACGTTTCAATGGTGTTGCCCACGAGATTTATGCGCCCATCGATGCGGTGCTTGGGATCGTTGCCAGGGAAAACGGCGAGGGGATGTGGTTTCCCAAGGAACCTGACTCTGATCCGGAAGCGCCGAAAGATGATCCGCCGCCGGCAGGTGGCGGACCGCCGAATCTCAAAGTCGTTAAATGATCGCGCTACGGTAGCTCGGTGAATCAACCAGATTAATTGATATATTCGAATGCCTTGACGATCTTCTGTACGCCGAAGACCTGTCTCGCGCGTTCGACGACAAGATCACCTTCATCTCGCGTCACAAGCCCCATCAGGTAAACCACGCCGTCTTCGGTGATGACCTTGATTCGATTGCCTTCGATTGACTCGTCGGTGACCAGCGCCGTTTTTACCTTGGTGCTGAGCCACACATCGTTGGATCGTGCGACCATCGAGGTGGGCCCGGCGACTTCCAATTCATTGTGGACGAACTTGACGTGGCGCAGTTCAGCGACGGTGCTTGCCGCGACCTGTTTCGCCTCATCGGAGGGCACCTGACCAGTCAACAGGACGGAACCGTTGAAACTGGTCACGGAGAGATGTGCATCGGCCAGGTCAGGGTGTGCCTGCCGGAGCACCTTCTTGGCTCTTGATTCGGTGGTCTGATCATCCCAGTACACACCGAAACTGCGTTTACCGTAGTCTTCGGATGCGGGCGTCAGTGCGGAACAGCCGCTCAGCAGGCTGATGGTCGCGATGAGTAAAAATAAAGTTCTTAGCGTGAGGGTGGTTATGTTTTCCATGGGAACCCATTCTAGCCGAATTTAGTCGTCTGCTGAGAAGGCGTTTTGAATCCAGTCGACGGTTGTTCCCAACGACAGCACGTCGAAGCGGTAGAACAGGTCTTCGCGTTTCCGGTTGTTGGCAATGTAGTGCTCGGCAGTTCTTACCAGGCGTTGGACCTTGGATTTTGTAATTGATTCAACGCCGTCGACATATCCGTCGGAGCTGCGAAACCGTACCTCGACGAAACAGATGGTGTCCTTGTCCAGCATCACGAGGTCAATTTCACCGAATTTGCACCGATAGTTGCGTTCGATGAGCTTCAGGCCCCTCGCGGTGAGGAATGTCAACGCGTCACTTTCCGCGTCTCTGCCAACCGCCGTCGTGGTCAACGGTCCGAGACGTCCAGGACCAGAGGTGCTGAAACCGCCTGGCCATCGACGAACTGTGCCCACATCAGTTCCCGCTTGATGACATTAAGGCTATCGAGCTGCAACACGCCGGTGGTACCGAAGATGCGGCTATCCGGCAACTCCCTGAGTTGCTGCAGTCTGGGGAACAGATGATAGGCGTCAACGCCGAGTGCAAAGAATGGTGCAAGGCCCTGTCGGGATGTTAGCCAGTTGTCCAGGATCTTTTGCTGGACCCGATCAGTTGCGGTCAGCTTCCAGGGGATATCGCAGAATCGAATGCCGTTCAGGTCGATGGATTCAATCCGGGAATCTGAAAATTCGTGGATATGTGAGGTAGCGTAGACCGGGATGTCGTCGGCGTAAAAGAACGCGAGGGTCGGGTTCAGTCGGCGGGCCTGGGAGGTATTCGCCAGCAGGAAGACGAAGTCGATATCCTCTCTTCGACGCGGGGTAAATTCGAAGGTTCGACCGGTAATTCTGCGTAGCTCTGCCGCCCGCGCTTCACTTTCGTCGACATCCAGCAGCGATTTGACCAGGTCAGAGTAGTCGCGCTGATCCGGGAACGCGGCCGCGTCCACCAGTGTTCCGCCGAGCCTGTCCCAGCTGCGGCGGAAGGTTTCAAAATTCCGGTGCCCCCACTCGGAGTCAGCATACAGAACCAGTGCCTTGTGCCTGCCTTCCATAAAGACCTGTCGCGCGACCTGTTGCACTTCGTCTTCCGGTGCCAGACCAAACTGGTAGACGTTGGCGTTTGCCGAGTCATCGACGCTGCGATTCAGGGCCAGCACCGGAACGGGCAGGGAGATCCTCATCAGTGCTGTAACGTGGTCTCTCTGTAGCGGGCCGATGATCAGTTCAGCACCGTCACGGTGGGCGCGGCTTATCAGTTCCCTGAGGGAAGCCGATGTGGTGTCGTATACCTTGATGACCGGACCGGATCCGGTGGCCATGTGGGCTGCCAGCAAGCCGTCGCGAATTGCCCGGCCGTAGGGACCCAGGTCGCCATAGAGTGGCAGCAGCAACGCGATGGATTCGGGCCGCTCCTCGACGATCCTCGACAACAGTTGCAGGCTGGCCGGCAGGCGGCTTGCGGCAGGATGATGTGACCAGACCTGCTTCCACTGGTTCAGCGAAATCAGTTGTTCCAGCGGATCGTTCTGATCGCGTTTGACCAGTGCTGCCAGCGAAAGCCAGCCGCGAATATCGCTGGTGATTGCACGCTCCGCCTGGGAGGTGAGTGTCTGGTGGGGCAGCTCCAGCAACGTCGCGAAAATCCGCTCGTGATTGAGATTACGTTCGTCCGCAGACAGCAGGTCATTGATAAAAATCAGCTCCCGGGCGCTGGCCAGATAGCTTCGACCCTTTTGGTATGCACTGGCGCGAATATGCGCGATATGAATCTGGTCTTCCTGCGTCAGTGCGCCCTTGGACAGTGACGGGTGTCTCAGCAGGTCGAGCGCAGCGACGGGATCGTCAAGCTGTACTGCGACTTCCGCCCGGGCATAGATGTAACGGCGATAGAGGTGCGGGTATTCTGCCGCGTCCACCCGATTCAGTATCGCCATGGCCTGGCCGATTACCCCTCTTTCGATGGCCCGCTCGGCGGCGGTCAGCCACAGTTCGATCGATCTTGGTGGATTGGCCCGATTCGCGCGCGCCACCAGTGTCTGGATGTCGGCTTCAAAAACCTCTGTGGCTGGTTCGACAGCGGTAGCGCTGCTTTCGATAGAGGGACCTGATGTGGTCTCGCAGCCCGCGAGTCCAACCAGTAGCATCAGTAAAGTCAGGACACGAATTTTGCTCATTGGCTTGAACTGGCGTTACTCTGGTTCATAGTCTGGGGTTCATAGTCTGGTTTGCTGGCCGGGTTACCTGGTTCGGGATGCAAGGATGCGGCGGGAATAGTTTTATCCCGATCCTACTCTATTTTTGGTGGTGTCGTGTCGGTTTACGGACTCAATGAGACGAAGCAATTGTCGATGAATTCGATAGGAGTATAGATGGCCGGGCTGTACGTCGTGGCGACGCCGATTGGCAATTTGGATGACATCTCGACAAGAGCTGTCAGAACGCTCAGTGAGGTCGACGTTATTGCCGCGGAAGACACACGTCATACCCGGCGATTGCTGGCGGCTCATGGGATTAAGACCCCGATTGTCGCCTACCATGAACACAACGAAGAGGAAGCCTCGCCCCGGCTGGTGTCCAGGGTGCTCGCGGGTGAATCGGTCGCGCTGGTATCGGATGCCGGCACACCCCTGGTGTCGGATCCGGGTTATCGTCTGATCAAGGCGGCGCTGGCCGCTGGCATTCCGGTTGTACCCATACCGGGTCCGAGCGCCGTGATCGCGGCCTTGTCTGTATCGGGGCTGCCAGCGAATCGGTTCTGTTTTGAAGGCTTTCTGGCCGCCAGGGCGTCGGCAAGGCGTCAACAACTGCAGGCACTGGAGACAGAGCTCAGAACCCTCGTGATCTATGAGGCGCCGCACCGCATCAGCGAACTCGTTGGCGATATCTGTGAAATCCTGGGCACGGACAGAAACATCTGCGTGGCGCGGGAGCTGACCAAGCAGTTTGAACAGGTTTTTTCCGGGACGGCGGCCGAGGTAAAGGCGGCGCTGGATGACGGCAGGATGCCGGCGAAAGGTGAATTCGTTCTTGTTGTCGACGGGGCCGGGCAAAACGCCACCGGCGCGGATCAACGCGAGCAGCAACGAGTCATGTCGGTGCTGCTGAAATCGCTCGCGCCGGGGGCCGCTGCGACGGTGGCCAGTGAGTTGCTGGGCGTCTCGCGCAAGCCGCTGTACGACATCGCACTGGCGCTTAAAAAAGAGTAGGCTTGCCGCCTCGGGAGTCGGCCAGGCAATCGCTGCAGCATTTGCTGGAGAGGAAAGTCCGGGCTCCACAGGGCAGGGTGCCAGGTAATGCCTGGGGGGCGCGAGCCCACGGAAAGTGCAGCAGAAAATATACCGCCGGCGATCCTTCGCCGGTAAGGGTGAAAAGGTGCGGTAAGAGCGCACCGCACGCCCGGTAACGGCGCGTGGCAGTGTAAACCCCACCCGGAGCAAGACCAAATAGGAATCCTTCGTTGTGGCCCGCAATGGATTCGGGTAGGTCGCTTGAGACGCATGGTGACGTGCGTCCTAGATGAATGATTGTCCTCGACAGAACCCGGCTTATCGGCCGGCTCCCGACACTTTTTTTTATAAAAAATATCTCTTTAATTACCTATTTGTCTAAAAGCTCACATACTTAAAGTTCTACTTTAAGTATGTGACATATCTCTATGTATCAAATCCCGTTATTTCGCGATACCTGATGGCGACTGAAAAAGCTTAGCTAAGTTATTGTGTTTTAAAGATAAATCCCCGTCCTCGTCTGCTTGACAAGCTTCTGACCCGCTCCTATCGTGCACGGTGAAGAAAAGTGGGAAATTGTGGGAGTTAGTGGGAATTTACTGTCGGTCTAAGCCGCCGGCGGCGCCCGCTCCACAACAACCCCTACCATGATGTGAGGATCAGGAAAAAGGTCAGTGTTCAGGGGCGCTAATAACATCAATCTCGATGCCAAGGGTCGTCTTGCGATTCCGGTCAAATATCGGGACATGCTGAGCGAGCATTGTAACGGTGAAATGGTAGTCACCATAGACACCGACGAACGCGCGCTTCTCATCTATCCGCGCCCGGAGTGGGAAGATCTGGAGCGTAAGGTCCAGTCTCTTTCGAGTTTCAACCCCGCGACCCGTCGCGTGCAGCGCCTCCTGATTGGCTATGCAACCGATACGACGCTTGATGGCAGTGGTCGCATCCTGATATCGCCGCCGCTGCGCGAGTACGCCCAACTCGACAAGAAAACGATCATGCTGGGCCAGAGCAACAAACTGGAACTCTGGGCGGAGGAAATCTGGATGGAGCGTCAGGAGGAGTGGTTGTCGGATTCAGACCTCGCGCTGCCACCTGAACTCGAGAACTTGTCACTTTAGCGGAGAGCAGGCACCCATGGCGGCTCACCAGACGGTACTAAAGCAGGAAGCGGTGGAGGCGCTGGTCAAAAACCAGAGCGGCCGTTTTGTCGACTGCACCTATGGTCGCGGCGGTCATTCGACCGCGATTCTCGAACGACTCAGTCAGGATGGACGGTTGATGGTTATCGACCAGGACCCGCAAGCAATTGATGATGCCCGCCGCCGCCTCGGTGACGATGAGCGGGTTGTGATTGTTCACGGATCCTTTGCTGATGTTGCCCATTTTATCGATGAATATGACATGAATCCGGTGGATGGCGTCCTGCTGGATCTTGGTGTCTCCTCGCCGCAACTCGATATTGTCGGGCGTGGCTTCAGTTTTTCTCACGATGGTCCGCTCGATATGCGGATGAACACGTCCCGTGGCGAGACAGCGGCTGAGTGGCTTGCCCGGGCAGAGGAGCGTGAGATCTCCCGGGTGATCAGCCGCTATGGCGAGGAGCGATTTGCGCGTCGAATTGCCCGCGCGATTGTTCACCGGCGCGAAGAGTCTGCCATCGACACCACTTTCAAACTGGTTGATGTCATTGGCGAGGCAGTCCCGCGGCGGGAACCAAGCAAACATCCGGCAACGAGAACCTTCCAGGCGATTCGAATCTTTATCAACGGTGAGCTGGATGCGCTTGAAACCTGTCTTGCGGGTGTCGTTGAGGTGCTTGCTACTGGTGGCCGACTGGTGGTGATCAGCTTTCATTCGCTGGAAGACCGCATCGTCAAACGCTTTATGCGCAATCTGGCCCGGGGTGAGCTGCTGCCGGACAAGTTGCCGGTTCGCGACGCTGACATCAAGCGGACGTTTCGGCTGGTGGGTAAACCGGTGCGACCATCTGATGATGAAGTGTCGGTTAATCGCCGGGCTCGAAGTTCGATCATGCGGGTGGCGGAGAAACTATGATGGCCGATTCTCCCCTCTTCAAACTTGTTGGCTGGTTGCTTGGATGGCAGCAAATCAGCGTTTGCATGATGGTTTTGCTGGTGGTGGCCTCGGCGCTCGGCGTTGTTTATTCGGCTCACTTGACCAGGCAGCACTACGCTGAAATCCAGAAACTGGAGCGCCAGCAGGACTTCCTGGACAGCGAGTACGAAAAACTACTCCTGGAGCAGAGTGCGTGGGCGGACTACACCCGCGTTGACCAGCTGTCGAGAGAAGAACTTGGCATGTCGTCTCCGGATGTCAGCGACATTGTGGTGGTAACCCGATGATCGCGCTGCCGGGACGTGTTCACCTGTTCATGGCGTTCTTCGTGATGCTGGCGCTTGTTATGTCCTTCAGGGTGGTCTATCTCCACTCGGTCGAGCGTGACTTTTTGAAGGACCAGGGGGATGCGAGAACCATTCGGATGGAACGCATCAATGCTCATCGTGGCATGATTGCGGATCGCCAGGGCAAGCCGCTTGCGATCAGCTCTCCGGTGACGTCGCTCTGGGCGAACCCCGAGGAACTGCTTGAACTGGGTGACTTCAACCACCTGTCGACGTTCTTCAACGTACTGCCGGAAGAGTTCGAGGCCCGGCTGCGTCGCAATGCGGGGCGCGATTTTATCTACCTGCGTCGGCATATGCCGCCACCGGAAGCTCAGCAGGTTCTGGCACTGGGCATCAAGGGTGTCTACGAAGAGCGTGAGTATCATCGGTTCTATCCTGCCGGTGAAGTCGCCGCGCATCTTGTCGGTTTCACCAACATCGATGACCGTGGCCAGGAAGGGGTGGAGCTTTCGTTCGATAGCTGGTTGCAGGGGACCCCGGGCAAGAAACAGGTGCTGAAGAACCTGTATGGCCAGATTGTTCGCGATATTCGGCCAGTCTTGGAAGCAAAACCGGGCCGCTCGATGGAGCTGAGTGTCGATCTCAGGATGCAGTATCTGGCTTACCGGGAACTCAAATCTGCTGTGAACTTTCATCGTGCCGAGTCAGGCTCGATTGTCATTCTGGACATCCGCTCGGGTGAGGTTCTGGCCATGGTCAACCGTCCGTCCTACAACCCGAACAATCGGGCGAATCTTGACCTCGCGGCAGTTCGCAATCGGGCGGTGACTGATGTGTTTGAGCCAGGCTCGACGGTGAAGCCACTGACTGCAGCCGTCGCGATGGAGTCAGGCGCGTTCAGTGCGGATTCGATCATTGATACAAGTCCCGGGTTCATCCATGTTGGCGACAAGACCATTCCTGATCCGTTGAATTACGGCGAACTGAGCCTGAGTGAAGTGATTGCCAAGTCGAGCCAGGTCGGCATAACCAGGGTTGCATTGGCGCTCGACGAATTCCAGGTCTGGGAAATGTTCCGGTCGATGGGGTTTGGTGAAGCGACCGGGATCGGATTTCCCGGCGAAAGTAACGGTTATCTTCCCAATCATCGCCGCTGGAAAGACATCGAGCGGGCGACGTTTGCCTATGGCTATGGTCTGACTGTGACGCCACTGCAACTGGCTAAAGCCTACATGACCATCGCGCGCGATGGCGTGCGGCGGGACGTCTCTGTGTTGAAGGGCCAGCAATCAGAATCGACCCGGGTGATGGCCGAGCGTACCGCCCGTGAGATCAGGGCCATGTTGTCGAGCGTGACTGGCGATGCCGGTACCGGATCGAAGGCATCGATTGAGGGGTACAGCGTCGCTGGCAAGACAGGCACGGTTCGCAAGGTGGGTGAGTCAGGCTACGAAGATACCCGGCATCTGGCATTTTTTGCCGGCATTGCGCCCGCATCCGCACCCAGGGTTGTCGCTGTCGTGATGATTAACGATCCCAAAAACGGTGAGTACGGGGGAGGCGCCGTAGCAGCGCCGGTTTTCTCCCGGGTCATGGCGGGCGTACTGAGGCTTCTGAACGTGCCGCCTGATCGGCCCACCGGAGCGGTGTAGGTGGTGGTGCGCATGATCAGCGAACTTTTGCCAGACATGGCATTGCCGGTCGACGTGGCGGTAACCGGAATCACTGACGACAGTCGCGAGATTGAGGAGGGCGACTTGTTTGTTGCTGTTCAGGGCCATTCCGTTGATGGGCGTGCCTTCATTTCGCATGCCGTTCACGAGCAGGCATCCGCCGTATTGGCCGAGCCGCCAGTGCCAGTCCTGGATGTGAATATTCCGGTCATTGAAGTTGAAGAACTGGGTCAACGTCGCGGCGAGGTGGCCAGCCGGTTCTTCGGGGAACCGACGGCGTCCATGCTGATGGTGGGCGTGACTGGCACCAACGGCAAGACATCCTGCACGCATTTTATTGCCCAGTTGTTGAATGCCAGTGGCAAGGCCTGTGGCGTGCTGGGGACGCTCGGTTATGGGCTCCTTGGCGCTGTGAGTGAGGCGGGGATGACAACGCCAGGCGGCATCGAGTTACAGCGCCGCTTCCGGCGCATGCTGGATCAGGGTGCCGACGCCATTGCCTTTGAAGCTTCATCTCATGGTCTTGCCCAGGGTCGGTTGAACGGAACTGCCCTCGACATGGCTGTGTTCACCAACCTGACGCGGGATCACCTCGATTATCACGACACCTTTGCGGATTATCTTTCGGCGAAGCGAAAACTGTTCGAATGGCGTGGTCTGAAAGCGACGGTGCTGAATCGGGATGATCCGAACTGGCGTGCGATGGCTGACGGTACCAACGCCGCCAGCCTGTTGACTTTCAGTACTCACGATCACGCGGCCGACGTGTATTGCGCTTCGCTGGACTTTCGGATTGACGGGTTTGAAGCGGAGGTCATTACCCCCTGGGGTGTGGGAGCGGTTTCCTCGCGTCTGCTGGGAGAGTTCAACGTCAGTAACCTGCTTGCGGCAATCACCGTACTTGGTCTGTTGGACCATGACATCGCCGATATCTGCCGCTGGGCAAGCCAGCTTGAGAGTGTTCCTGGCCGAATGGATATGTTGCCGGCCCGCGATGGACCGAGTGTTGTCATCGATTATGCGCATACGCCCGACGCGCTGGAAAAGGCGCTTTCAGCACTGGTCAGACACAAGCGTGGCAGGCTGTTCTGTGTGGTGGGCTGCGGTGGTGACCGCGATTCCGGTAAGCGTCCGGTCATGGGTGAGTGTGCATCGCGACTGGCTGACTGGTGTGTGTTCACCAGCGACAATCCGCGCTCTGAAGAGCCGGGCACCATTATCCAGCAGATGCTGATGGGGGTTGCGGACGAGGCCAAGATCGAAGTGATCGAGGATCGCGGGCAGGCGATCAGGCATGTGCTCGAGATCGCCAACGACAACGATATGGTGCTGATTGCCGGTAAGGGGCACGAAGAATACCAGGTGCTGGCAGACAGACGAGTACCGTTTAGCGACTACCGGGAGGTGGCTGCCTTTTTCGAGGATCAAGACGGTGGCGGAGCTTAATATGATTGTTGGGCTCGGCGTCACAGGGCTCTCATGCGCCAGGCACTTCGCGCGCGAAGGTCTGGCATTTGCTGCTGTTGATAGTCAGGCCTCCCCGGCCGGGCTCGAAGCGCTCCGGGCCATTGATCCGGACGTCAGCTTTGACGTGTTGTCACCGGAAGCGCTGGCGGGTGCGGATCGCCTTGTGGTCAGCCCCGGTGTGCCACTGTCTCATTCGGCGATCCAGGCCGCTGTCAGGCGAGGGGTTCCCGTCACTGGTGATGTCGCCATGTTCGCTGACCTGGTCACCATGCCATACGTCGCCATCACGGGTTCCAATGGCAAGAGTACGGTGACGATGTTGGTCGGTGCGCTGGCAAGGGCCTGCGGCATCGATGCCGGGGTGGGGGGAAACATTGGTACCCCCTGCCTGGATCTGTTGCACGAGGGGCACGGGTTGTATGTCCTGGAGGTGTCGAGTTACCAGCTGGAACTGGCGACATCGCTCAATTGTGAAGTGGCGGTGGTTCTGAATCTGTCCCCCGACCACCTGGATCGCTATGACAGTGTCGATGACTACTATGCGACGAAGGCATCGATCTACGCGCATGCCCGGCGGGCGGTATTGAATGCTGATCTGAATTACCCCTTCCCGCTACCAGGCGATGCAGAACTGTTGACGTTTCGGGATGGCGAGCCACAGGGGCCGGCTCAGTTTGGTTTGCGGTCTGTAGACGGTGAGCTCAGTCTGTGCCGCGGCGAAGATCACCTGGTTTTCACGAGCGAGCTCCCCATCAGGGGCAGACACAATTTTGTTAATGCGCTTGCCGCGCTGGCAATTGGGTCTGCCCTTGATTGGGATCTGTCCCGCATGATCGAAGGGCTCCGTTCCTTCAAAGGGTTGCCGCACCGCTGTGAACCTGTCGGGGAATTTGACGGTGTCAGTTTCATCAATGATTCAAAGGCGACCAATGTGGATGCCGCGCTGGCGGCTATTGATGGTATTGCGACGCTGGATTCGGACCTGATTCTGCTGCTGGGTGGCGATGGCAAAGGTGCCGATTTTTCCCGCCTGGCGGAGTCGGTGAAGAAGGTCGCGCGGGTGTACGTGTATGGTCGTGATCGCGACGTGATCGCCGCCCAGCTTGGCGAGGTCGCAGTGGAGAGCTATGCGACGCTCGATGAAGTGATGGCGGCCGTCCATCGCAGCGTGAAAGCGGGCGATGTGGTTCTGTTGTCACCCGCCTGCGCCTCGCAGGATCAGTACCGAAACTTTGAAGAGCGCGGTGATCATTTTCGCAGGCTGGCGCGAGGTGACGGGTGATGACCATGGCTCGTCCGGCAACACTAAGAACTGCCGAGCGTTCGACCAGCGCCGAGTTCGCCTGGCCGGTAGACCCGATTTTGTCGAGTGTGACGGTGTTCCTGCTGCTGTGCGGGCTGGTCATGGTTGGTTCGGCCTCGTCGGAAGTGTCTGCCCGGTTGTACGAGACGCCGTTTTACCTGCTGGTCAAGCATCTGGTTTACCTGTTGATTGCAGTTGGTGCGGGCGGACTCGTGCTTAGTGTGCCGATTGCCGTGTGGCAGAAACTGGCCTGGCCATTGTTGTTGCTCAGCCTGTGTCTGCTGATCGCGGTGCTGATTCCCGGCATCGGGCGTGAGGTCAATGGATCTCGTCGCTGGATTTCACTGGGCGCGTTCTCGCTGCAGGGGTCAGAGTTTGTGAAGTTGTTTGTCGTCGTTTTCGTCGCGAACTACCTGGTTCAGTTCGGCGCAGACGTCAGATCCAGTTTCTCCGGGATGGTTAAACCGGTTGCTATCGTCGCTGTTGTCTGCGTGCTGCTGTTGGGTCAACCGGACTTTGGTGCGTCGGTCGTCATCATGAGTGCTGCGCTCGGCACCATCTTCCTGGGCGGCGCTTCCGTGCTGCACTTTTTTCCGATGATCCTTGCCTGTCTGATTGCGGCGGCGAGTCTGGTGATGATTCAGCCGGAACGGTTCGACCGATTTATTGCCTTCACCGATCCCTGGGCACACCAGTTTGAGGGTGGCTATCAGCTCACCCAGGCTTTGATTGCCTACGGGCGCGGAGACTGGTTTGGCCTGGGTCTGGGCAACAGTATTCAGAAGTTGTTCTTCCTGCCCGAGGCGCACACCGATTTCCTGTTCTCGATCATCGCGGAAGAACTGGGCGTTTTGGGAGCGCTGGTTGTTATTGCCGCCTTTGTTGTGCTGGTTTTACGGGCGATGTGGATTGGCCGGCTGGCGGAAATTCGAGGACTCTATTTTCACGCCTGGCTTGCCTTTGGCATTGGCTTGTCGCTGGGAGCCCAGGCAGCGATCAATATCTGCGTCAATGTCGGACTGCTGCCCACCAAAGGATTGACCCTGCCGCTGATGAGTTACGGCGGCAACAGTCTGATTGTCACGCTGGCATTCATCGCCATCCTGCTCAGGATTGAGTGGGAGTGCCGGCGGCAGCAGCCGACACGCCGACCGTCGGCCCGTCGGCGGTCAAATTCCCGGTCGGGAGGATATCGACGTGGGCACTGATAGCACTGCGGTCATGGATGTGCCCGAGATGCGCCGCATCAAGCGTATCCATTTCGTCGGTATTGGCGGGGCGGGCATGTGCGGCATCGCCGAGGTGCTGCTTAACCAGGGTTATGAGATCACAGGCTCCGACCGGTCGGAGTCGTCAGTCGTGAGGCGGCTGAGAGAGCTGGGTGCCCGTGTCGATATTGGTCATGCCAGTGGTCAGGTGAAAGGTGCGGACGTGGTCGTGGTCTCTTCGGCGATCGACGCTGACAACGCGGAGGTGCTCGCCGCTACCGCGCAGCGAATTCCAATCGTTCGCCGTGCGGAAATGCTCGGGGAGCTGATGCGATACCGCCACGGGATCGCAGTTGCGGGTACACACGGAAAGACGACAACAACAAGCCTGATTGCATCCGTTCTGGGGCAGGCAGGTCTGGACCCGACGTTTGTGATTGGCGGGCTTCTAAACAATGCGGAAACCAACGGTAAGCTAGGTGGTAGTCGCTATCTGGTGGCTGAGGCGGACGAATCGGACGCGTCCTTCCTGCACCTGCAGCCCATGACGGCGGTGTTGACGAATATTGATCGTGATCACCTCACCTACTACGAGGGCAGCTTCAAGCGACTCCAGGATGCGTTTGTGGATTTTATTCACAACCTGCCGTTCTACGGATTGCTGGTCGCCTGTGTTGATGATCCCGTCGTCAGGGCAGTTTTGCCCCAGGTGAAACGTTCGGTCCTGACATACGGCATTGACAGTGAAGCGGATGTACGAGCGACCGACGTTGTCCAGGCAGGCGGTATCACGCGATTTAATGTTCATCGTGAAGGGCGGGATGTCTTGTCGCTGTCGCTGGCGTTGCCGGGGCGTCACAACGTGCTGAATGCGCTTGCCGCCGTTGCCGTGGCGACTGACGAAGGCGTCTCCGATCAGGACATTGCGCTTGGCCTTGAGCAGTTCGGTGGAGTAGGACGCCGGTTCGAGATTCATGGCAGGTTTGCTGCCCCTGGCGGGGAGTTCGTACTGGTTGACGATTACGGCCATCACCCGAGTGAAGTGCGAGCCACAATCGACGCAGTGCGCGCCGGATGGCCCGATTCCAGGCTGGTCATGGTTTATCAGCCCCATCGCTACACCAGGACCCTTGAACTTTTTGACCAGTTCGTGGAGGTCCTTTCGAGTGTGGACTACCTGATTTTGCTGGAAGTCTATGCGGCGGGGGAGCAACCCATTGCGGGCACATCCGGAGAGGACCTGCTGCAGGCGATCCGTAGAAAGTGCGATGCGGTTGAGTTCCTGGACACCATCGATGCCGTTCCGTCGCGACTTGATGAAATTGTCAGCGCAAATGACTTTGTTCTGACCCAGGGGGCGGGGGAAACCGGCCGACTTGCGGTTCAACTGACCTCACACTGGCAGGACAGGAGGCTTGGTCATGGTGACTAGACCCCTGGTGCTGGCAATGTTGCTCACCGCAGCGTTCATGCTGTCGGCCGGCTTGCTGCTGGCGCGCTGGTCTCCTAATCTGAATCGGGTTGCCGTGGTTGGCCAGATCGATGACCGTCAGAGGGAGGAGGTCTATCGCGCGTTGACGCAAGGTCACCGTGAGATTGAAAGAATCGCAGATATACGACGCACCCTGACGGCGATCGAGTGGGTGCATCACGTTGAGATTACCCGGCGCTGGCCTGACAAGCTCATTGTTCAGGTGGTCGAGGAAACGCCGATTGCCTACTGGAACGATGACGCCTTTATCAATGCCGAAGGCCGCGTCTTCCGGTCTCCGTTTACCCGGCTCTCAGATCTGGCCCAGTTGTACGGACCGGAAGGTACCGAACGTGAAGTAATGCGCCAGTACCGTGCCCTGGCGAATGCGCTGATGCGCATCAATCAGGGGGTTGAGACGCTGACGCTGGATGAACGCGGCGCCTGGGAGTTTGAGTCTTCCGATGGTGTTGTGGTGATGCTGGGGAAAGACAACATCCTCGAACGAATTCAAAGATTCTTGCTTGTGGTCGAGCGTGTCGGACTGGATGCCCGCATGGATGACATCAAGCAGGTTGATACACGTTACCCCAATGGGGTCGCGGTCAGTTGGTCTGAGATGCCGCAGGGCCTGGCGATGGCCAACTCAGATGCTTACCCCGAAAAATCCAAACGAGAAACGAGACTATGACAGCTTCTATTGGAAACAGAATGATTGTTGGGCTGGATATCGGTACCTCCAAAGTTGTTTGCATCGTCGGTGAGCTTTCGCCGGAAGGTGATGTCGAAATTGTGGGGATCGGTAGTCATCCCTCGCGCGGCCTGAAAAAGGGAGTGGTCGTCAATATCGAGTCCACCGTGCAGTCGATCCAGCGGGCGGTGGAAGAGGCGGAACTCATGGCGGGCTGCCAGATCAATGCCGTTTATGCCGGCATCGCAGGCAGCCACATTCGCAGTCTCAATTCTCATGGCATCGTCGCCATTCGTGACCGGGAGGTGTTCCAGCCGGACATTGAGCGGGTGATTGATGCGGCCCAGGCGGTCGCGATTCCGGCGGACCAGAAGATCCTGCACATCCTGCCCCAGGAGTACGTCATTGATGCCCAGGAAGGGGTCAAGGAACCGCTGGGGATGTCAGGGGTTCGACTGGAAGCGAAAGTCCATCTGGTGACCTGCGCGGTCAACGCCGCCCAGAATATTGAAAAGTGTATTCGCAAATGCGGTCTTGAGGTTGACGACGTCATCCTGGAACAACTGGCATCCGGCTACGCCGTGCTGACCGAAGACGAGAAGGACCTTGGCGTCTGTCTGGTGGATATCGGTGGTGGCACTACCGACATCGCAGTATTCACTGATGGTGCAATTCGGCATACCGCAGTCATACCTATCGCAGGCGACCAGGTAACCAACGATATTGCGATGGCGCTGAGAACGCCCACGCCCAACGCTGAAGAGATCAAGATCAAGTATGCCTGTGCGCTTGCCAGCCTTGCCGGCGAGAACGAAACGATCAAGGTGCCGAGTGTCGGTGATCGGGTTGACAGGGACCTCTCCCGCCAGGCGCTCGCCGAGGTGGTTGAGCCAAGGTATGACGAATTGTTCACGTTGATTCAGGCAGAACTTCGCCGTAGCGGATTCGAGGATCTGATTGCGGCGGGAATCGTCCTTACTGGCGGTACTTCGAAGATGGAAGGCGTGGTGGAGCTGGCCGAAGAGATATTCCACATGCCGGTGAGCATCGGCAAGCCACAGGGCGTCACAGGACTCACGGACATTATTCGTAACCCGATTTATTCCACGGCAGTTGGATTGCTGCTGTATGGCGCGAAACAACAGTGCGAGGGAGTTGCCATGCCTGCCAGTGTCGGTGCTTCCGGGCTGGTGGGAAGAGTGAAGAGTTGGTTTTTGGGGAGTTATTAATCAAGCGAGGCCTTGAGGAGGTATCGATATGTTCGAACTAGTAGATAGCGCACCACAGAGTGCGGTGATCAAGGTTGTCGGTGTGGGAGGCGGCGGCGGTAACGCTGTCCAGCACATGGTCAACCAGGACATCGCCGGTGTTGACTTTATTTGCGCCAACACGGATGCACAGGCGCTGCACAACCTGTCGGCCAAGACGTTGCTGCAACTTGGCACCAACATCACCAAGGGACTGGGTGCCGGGGCTAATCCTTCGATGGGGCGTGAGGCGGCGATTGAAGACAAGGATCGTATCGCCGAGGCGTTGAAGGGTGCGGACATGGTGTTCATCACCGCGGGGATGGGCGGAGGCACCGGTACCGGTGCGGCGCCGATCGTTGCTGAGGTTGCCCGCAGTCTCGAGATTCTTACGGTTGCGGTCGTTACCAAGCCATTTGCGTTCGAGGGCAAAAAGCGGATGTCTCTGGCGGAGGAGGGGATCGCGGAACTGTCTCAGCATGTGGATTCGCTGATCACGATCCCGAATGAAAAGCTGCTGACCATCATGGGTGAAGAGACGCCGCTACTGAAAGCATTTGCTGCGGTCGATGATGTACTGCTGGGCGCGGTTCAGGGGATCGCCGATCTGATTATCCGGCCGGGCATGATCAACGTTGACTTCGCTGATGTCAGGACCGTGATGTCGGAAATGGGCATGGCCATGATGGGTACGGGCCACGCTTCCGGTGGTAACAGGGCGAGAGAGGCGGCCGAGGCAGCCATCCGGAGTCCTTTGCTCGAAGACATCGACTTCAATGGCGCTCGCGGCATCCTGGTCAATATTGCGGCTGATGCGGACATCTCGTTGGGCGAGTTCTCTGAAGTGGGCGCGACCGTCGAGGAGTTCGCGTCTGAGAACGCGACGGTGGTTGTCGGCACGGTGATTGATCCGGAAATGGGTGATGAGATTCGTGTCACGGTGGTAGCGACCGGGCTTGGCAATCCGGAAGCCGAGAAGCCGCGCAAGGTCGTCGACAACACCCAGAAAAAGGTCGCTGGAGATGGAGCCATCGATTACGGAGATTTCGACAAGCCGACCGTGATGCGCAAGGCCAGCGAGGAAACGGAAGATGGAGAGGGTAAGGATCTGGAATATCTGGATATTCCGGCCTTTCTGCGACGTCAGGCGGATTAGGAAGCCCCGCAGGCCCGTTCGTCAGGATGGGTCGATCTGGTGTGGAAATTGCTGCGAATTTCACCACGGACGGTGCAACTATTCGTGCCGGATGGAGTCGAAGCTTTAATTCGTGACCGGGCGCACATAAAAGGGGCACTTATGGCGCTGACAAGTGGGTAAATTGGGGCGTTTCTGTTAAGATTCGCGCCGCTTTTGGGGGGGCAAATAACAAGAATGATCAAACAACGCACGCTCAATAATATGATTCGGGCGACTGGCGTCGGGCTGCACACAGGCGAAAAGGTATACCTCACCTTAAAGCCTGCGCCTGCAGATACCGGGATCGTCTTTGTCCGGGTGGATGTTGAGCCCGCCGTCGAGATTCCGGCGCTCAGCCAGTATGTTGTCGATACAACCCTGGCGACCACCATCGCCAAGGATGGTCACAAGATCGCCACTATCGAACACCTGATGTCGGCCTTTAGCGGCCTGGGTATTGATAATGCCTATGTGGAGGTCAGTGGGCCGGAAATGCCGATCATGGATGGCAGTGCCGCCACCTTCGTATTCCTCATTCAGTCGGCCGGTGTGGTCGAACAGAATGCAGCCAAAAAATTCATAAAAATCAAGAAGAAAGTCGATGTCACCGGGCCGGAAGGCACCCGCTGGCACAACCAGTCCGCCGCCATTCAACCCTATGACGGCTTCAAGGTGAATCACAAGATCGTCTATGACAACCCGGTTATCAAAGAGCAGTGCGCCAGCGTTAATTTCAGTACCACGACCTTTGTGAAAGAGGTCAGCCGGGCACGTACTTTTGGGCTGATGCAGGAATTTGAGTTCCTTCGGGAGCAGAACTTGGCCCAGGGTGGCAGTCTGGATAATGCCGTGGTGGTCGATGAATATCGCGTTCTCAATGACGAGGGGCTGCGTCATGAGGATGAGTTTGTCCGTCACAAGATCCTTGATGCAATCGGCGACTTGTACCTGCTGGGACATGCCATCATCGGCGAGTTTGTGGGTCACAAGTCAGGACATTCTGCCCATCACGCGCTGCGAGAGGAGTTACTCGCACGGACTGACGCCTGGGAAATTGTCAGCTTCGATGATGCACGGGACGCACCGGTGGCCTATTCCCGGCCGCTGCTGGCCGACTAGTTGCCCGGTTTCAGGGCGTATCTGCAGGATTGCACCGTTTTGACAACCGGAGCAGGGCCGAGCGCAAAGCGGGATCATCAATATGGCTAGCGGAATCAGCGATCTGTTGCCCGACCGCGGGCGGCAGGGTGCGAGAGCCGGGCGTTTCAGTCCTGGTCGGCACGGATACCGGACGCACCGACACCTCTATTGCGGCAACCAGTTCGCCGTTAATCCGAAGCTTGCCGATAAAACGCCGCTGGCGGTAGCGGAGCTGGGTCGCCAGGGCCGCGGAGGGCGTGGTGAGATGCAGTTTTCCCGCTTCAAACCCGGCCACGTACACCTCTCCCGAGACCTTTGCCCGAATCTGCTGTTCGGCGCTAATCAGGGCGCTGGCCTGCCGGTAGAGCCGACCAAGGGAGCCGGGCCCATTGAACAACTTGGCCGGGTTTTTGATAGATTCGGGAATTCGGGGCATGATTCAGCGCTGAAAAGGCAAATATGCACTAGAATAACCAGTCAATGGCCCTACCAAAAGGGCCTGCAGGATGGGGGCCGGTCGGCGGGGTCCTGGCAATGAGTGCCGGGACTGCCTGACAAGAACAATGAAATTTATCGTCGTAGATAAGAACTCCGGACGGGCAAGATCATTTAATGCGAATGGCTGGGTGCTTGGCCTGACCCTCGCTGGCCTGATCGGGATTCCGGTGATGGCGAGTTATCTGTCGTGGCGCCATGGTGTGGGGGAGGCCGCACTGACCGGGGAGATGGTATCGAAGTGGCGCGAGGTACTGGAGCGGCAGGACGATGATATCGAGCGGGCGCGCCAGGAAGCGGCGGCCAATCTGCAAGCGAGCGCCCTGCGGCTGGCCAAGTTGCAGGCCCGGATTGTCAGGCTGGATGCTCTGGGTGAACGGCTGACCCAGATCGCGAATCTTGAGGAAGGCGAGTTCGACTTTTCAACGCCGCCTGCACTGGGTGGTCCTGAAGTCGGTGGCACGCGGTACGAGTCGCCGGAATATCTGCAGTTACTGGATCAACTCACCGCTGACATCGAAAGTCGCGAGCAACAGCTTGGCGTGCTGGAAACGCTGCTGATCAATCGTCGCCTTCAGGATGATGTATTTATTGCGGGTCGACCGGTCAAAAAAGGCTGGGTGTCCTCACGCTACGGTGTGCGGACTGATCCGATTACGGGTCGGCGTGCCTTTCACTACGGACTCGATTTTGCCGGCAAGGCCGGTGCCGAAGTCGTCACTGTTGCTTCAGGGGTCGTGGTCTATGCCGGGCCTCGCAGCAACTACGGCAAGATGGTGGAGATTAACCATGGTGGCGGCTATAGCACCCGTTATGGCCATCATCAGGAACTGGCCGTGAAAGTGGGCGACATCGTGAAAAAGGGCCAGGTGATTGGTTACATGGGTAGTAGTGGTCGCGCCACGGGCCCCCATGTTCACTTTGAGGTTTACAAGAACGGACGCGTGGTCGATCCCTCGGCCTACGTTCATCGCGCTTCCCGCTGATTCCATACCCTGGCGGCTTCGATGCCGCTTCTCATCGCACTTTGGACAGTAAACAACTCAGTTATTGGGTAAGACCATGGTTATGCAGGCCCTAGGCAGGATATTTGGAACGAAGAACGATCGCGAGCTCAAGCGCATCAATCGGATCGTTACGCGAATCAATCAACTGGAAGCCGAGATGGAAGTTCTTGGCGACGACGATCTGCGTGGCCAGCGCGACAAATTCAGGGAGCGGTTGCAGACGGGTGAGACGCTGGACAACATCCTGCCAGAGGCTTTTGCCACGGTGCGGGAAGCTGGCAGGCGTGCCCTGGGCATGCGGCTGTTCGATGTCCAGATGATCGGCGGCATCGTGCTGCACGAGGGACGCATTGCAGAGATGAAAACCGGTGAAGGTAAGACGCTGGTGGCAACGTTGCCCCTTTACCTGAACGCCATTGCTGGTGATGGAGTACATCTGGTGACGGTCAATGACTACCTGGCGCGCTGGGGGGCGGAGTGGATGGGGCCTCTATATGAAGCCCTTGGTATGACAGTCGGCGTGGTCCATGCGGGCCAGTCCGCGGAAGAGAAACGCGCCGCCTATGCGGCTGATATCAGCTACGGTACCAACAACGAATTCGGGTTTGATTATCTGCGTGACAACATGGCGTTTAGCCTGGCTGAAAGGGTCCAGCGTGGGCTGAACTTTGCGATTGTCGACGAAGTGGACTCGATTCTGATCGACGAGGCGCGTACGCCCCTCATCATATCCGGTGGTGTCGAAAATCCCACCAGCCTCTATCAGGTGATTAACGGTATTGCCCCGACGCTGGAACGCCAGATCAAGACGCCCGAGGATATCCTCAATGAGATTGAGCCGCCGGGCGATTTCTATGTGGATGAAAAGCAGCGCGACGTGGAGCTCACCGAGTCCGGCCACGAGAAGGTTGAGGCGAAGCTGATCCAGCAGGGATTGCTGCAGGAAGGTGACAGCCTCTATGGCACCGCAAACCTGGCGTTGCTGCATCATGTCCAGAATGCACTAAAAGCACATACCCTGTTCCAGAAGGACGTGGACTACATCGTCCAGAACAACGAGATTGTCATCGTTGATGAGCATACCGGGCGTACCATGCCGGGCCGGCGCTGGTCTGGTGGCATTCACCAGGCGATCGAAGCCAAAGAGCGTGTGCCGATCACCAACGAAACACAGACGCTCGCGTCGACCACGTTCCAGAACTACTTCCGACTGTATAACAAGCTGGCAGGCATGACGGGTACGGCGGATACGGAGGCGTTTGAGTTTCAACAGATCTATGGCCTTGACGTCGTCGTGATACCGACCAACCTGCCGATGATTCGGGTCGATCACAACGATGTGATCTATCTCACCATGGAGGAGAAGTACGACGCGATTGTTGATTCGATCATTGAAGCCACTGAAAAAGGTGCGCCGGTGCTGGTTGGTACCGCGTCGATCGAGTCGTCCGAGCGACTTTCAGGTGCCTTGAAGAAACGAAAGGTCAGGCACAGTGTCCTGAACGCGAAGCTACACGAACAGGAAGCTGAAATCGTTGCGCAGGCAGGACGCCCCGGCACCGTCACGATTGCAACCAATATGGCCGGCCGTGGTACGGACATTATTCTCGGCGGTAATTGGGAATCGGAGGCGGCGAAGCTTGAGAACCCCACCGATCAGCAGCGTGAGAAGTTCAAGAGCGAGTGGCAGGCAAATCATGACAAGGTGATTGCGGCGGGCGGACTGCATGTCTTTGGAACGGAGCGACACGAGAGCCGGCGCATCGACAACCAGCTTCGTGGTCGTTCCGGCCGTCAGGGAGACCCCGGCGTGTCCCGTTTCTTCCTCTCCATGGACGACAACCTGATGCGAATCTTTGCCTCGGAACGGGTGAAGACGCTGATGCAACGGGTCGGCATGGAAGAAGGCGAACCCATCGAACACAAGATGGTGACCAATGCCATCGAACGAGCGCAACGCAAGGTTGAGGGGCGTAACTTCGACATTCGTAAGCAGCTGCTTGAATACGATGACGTCGCCAACGACCAGCGCCAGATGATCTATGCCCAGCGCAATGAGTTGATGGAAACCGATGATGTCTCCGAAACCATCGAAGCGCTCTGGGATGACGTGGTCAACCAGGTTGTCGATGGTTACGTGCCGCCCCAGAGTCTGGAGGAACAGTGGGATATTGCCGGGCTGGAGCAGGGCCTCAACACGGAATTTGGTCAGCATCTGCCGATCCAGCAATGGCTGGATGAAGATGATTCGCTGCATGAAGAAACGCTGCGCGAGAAGATCGTCGATGGTATCAAGGCTGAGTATCAGCAGAAGGCCGAGGCGATCGGTCCGGGCATTCGCCTGTTCGAGAAGCAGATCATGCTGCAGATTCTGGATACCCTATGGAAAGAACATCTGGCGGCGATGGATTATCTGCGCCAGGGCATCCACTTGCGTGCCTATGCCCAGAAACAGCCCAAGCAGGAATACAAGCGGGAGGCGTTTGAGCTGTTTGAAGGTCTGCTGGGCAACGTCAAGATGGAGGTCATCCGTACATTGTCACGAGTTCGCCTGCAGAGTGAAGACGACGCCATGGCCGTTGAACGCCAGCGAAGGGAAGAAGAGGCGCGATCGCGACTGAGTTTTAATAAAGAGGATGCTGCGCCAGCGAGTGAAGGCGGAGAAGGCGAGGGCCAGCCAGCGCCGAATACCCCCTTCGTTCGTACTGAGCGCAAGGTCGGTAGAAACGAACCCTGTCCCTGTGGATCGGGTAAGAAATATAAAGCCTGTCATGGCAAGCTCTGATGGCAGTCGGCGCATATTCCACTGAGTTTTCGCCGGTACCTGGCGTCCGCCTCTCGGCGGTTTCCGCGGGCATCAAGAGCGCGGAAAAAAAAGACCTTGTGCTCTTTGCCTTTGATGAGGGCAGCGAGACGGCTGGTGTCTTTACCCAGAGTCACTTTGCCGCGGCGCCGGTGATCCTGGGGAAACGACACCTCGAAGCAGCACCGACGCGCTATTTCCTCATTAACAGCGGCAACGCGAATGCGGGTGTTGGCGATGCTGGCATCGATGATGCGCTGGCTTGTTGTGAGGCTGTTGCCAGCCGCGCCGAGGTACCGATAGAGTGTGTTCTGCCATTTTCAACGGGCGTTATCGGGGAGCGCCTGCCGGTAGACAAGATTGTAGCCGGCGTTCCTGACGCCTTTGCCCGGCTTTCAGAGGCGGGATGGCTCGAAGCCGCCCAGGGCATCATGACGACGGACACCCGTCCCAAGATTGCGTCCCGCCAGGTTCAGATTGATGGGACGACAGTCACCCTGACCGGGATTGCCAAGGGGGCGGGCATGATCCAGCCGAACATGGCAACGATGCTGAGCTACGTCGCAACCGATGCGCTGTGTGATGCCGTTTCGCTGAGAATCCTGTTGCACGACGCGGTTGAGCATTCTTTCAATCGCATCACTGTAGACAGCGATACCTCGACCAATGATTCCTGCATGCTCACCGCCACAGGAAAATCGGGTGTCGATGTTGCCCGCGGCGAAGCAAGAGATAAATTTGGCGCTGCGCTGCGTGACATCTGTCTCGCGCTGGCGCAGGGAATTATCCGGGATGCGGAGGGCACAACCAAGTTCGTTGAGGTGCAGGTTGCGAGCGGTAAAGACAGCAGGCAATGCCTGGCTGTGGCCTATGCGATCGCCAATTCACCATTGATGAAGACCGCCATCTTTGCCAGTGATGCCAACTGGGGCAGGATCGTCATGGCCATTGGCAAGGCACCCACCGAAGTTGATACCGGCGAGCTGAATGTTTTCCTGGGCGATGTTCAGCTTATGGCGAAGGGCCAGAAGCATCCCGACTACACGGAAGAGGCTGGCAGTCGGGCGATGGCCGGTGAAGAGATCACGATTCGTGTAGAACTCGGCACCGGTGATGCGGCCGAGACGGTGTGGACCAGCGATCTCTCCCATGACTATGTCAGCATCAACGCTGACTACCGAACCTAGCTTGGGCTGAGATAGCTGATTATTGTGTTTTTATACTCCTAGTCGAAGAATTTGCCGGGTAGCTGAATCGAAAATCCGTCCACGAGTGTGATCACGTTGTCTGAATTGATCTCTCCCACTATGTTGTCACCTACAGATAATGCGCCTGTTGTCCCTTCTCCATCCTGACTACGTTCTACCCTCAGAGTAGCTATTCCATCAGTGATAGTTGCAGTGGAGTCCGACGGCAGTGAAACGGATATTTTCTTCCAGCCGTTGGCGATGAAACTGGGTGCGTTGTCCTCAAGATTGCCGTTGTATGTTAGATCTGTATACAGATAAGGGATGTTAGAGCCGGAGGGTTCGTCGAGAATAATAAAGTTGTTGGTTATGTTGCCTGCTTCGGCTGATGTGATTGAAAATGCAGAAACCCGTTTTTCTGAGTCTGTGACCTGTCCTTGCACCAATGTAGGATAATCTGAGTGCACTACTCTCAGACCTGTCAATGTCACGCTTGAATCGTCTGACTCATAGTCAATCGTGGCATGCCAGCCTCGGATCGACCAGAAATCAGAAAATAGTATGAGTTCCAATTTTTCTCCGTGAGTCCAGATGATTTTGGCTCGAAATTCTATGTCGAGTCGCCCTGCTCCAGGACGGTCGAACATGATTTCGGCATCGAGAATGTCTGGGTCAGTACGATCAATATATCCCGATAAATTTGGGTTCATTCCGAACTGTTGAAAGTTGGTAGTGGCTGACCCGGGTGGAGTAGATTCCAACAGCGTCAGGAAACTATCTAGTGCGATCAGGCCTTCTTCGAGCAGCAACTCCTTGTCGGCACGATCTTCAGGCAGTCCAGCACCGAGATGCTCCTCGACGAACGCCAGAATGCTGTCGGTGGGATTGAAACTGAAATTGCGGGCAAGGTCCGCCTGAATCTCGGCCAGAAGAGGTAGAGATGAGCTTGCGAGTCGGGACAACTCGTTTTCGAAGGGGCGGGATGTGTCTTCTTCAAGCGAGCCAGCGATAATATGTGCTCCCCCCAGAATCGTTTCAATTTCTCCGGCCCAGGCTGCACCCACGATGCTGGCGAAAGTCCAAAGATCGGCATCCTTATGTAAGGTCCCATGTTCCAGAAAGTCCTCCAGACTGACGATAAAAGTTCGCGCAGCTTCAAGCGCCTCAGGATGGTCAGACGTAGCTCCGAGCAAGATTTTTTCAATCCGATGGGTGAACATGAGGCTGATCTGTCTGGTATACAGCTGCGCAGTTGTAATTGCGCTCGCGTCAAGTTCATTATCTAGTAGCAGCTGCTCAATAGATCTTAAACCGTCATGCATCGTTCTTGCGTGCCGAGCGATGTTGTCTCCCGATATGCTGCCGGACTCGGCGGAGATTGTGCTGACGAGGTGTCCCAGTTGAGCAGTCAGGGTGTCGGTCGACACACCGTCAAGAATACCGAGGTTGAAAGCCAGGACCAAAAAGCTGTTGGGGGCAATGTCTGCAAGTTCACTGTCGACAATGTTGGGCAGTTCGACCTGATCCGGGTTATCGATGGACTTTCCAACCATAACTCGTAACAAAGACGACAAGTGTTGTCGCCCTGCTGCGATATCTGAATCTGTCATTGCAGATTCACCGGCCCTGGCGCGCGCTAGTCGAACTACTAGGTCGGATACAGGAGATATCTGAATTTGTCCATCTGTGTCGTCGAGAGAATCGATGACTGCGGTCAGTACGAAATCTTCATCTACTGAGTATCTTTCGCCGAACGCAACTTCCGATCCATCAATGGCTGTGCACTCTCGGCCTTCGGGTCGATACAGGTCGCACAGTGCGTCGCCCCCTGATGCCTCGACAATTAATGGGGGGTTCGTCGAATCCGGGACTTCCACTTCTATTTTAAACTGTCCGTCCGAATCTGTGGAGCCTCCTGAGACGATTACGAGAGTCGTTCCCGTCGAGTCACTGATTGTGAGGTTCGCGTTTGCCACTGGTCCCTTGATGACTTGCCCTTCAACTCTCACCGTCTGCGGTGAAGGCGGCTCAGTAGCGGGGAGCTCGTTCATAAAGTTGCCAGGGCCAGAACTGTCGGAGCCACCGCCACACCCTGCGATTAGCAATACCGCGAACAGCGCAACGAGGAACCCGACAGGGCGAGGACGAGACATGCTGACTTCATCCTTGAACAGTAAAAGTGTGATGCTAACAGCCGATTGGCTGACCATCTATAAACGAAGGATGAATGAACAGGGTGAGTGCCCTCGCCGGTTGGCCTGGAGCGGGGATTGATTAATCTTTGTCCAATTCGCCGGAAGTGGCATCGCTTTGTTCGGCGTCTTCCGGAATATAGCGATTGCCGTCCGCCCATTCGCCCAGGTCGATAAGCCGGCAGCGTTCAGAGCAGAACGGCCGGTACTTGTTCCCGGAAATCCATTTCACCGACTTCTTGCAGATCGGACATTCGACGACAAGGTCGTTCACGCGTGTACCTTTGCCATTTCGAGATATTTCAGGTGCAAAGCGTCAACCCGTTCGTGCAGAACGTCAAGGGGGCCATCGTTAACGATGACGTCGTCCGCAAAGGCCAGCCGTTGTTCCCGCGGTGTCTGGGCCTTGATGATGGCTTCCACCTGTTCTCTTGGATTGTTATCGCGTGCCATCACCCGAGCAATCTGAACTTCCGTGGGTACATCCACGACCAGGTAGTGATCAATCATCGGCGATTGGCCACGTCGACCTGACAGCATCAGGATGGCGTAGGGTGAAGTACTCTCCTCTAGGATGCGCCTCAGCTCGTCAAGAATGGCCGGGACAGTGACCGATTCCAGCCAGGATCGTTCTTCCGCGTCGGCGAAGACGATTTCGCGCATCCTTGGCCGGTTCAGTGTCCCGTCTTCGTTCAATATCGCCTCGCCGAAGTGTTCAACGATCACTGTGAGTGCCGGTGTCCCGGGCTCAACGACCGTCCTTGCGGCAACGTCGGAATCGGCGATCGTAATGCCGTGGTGCGCAAACCGGTCTGTCACTGCTGTTTTTCCGCTGCCGATTCCGCCGACAACGCCTACGACGAGGCCCATGTCAGAATGCCGCAAACTGAAGGTAGGCAGATGTGATCGCCTCACCCCAGAGCAGTGCGACAAAGCCCGCGATGGCAAGGTAGGGGCCAAAGGGGATGGGTTTGGCGCGATCTCGTCCCAGCGCTATCAACGCGCCACCGATAATGGCGCCAGCAAACGAAGACAGAATGATGATCAGCGGCAGCGCCTGCCATCCCATCCATGCGCCCAGCATGGCAAGCAGCTTGAAGTCACCAAAACCCATGCCCTCTTTGCCCGTAATGAGTTTGAATAGCTGGTAGACGCTCCAGAGTGAGAGGTATCCGGCAACCGCGCCCCAGAAAGCATCCGTTAACGGCACGATCAGATCGAAGCTATTGACGACTAATCCAAGCCACAGCAGCGGCAGTGTAATGTCATCAGGAATCAGCTGGTGATCGTAGTCGATTACCGAGGCGGCGATCAGCCCGAATGTCAGTATCAGGCAAACCATGCCGGTCGGGGTCGCGCCGAACACCCAGATGACGAGTACGGCGAGCAGGGCAGTGAAGGCCTCGATCAGCGGATAACGGATGGAAATGGGCGTGCCGCAGCCCGCGCATCGGCCGCGAAGTACGACGTAGCTGAGTAGGGGTATGTTCTCCCAGGGTTGAATGCCGCGCTCGCAGGTGGGGCAGCGTGAGTTGGGATAGACAAGGTTGAAAGGCTGCTGCGGCGCTTCGGCATCCAGTTCCAGGATTTCCCGGGCCTGTCCCTGCCATTCATTCTGCATCATCACCGGCAGGCGCAGAATCACAACATTGAGGAAACTGCCGATAATCAGGCCGAAGCAGAAAACGATGACATAAACGAGAGCCGGTAGCTCCGCTTGTAGCAGGGCGAGATATTCAAACACAGGTGGTGCCAGCTATTAGTGGCCGCCGCCACCTCCGATTGCATCGCCCATCGAGAAGATCGGGAGATACATGGCGATGATCAGCCCCCCGATAACGACCCCGAGGAATGACATGATCAACGGCTCCATCAGACTGGTGAGGCCTTCGACCGCGTTATCGACCATCTCTTCGTAGTAGGTCGCAGCCTTGTCCAGCATGCCATCAAGTGCACCGGACTCTTCACCGATTGCCACCATCTGGATCACCATGTTGGGGAAGACATCAACCTGCTTCATGGAATAGTTCAGCTGGATACCGCTCTCGACGTCTTCCTTGATCTTCTGGATTGCTTCGTAATAGACGACGTTACCGGCGGCACCTTTCACTGATTCCAGTGCGTCAACGAGCGGGACGCCAGCAGCGAATGTTGTCGACAGGGTTCGGGCAAACCGGGCAACACAGGACTTGTCGATGATGTCGCCCAGGATGGGCATCTTGAGCATGAGTCGTTCCTGTCCGTCCCTGACTCCCTGCGATCGCTTGTGTGCTTCTTTGTAGAGGAAGAAAACGACCGCGATCCCTGCGACCATGGCGAACCACCAGTCCTGCATGAACTGTGACATGTTGACTACCATCTGAGTGAACTCCGGCAGCTCGGCGCCGAAGCCAGCGAAGATCTCCTCGAATTGTGGCACCACCTTGACCAGCAGAATACCGGACACAACGCCGGCGACCACCAGAACCGCAATAGGATAGTTCATGGCACTCTTGATCTTGGCCTTTAACGCTTCGGTCTTTTCCTTGTAGGTTGCCAGACGATCAAGCATGGTTTCGAGCGCACCCGACTGCTCACCGGCGTCGACCAGGTTGCAGAACAGGTCATCAAAATAGTCGGGATTCTGCTGGATGGCATAGGCGAACGAGTTACCGCTGGAAACGTCGTCCCTGATCTTCAGGATCAGGTCTTTCATCATCGCGTTGTCCATACCGTCGGCGACGATCTCGAATGACTGTACCAACGGTACACCGGCTTTCATCATGGTGGCGAGCTGCCGGGTGAAGAGTGCGATGTCACCGGGGGTGATCTTGGCACCCATGGCGGCGAGGTTGAAGCCGCCACCTTTCTTGGTCACCTTGGTGGGGTTGATGCCCTGCTTGCGTAGTTCGGCCTTTGCTACATTGGCGTTGGTGCTGGTGATTTCGCCTTTGGTCTTTCGACCGGACTTGTCGGTCCCTTCGTAGGCGAAGATGGTATTTGCCGCCGCCATGATTATCCCCTGTTCTTATTTATCGACCGTTATTGATTGACCGCTATCTAGTGACCGCTGGTCACGCGGTCGACCTCAGCGATACTGGTCAATCCGTCTCTGACTTTCTTGAGTGCCGACTGGAAGATGTTGTTGTAACCCTCCTTCTGGCAAGCCTCAGCAATTTCAATCGAGTTTCCATCTTCCATGATGATCTTCTGGATTTCCGGGGTGATCTTCACAACTTCGTAAATACCGACGCGGCCCTTGTAGCCACTACCGCCACATCGGTCACACCCTTTCGGTCCGAAAACGTCGAATCCTTCGTCAATGTGCTCTTCGCTGAAGCCCTTTTCGAGCAGTGCATTTTTCGGCACGTCCATCTTCTCTTTGCAGTCGCAGAGCCGGCGGGCCAGGCGCTGAGCCACAATCAGGTTGATCGACGTGGCCAGGTTGAACGCGGGCACACCCATGTTACGCAAACGGGTCAGGGTCTCGGGGGCGCTGTTGGTATGCAGCGTGGACATCACCATGTGACCGGTCTGCGCCGCCTTGATCGAGATCTCGGCGGTTTCAAGGTCCCGAATCTCACCGACCATGACGATATCAGGGTCCTGACGCAGGAACGAGCGTAAAGCTTCGGCGAAGCCCAGCCCCACCTTGTGGTTCACCGGACACTGGTTGACTCCTTCGAGGTTGATCTCGACCGGGTCCTCGGCGGTTGAAATGTTGAGTTCCGGCGTATTCAGGATGTTGAGTCCCGTGTAGAGCGATACGGTCTTACCCGAACCGGTAGGTCCTGTCACCAGGAACATGCCCTGCGGCTTGTGCAGCGCCTCAAGGTAGAGTTCCTTCTGGTCATCTTCATAGCCGAGGGCATCGATACCCATCTTCGCCGAGCTGGGATCGAGAATCCGCAGACAAAGCTTCTCGCCGAACAGGACGGGCAGCGTGTTAACCCGGAAGTCGATGGCCTTTGACTTGGAAATCTTCAGCTTGATACGACCATCCTGAGGAATTCGTCGCTCCGAGATATCCATCTGCGACATGACCTTGAGACGAGCAGAGATTCTGGGTCCCAGGTTAACCGGAGGCCTGGCAACTTCATGCAGAATACCGTCTGTTCTGAAGCGGACGCGATAGGCCTTTTCAAAAGGTTCGAAGTGCAGGTCCGAAGAGCCGCCCTTGATGGCGTCCATCAGCATCTTGTTGATAAAACGAACAACCGGTGTATCGTCGGCTGCACTTGCAGTGACGTCCTCGTCACCACCGCCGCCTTCTTCGTCCACGGCCTCCATATCAAGATCGACGTCTTCATCGCCAAGATCGCCGAGACCACCACCTTCCTGAGATTCCAGAAAAGCTTCAATAAACGCAGCAAGCTTGTTTTCCTCGACCAGGATTTCCTCTGTCGCGATACCGGTCTGGAACTTGATTTCGTCCAGTCCCTTACGATTGGTCGGGTCGGAGACCGCAACAAACAATCGATTACCGCGGTGGAAAACCGGAATGGCGTGGTTGGCGCGAATCAGTTTTTCGTCAACGAGGTTTTTCGGAATGGCCTCAGGGTCGAGGGCGGTGATGTCCAATAGCGGCGTACCGAACTCTTCCGCGGCAGAATTTGCTATGTCTTTCGCGCTAACGAGTTCGTTCTGAACAAGATGCGTGACAAAAGGTACGCGGGTCTTCTGCGCTTCTTCCGAAGCCTCCTTGGCCTTGTCGTTGTCGAGGAGTTCGTCTTCTACGAGTCGGCGTGCAAGACCGCTCAACGGAATGGGATTAGCCGCCATAGTTCAAAAACTGTTCGCGATGGTTTTTGTGGATCGAGTATATAACAGAAAGTGTACTCCCGGGCTCGAAACCTTGTCGACATCTAAGGCAGTGGAATTGCGGCTGAGCGCCACATTGGACAACCGGGCCAGATCGCTTCATTCGGCCCGAGGTGACGTAAAATGTCACTTTTTGACCTCCGATGTGTACCGCCCGTGTGGTGCAGATGACCCTCGATGTCATTTTTCGCCCGATTTCTCCGACGGGCGGTCGAAAACACCATGGCATGTATATTGCTATTCTTTAAGCTAGCTGGCGTCAACTGCTGGTTAAACTCATATTTGGAGCTCGTGTAATGAAAAACAAACTGCAACAAGGTTTTACCTTGATCGAACTGATGATCGTTGTTGCGATCATCGGTATTCTCGCTGCGGTTGCCTTGCCTGCTTATCAGGACTACATCGCGACTGCGAACATGACGAAGGTGACCTCTCATTATGAGGAAGCTGTACGTCTGGCGCGGACTACGTATGTGAAGGCCAACACGCAAAATGCACTTGGTCTGGCTAACACAGTACCCACAGATACATCTGCCTGGTTCGCCCTGTTTAATCCGGGCGGCAATCTGGCGCCGGGTGGTGGTGCTGCCTACCAATCCGCCGCGGTTGATGCCACAGGTGTTGTTGGTGTTACTGCTGCCGGTGGTGGTGGCGCCGACCTGTCGGATGACACGATTACGATCTTTCGTCCTGCCTATCAGGATCTGACGGCTGCCTCGACTGTGGTCATTGCTGCCTCTGAGATGTAATCGTTAGCTTCCGTATTATCGGAAACTGCAAAAAAAGGCCGGGATTCCCGGCTTTTTTTTGCGCTGAATTTCTACGTTATAGTTACGGTTAGCCATTTGGATTCTTACGGGAGGCACACCTTGAACAGTAGATGCATGACTGGCGTTTCCCTTATCGAGCTGATGATCACCGTCGCCGTGCTGGGAATTATTGCTGTGATCGCGGTACCTCTTGTTAACGACTACATTACGACGGGCCGCGTCGCGGTGTTGCGTGAAAATATTCAGTCCATTCGGCTGTTCCAGGACGACTACCGTCAGCGTAATCGGACCTACGTTGAAGGGACTTATGACCCGGCATCGCCGAATGAGGCCGGTGGTATCAAGGACCTGCTCGGCTGGGAGCCTCGCACGGACCGAGATACGATTACCTATGTGGTTGCCTGCGAGACGGATTCGGCGGATACCTCAGACCCGAACTGCCGCAGGACCAGTGGCTACACCGTGACAGCAACCAACTCTGACTACCCGGACGACCCTCTCTGCATGGGTTTCGCGGTGTCCGGATCAGGTAATACGCCGCCGGAGTGCTAAGAGGTCTCTATACTCTGCAGTTCATGCCGGAAGAGCAGTTGGCACCGTAGGTGCCTTGAATACTCGAATCATCTATAGAGTTCGATATAATCCGCGACCCATGCCGGAATAGCTCAGTTGGTAGAGCAGTTGCTTCGTAAGCAATTGGTCGGAGGTTCAAGTCCTCTTTCCGGCACCATTTTTAAAACGAAGTCCGTGTAGTACCTGAGGTCCCCCGCTTTTTTCCCATCTGACCAGATGCAATACTGCACAGGGCACGAGGGATCAGGGATATGAGCAGTCCGGTCATTATTGAGGTGGCGCTGAACGGTGCGACCCGGCGTTCGGTCAATGCTCTGGCTCCCGAGACGCCGGAGCAGCTGGCGGCCGACGGCATCGCCTGTGTAAAGGCGGGCGCCAGCATCGTCCACACTCACAATTCGGATCGCAGTGCGCCTGCAGCGGAAGCGGCGGAAGAATATATCGCTGGCCTGCGACCGATTCGTGAGGCCTTTCCGGAGGTGGCGCTCTATCCAACCATGGGCCGCGGCTCAAACATTTCAGAACGCTACGATCATCACAAGTTGCTGCAGGAAGCTGGCGTGATCGACATGGGAGCACTCGATCCTGGTTCGATCAATCTTGCAGCGACCAGCGAAGACACTGGTTTGCCGAAGAATCAGGGTGCCTATGTCAATTCTCCCGCGGATATTGCGTACATGATGGATGTCTGCCGTGAGCGTAAGCTCGGGCCCAATATGGCGATGTGGGAACCCGGATTTCTGCGTACTGTTCTCGCCTACGATGAATCCGGCCGACTTGCGCCGGGTTCGTTTACCAAGTTTTATTTCACCGCGGCGGGATATAACGGGCTCGGCATGCCCTTTTACGCGCCGCCACCCATTCCGGAGGCGTTTGAGTTGTACCACGCCATGATTAAATCGACGCCCCTGCCATGGGCGGTTGCGGTACTGGGGGGCTCGCTGTTTGGAACCGGGCTGGCGGAGCTGGCGCTCGATCGGGGTGGTCATTTACGGGTGGGGCTCGAAGACGATCCGCTCGGACCGTCGAATGTGGAGCAGGTGGCGCGTGCCGTTGAACTCTGCGGGAAGGCGGGCCGCCCCGTCGCGACACCGACCGAGATGAGATCAATGCTCGGACTGCCCTCGTAAGGGGTGGTCTGTGACGGAACCTTTCAGGTGAATATACGTTGACGGACGCTAGCGGCTGGATGAAGCGGGCGGGATGGGGATCGTCGGTACTTGGCACGGGAATGCTCGGTATCACCTTTGCGCTCTTGTTGGATCATACGGGCGGGGCGGTCGATCCCGTCCTGTTGCTGACCACGATCCTGATGGTTGCTGCCGCTGGTGTTGCTCTGGCGCCTCTCGCAAGGGGCCGAATTCGATGGTACGGATATGTTCAGGGCGCGGTCATTGCTTATATCGCCTGGCTGTTTCTGCTCGTTTATACCAGCACGCTGACTGAAAACAGCATCCTGTTCGGTTGGCGGCTTTCTTCATTTGGTCTCGCATTTCTGGTTGGGGTCGGCCTATCGGCAGGACAATGGCGTGTGGGACTGTTGTTGCTGGGGCTGACGGGAGGATTATCCGCCGCCTGGGGTGTCGCCGAGTTCCTGACGACTGGGCTGAGGGCCAATGGCCCGCTGATCGACCCCAGCACCTGGGGCGCCATTCACAATATCTTTTTCTTCTCCATGGTCTCAGTGTTCCTGGGCGTGCGCCCAAAGGCGGCCTGGATCAATGTGCTGACTGTGATTGGCATGGTGCTCTTCTCCCTGGCATTGTTCAGCGCCTATTCGCGCGTGGCGAATTTCGTTTTTGTCATGGCGCTAGTGTTTGTCGTGATTGTTGCCTGCCGGGCGCCCGGTTTGCGCAGACGTCTTGCGGTCGTTGTTGCGGTCGGCGTTCTCTCGTTCGCGGCGGTCAATCTTTACTCCAGCGCCTCAGAGGCGTCTCTCCATTCCGAAGGGTACACACTGGATGTGGAGAGTTACGGCTGGCATCAGCGGACCCTGATGTGGCGGTCGGCCTTTGACATCTATCGGGAGTACCCGGTTTTTGGCAGCGGCCCGGGCACGTTCAAGGTGCATTATCCCCGCTATCGTTCGCTCGATGAGCAATACAATGCGGGCAACTATGCCCACAATGATTACCTGCAGTTCCTGGCGGAAGGCGGACCGGTGCTGCTGGGATTCCTGGTCGCGCTTGTCGTCTATCTGGTGAGCGTCTTGTGTCGTCACACGGTGAGATTTCTCGAAGGCCAGCGTGACGCGGCCGAGCCTTTGCTGCTCGTGGTGGCCATGGGCACTGCGCTGACCCATGCATTGATGAATTTTCCCCTGTACCAGGTTCAGGTACTGATTCTGCTGGGTTTTCTCTTCGCGCGCGTGGTGGCGCTGAGCGAGCCGTTAAGAAGTCGTCTTGTCCGTGTGCGTTCGGCTGGCCTCAATATCGGTGCGCTGGTGATGATCGCCTTTTTATCGCTGCTGCCCCTCACGCTGGATCTCGTATCCCAGGACCTGATACTGGATAAAAATGAAGTGCCTGTGATTCACAGATTGGGTGATGACAGTGACTCTTACTTTCGGGCGATGTCCTCCCTAACGAGCATAAGAAGTCGCAATGCCATGAATCACTTTGGCATGGCGACGATATACCGAACCAGCTTTGATGTGGCGAGGGACGACGATGCCAGACATTCGCTGGGGATAGCGGTTGCCCTTGAATATGAGCGAGGACTGGAGATCAATCCGTTTCATACTCAGGCGCTTGGCTACTATGCGGAATTTCTGCAGCAGAATCCTCGGCTGCAGGCGGAGCAGGCCATCACCGTAACCCCGGAAGGGTTGTATCGGGATGCGGTGCGACGATTCCCAACCATGGTAGGACCCTATCTGCGGCTGGCGTCTTATCTGCGGTCAGTCGGTCAGGACGATCAGGCCTACGATTTGCTGGTTAATGAGGCTTTGCCCTGGGCGAATCATCGGAGTGATGGCTGGCAGGATGCGCGGCTCGAGCTCTTTGGGCAGATTCAGAGGGAAGCGATGCATCGAGGCGATCCGAAGGCGCTCGAACGTTTACTGGCTGCTATCGGGGACGATGGCACGGCGTGATATCGGCTCATTGTCTGTTGATGACCGGCTAGTCGATCAGCAATGAGAGATCCACTGCCCGGCAGTGCTTGGTCAGTGCGCCCACGGAAATAAAGTCGACACCGGTTTCGGCGATAGCAACGAGGTCCTCGTCGGACTCAACGCCGCCGGACGCCTCCAGCTTGATCGGATCGTTGACGGTCGAAACGGCAGTGCGCATGTCGGCAAGGCTGAAATTATCCAACATGATCCAGTCCGGTTCTGCCATCACTGCTTCCCTTAGCTGGTCCAGTGTTTCGACTTCGATCTCGAGTCGTCGGTCGGGATGCCTGGTACGTGCCTGGTCGACCGCGTTGGCGATGGAGCCGGCCGCGGCGATGTGGTTTTCCTTGATCAAAAAGGCATCGGAAAGGCCCATACGATGGTTGCTGCCGCCGCCAATGTTAACCGCGTATTTTTGTGCATACCTTAGTCCCGGCAGGGTTTTCCTGGTGTCCAGCAGTGATCCCCCCGTGTGGGCGATGAGGTCCACATAGCGTCGTGTCGTTGTTGCTGTACCGGAAAGTGTCTGTAGAAAATTCAGTGCCGTACGTTCTGCGGTGAGGATGCCGCGGGCAGGTCCGGACAGCGTCAGCACGTTGTCGTTCGCCTGACACTGAGCGCCTTCTTCGACCAGCCACGTTACCTGAATCGCCTCGTCGATCTGACGGAAGACCTCGTCCACCCAGGGCCGACCGGCGATGATCGCGGCTTCTCTCGCGACAATCTGCGCGGTCGCTTCCGATGAGTTACTGATCAGATTGGCGGTGATGTCCTCATCGATGATGTCTTCTGCGATGGCGGCGGTGACGGTTGCTTGCAGGGTTTTGAGGTAATCGATTGGCATGGCTGAAAGATAATGTTTGCTAAAGGTATTGTCTCAGAGTCAGGGAGTCTCCCTGCTGCAAAAACTCAATCTGACCGAGGGCGCTCATACCCAGCAGGATCGGTACATTGTCCATTGCCGGGTTGATGCTTGCTTCCACGTCATGCAATTCAATGTCGCCGATACGAAGGCGTGCGATAGTGGTCGC
Organism: Pseudomonadales bacterium; assembly: GCA_028281885.1. Classification (GTDB taxonomy): domain Bacteria; phylum Pseudomonadota; class Gammaproteobacteria; order Pseudomonadales; family Azotimanducaceae; genus JANQJA01. The sequence goes on along the minus strand of JANQJA010000013.1, from coordinate 43,028 downwards.
ATAAATTGTTACCGGACCGTTGGCAGTCATGGCCCGGCCGGCAGGTCCGCGAAGGAGCCCGAGGCGATCGGCAATATCACCGGGGATCACCACGTCGGTCGCGCCGGTATCAAGCAGGAAATCGACCCGATTGTTGTTGATGGTGCCAGTGACCATATAGTGGCCGGCGCGGTTACGGTCGAGGTCGACTTCGATGACTGCACCGGAGAGTCGTGTCTCGGGTGAACGGTTCGGGTTCACTCGATCCCGTTCGATGTCTGCGAAGAACAGTGTCAGGACGATCAGGGTGAGGACGCAGGCGGCCGCCATCATTCCTTTACCGGTTGTCGCGGGGTTCATAGCAGCGCGTTCATGTTCAATGCTGGGCACTATATGCGGCCACCGGCGTATTTAACAAGGCTATCCGCGGTATGATCGAGATATGCAGATACACGCACATCGACTGGACGTTCGCCAGGTGCAGAGCCCGTACCAGGATGATCGACCAGACAATGACATCGATCTGATCGTCATTCATAGCATCAGCCTTCCCGCGGGACACTTTTCCGGCAACTATGTGGAAGCGTTGTTTACCGGGTGTCTGGATACCTCCTGTCATGCTGACTTTGAAGATCTCGCGGGTGTCGAAGTTTCAAGCCACCTGTTTATCAGACGTAGCGGTGAGGTGATTCAGTTTGTCGATTTTGACAAGCGAGCCTGGCACGCAGGTGAGTCTCGATTTGGTGACAGAATCCGGTGCAACGATTTCTCCATTGGCATCGAACTGGAAGGGACGGACCATAACCGTTATCGTGACGTGCAATACGACAAGCTGATCACAGTGTGTCGGTTGCTGATTGACGAATACTCGATTCCGCGGGGGAACGTGGTGGGTCACGCCGAGATTGCGCCGGGTCGCAAGATGGATCCGGGTCCGACTTTCAATTGGCAGCGATTGAAGAACGGGCTGGAACGCATATGAAGTTTCTGACAGTACTGATCGTTATCTTCTGGTATCGAAACTGGATTGGCGAGCACCCGGCCCGACCCCATGTCCCCTTCGGCAGGTATGTGGATTGGTTTCGCAGCAATGTTTCAGTGCCGGGTCTCCGGTTTGGTCTTTGCGTTGGTGTTCCGGTCATGATCGTTCTGTTGCTGGCAGCGGAAATCGGATCCTGGCTGCTGGGATTACCCTGGTTGATCCTGGCAATTGTGGTGATGGTCTATTGCGTCGAGATCATCGATGTCGAGGCCAGATTTGCTGACCACGCGGTCGCGCTTCAGGCCCTTGCCGAGGACGGTGATCTGCAGTCGGTGCAGATGAGCCAGGATGCGTTCAAGCAATCGACTGTCTATGACGTCTTCCAGAGTCTTTACCCGGCACTATTCTGGTTTCTGGTGCTGGGGCCGGCCGGTGCGCTCGCCTACACCTTCGCGCGAGATTACGCGGCAACCTTGCCGGAAGACGACGATGAGATTGAGTTCGTTCAGCGTGTGGTCTATTGGCTGGAATGGCCGGCGGCCAAGTTGTCCGGGTTTGTGTTTGCTGTCGTCGGTCATTTCGGCGCCTGTTTCGATGAATGGGTTTCGAGCCTGTTCGATACTGAACAGCCCGTGGCTCGGAATCTGGTGATCGCGGCCTGTGCTGCTGCGGGAGATGAAGAGCGGGATGCCACCGTGTCCGAACTGGTTGAGACCAGCCTTGCCCACAATGTGGAACTGGAGGACCTGTTGTTGCGCACTTCGTTTGGCTGGCTCGGCATCGCGGCCGTCGTAGCGTTACTTGGTTTCTAGCTGATGCGGTTTCGGCGCGTGGTTGGCGCTGTGATTCTCCTGCTCATGCAGGGCTGGTCAACAACCTTGGCCGAACCCGTGGTCGTCATGGACGATATCGGTCGCGAGGTTGTTCTCACCGCACCGGCAAAGCGCGTCGTGTCGCTGGCACCTCACCTGACTGAAACCCTGTTCGCACTCGGTGTTGGCGATCAAATTGTCGGCACGGTCCGCTATGCAGACTTTCCGGCGGCGGCGCAGCAGATTCCCCGGTTCGGTGATGCGTTCTCGGTTAATGTGGAATCAGTCATCGGGGCACGCCCGGACATTGTGTTTGCCTGGCAGACCGGCGGCACGATGCGTTCGGTCAATCGGATCGCCGATCTGGGTGTGCCGGTGTATATCAACGAGGCGCCGACGCCAGCTGCGATTGCCCGGAGCATTGAGGCGTTGTCTGTACTGGTTGGTGTCCCCGACAGGGGCGCCGCGCTCGCGGCGCAGTATCGAGATACGCTGGCATCGCTGCGGCGTAAATCCGAGCGTCCGGTGCCGGTCTTTTTCCAGATTTCTGATGAGCGTCTGTATACCGTCAACGACCGGCACCTGATTGGTCAGTCGATTTCCTGGTGCGGAGGCCGTAATGTTTTTGCGGACCTGGCGATTCCAGTGCCCCTGGTCAGTGAAGAATCGGTGGTTGCTGCCAGGCCAAGATTGATTGTGCTAACGCGAGTGCCGGGGAGCGAGCCTTCGTCCTGGTTTCGGCGCTGGCAGGATCACTCCGCGCTCTCGGCGCGTGTTGTGGGTATTGATCCCAACCTGATTTCCCGTCCGGGTATTCGGATGGTCGATGGCATCGCCGCCATGTGTGAACTGATCGCCGCCGTGACTGACTAATCAGGCTGTTTTTTTCCGTTAGAATAGACATTCACGGGTAACCCGGCCGGAGGTATCGATGTCGGAAGTGTCCAAGGATGTAGATCCGGACGAAACAAAGGAATGGCTTGATGCCATCGAGTCGATTATTGAGACCGATGGGGTCGAACGGGCTCAGTTCCTGCTCCAGCAGTTGTCCGGCAAGGTCACCGAAACCGGCGCGCAGCTACCTTATGCGCTGACCACGCCCTACCGAAACACTATTCCCGTGGAGAACGAGGCGCGCATGCCGGGCGATCTGTTCATGGAGCGCGGCCTGCGCTCCCTGATTCGCTGGAACGCCATGGCAATGGTGATGCGGGCCAATCTCGAAGATGGAACCCTCGGCGGACATATTTCGACGTTCCAGTCTGCGGCGACCCTCTACGATGTCGGCTTCAACTATTTCTTTCGTGCCCCCACGGATCAGCATGGCGGTGACCTGATTTATTTCCAGGGACACAGTGCGCCCGGTATCTATGCCCGGTCATTTTTAGAGGGGCGTCTCAGCGAGGATGACCTGGACAAGTTCAGGCAGGAGGCGGACGGCGATGGGCTTTCTTCCTATCCCCATCCCTGGCTGATGCCTGACTATTGGCAATTCCCTACGGTTTCCATGGGGCTGGGTCCGCTGCAGGGCATCTATCAGGCCCATGTCATGAAATATCTGGGCAAGCGCGGACTGGCCAACCCGCAGGATCGAAAAGTGTGGTGTTTCCTCGGTGACGGGGAAATGGACGAACCGGAATCGATGGGCGCGATCGGTCTTGCCGGCCGCGAACGCCTCGACAATCTCATCTTTGTCATCAATTGCAATCTGCAGCGGCTGGATGGTCCGGTGCGGGGAAATAGCAAGATCATTCAGGAACTGGAGGGTTCGTTTCGTGGTGCCGGCTGGAATGTCATCAAGGTGGTCTGGGGCAGGCTCTGGGATCCGCTGTTCGAAAAGGATACCAAGGGGCTGATGCAGCAGCGTATGGATGAGGCGGTGGACGGCGATTACCAGAACTACAAGAGCCGGGACGGCGCCTATACCCGCGACCATTTCTTTGGCAGGCATCCGGAGCTGGCGAAAATGGTTGAGGGCCTCTCCGATGACGATATCTTTCGGTTGAACCGGGGCGGTCACGATCCCTATAAGGTTTATGCTGCCTATGCTGCCGCGACGAAGCACAAGGGGCAGCCAACGGTCATTCTCGCCAAAACGGTGAAAGGTTATGGTCTGGGTCCCGCGGGCGAAGCGCAGAACATTACCCATTCCGTCAAGAAGCTCGACATCGAGGCGCTGAAGGATTTTCGGGACCGGTTTGACATTCCGTTGTCGGATGAAGATCTGAAGACGGTGCCTTATTACAGACCGCCGGCGGACACGCCCGAGATGCGTTACCTGCAGGAACGTCGAGAGGCGCTTGGCGGATTGCTGCCGGTACGAAAAACTGAATTTGAAACCCTGCCGATTCCGCCGATTGATATTTTTGAGGCGGTCATCAAGGGTAGTGGCGATCGTGAGATATCCACCACCATGGCATTTGTGCGGTTACTGTCGGCACTGGTGCGTGACGATGACATCAAGGAACGCGTCGTACCGATTGTTCCTGATGAGGCGCGAACCTTTGGTATGGAAGGGATGTTCCGGCAGTTGGGCATCTACTCATCGGTGGGGCAGCTATATGAGCCGGTGGATACCGGCCAGGTCATGTACTATCGGGAGGACGAGGACGGCCAGGTCATGGAGGAGGGCATCACGGAGAGTGGTGCTTTCGCGGCCTGGATGGCGGCGGCGACATCCTATGCGAATCACGATGTCACCCTGGTGCCGTTCTACATTTTCTACTCCATGTTCGGCTTCCAGCGCGTTGGCGATCTCACCTGGGCGGCCGGGGACTTGCAGGCGCGCGGATTCCTGATCGGCGGCACGTCCGGGCGGACTACCCTGAACGGCGAAGGATTGCAGCATCAGGACGGGCACAGTCACCTGCTGTCCAGTACCGTGCCCAATTGCATCTCCTACGACCCGACCTTTGGTTATGAACTTGCGGTCATCATCCATCATGGCCTGAAGGAGATGTACCAGGAGAACAAGCCCCGGTTCTACTACGTCACCACCATGAACGAAAACTACACCCATCCATCAATGCCGCAGGGCGCTGAGGAAGGGATCATTCGTGGCATGTACCGGCTGCAGAAGAACGCTCGCAAGAACAGCAAGCGCGCCGTACAGCTGATTGGCAGCGGTGCCATTTTGCGAGAAGTGATCGAGGCGGCGAAACTACTCAAGGATGAATTTGATATCGATGCTGATATCTGGAGTGCCACCAGTTTCAATGAGCTGCGCCGCGATGGTCTCAAGACGATGCGCTGGAACATGCTGCACCCCACGGAGGAGCCGAAAGAGAGCTATGTAGAGCAATGTCTGAAAGATGCGCCGGGCCCGGTGATCGCCTCGACGGATTATATGAAAGCAATGGCTGACCAGATTCGTGAATTTGTGCCGGCGCGATATTCAGTATTGGGTACCGACGGATTTGGCCGCAGTGATACCCGGGAACGATTGCGGCATTTCTTTGAGGTGGATCGGTATTTTGTGGTGGTGGCGGCACTGAATGCGCTGGCAGGCGAAAATGTGATTGAAACGCGGCTGGTGGCGGAGGCGATCGCCAGGTTTGGAATCGATCCTGAGAAAGTCGATCCGAGCATCTCGTGACAAGGACGCATCATGGCGATTGAAGTACATATTCCTGATGTCGGTGAGGCTACCGAAGTCGAGGTCATCGAGATTCTTGTCGCGGTCGGCGATACCGTCAAACAGGATGACTCACTGATTGTGCTGGAATCCGACAAGGCCAGCATGGAGATTCCCTCTCCGCGTGCCGGACGGATCAAACAGATCGCCGTCAAGGAAGGTGATCAGGTTGATGAAGGTGATCTGATCCTCGAACTGGAAGATGACAGTGAAGCCGCGGAAGATGCAGCCGACGAGGCTGCCAACGAACCTGCGCCGGCGACTGACGATAAGGCTGAAGTGAAAGAGGCGAAAGAACCCGCAGCGGCTGAGAGTGGCGCAGCACGTGAAGAGATTGTGGTCGTTCCCGATGTGGGAGAAGCCAGTGAGATCGCGGTGACTGAGCTGCTGGTGAAAGTGGGCGACATGGTCAGCCAGGATGATTCGACGGTGGTGCTGGAATCCGACAAGGCCAGCATGGAGATTCCCTCTCCATTTGACGGTGAAATCCTTGAAGTGATTGTGAAGGAAGGCGACGAGGTGGCAGAGGGCGACCCGCTCTTCCGTTTGAAGGTGAGTGGTGATAGCGCCGCCGGCACGCCCACCCCGGCAGCCGCGGAGTCCGCTCCAACCGGGCAGCCCGAGCCTATAGAGGCGACGAGGGATGCTGTAGTCGCGGAGCAGAAGGTGCCGGTACCGGCGGTCAGCGCATCTAGCTCATCCAACAAGGATGCCAAGGTGCATGCTGGTCCTGCGGTTCGCAAACAGGCGCGGGAGTACGGTGTCGATCTGGCTCTGGTCAAAGGAACGGGGAGAAGCGGTCGTATCCTCAAGGAAGACATCCAGCAGTACGTGAAATCACGTCTGAACGCTGGCGGCGAAGGGCCGGGCGCCGGGATACCTGCCGTCCCCGCAGTCGATTTCTCCCGCTTTGGCGAGATCAGCCAGGAGCCGCTGTCCCGGGTTCGTCGCGCCAGTGCGCGCAATCTTCATCGCAGCTGGCTCAACGTGCCGCATGTCACGCAGTTTGATGAAGCCGATATCACCGAGCTCGAGGAGTTCCGCCGCGCGCAGAACAAGCTGCTGGAGCGCGAAGGCAAGAAACTGACGCCGCTCGCGTTCCTGGTGAAAGCCTGTGCTCAGGTACTGAAACAATTCCCGCATTTCAATGCCTCGCTGGACGAAGGCAATGAAAACTTCATTATCAAGCACTACTACCATATTGGCATTGCGGTCGACACCGATGACGGCCTGGTCGTGCCGGTACTGCGTGACGCCGATAAGAAGGGTGTTGTCGAGATCGCTGAGGAAAGTGCACTGCTTGCCGATCAGGCGAGACAGAAAAAACTGCCGCTCGACGCCATGCAGGGAGCGACGTTTACCATTTCAAGCCTGGGTGGTATTGGTGGGACGGCTTTCACGCCGATCGTCAACGCGCCTGAAGTGGCGATTCTGGGTATTTCCCGCGCCAGGGTGGTGCCGGTTTATAACGGCAGCGAGTTTGCGCCGAGAACCATGTTGCCGTTGTCGTTGTCGTACGATCACCGGGCGATTGATGGCGCCGAGGCGGCGCGATTCTCGACCTACCTCGCGGCAGTGCTGACCGATGTGCGGCGATTGGCCCTTTAGTTCAGCCCTTTTCCCACAGCACTTCTTCAGTTCCGGTGACCCGGGCGCTGTAACGGGCTGCGACAAAGAGCAGGTCTGATAGTCGATTCAGGTACCTCAGCCCTTCCGGGTTGACGCTCTCGATACGAGCGAGTTGCACCAGGCGTCGCTCGGCCCTTCGACATACCGCGCGGGCAAGATGCAGGTGTGCCACGATCAGCGAGCCGCCAGGCAGGATAAAATTGTCGAGCGGTGGCAGCTCGCTGTTCCAGGCGTCGAGCTGCGTTTCAATGGCTGCCACGTGCTCGGCCTTGATGATCGCGTAGTCGGGTATGGAAACCTCACCGCCGAGATCGAAGATGCGATGCTGATTGCTGCGAAGAAACTCGGCGAGTTTGGCGAGTGCTGTGACGGATTTCATCTGCTCAATGATGACGCCCAGTTGGCTGTTGAGTTCGTCAATATCGCCCATTGCTTCGACGCGGGGTGCGTCCTTGGCGATGCGATTGCCGTCGCCGAGGCCCGTTTCGCCACTATCACCGGTACGGGTGTAGATCTTGCTGAGCCGCTTGCCCATGTTCAGCCGTCCGTCAGAATAGACACGCAGATCTGTTCCTTTTCGACTGACTGATCGAGACCGTCACGGGCAATGTCGATCATTCGCTGAGGAAGGGGTACGCCATTTTCCGCATGGCTGGCGCAGATGCTCATGCCGATGTGAGGGTCCAGATAGCCGATCGCGGTGCGATAGCTTTTGAGTCGTACGCCATCGTACAGTCGTTTGTAACATTCTGCCGAGCAGTGCTCGATGGATGGCTGCAGCAGCACCAGCGCGAAAATGCCCTGCTCGAAATAGGTGACGGTGTCCATTGGTCGTACCAGGGAGTTGAGCCGCTCTGCCACGCCTTGCACCAATTCATTGGCAATCTTCTCGTCGTAGGTATCGAGAATATCCTGACGGTTGTCAATCATGAGCATTAGCAGGCAGACGGCACCGCCACGGCTCTCGATCTGGGCGATGGTGTCTTCAAGGGTCTGCATTGCCATGCGCCGGTTGCCCAGGCCGGTGAGTGGATCAATCATCTGGCCCGCGAGCAGGGTTGAGCGCTCGGCAGTCAGCATGACGTTCTGCTCGATTATTTCGTTCATCGCCTGGGACATCCGCCCACCTGCGGCTGAGACATGGGCCAGGCTGGCAAGATCTCTTTCCCGGACAAAGGCGTCGATGTGAGAAGCCAGGCCTGCTTCAATCTCAGGGGTCAGCTGTTCACCGACGATAATAAGATAGGTGAAACGATTCAGTTCCTTGTCGACGTCACGAATCATTTCACCCAGGTCCACAGCGTCCATATCCTCAAGTGAGGCTTCGATGATGGCGATGCGTGCCGGAGCCGACTCAATTAACTGCATGGCGTTGGCGCCGCTTGTGCACACTCGTTGGGAAGTGAATGCCGCCAGCAGCTGCTCGTACCGGTTTGCGGGAGAGTCAGACGCCTTGATGATTACGAGTGGCTGCTGGAACATGTCAGGGTGGTTTCGTTTGCCCTAAAACGCATACTATTGTGGGGTTGGCGTAAACAGCCATTCTATTGAAAGCGGAGGGAAATAGACATGCCATCGTTTGATGTGGTGTCCGAAGTGGATCTTCATGAGGTCGGTAACGCAGTGGATCAGGCGAACCGGGAAATTCGTACGCGATTTGACTTCAAGGGTGTGGACGCCAGCTACGAGCGTAACGAAGCGGAAATCAGGATGACAGCCGACGCTGACTTTCAGCTGGCCCAGATGCTGGACATTCTGCAGAACAAACTGACGAGGCGGTCCATCGACATCAAGGTGCTTGAGATAAAGGATCCTGAGCCAAGCGGCAAACAGATGCATCAATCGATGCTGGTTCGACAGGGCATTGACAGTGACCTGGCACGCAAGATCGTAAAGCTGGTCAAGGATCAGAAGATGAAGGTGCAGACGGCGATTCAGGGAGAGAAGGTCAGGGTCACGGGGAAGAAGCGCGATGATCTGCAGGCTGTCATCGCATTCCTTAAAGATAGCGATATTGACCTGCCGCTTCAGTACAACAATTTCCGGGATTAGTGACCGACCACTCGCCTGATTGGCGCGAAGCGGCGCTGATCTATACTAACCCCCGGGTCATTGCAATGGCCTTTCTCGGTTTCTCGGCGGGACTGCCGTTCCTGCTGGTTTTCTCGACCCTGACGGCCTGGCTCCGGGACGAAGAAGTCTCTCGCACCGCCATTGGATTTTTTGCGTGGGTTGGCATCACCTATTCGGTCAAGGTGCTGTGGGCGCCGGTGATTGACCGGCTGCCGCTGCCTCTGCTGACGAGTGGGCTTGGCCAGCGGCGGGGATGGATGCTGGCGGGACAGCTGGGTATTGCGCTCGGGTTGCTGGCAATGTCGCTCGCAGGTCCCGGGGATCTGGTGCTGCTTTCCCTGTTTGCGCTACTGGTCGCGTTTTCCTCCGCTACCCAGGATATCGCAATCGATGCTTATCGCATCGAAGCCGTTATTGATGAGTATCAGGGGGCGATGTCCGCGTCCTATGTCTTTGGTTACCGGGTGGCGCTGCTGGTCGCCGGTGCCGGCGCCTTGTATCTGGCGGAGTATTTCAACTGGACTCTGGCCTATCAGGCGATGGCAGCCCTGGTGGGCATCGGCATTCTGACGGTTCTGCTGGTGCGCGAACCGGATCATAGCGATGCGGAAGTTCAACGCCGGCAGGAGCAGCGTGTCATCGACTTCCTGGTTCGTGCGGCCGATCGGCCCGCCTGGTTGAGAAGGCTGCAGGCCTGGGTAATCGGCGCGGTGATCTGTCCGTTTGTTGATTTTTTCGAGCGAAACGGCCGTTTCGCGATCGTTGTGCTGCTCTTTGTTGCTGTTTTTCGATTGAGCGATATCGCCATGGGGATCATGGCAAATCCATTCTATCTGGACATGGGTTACACCAAGGCCGAGATTGCCAGCGTCGCCAAGGTGTTCGGATTCTTCATGTCCATTGCGGGCTCCGCGGTTTGCGGCGTGCTGGTAGTGAAGTGGGGTATCTACCGACCGCTGCTGATCGGCGCAGTGGCGGTGGCAGGGACCAACCTGCTGTTTGCTTTGCTCTCGCTGTTGTCGGCCGAGGTGAGTTATCTGGTCATTGTCATCAGCGCGGATAACGTCAGTGGTGGATTTGCGGCAACAGCATTTGTTGCCTACCTGTCGAGTCTGGTTAATCGATCCTACACCGCAACCCAATACGCGCTCTTCAGTTCGCTGATGACCCTGCCAGGTAAATTTATCAGTGGTTTTTCGGGCGTGGTGGTCGATGGCTTTGGCTACTTCACATTTTTCATTGTCGCGGCGGCGCTGGGTCTGCCCGCCATTTTGCTGGTGATTACGTTGATGGCCCGGGCGCGCAGGCTGAAGCAAACGGCGGGCGAGTGACAGCGTGTCCTTCCGGCGCGCCGAGTTGCAATAGCCGGCAGGCGCCCGGATTGCCTGGCACCGGATTGGCATCGAATCCTTTCATCAGGAGCAGTTTCGCCAGCTCCGGATCGGGTTCGATGCCGCGTTTGTCCTGCAGAAATAGCTCCGCATAGTAATAGTAGAAGTCGGCGCGGTTCGTGCGGACCACCTCCGGCGGCATGTTGGCTTCCGTCCGGTAAGCCATGTTGAGCAGAACATCACCGGAAACGGGGTAACTCGGGTCGGTGAGCGCGGTATAGAGCGTGATGAGTACGCCGGGGAATTGGGTTTGCAGTAGGGCAAGGTCTTCTGCCTCACGCTCATTGAGCTCGCCTAGTTGGGCGATGCCGGTCAGTTGGCGAGCGAGTGCAATCAGCAGTTGCATCGCAAACACGCGATCATGGGGCTGGCGGATCTCCTGATTTAGATAAGCCTGGATAACCTTGCGGCGAAACTCATCATGGCGTGGATCGCGGGCAGGCTGATGCTGTCCCGAGTCGTCATGTTTGATATAGAAACCGTAATCCTGTTCCAGGGGCAGGGCACGGACCCAGGCGGAGTACACGGGGCGCTCACTGATCATGGCAAGTGCGGCTTTCGCACGATCAGCCATGAATTGCCCGGGTAGCTGTGCCGGAAAAACGATATTTGAGATATGGAACAGTTCCACGTCCGGGCGGAGGCCGCGCACGGTATGCTGGTAGAGCAGTGCCAACGTGACCGTGTCGCCGCGGACAACCATCGCGGCATTGTCTTCGAGGGACGTGAGGATCAGCTCGGAGGTCTCCGCAGCGAGCCAGTCATCGACGCGATTGTTTTGGCCGAGGTTACTCGCGAAGGTGGTGACTAGCGCCAGGGTCGCGAGTCCCGCGAGTGTTGCGGCACCACCTCGGTAGCGCCTGGCCTGCAGGTGCAGCGAGTTCAGTCCGAGACCTGCCCAGATAGCAAGGCAACACCAGGCAACGAGTGGATAAGGCCGGAATATGGCGATCGATGGATACTCATAGTTGAATCCGAGCAGCAGGGCGAGACCCGCTGTATGGCAAAGGAACAGAATCAGCAGGGCGAGGTTGATTGAACGCATCGAGACCGGGAAGGCCACCAGTACGCCGATAACGGCTGCGATCATGGCCAGGATCGAGAACTGTCGCGTCGACTCCGCCATCACCCAGCCCAGAAATGACAGTTTGTCGGTGAGATCAGCCCCAGCCTGGTGGTCCTGGCTGGCATAGACCTCGCGCAGAAAATATCGCAGCCCTTCCGACAGGTTGTGGACAGGTCCTGCGTAGCTGACGAGCGGTTCCGTCTTCAGAAACAAAGAAACATAGGGGCTCAGTCCAGCAACGACGGTCACCATTATCGCCAGCAGGAAACGAGGGCTTTTCAACTGGCCCAGCAACCAGGGTGTCCGGTGCAGGCAGATCACGGCAATGGCCGGCAGGGACAATGCAACCAGTGGCCAGTGGTTGGCGAAGCCGAGGGCGATGGTCAGGGCGAGACCGATCGCGGTTCTTTTTGTCGGTTGCTGTGCCAGCTGCAAGGCGAGGTACAGGGCGCTTATCACGAGCAGCGTATTCAGCGTGTAGACCTCGATGATAATGGCCTGCGACCAGAATGCGTTGGAGCAGGCAAGCAGGAGACCGGCGAATAGGGCAACAGGCCGGGCCACATTGAACAGGCGCAGAATGAACACGAGAACGGTACAGGTAGCCGCGCCAAACAACGCAGACAGGCCGTTGCCAAGCAGTATCGGGTCCAGGGGCAGCTGATACAGCGCGGTGCAGGCGAGGGTAAAGAGGGGATAGCCCGGCGGGTGAGCAATGCCCCCGGTGGCGCAGACGCCGTGAAACAGGCCCGCGTCTTCAAATGTAATCGTCCGGGGCATGGTCGCAAGATAGGTCGCCAGTGCCAGCAGGAATACGCTCGCTGACGTCAGATGGTCGGGATGAATACGCTTCAGGGTTGCCACTGACATTCCTTCAGATTCAGTCGACCCTGGACGAAGGTCAGTCCTTCTTCTGCGAGTCTTTCCTGTTGCCGCACCGCGTTGGGATTGGAAATACGACCGGCGGCGTTGAGAACCCGGTGCCAGGGCAGTTGTGTTCCCGCTGGCAGCCGGGACAATACCCTGCCCACCAGCCGGGCCTGGTTGGGCATGCCTGCCAGCGATGCCACCTGACCGTAGGTCGCAACCTTGCCGTGTGGAATAGCAGCGACGACCTGCCAGATTCGCTCATGACGGGAAGGCGCTGATTCTGTCGGTATATCCATAAAGTTATTGGTACAACAACAAATATCTTGAGCGTGATAGCTGAACCGGATATTCTGCGCTGTCCCGCGCTAACCATGTGTGGGACGCCTCGCCGATAGCTACCTCGGTATGCCAAAAGTGCCTGGGTGATTGTATGTGACCGGAGGGGGACACAGAAGTAATCGACAGGGTCCAGATTGACTGCGTCGATTTGTGCGAAGTAACAACTTAAAGAGGTACTACATGATTTCAGGGGGAAATCGGACAGCGCTCATGGCGTTCGTTCTTGTGTTGTCTTTTGTCATGCCGCAGGCAGTATCTGCGGCCGTTATTGAAGAAATAATTGTCACCGCCCAAAAGCGGGAGGAGTCATTGCAGGAAGTGCCGATCGCCGTGTCGGCGTTTTCGGGAGATTTTATTGAAGAAACCGGTATTGATGATCTGCTGGAACTTCAGCAGTACACGCCGGGTCTTGGTGTCGGTACGGCGGCAAGTAATGTGACCACCACCATCTTTATCCGGGGATTGGGTACAACCGGTGGTACTCTGGCGTTCGAATCCGGGGTGGGTGTTTACATCGATGGTGTCTACCGGTCTCGTCAGACATCGGCCATCAATGACCTGATTGACCTGGAAAGGGTCGAGGTGTTGAAGGGTCCCCAGGGAACACTGTTTGGCCGTAATACGGTGACTGGTGCGATCCAGTACGTGACTCGAGCGCCGGAGCAGGAATTCGGCGGCTGGGCTGAGGTCCAGGCCGGCAATCTCGATTACGTGACAGTGAGAGGGGCGGTCAACGTTCCCGTCATCGACAACGTTCTGGCCACTCGGTTTTCGGGCAGCGTGTCACAACGCGAAGGTTACGTAGATAATCTGTTCCTGGGCACCGAGGTCAACGAGCGTGAGCGATACCAGTTTCGCGCCCAGGCTCTTTACACACCGACCGATGATATTTCCCTTCGTTTGATTGCGGACGTGTCGCAGCTGGATGAGGCCTGTTGTGCGAATGGTGTCTTTATCGAAACAGGAGCACCGCAAGAGCTGTTCTTCCTGTCAAATTCATCGGCATTGCCAGCCTCGAGTTTTCATGAGGACGAGTACATCACCGATCAGGATCCGGTATCGCTGATTGATGAGTGGGGCGTTTCAGGCGAGTTGACCTGGGACTTTGATACCGTGACCTTTGTCTCGCAGACCGCGTATCGTGAGTTTGACCTGAACACAACGGTTGACGCTGATTTCACGACGTTCCACGGCGGCACGACCAGTATCGATGGTGATCAGTGGTCATTCAGCCAGGAGTTTCGTCTGCACGGCAGTGCCGCTCGTCTGGAGTGGGTGGCTGGTGTTCACTACTACGAACAAGAGTTTGATCAGCTTTCGACGATTGATCTTGGTCCGAATGCGGTCACTACCTTCTTTCAAACACTGGCGCCGTTTGATCTGAACACGGCAGCGTTTTTTGGCCTGATCCCTGGCGTCGCGCCGCAGACGATTTGTCCGACGGCCGCTCATGCATCGATTGCACCGTTCTGTGCGCTATCCGTATTGCCGGAAGGTTCGGGCACACGTGATTTCTCTACCCAGAACCAGTCAAGCTGGGCCGCTTTCGGACAGCTTGACTTTGACCTGACCGACAGACTGGTTGCGACCCTGGGGCTGCGCTACAACTCCGAGTCAAAAGAAGCATCCACTGATTTCGGTAATGCGAACCTGGCGCCGGGTCTTGCGGTCACCGATGTGATCTCACCGATCACCGTGCAGCGTGACAACATCGTGTTCGATGACGACGCAGTATCGGGGACAGCCAAGCTGACCTATTTCCCATCCGATCTTGTCATGACCTACCTCTCTTATGGCCGTGGTTATAAGGCGGGTGGCACCAACGTCAGCCGGCTTCAGCTAACGGTGGAGAGCCGGGCGATTGCTTCGGCACAGCTGTTTACGACAGGTACCTATGACCCTTCGATTCCGGTTTCACTGCTGCCCGATTCTTTCGGGGCGGAGGAATCAGAATCCTGGGAAGCAGGTGTCAAGTCTGACCTGCTGGGTGCGCGGCTTCGCCTCAATGCGACCGTGTTCCACACCAAGTTCGACAACCTTCAGCTCAACCAGTTTGACCCGGATCTCAATACCTTCGTGATCCGAAATGCGGCAGCGTTGGTGTCCCAGGGGCTTGAGCTGGAAGCGATGGCGACGCCGACCGACTGGCTGACGCTGACTGCGGCCTATGCCTACGTCGACGCCTACTATGACTCCTTCCCGGGCGGCACCTGTGGCAGCCAGGATGCACCGCAGATGATTGGCTGCGACAACACGGATCGCAATGCCCAGGGTACACCGGAGAACTCAATCTCAGTGACGGCGCGCATTACCCAGGACATATCGCCAGGCCTGACAGGCTATGCGCAACTGGATGCGGACTATCGGGACGAAACATTCTATGGTTCCGAAAACGATCCGATCAAAACCCTGCCCTCGCGAACACTCGTGAACCTCCGTATGGGGGCCACCTTTATGGACGGGAAAATCGACGTCTCGGTCTGGGGCAAGAACGTTTTCGACCGGGAATATGCCACGACGCCGCTCAATTCAAGCCTCGGCAGTATCATTGCCGGCTTTACCGAGCCACCCACCTATGGCGTGACGCTGCGTAGCAATTTCTAGATCGCTGATCTGGAGATCCAGGCCGGGTCCAGTACCCGGCCTTTTTATATCGGCCCAAAATTGACCAAAAATTTTTCCGCGGCGGGTTGAAACTGAATATTTCGACCCTATGATTAGCACTCCTTTGAGGAGAGTGCTAACCCTCGGGGCAGCGCCCGGCAGCTGGATTTTGGTGAATGGGCGTGCACGAGGTTGGTGTGAAGACAGTTGAACCGGTGCCCGACGCGACGGCGTTACGCACCGCACCATGAATGGGAGACCAGAATGAGTATCCGTCCATTGCAAGATCGTGTGGTGGTTCGCCGCACGGAAGAAGAAACGAAATCAGCCGGGGGGATTGTCATTCCCGATTCTGCTACTGAAAAACCGTCCCAGGGCGAAATCCTGGCGGTTGGTCCTGGCAAGAAGCTGGATAACGGCTCGGTCCAGACAGTCGATCTCAAGGTTGGCGACAAGGTCCTGTTTGGCCAGTACGCCGGCAACACCGTCAAGATCGACGGCGAAGAACTCCTCATTATGACCGAAAGCGAAGTTTTCGGCGTCATTGAGTAACCGACATCCACATTTCCAGTTTGAGGAGATTTAAAAAATCATGACAGCTAAAGACGTACAATTTGGTGATTCAGCGCGTCAGAAGATGCTGAAGGGTGTTAATACACTCGCTGACGCCGTCAAAGTCACTCTGGGCCCGAAGGGTCGCAATGTCGTTCTGGACAAATCTTTCGGCGCGCCGACCGTCACCAAAGACGGTGTTTCCGTTGCGAAGGAAATTGAGCTCAAGGACAAGTTCGAAAACATGGGCGCACAGATGGTCAAGGAAGTGGCTTCCCAGACCTCTGACGAGGCAGGCGACGGTACCACCACGGCAACCGTTCTTGCCCAGTCGATTCTGAACGAAGGCCTCAAGGCCGTTGCCGCCGGCATGAACCCGATGGATCTCAAGCGCGGTATCGACAAGGCCGTCGCCGCAGCGATTGCTGAGGTTGGCAAACTCTCTTCCCCCTGCACCGACTCCACGATGATTGCCCAGGTAGGTAGCGTATCTGCCAACAGCGATCACGCTGTGGGTGAAATCATTGCCGAGGCAATGGACAAGGTCGGTAAAGAAGGTGTGATCACTGTCGAAGAAGGCAGCGGTCTGGAGAATGAACTGGACGTGGTTGAAGGTATGCAGTTTGACCGCGGCTATCTGTCTCCTTACTTCATCAACAATCAGGAAAACATGAGTGCCGAACTGGAGGATCCCTTTATCCTGCTGTTCGACAAGAAGATCAGCAACATTCGTGACATGCTGCCGATCCTCGAATCCGTCGCGAAAGCGGGCAAGCCGCTGATGGTTATCGCTGAAGATGTTGAAGGCGAAGCCCTGGCAACGCTGGTTGTGAACAACATGCGCGGTATTGTGAAAGTGGCTGCCGCCAAGGCGCCCGGCTTTGGTGATCGCCGCAAGGAGATGCTGCAGGATATCGCCATCCTCACCGGCGGCACAGTGATCTCTGAAGAAGTGGGTCTGTCGCTCGAAGGCGCAACCCTCGATGACCTTGGCCAGGCCAAGCGCATCACCCTCACCAAGGAAAACACCACCATTGTCGATGGTGCCGGCAAATCCAATGACATCGAAGCACGCGTCAACCAGATCCGTGCCCAGATCGAGGAAACTTCATCTGACTACGACCGCGAAAAACTGCAGGAGCGTGTCGCCAAGCTGGCTGGCGGTGTTGCCGTCATCAAGGTAGGCGCTGCCACTGAAGTCGAGATGAAAGAGAAGAAGGCACGTGTTGAAGACGCGCTGCATTCAACTCGCGCTGCGGTTGAAGAAGGTATCGTACCGGGTGGTGGCGTTGCCCTGATTCGTGCCATGCAGGCTGTTGAAGGTCTCAAAGGTGACAACGAAGATCAGAACGTTGGCATCAACCTGCTGTATCGTGCGATGGAAGCCCCGATGCGCCAGATCGTCACCAATGCGGGCGAAGAAGCCTCAGTCGTTGTTGACAAGGTCAAGGGCATGAAGGGTGCCGAAGGCTACAACGCGGCGAGCGGTGAGTACGGTGACATGGTGAAATTCGGTCTGCCGGATCCTGCCAAGGTGACCCGTACTGCGCTGCAGGCAGCAGCTTCTGTTGCCGGTCTCATGATCACCACCGAGTGCATGGTCAGCGAGATTGAGGAAGAAAAACCTGCGATGCCTGCCGGTGGCGGCATGGACCCGATGGGTGGCATGGGCGGCATGATGTAAGCGCTGCACAGCCAGGTAATAAAAAAAGCCCCGCCAAGCGGGGCTTTTTTTTTATTTCGGCTAGCGTTCAGGCCAGCCTTCGAGTACCTGGTTGAAGCTTTCCAGAATCGCGGACGATGCGCGCCCGGTATGCATCCAGTCGCCTGCCCCGACATCGTGGAGTCGTTGGATGTGTCCGCTGAAGACCGGTTCGCCCGATCTGCGATCACGGATATCAATCATAATTCGGGCGATAAAGCGCATCCCGTCCCCGAACGCGATCCGCTCTTCAAAATCGTCACGCGTGCGATCCGGCGACAAATTGATTTGTTCAAACGACAGGTTGACGATCAAATCACCGCCTTCGTCGACGGGAGTCACGTCGTGGGCTGCAAGCGCCACCATGAAGCTATTCACCATGAGCGCTTCCAGGAAGACCGGGATGTCATTGGTGTAGACGCTGAAGGTCTCGTAGTTGCCGGGCCTGCAGCACATCGAAACGGCCTCGTCGAGGTGGCCGCGATCCACTGCGCATCCGGACAGCAAGATGGTGAGGCAAACAAGCGTCCACTGTTTCATGGGTTTCTCCCTGTTGTCATGGTTGTCTTTATATCAGTCCGTATTATCACGCGTGCTGACTCAGATCAGGTTATTGGAAAGCGCCGCACGAGGCACCCACAATGGTGCGATTGATAGTCAATCAAATGGACCGGTGCTAACATGACCGCTAAGTTGTCGATGCTGATTTTGCAGTGCGGCATCATGCTACCAGGCAACTGTCATCACAATCATCTGATATGAGGGACTCCGATGGACGATATTGCGTTGTTTACTATGGGCGGGCTGGATTTCCTGTTCCGCTGGCTACACTTTGTGGCAGGTATCACCTGGATCGGGTTGTTGTACTACTTCAATTTCGTGCAGGCGGAGTATTTCAAGGAGGCTGAAGCCGATCATCGCAGCGGTGCGATCCAGAAGCTGGTACCGCGCGCCCTATGGTGGTTTCGCTGGGCCGCAATGTTTACCTTCCTCTCAGGCTGTCTCCTGCTTGCCTATCGTCACCAGATCCTGACGTTCGATATTGTGATCGGCGCGGTGCTCGGTACGCTGATGTTCCTGAATGTCTGGTTGATCATCTGGCCAAACCAGAAGATTGTGATTGCGTCAGCGACGCAGGTCGCCCAGGGCGGTGAAGCCCTGCCGGAAGCGGGGGCAGCGGCGCCGAAAGCGGCACTTGCCTCGCGCACCAACACACTGTTTTCGTTGCCGATGCTGTTCTTCATGGGCTCATCGGCACACATGCCGTCGGGTCTTGTCGCCGATGCGAGCATGCCGGCGCTGGTGATCGTGTTCCTGATTATTCTCGCCCTGGAGCTGAATGCCATCTTTGGCAAGCAGGGTCCGCTCACAAGCGTTGCCGGTGTGATTCATATGGGTATCCTGCTCACGATTGTCCTGTATGGGGTTACTGCGCTGCTGTAAAATAGCGGTTTTTTGGATGCCAGAAGGGCTCCTGCGGGAGCCCTTTTTGGTTTTTCGGTAAACACTTGGGGGTGTGATGAGCGAGCGAGGTAAACAGGGTGACGACCTGATCCCGGCGATCAAACCCAGCAAGGACGAGGTCGCTTCCTATCGTCGTAGTGGTCGTTCGGAGATGCCACGACAAAGCAACTTCAATGGCATGCTGGTGTTTGTGATCGTGCTGCTGTCAATCATGATGGGTGTCGGAGGTTATGCGCTCTGGGAAGTGCAACAACAGCTCGAGCAATCAACCGAGCTGCTGAGCAAGGCGCAACAGAATGTCGAGGATCTCCGGGCGCGGCTATCGCTGAGCGGGGATACGACCTCGAGGGCGTTTCAGGACATGGAAGAGCAGATCGCGAACCATTTCTCCGAGATCGACAAGCTCTGGGGTGTCAGTTATCGCACCAATCGCCCGAACATCGCCAACAACACCGAGGCGATTGAAAAGCTCCAGACCCAGTTCGACAGGGACTTGAAGCAGCTATCGACGCGAATGACACAGGTCTCCCAGGACTTCAACAAATTCTCCGAAGAGATGTCGGACCTGCGCGATGCGCTTCGTACCGACAACGAAGAGATGGTGACCCAGATGTCGATTCTCAGAAATCAGGTCCAGGATCAGGCCGACGGCGTCGAGAGCCAGCGCCGGGCGATTGCGACGCTGGAACGTCAGATGAAAGAGGCTGAGGAAGCGGTCGCCGTATTTGACCAGTACCGACAGCGACTCAACCAGCAGTTGCTGGAACTTCGCACCCAGGTGCAGTCGCCGCCCTAGCGCGCTAGTCAAATGCCTTGACCCGAAAGCGATATCCCGAGAACAGGAATATCGCACCATCTTCGGTGATCTCATCGACCAGCAACCCGCCGTCCATTGCATCTCCTTCCAGCAGGCTGACGCCGTTCAGGTTGATGCGCCGAAATGCCGCATCGCTCGCATAGATATGCGAATAAAATTCAAACGGCGGCAATGTGTCCCTGATGGCAGGTGGCAGCTGCCTGAGTGGCACAACCTCCGGGGTCATGGTCGTATTGGCGGCGTCCTGGCCACTGAAACGGCCGCCGAAGTAGTCCTGGGGGGTAATCAGTTCACCGCTTTGCGGTGCCGGTGGCGCTGGCGGTCGCGTTGCTGTCTGACCTTGCGCGGTACTGACGGAGGCAGGCGTCGTTGATGCGGGTTTGTTGATCCACCACCATGCCAGCGCTGCGTTCAGCGCCAGAATCGCGGCGACGGTAATCGACCAGGTCAGCAGACGAGACGATTGTCCGGGCGGGCGGGGGTGATGATGGACGTCGAGATTCGGCGCCGTCAGTCGGCGTTTCCTTTCCTGTTCAGATTTGTTCAGTGCATCCAGGATAAAGGACATCAGTTCTGATCTCCCGCGCTTAACGTAGGCTGTTCAAGTCCGCTCGCCGCGTTGAGTCGTATCCAGGTGTGTGCGCCGGCAATGCCATCAGGGGCCAGCCCGACCGAAACCTGGAACTGTTTAAGCTGTCGTTCCAGGCTGCTGTCGAATACGCTGGTAGTCCGGGCATCGGCGATATCGTTTGCCTGAGCCAGCTGACGTGACAGTTGCAGGACCGTGTCGCCGCGATCGCCGGCGACGAGTTGACGGTAATTCGTTGGCGTACGCCACAGCAGCGTGTAGTAACCATCCCAGGTGCTGAGCAGGTCAGCCCGGGTGATGCGGTAACGCCCATGACTCGAGACAATCGTCGCAGTGTTGTCATCCAGCGTCGTCAGCGTCACGAAATGCGGCAAGTCAGCAATTGTGAGCTGGATGACTGCCGGCAGGTTCAAGTATTCGAGATCCCTCAGGCTGCCCAGCTTGCTCAGACAGCCGAGACCTTCGCGGTTGGCGGCTTCACAGGCGTCTTCACCAACGCCCGTCGCGCCGTCCACCCAAATGCGGAGCAGCTGCCGCAATGCTTGCTCCCGAGAAGTGTCCCCTTCCACGGCAATCAACGGGTCGGCGGTCAGCGTCGTGAATTCGTTGATGTCGGATTCAATGAGCTTGGCGGTGACGATGGGCTCCGCCTCTGTAAATTCGTCAGTGGTGCTGGATGGGGCGATGTCCGGCTGAGGCGGCGTCACCGGTAGAGGCTGCGTCGCAACGACGGTGGGTTCGGCCGCGGTAACTGGCTCCGGCGCATTGGTCAGTAGTGGTTGCGGACTTCGCTCAATGAGCAACCAGGTGGACAGGGTGGCGACAGCGAGGCCGGCGGCCACGGCAGCGGGCATCCAGGGCGTCGAAGCAGTCCGGGAAGCGCCGAAGATTTCCTTCGCGGCCTGGTTGATCACTTTGCTGCCGACGGTCAGGCGATTGCTGGCATAGGTGCCAAGTAACGCACGATCGCAGATCAGGTTCACCAATCTCGGGACCCCGCCGCTCAGACGAAATACGCGGGCGACGGCCGCGCGGGAAAACAGCGCCGGGTTTCCGCCAGCCACTTCCAGTCGATGGGCGATGTAGCTGGCCACTTCGTCATGACTTAAAGGCTCAAGGTGGTATCGCGCGGTAATTCGCTGGGCGAGTTGACGCAAGGCCGGCTGCTCCAGCATGTCGAGCAACTCCGGCTGCCCCAGCAGGATAATCTGCAGCAGCTTCCGCTGGCTGGTCTCGAGATTGGTCAACAGGCGCAGCTGTTCCAGGACCTCGACGGAAAGATTCTGCGCCTCGTCAATGATCAGTACCGTCTTGCGACCCGCGTCATGTGATTCCAGCAGGTAACGACTCAGCTGATCCACCAGCGTTTTGATGGTGGCATCCGCCGGATAGCTGACGCCCAGGTCGTCACAGGCGGTGGCCAGTAGTTCCACGGCGGTGAGTTTGGGGTTCAGGATGAAGGCGGTATCGACATCATCGGGGATCTGTTCCAGCAGGCAGCGGCAGACGGTGGTCTTGCCTGTACCGACCTCCCCGGTGAGCAGGATGAAGCCGCCATCGCTGCTGATGCCATAGAGCAGGTGCGCGAGTGCCTCGCGGTGGCGATCGCTCAGGTAAAGGTAATGCGGGTTCGGCGCAATCGAGAAGGGCGCGTCGTTGAACCCGAAGTAGTCGGTATACATGGCGCGATGATACCACTGGCTCCCGTGGCTGGGGATTGGCTGCTCTTAACCTGGTCAGCCCAGCAGGGTCACGCAGACTCCGGTCACCACCGCCGCGCCGATGAAATTCAGGGCGGCGCCTTCGCGGGCCATGGTGCGGATGGCGAAGCGCCCGGTGCTGAACATGATCGTGTTCGGTGCCGTCGCCACGGGCAGCATAAAGGCACAGCTGGCGCTCATGGCGGCGGGCACCATCAGCAGCGCCGGTTCGATGTCCGCGGCGAGTGCCGCTGCGGCCAGGATTGGCATCATCAGGGTTGTGGTCGCCGTATTGCTGGTCATTTCCGTCAGGAAAGTGATGCACAGGCAAATCACCGCGACCATCACGACGATATGCCAGTTTGAGATGCCTGACAGCGCTTCGCCGAGGGCGCCGGACAATCCTGATTCGACAAATGCGGTGGCAATCGCGATACCGCCGCCGAACAGAATCAGTACGCCCCAGGGGATTCTTACGGCGGTATCCCAGTCGAGCAGTCGCCCGCCGTTGCCGTTCGGCACCATGAACATGGCGACCACGGCCATCATGGCGACGCTGGCATCGTTGGCACCCTCCAGGCCAAACCAGGTGCTCCAGCCGCCAAACGGCTGGCCCCGGGTGATCCATACCATTGCGGTAATGGAGAAGACGATGAACACGCGTTTCTCGTAGGTCTGCCATCTGCCCACGGTTGGCATGTCGACATGGCCCTTGTGGCCCAGGCGACGCGTCAGCCACAGTCCGATCAATGGAATAAAGATGAGTACCACGGGCAGGCCCCACATCATCCAGGTCAGGAACTGCACCTCGACGCCGGTGTACTGCTGGTAAATCTCGCGGAAGATCAGGTTGGGCGGCGTCCCGATGGGCGTCCCGATGCCGCCCACGCTGGCGGCATAGGCGGTGCCCAGCAGTAGCGGTGTCGCCAGGTTCGGGTCATCGGACCGGTCGATCACAGCCAGCGCGACCGGTAGTAGCATGAGTGTTGTCGCCGTGTTGGAGATCCACATGCTGAGCAGTGCCGAAGCCGACATAAAGCCGAATACCAGGCGTCGACTGCTGCCGCCTCCGAACAGGTTCACCATGGTCAGTGCAACGCGACGATGGGCGCCGCTCTTCTCCATCGCAGTGGACAGGATGAAGCCGCCCATCAGCAGCAGGATCAGCGGGCTGCCATAGGAAGCACCGACCTGGGTCGGTGTCAGCACACCGAAAGCAGGAAACATGGCCAGCGGAATCATCGAGGTCACGGGAATCGGAATCGGTTCCGTGATCCACCAGATCGCACAGAGTGTGGTGATGGCTGCTGCCCAGCAGGCTTCCACTCCCCACCCTGTCGCCCGGAGGACTCCCCAGACAACTGCAGCAGCGGCGAGTCCCAGCAGGACGAAGATCGTGGTTTTACTACTCATAAGGCGGGTCGATTATACACGTCGGGCCGCAGAGTTTGAGCCGGTCGTAGGGCGTGTGTGATGATCCGTAAAACGTTACACGTGCGCACCATGACTGGGTCCATCTTTTGGTACGATTTCGAAACCACCGGTATCGACCCGGCCCGGGATCGTGTGCTGCAGTTTGCCGGCGTACGGACCGATTTCGATCTGGAAGTGATTGCCGAACCGGTCAGCCTGTTCTGTTATCCCGGTGACGACATCATCCCGGCACCCGAGGCGATTCAGGTTACCGGTATCCGGATGAGTGAGATCGAGTCGAAGGGTTTGCGCGAAACTGAATTCGCCGCGCGTGTTCTGGCAGAACTGGGTGAGCCAGGCACCTGCGGTGCCGGATTCAACAGCATTCGTTTCGACGACGAGTTCACCCGCCATCTGGCTTATCGCAACTTCATCGATCCCTATGCGCGAGAGTGGCGCGCCGGTAACTCGCGCTGGGATGTGATCGATCTGTGCAGGATGGCCCGCGCGCTTCGCCCTTCGGGCATGAACTGGCCCGACGGTGAGGCAGGGGAGCCGGTGTTTCGCCTTGAAGCACTGAGCGCGGCCAATGAGGTTTCCCACCTTGATGCCCACGAGGCGCTGTCCGATGTCATGGCGACCATTAATGTCACCCGCAAACTCAAGCAGGCCCAGCCACGACTTTATGACTATCTGTTTCAGTTGCGGGACAAGCGCCGTGTGATCGACCAGCTCTATCCGCTGGGCAAGGCGCCGGTGGTGCACGTCTCGTCCATGTACGGCGCGGCCCGACAGTTCACCGCGGTGGTATTGCCGCTCTGTACTCACCCGACGAACAATAACGGCATCATCTGTTATGACCTGAGCGAGCCGCCTGGCGACCTGATCGAGCTGGGCCCGGAAGCGCTCCGGCAGCGACTGTTTACGCCGCAGGCCGAGCTGCCGGAGGATGAAGCGAGGGTTCATCTCAAGACCATCCATGTCAATCGGTGCCCGGCAGTTGCGCCATTGTCCACCTTGTCGGCGGCGGATGCCGATCGCCTGGGTATTTCCATGGCGGACTGCGAACGTCATCGCGACGCCCTGACCGGGGTCAGCGGTCTGGTCGAAAAGGTGCAGGAAGCCTATGGCGCGATGCGGTTTGAGCCGGTCGACGATCCCGACCTGATGCTGTACAGCGGGGACTTTTTTTCCGATCAGGATCGCCAGCAGATGTTATCGCTGCGTGACCTGGCGCCGGCAGAACTGGGGCAGGGCGGTCATAGCTTTGATGACCCTCGGGTGCCGGAGATGCTGTTTCGCTACCGGGCTCGCAATTTCCCTGATTCGCTGTCGGCAGAAGAAACTGCTCGCTGGCAATCCTACCGCCGCGAGCTCTCCGATGATGGCGACAGGGTTCGAGGCGCGCTGGCGCGCACTGAGGCATTGCTCGCGGAAACCGGCAATCCGGCACTGGAGGATCTGGCCATCTGGCTGCGGAAGAAGTGGTCGAGTTTTATCTAGCCGCTTCGTATACTGTCTGGTGCTCACCTGCGACATGAAAGGATCGTTAGATTGAACGATACCTGCATTGAGTTCACGGGAGTCGTCAAGCGATATGGCGACGGCGAGCCCGTGGTCCGGGATGTGACCCTCTCGCTGCCCAGAAACCTCACCACGGCGCTGGTTGGTGAAAGTGGCAGCGGCAAGTCCACTCTACTTCAGATCGTCAATGGTCTGGTTGTGCCCGATGAGGGTACCGTCAGTGTTGACGGTCAGCCCATTGACTATGCCAACCTGCCGGCACTGCGTCGGCGCATGGGATATGCGGTGCAGGGGGCTGGCCTGTTTCCCCACCTGACGGTTGAGGAAAATGTGACGCTGGTTGCCCGTCTGGAAGGCTGGACCGACTCCGACATCGCATCGCGTTATCGATACCTGCTTGGTTTGCTGGAACTGTCTGACGAGTTGTCGGCGCGGTATCCCCACAGTTTGTCCGGTGGGCAGCAGCAGCGGGTTAGCCTGTGCCGCGCCATGATGCTGAATCCCGGTCTGATGCTGCTGGATGAGCCGTTTTCCGCGCTCGACCCGATTACCCGCGCCACGGTCCACGAGGAGTTCATGCGGCTGCAACAGGCGGAATCCCGTTCCATCGTGCTGGTGACTCACGACATGGCAGAGGCCGTCAAGCTGGCGCAGTACCTGGTGATTCTGAAAGATGGCAGGGTGGTACAGCAGGGTGATTTTGAGTCCGTCCGGGCCAGTCCTGACGATGCCTATGTGGCGCAGCTATTGACCAGTGCGGGGATCGGCTGATGGGTAGAATCATTCAGGCAGTCCTTGCGCTGTTCAGCATCCTTGTTGCGCTACCGTCAGGTGCAATCACGGTTGCCAGCAAGAACTTCAATGAATCCTATGTGCTGGCCGAGATCATCTCGCAGCGTCTGGAAGCGGAGGGGTTCGAGGTGGAGCGGCGTTTTGGCCTGGGCGGCACGCTGGTCTGTTACGAGGCACTCGCCTCCGGCGAAGTGGATGTCTATGTGGAGTACACGGGTACGCTTTCCCAGGTCATTCTCAAAACCGGAGAACTCACGCCGTCCGTTGAATCACTGAACCAGGCGCTGGGCCCCAGGGGACTTTCGGTGCTGCCATCGCTGGGGTTTAACAATACCTATGCTCTTGCGATGAAAGCCTCGCTGGCAGAACAGGAAGGACTGGCGTCCATCTCGGATCTTCGTGAGCGAACCGACCTTGATATCGCCTTTTCCCTTGAGTTCCTGAATCGGGAAGATGGCTGGCCCGGCCTCAGACGTACCTATGGCCTGCCGCAGACGCCCACGGGAATTGAACACGGCCTTGCCTACCAGGCTATTAACGAGGGCAAGATCGATGTGACCGATGCCTATTCCACCGACGGCGATCTGGCGCGCTATGGCCTGACCACGCTCACCGACGACCGGGGTTATTTCCCCCAGTACCTTGCCGTGCCGTTTGTTCGTAACGATCTGCCGCCGCGGGCGCGCGACCTGATCGCTGATCTGTCCGGCCGCCTTGACGATGCCCGCATGCGCGCGCTGAACGGACGCGTGGTGGTGGACGGCGATTCGTTTGCCGAGGTGGCGCGGGATTTCCTCATGGTGGAAGGGTTCGCGGTGGTGCAGGCGCAGGATCGCGCCCGGTTCTGGCAGCGACTGGCGGGCAACACCCTGACCCATCTGAAACTCACGGCGATTGCGCTGGGCCTTGGCGTCTTGTGCGGTGTGCCGCTGGCGATTGTGGTGTTTCGCTCGCCCTCTGTTTCCCGGTCCGTCGTTTATGTGGCAGGTCTGCTTCAGACCATCCCCTCGATTGCCCTGTTGGCATTGATGATTCCAATCTTTGGCATTGGTACCGTGCCTGCCATCGTGGCACTGTTTCTTTATTCTATTCTGCCGATTTTGCGCAATACCATCACTGCGCTGATTACCATTGACCCGCTCCTGACGCGTGTTGCCGAGGCGATCGGGCTGACCCATGCTCAGCAGTTGCGTCACGTGTTGATCCCGATGGCGATGCCGACCATGTTGGCGGGCATCAGGACGGCGGCGGTCATCAGCATTGGTACGGCCACGCTTGCGGCATTTATTGGTGCCGGTGGATTGGGTGAGCCCATCGTGACGGGGCTGGCGCTCAATGACACCGGCCTCATTCTGCAGGGGGCGATTCCCGCCGCCATGCTGGCGATCCTGGTGGAACTGGCGTTCGAGCTGCTGGAGCGGGCCGTCATCAAACCCCACATGCTGCAAAGTCAGTTGCCGACGTAAACAGACGCCCGCCCGATGGCTGGTCAGGATGACGCGTTGGCGCCGAGCGGCCCCGGGTCCTTGTAGAACTTCGTCAGTACCTTGTGCAGGTGGTGCGCATCGTCGATGCCGCCCAGCTCGCGAATGGAATGCATGGCGAAGGTCGGCACGCCCACATCGAGTGTGCGAACCCCCAGTTCGGTTGCGGTAATCGGACCAATCGTGCTGCCGCAGGCCATATCGGTTCGATTCACGAAAACCTGGTGCGGCACCCGGGCGCTGTCGCACAGGCTGGCGAAGTAACCGCTGGTTTCGCTGTTGGTGGCATAACGCTGGTTGGCGTTGATCTTGATCACCGGCCCCTTGTTGATCACTGGGCCGTGATTGCTGTCATGTTTGTCAGGAAAGTTGGGATGGATGCCGTGCGCATTGTCGGTGGAGATTAAGAGTGACCGTGCGATTGCCGGGTGCAGATCGCCTGGCGGCAGCAGCCGTTCAATCACGGATCTTAGAAACGGTCCCTGGGCACCTTCGGCCGAAGCGCTGCCCACTTCTTCATGATCGTTGCAGACCAGAAGGCTGGTCACATTGGGGCTGGCTTCCAAAAGGCTCATCATCCCGGTGTAGCAGGAGAGCAGATTGTCCAGTCTGGCGCTGGCGATAAAGTCGCCGTTGATGCCGGTGACCGCGGGCGGGTTCACATCATAGAACGACAGGTCATAGCCAAGTACGCGGCTTATTTTTGCGCCGCGATGGCGGCGCCTGATCTCGACGATCAGCAGATCGTCGAAGGAGGTCTTCTTGTCGGCGCGCATCACCACCGGCGGAATATCCTTTTGCGGGTTCACGCTCCTGGACTTGTTCGCTTCACGGTCCAGATGAATCGCGAGGCTCGGTACCGTCGCGATGGCCCGTTCGAAGTCGATCAGATAGCTCTTCACCTGCTTTGTTGAGGTCTGCACCGTGACCCGTCCGGCCAGGGACAGATCTCGGTCGAACCAGGGATTCAGCAGCGCGCCGCCATAGACTTCAACGCCCAGTTTCAGATAGCCCTGGGCGAGTATCTCGGGGCGCGGCTTGAGTCTGAGGCAGGGGCTGTCGGTATGGGCGCCCACCATGCGAATGCCGGTTTCGACGGTGGGCTTTTTGCCCGATACAAAAGCGACAATGGACGAGTCGTTGCGGGTGACATAGTACTTACCCGGCCCCAGATCCCAGGTGTCCTTGTCGTTGAGTGCCGTGAACCCCGCTGCATCAAGTGTCGTCGCCATGGTGCCGACAGCATGAAAAGGCGTCGGGGATGCGCCAAGAAAGGCAAGCAAACCGTCATTGAACTTCTGTTTCTGCATGGATCCGATCCCGGTGGCGCTCTTCATACGAACCGCGCCATTCTAGCAAACCCTTGACTGACCGGATCAGTCCAAGTTGATTATTGCCGGGGGCGGGCCTAGAATTCGCACCTTACAACACGCGCCGATTTGAACGATCAGCTTGCGGGCGCGATAAAAATGCAGCTAAAGAGAGGTGGACCTGCTTTAGTTGCTTTTGTCGCCGAACGGCTCAGGCGCGACTAGACAGGTTTTTTTTTGCCTGCTGATTGGGTTCAGGTCGGCAGGCGAGGAGGCTCACATGACTGAGAAGGGTTTTTCGTCCAGGATCCTGCACGCCGACCGGCGCAACCCGATTGAGCACGGCTCGATTCACAAGCCCGTGCATACCGCGGTGACGTTTGCCTACGATGACGCTCACGAACTGGCGGCCGTGTTCCAGGGCAAACAGTTTGGCTACTCCTATGGCCGCCAGGTTAACCCGACGGTCACTGCGCTGCAGGACAAGATCACTCTGATGGAAAGTGGTGTGGCTACAGCCTGCTTCGGCACCGGCATGGCGGCGATTGGCACAACGCTGTTTGCGCTTTTGCGGGAGGGCGATCACATGGTGTCGAGCTCGTTCCTGTTCGGTAACACCAACAGCCTATTTAACTCGTTTGACGTGCAGGGCTTCGACGTTTCCTTTGTGGACGCGACCGATGTTGCCAACGTGGAAGCGGAGCTGCGCGACAATACCCGCGTTGTATTTGTCGAGACCATCGCCAACCCACGCACCCAGGTCACCGACCTTGAGCGTATCGGAACGCTGTGTGCCGAGCGCGGCATCATTTACATCGTCGATAACACCATGACGACGCCGTACCTGTTTCAGCCGAAGTCGGTACAGGCAAGTCTGGTGATCAACTCGCTGACCAAATATATCGGCGGACATGCCAATGCGCTCGGTGGCGCGGTGACCGAGATGGGTCAGTTCGACTGGTCGACCTTTCCTCACATCTATGACAACTACAAGGTGGGCGACAAGAGTAACTGGGGCATCCAGCAGATCAAGAAGAGGGGGCTGCGCGACTTCGGTGCCTCACTAGGGCCAGAAGCGGCACATCATCTTTCCGTTGGCTCTGACACCCTGGCGCTGCGGATGGAGCGCAACTGTGCCAATGCCATCGCGCTGGCCGAATACCTGTCGAAACATCCGAAGGTGAAAAAAGTGTACTACCCGGGGCTTTCCGATCACCCGGAGCACCAGCGTGCGACGGATCTGTTTCGGCATTACGGAGCGATCTTCAGCGTCGAACTGACGGACGATGTGGACTGCTTTGACTTCCTGAACAAGCTCGATCTGGTGATCTGCACCAGCAACCTGGGCGATACCCGCTCGCTTGCCATTCCGGTGGCGCACTCCATTTATTACGAGATGGGACCCGAACGACGTGCCTCCATGGGCATCGACGATTCGCTGGTGCGTTTTTCCATCGGCATCGAGGAGACCGACGACCTTTTGGCGGACTTTGAACAGGCACTCGCGTGATGGCCGATGCGTTGCTTAAGACCGATCTGCCGCTGGCCAACAAACGCCAGGGCAAGGTGCGTGATATCTATGACCTGACGCTGCCGAGCGGCGATCATGGTGTGCTGATTGTGGCGACGGACCGCATCAGCGTATTCGATGTGGTGCTCGCGAACGGCGTGCCGGGCAAAGGACGGATGCTGACGAAGATCGCCAAGTTCTGGTTCGACTTTTTCAGCGATACGGTCAGTCATCACCTGATTGGCACGGACGTGGGTCTGGTGCCGGGATTAAGCGACGCCCAGCGGGATGATCTGGAAGGGCGCATCATGATCTGCCGTAAGACGAAGGTGGTGCCGGTGGAATGCATCGTGCGCGGTTATCTCACCGGCAGTGGTTACAAGGATTATCAAAAGACCGGTGCAGTCTGTGGTATCAAGCTCCCGGCGGGGCTGGAGAACAGCAGCGAAATCGAGACGCCGATCTTTACGCCCTCTACCAAGCCTGAAGTTGGACATGACGAGAACATCAGTTTCGAGCGTGCCAGCGAGATTGCGGGCGCTGATCTCATGAACACGATTCGTGACCAGGCGCTGGATATCTACACGCACGCGCGCGCCCATGCGCGCGAACGCGGCATCATCATTGCCGACACCAAGATGGAGTTTGGCACGCTGCCCGGCAGTGATGAGCCGATCCTGATTGATGAGTTGCTGACGCCGGATTCGTCACGGTTCTGGCCTGCGGCCGAATGGCAACCGGGTAGGGAACAGGACAGCTTCGATAAACAGTACGTGCGTAACTACACCGAAGAACTGGTGGCACGGGGTGAGTGGAACAAGACCTATCCCGGGCCGTCGTTGCCGCAGGAGATTATCGCCAATACGCTGGCGCGCTATCAGGAAGCATTTGATCGGCTGACCGGTTAGCTGCTTTCTTCAGCCAGCCACGCCATAGCCTTGGCGCGATCGGTAAATATCTCGACCGGGCCGCGATTCAGTCGCACGAGCTGAAGGGCTGGCATGAAGGATGAAAAGGCGTTCTTCCCGCCAAGGAAGGCAATGCGAAGGGGCTCGCCGCCTTCCGCCAGATAACGCTGGTAGCGTTCCTGGCCCTGCAGGGCAAACAGCACGCGCAGCACTGCTGATTCGAACCCATTCAGCGCGGTCATGTCCGTCAAGACGCGGCGAAAATCTCCGGCGCGGCTGACTTCCAGGGTCTCCTCAAGTACTGCCACCGCCGTATCCAGTTCAAACGTACCGCTAACAATAACGGCGAGGTGGGTTTCGTGATGTTCGAAAGTGAAATCCATCAAGTGCCATCTTAGACCCTTGTGTTAGGTCCAATAGTATTCGGTATGTGAATTTTCGTGACTAAAACCAACAAATTATTCGAAGGCAGGAAAGATATCTTCCAGCGGGCTGCGTACCGCATGACCGCCTCGCTTGATGATGTGTGTGTAGAGTTCAGTCGTTTCCAGCGAGGCGTGACCCAGTTGTTCCTGGACAGTTCGTATGTCAATGCCGTTCTCCAGCGCGTGGGTGGCGAAAGAGTGGCGTAGTGTGTGAGAGCTGACTCTCTTTTCGATTCCTGCCTGGGAAACGGCGCGCCTGATCGATTTTTGAAAGGTCGTCATATAGACATGGTGTCTTCGGATGACGCCCGTGTGTGGATCCGGGCTGAGCCGATGAGAAGGAAATACGTATTGCCAGGGCCAGCTGCGCCCGGCGCTTCGATACTTTCTTGCCAAAGCTTCTGGCATCCAGACCTCACCATACCCTCGCGCTAGATCGCTGGCATGACGTTGTCTGGCTTCGTCGAGCTGTATGCGCATGGGTTTATGTAAGGCATCGGGAAAAACCACTATCCTGTCCTTCGCGCCCTTGGCATTGTGGATATGCAGACATCGATAGTTGAAGTCAATGTCTTTCACGCGAAGCTGTAGTGCCTCCAGGAGTCGCAGACCAGATCCGTAAAGCAGGGCTCCAATCAATTGCTGGGAGCCGGACAGTTCCTGCAACAGAGCGCGTACTTCATTGCGGCTGATCACTGTTGGCAGTTTCTGTGGTTTCTTTGCTCGTACTGCGGAGGTGATGTCTCCCAGCGGTTTACTCAATACGTGCCTGTAAAGAAATACCAGGGACTGTAACGCCTGGTTCTGCGTATTGGCGGATACGTTTCGATTCACAGCAAGGTGCGTAAGGAAGGCGATAACCTCTGGTTCGCTCATTTCGGCGGGATGGCGCAGGCCATGAAAGCGAACAAATCGCCTCACCCAACTGGTATAAGCTTTCTCTGTCCGTATACTGTAACCACGCGCACGGATTGCAGCGGAGACTTGGTCAATGAGCTGGGACATGCAACCAGTTTGGCTAAAATCTGTTCACTTCCTATCGGTTAATGCCCCTATTTGCCGTCTGAATCTTGCTCTGGTTTATGTAGAAGTTTTCCATGTTTCCCGGGATTAGGTGGAAAATGCCCACGTTACGCCGGATTAGGTGGACATTGTCCATGTTGAATATTCGTATCTTTCCCAAGAGAAGTTGCTCAAATAATGAGCGGAACATAGCAACATGTTGTTTTCGTTGGGGTTCGGGCAGCGCTTCCGGTTTAGGTGGAAAAGTTCCACCTACTATGTGTTATGCCGCATGAGCTTTGAATTTATTCAGAGCTATTTCTGGTTGATCTGCGGGGCCTGGGTAGGTGGAGGAGGTGCCATTACCTATCACTTTGGCCACAAGAAAAATATTGAAAGCGGTATAGTCACGGAAGAAGGGGTTCGCAATTTCGTCAAGGGATGGGTTTTCATTATAGGAAGCACAAGCGTCGTCTATTGGTTGTTACAACGCGTCTCCGGAGCTGAATCCCCCCATTACCTAGAGTGGGCGCATCCATATTCAATGATCGCGCTGTCGTTTAATGTTTTGCTTTGGGGCTTGTTGCTCGGCTGGGTATTTTTCCGCGACGGTGCCGAAGTTCTGAGCTTGTACCTGGTGCACAACAAGTCTGGACCCTTTAGCTTAGAGCTAACGGAAACTAGGGTTAAAATTCTTGCGATAGTCATCGTTATTTCTGGCTTTGCGGGTTTAGGATTATTCGATCAACTGGGAGCATGCATAACATGCAGTTGAAGCCGCTCATTTTATTCACTCGGACGAAGCACCTGCGGTCAAAATGTGAATCACATTTTGATCCTCGGCGTCTTCGCCGCTTAACTATGTGTTATATGCCTGTCCAATCCCGACATAATTAGGGACTGAGCGGAGAAACAGTATGAGCGACAATAACAACAGTTCTACTTTCATGGGTGCAGGAATAGCAATCGGAGTTGGTGTTGGAGTAGCACTTGGCGTAGCGATGGACAATATAGGGGCGGGAATTGGAATCGGTGTAGCGGTCGGTGTAGGAATTGGTATCACGCTTGGTGCCCAGAAAGGAGGGGAGAACACTGAAGATCGGGATTCTGAGTGAGTTCGTGAAGGCGCCTAACATGTGGTTCAAGGCGCTCGCTATCGCTCGCTCGGGCGCAGCAAGCCAACGCAAAGCTGCGAATGGCTTCGCCATTCTGTCGCAGCTTCGCGTTACCTCGCAGCGCCGCTTAACTTGGTGTTAGATGCCCTGAGATGGCCTCGCGCGAACTTGTGACGGGTTTCCTGAAATTCATCTATGAGGAGTCATCTCAAGACCTGGAGATGCTTTCTGTTTGGCTCGATCGTCTAGCCGCTGATCAGGAAACGATCAGCTTCAAGTTCGATGAGACCGAATATCCAGACAGTCCAACGATCCAGTACCACGAATTACGAAGCATCATCACCCAGCGTTTTCCAACGCTTGGCCCATACAATGTAACGAGCCCAGACTCGGACAGACTTGGAACGCGCAAAGTTGAGGTCGGGGACGCAGTTGACGATCTCGTTGACATCGTCCATGAACTTGCCGACGCTAGGTGGTACTTTGAGAACACCTCTGTAGCCAACGCACTTTGGCACCTTGAGAACGGCTTCCGTATGCATTGGGGTCGCCATTTGCGAGATCTACAGAGCTATCTGCTCTTGGAAACGAAGGGCATCTAACATGAAGTTGAAGCGGACCAAGCAACCTGTCACTTCGCTTGCATACGCAAGCTCCGCGCCAGAATGTCTTGGCCGCTTAACTTGGTGTTATGTGTCCAGAGTGATGCTGTTAACTACGATTCTACTTGCAAGCAGTTGCGAAAATTATCGACATGAATCTACAGGTCTTGAAAGTAATTTCCAAGTCATACTCTGCGAAAATGAAAAGTTTCTTGGTTGCGTCGATGTGAGTGAAGCTCAGTGTCGATTGCTGGTATCCGAAGGCGCGAAGCCGTGCAATCCGGGTAAATATTTGCAGAGAATGGTGGATGAACTCGAAGCAGAGAATGAAGAAATTGCGAAAGAGCACTCTCAAGAGTTTGCTTCGTGCTTATCAAGCAACATGACCATGCAATTTCACTCTTCCAAGTTTGAACAGTGCAGCATTAAAGCGTTTGCCGATCATAAGGAGGAGATCGCTAATCGGATACGAGACACATAACATGAGGTTGAAGCCGCTTCTCCGCCTTCGGCTCCGTCACTCGGACGTAGCAAGCGATCACGAATGTTGCATTCGCAATATTCGCGCTCACTTACTACGCCGCTTAACTGGGTGTTATACGCCATCGCGAGCAGCATGACCTACGAATTCACACGTTCTCGAGTCGACAAAATCTCTGAAAACGAGGTTAAAGCTGAGCTCGAACGAGTAGCGGGGATATTCGAATATCGAGAGTTTGGATACCGCGAATTTGATCAATTTGCTGAAGCTTGCAGCTCAAGCACGGTTAAACGAGTGTATGGTTCCTGGAAGAAAGCATTGCAAAGCTTGGATTCACCCCTGAAACTCAAAAGTAAGCGCCAGTACACCGATCGCCAGCTGTTCGAAGAAATGGATAGGGTCTGGGTTGCTCTGGGTCATAGGCCGTCCAGAATCGAATGGGAGAGCTCTGATCCAAATATTAGTTACAACACCTACAAGTACACTTTCGGCAATTGGACTGATGCCTGCTTAAAGTTCATTGAATACAAGATGGGTAGCGGAATCGAAATCGAATGTTCCGAGATTTCAACGCCAACCCCAACATCGACTCCCAAAAAATCAAAGCCACAACGCAATAGGAATGTATCGCCTAGATTGCGCCTTAAAGTGCTTGAAAGAGATGATTTTCGATGTGTACTGTGTGGGCGAAGTCCCGTAACGGACTTTGGTGTGAAGCTTCAAATCGACCATGTAGTTCCCTTCTCAAAGGGTGGGACCACAGAGTTCGAAAATCTGCAAACACTTTGTTGGGAGTGCAACATTGGCAAAGGTGATAAGGAAGTAGGCGTATAACATGTGGTTTAAGCCGTTCCTCCGCCCTATCGGGCTCCGTCACTCGGACGTGCCACTCCACACTCCAGTTGCGAATGGCTTCGCCATTTTGTCGCAACTGGCGCGTTTCGTGACACGCCGCTTAACCAAGTGTTAGGCGTCATAGCTTTCTGATGAAGAACATCCTCGAACTTCTAGATCAAGCGATGCTTGCCTCGCAGCGCTCTCCGAGTGAGTTTAGCCACGTCTATAGTGAGCTAGATCAAGCACTATCAATGGAAGGAAAGGATCCGTCTGTAAGAGACTTTTTTGACTGTTGGAGCGATGCGCAGAACCACAACTACGATCCTTACAATGAAAAGGACTCAGTAGTTTGGTTTGATGCTGCAAAGGAGATTGTGGCTTGGTATAAGAATTCCGATGCAAAGTTATCGGAACGAGAACTATGGAAAGAAACGATACGACGAGGCGCCTAACATGCAGTTGAAGTCGTTCGCTATCGCTCACTCGGACGTACCTACTCGTGCTTCGGTTGCGAATGGCTTCGCCATTCTATCGCAATCTCATTCTCGTGCAGTACGCCGCTTAACTGGGTGTTATGTGCCTATTCGGGGACGGTCATGAATGACATTGAACAACGTCAGCTCTTGGTTTTTGTTGCGATTGGTGTGCCGTTAGGTCTTGGTATGACATGGCTTGGTACGATTGGTCGCAACTTCATTAGCGACCTTATTGGAATGGAAATCGACCCCCTATTTTTTGCAGTACTTGCATTTGTCGTCCTAGCTATCCTCGCTAGAAGAACAATTTGGCGCAACAATGTTCAGTAGCATTTTTAAGATATGAAACGTGGTGTTATCGCACTTTTCCGCTTTTACATTGCGGTGGTTGGCGGTTTCCGAAGTTACCCAGCGAATCAGATTCATGAGAGATAGACGTAGAGAGGCCGCGGCACATAACATGCAGTTGAAGCCGGTCGCTTGCGCTCCCTCGGACGTGCCACTGCGCACACCGTCTGCGAATGGCTTCGCCATTTTGTCGCAGCCGGCGCGCTCCGTGACACGCCGCTTAACTAGGTGTTATGCAGATCAAGGAGGAGTAAATTGATTCATCTCGTTGTAGCCTCATTGTTATTACTCGGCATCTACAAGTTGATAGCGCAGAGAAGCGATCTAGAAATAGATTGGTGGATGACCTTCGTCTTCGTGCTAGCCCCAGCTCTTTGCATCCTGCTTATTCAGATTGCGCTATGGTTTTTAGATTTGCCAATGGAGCTATCGTTATTTGGTTATGTCCTATATTTCATCATTCCATTTTATATTTTCAGAGCCGGACTCGAGTACGGATCACAACGCGCTGCAAGGTACTCAGCAATAGTCCCCGCGGTAGTCATTACGGTCGAGATACCGATGTATTTCTTGTTTGGAGCGGGCGCTGCATAACATGAAGTTGAAGCAGACCAACGAAGCCGTCACATCGCTCGCTTGCGCAACCGCTGCGCCAGCTTGTGTCGGCAGCTTAACTTGGTGTTAAATTTTGGGGCAAGATATGAGCAATCGACTTTCAGGCAGTTGTCTATGTGGTTCTGTCGAATTTGTGGTCTTTGAACCATTTCAGCTGTCGCACTGTTACTGCTCGCGTTGTCGAAAAAAAACAGGTGGATCTCGCGCAACCGCGATGCTGGTCAATCCTGAACAAGTTCAATTTGTGCAAGGTGAATCTCTGATCAAGAGATGGTATCTACCCACCGCGAGAAGTTTCGGTACCAGCGTGTGTTCTACATGCGGCAGCCCATTACCGCATCTCACTCGTAGCGGAAAGATGATGATTGTCCCAGCAGGTACGATAGATGATGACATTTCTGTTCTTGCCAGCGCAAACTATGAGTGGAGTTCTCGAGCGAACTGGGTTCGGATCGACGAGTCTGAGTTACCCTGTTTTGAGAGAAATGAATGAGAAAAGAAATCTAACATGCGGTTGGAGTCGTTCGCTAACGCTCACTCGGACGTGCCACTCCAGGCTTCGTTTGCGAATGGCTTCGCCATTTTGTCGCAAACTACTCTTTTCATGGCACGCCGCTTAGCCGGGTGTTAGCTGCCTTTAGGGAGGCACCTGAGATGGGGTTGTACGTACATAATATTGGCAATTTGCCCGTCGACGACAAACGCAACTACTTCCTCTACGTCCTCGACTATGGTTGGCATGAGCCGTTGGCTCAGGCGCTGCGCGAGAATTTTACTAACATGGCCCGAATGGCATCCAAGACAAAATCGGTAGTCATCGCGGGAGTTGAACCTGTTCACTTTGAAAACCAAGTATTCTCTGCTCACGGAATCAACGGCGAGCCGGGCGAAGAGATCTTGCCCGCCATTCTGATCACGACACTTCATCCGAGATATTTTCAAGAGAATCAAGGGCGATGGCGCGATGACGGGACCATCGATGACAAACTCTTGCTCATTCCACTCAAGAAGTGTTGCGCCACAACTACTGATGTAGTGAATCTGATTCATCGAGTGTTTCGGGACATCGAAGGGAAGAGTGCATTGCAAGATTTTGAAGTAGTAAATTCCTTTCGAAAGGCCGAGCGTCGATCACTCACCGATGCGATCGTGCTGCAGCCGAACTTTGGGGGAGTCGGGATTGATTTGAGAAAGCTGTTCGAGTGATGTCGGCGGCTAACATAAAGTTGAAGCAGACGAAGGAACCTGTCACGTCGCTTGCTGTCGCAACCGCCGCGCCAATTTGGGTCGGCAGCTTAACTTGGTGTTATGCGCCCGCAAGCGGGAGGCTATGAGAGATCTAATACGACAAGAAGTATCTTCAATCGAACCGCTAGACGATCTGGAAGTCAGCACTATCGAAGCCGTTCTTGATTGGATTGACTCGGGCGTCGAGCTCTGTCGGACCGAGAAGCCTGCAACACCTGACAAGCACTTGGTCTCGTACTTTCCCGTTGTCGATGGTGAGTACGTCTTGCTTGTCGACCACATCAATGCGGAGAGATGGCTGCCGACTGGGGGGCATGTCGAGCCGGATGAACATCCAAAGGAAACTGCGTTGCGTGAGTGCTTCGAAGAACTGAACCTGGAAGGCGCATTTCTTTTTGAGCAGCCGCTCCTTGTCACTAGCACCGAAACAGTCGGAAAGACGGCTGGTCATACAGATATCTCGCTCTGGTACGCACTCAAGGGAGATCGCACATCTTTTTTGGAGATTGACCCCTCCGAGTTTAATGAGGCCAGGTGGTTTCACAAGGATTTGTTGCCCAGCAACACAGACCCTGACCTTCCTCGCTTTGTCGCAAAGCTCTATGGTGAAAACGCATAACATGAAGTTGAAGCAGACCAACGAAGCTGTCACATCGCTTGCTGTCGCAACCGCTGCGCCAGCTTGTGTTGGCAGCTTAACTAGGTGTTATGGGCACCGGAGACGTCTGTGAATCTCAGAGAATTCAAACAGCATGTAGCTTCGATGGAAGGCATTGCAATCAAGACAATTGGCAGACGAAGCCAGTTTTATGTCTCGGTTGACGAAAATGGGTTTACCTACACGCCCGCCACGACTGGCAAGCCTCGAGTCCAATTGAATAAAGACATCGCCCGACTTTTCGACCTCTTCATTAAGCGCGGTTCTTTAAAATCGAAGGATTACACCGACGATACAAGAAACTCGTCGTACATTCTCGCTTTGTTAGAAAGCTATTCTGAGGGAGGTAGACTGAAAGAGAGGTCGAGAAACATCGAACTCGCAAGTGAGCGCAAGAGGCGGAGCCAGGATACTCGTTTGAAACCATGGAACGGTAAAGAAGTAGAGATAATAGTCGCTGACTATTTCGACATGCTCCAATTGGAACTTCAAGGGAAAAAATACAACAAGACTGAACACCGACGCCTCATAATGTCTTCTCTAGACGCTAGATCGCATGGATCCATCGACTCAAAACATATGAACATTAGTGCACTGATGATTGAGTTAGGGCTGCCATACATTTCCGGATACAAACCACTCAAGA
The DNA here is from genome assembly GCA_028281885.1 of Pseudomonadales bacterium. Taxonomy (GTDB): domain Bacteria; phylum Pseudomonadota; class Gammaproteobacteria; order Pseudomonadales; family Azotimanducaceae; genus JANQJA01. The sequence continues at coordinate 3,431 of JANQJA010000013.1, read as the reverse complement.
ACTACCAACGCCAATTGCTACCTGATGCGGTGCTGGACTATTTGGTTGCTAATCCCAAACTTCAGGCTCTTCTAGAAAGAGACGCAGAGAAAGTACCTGATCCACCGAGCGTGGAGAACATCCTCGAATCGGTCGTTGCCCCTCCAGAAACTTTTGTCCAGAAGGGGGTAAGAGAAGAATCATCACCTGGGTACTTTCCTACCAAAAGAAGTTTTCTGGAGATTGAAGCGACTAATCGTAAACTCGGGCAGTTGGGTGAAGAGTTCGTTCTAAATTTCGAGAGAGCAAGACTGATCTACAAAGGCAAAGAAAACCTTTCCGATCAGATCGAACACACGTCCCTAGCACGAGGAGACGGAGCTGGGTACGATATTCGCTCATACAACGTAGATGGCTCGGATCGCTTCATTGAAGCAAAGACAACAAAACACGGAATTGAGACTCCTTTCTTCATCTCGAAGAATGAAGTGAGCTTCTCTCAGCGACACGAAAGTAGTTACTTCCTATACCGTGTGTTTGACTTTCGGAAGGCGCCGCGTTTGTATCTCCGACAAGGAAACGTGTTTGATCATTTTTCACTTAGGCCTGAATCCTATTCCGCAAGACCGTGAAGGGTGCACATAACATGCAGTTTAAGTCACGGCCTGGCGGCAGCTCGGATGTGTCACTCCGATTGACTTGGTGTTTAGATGCCAAAGCCGGCCCCATCCCGTACGACTGCATTCGGAATGTGGCGATACGGGAGTGACTTTTTAGAGGCCGCCGATATACTCGCGATACGCCAAAACGTTGGCATTTTCATGCCTTACTTTTCTTACTCGGCCAGTCGGTTGAACTGTCCCTGAAAGCATTTCTCATGGCGCGAGGAGCCATCATGGCCGAACTAAAGAACCAGTACGGCGTGCCTGAGATCGCGGAACATAACATGAAGTTGAAGCTGACGAAGGAACCTGTCACGCCGCTTGCTGACGCAATTGGCGCGCTAGAACGTCCCGGCCGCCTAACCCGGTGTTAGGCACCACGTGAAAGTCAGAGATGTGCTTAAGACTCTCGAAGATGACAGGTGGTACCTTCACCGTACAAAGAGGTAGTCACCGACAGTACAAGCATCCCGAGAAGCCAGGATTGGTAACGGTTGCCGGGAAGCCCAGTTATGATGTGCCCCCAGGGACTTTGAACAGTATACTTAAGCAAAGCGGACTCAAGTGAGACCACCTATGAAATACATGATCGTTGTGGAGAAAGCTGAATCTAACTACGCTGCCTACGCTCCAGATCTACTTGGTTGCGCCGTGACAGGCGACTCCAGAGAGGAGACGATTGAGCTTATGAAAGAAGCGATTGAGTTTCATATCGAAGGTTTGCAAGAGTCAGGAACACCTGTCCCACCTCCAACAGCCGATAGTACCTACGTCGAAGTACCAGCTGCCTAACATGCAGTTGGAATCGGTCGCTCCTCGCGTCGCTTCCTCGGATAGCTTCTATCAGCGCTTCCCGCTTCAGCGCGGCCGCTTAACTGGGTGTTATACGTCATAGCGGCTCCCTAATGATGTCATTCAGGCCACTTGAGAAAACGGACTTCCCATTACTTCTAGAATGGCTCCAGCTTCCTCATGTCAAAGAGTGGTGGGACGACGGTGATGACACCCTGGAAAAAGTTACGGCTCATTATTCAAGCGATCCAGATTCAACCTTCCGATTCATAATTCAAAGCGAATCAGTTCCCATTGGCTACATCCAGTACTACCTCTTGAACGATCGTACTGTTGGTATGGATCTGTTCATAGCTAAGTCTGATTATCTGAATCGAGGAGTGGGAACCGCATCTATTACGTCATTTGTCGAGATGCTTGGGAAGGAAGCTGGGTACACCAAGTTTGTAATAGACCCAGCACCGGACAATCTTCGAGCAATTCGATGCTATGAGAAGGCAGGTTTCCTTTTTGATCGTGTTTCTATTGGCGACAATGGGAAACCGGCGTATTTTATGAGTATGGAAAGAGACGTATAAAATGCAGTTGAAGCCGTTCCTTCGCCCTTCGAGTTCCGTCACTCGGACGAAGCACCTGCGGTCAAAATGTGAATCACATTTTGATCCTTGGCGACTTCGCCGCTTAACTGGGTGTTAGGCGTATATGGACGGCGCCGAGTGCACGACGCCATCGAGAATGTAGCTTCAGATAGCTACGATTTTTTCAGCTTGGGGACCCTTTGTGCCTTGGGTAACGACAAACTCGACTCGTTGTCCTTCTGTAAGGGTCTTAAAACCTGCGTCTTGAATTGAACTGAAATGTGCAAAAACATCCGGCCCAGATTCCTGGGAAATGAAGCCGTATCCTTTTGATTCGTTGAACCACTTTACAGTTCCGTTTACTGTATTTGACATAGATAGATATCCTGTAGATTAAGTTTGTGAGCACGGTTCAACCGCGCGATAAGAGCGATGGAGAAAACTGAAATTGAAACTACAGGACGAAACTAAGAACGAAATGGAGGGACAAAAAGAGTTTGCTTCTAAAGCTGTTGCGGACTCTAGGTGTTGAAACGGTGAAAGTCAACGAAAGAATTAGGACATGTGCCTAATATGCAGTTGAAATCGGTCGCTCCTCGCGTCGCAACCTCGGACCACTCCTATCAGCGCTTCGCGCTTCAGCGCGGCCGCTTAACTGTGTGCTAGGCGCCTAGGGCGATGAATGTTCGCGTCGAGCTAGCGTCTGAATCCGAGCGGCCTATCATTCGGAATCTGATGCAAGCCTATGAACACGATCTGAGCGAGTTCACGGGAGATGTTCCTGGTCAGGATGGCCTTTTTAGCATCGGAAACTACTTCGACGTCTATTGGACAGAAAAAGAACGGCACCCGTTCGAGATCTTGTACAAAGATCAACCAGTTGGGTTTGCACTTGTCCGCGAGTTGGAAGACGGTGCGTTCTCAATGTCGGAGTTCTTCGTTGTTCGAAGTCTCCGTCGAAAGGGCGTAGGAAAACTAGCTGCAACGATGCTCTTTGATCGTTTCCCCGGCACATGGCACGTCGCTCAGGACGAGAACAACGCACCCGCCCAAAGTTTTTGGCGAAGCATCATCGGCGAGTACACTGACGGCGAATACTCGGAGCAACAGTCAGATGCTCAGCCCAGAGGCCCGAAACAGGTTTTTCGGTCACGCCGCGTCTAACATGAAACTGAAGCAGACTAGGGAACCTGTCAGTCGTGCGCGACCCCGGTCGCTTGCTTTCGCAAGCTTCGCGCCAGAACGGCCTGGCAGCTTTAACCAGATGTTATGTTTTCCCCACAGGTATAGAGCATGAGCAAACCGGAAGAGTTTTGGGACGGAGCGTCTAAAAACTACGACAAGACCGAAGAGCGATTTGAGTACATTCATACTAAATCCAGAGAAAATGCCAAAAACTTCCTAAAAGTTAGCGATACCG
>JANQJA010000005.1 GCA_028281885.1 Pseudomonadales bacterium | reverse complement strand
CTTCCTCCGGTTTGTCACCGGCAGTCTCCCTAGAGTCCCCACCATGATGTGCTGGCAACTAAGGATAGGGGTTGCGCTCGTTACGGGACTTAACCCAACATCTCACGACACGAGCTGACGACAGCCATGCAGCACCTGTCTATCAGTTCCCGAAGGCACCGAGTCATCTCTGACAAGTTCTGATGATGTCAAGGGCAGGTAAGGTTCTTCGCGTTGCATCGAATTAAACCACATGCTCCACCGCTTGTGCGGGCCCCCGTCAATTCATTTGAGTTTTAATCTTGCGACCGTACTCCCCAGGCGGTCTACTTATCGCGTTGGCTTCGCCACTAAGAGGTCAAGCCTCCCAACGGCTAGTAGACATCGTTTACGGCGTGGACTACCAGGGTATCTAATCCTGTTTGCTCCCCACGCTTTCGCGTCTCAGTGTCAGTGTCAATCCAGGAGGCCGCCTTCGCCACTGGTATTCCTCAGAATATCTACGCATTTCACCGCTACACTCTGAATTCTACCTCCCTCTATCGCACTCTAGTCCGCCAGTTTGGAATGCAATTCCAAAGTTGAGCTCTGGGCTTTCACATCCCACTTGGTGGACCACCTACACGCGCTTTACGCCCAGTAATTCCGATTAACGTTTGCACCCTCCGTATTACCGCGGCTGCTGGCACGGAGTTAGCCGGTGCTTCTTCTGTGGGTGATGTCATTTCACGGAGATATTAGCTCCGCTAGTTCTTCCCCACTGAAAGTGCTTTACAACCCTAAGGCCTTCTTCACACACGCGGCATGGCTGTGTCAGGCTTTCGCCCATTGCACAAGATTCCCTACTGCTGCCTCCCGTAGGAGTCTGGGCCGTGTCTCAGTCCCAGTGTGGCTGATCGTCCTCTCAGACCAGCTATGGATCGTCGCCTTGGTGGGCCGTTACCCCCCCAACAAGCTAATCCAACGCAGGCTTCTCCAATAGCGCGAGGTCCGAAGATCCCCCGCTTTCCCCCGTAGGGCGTATGCGGTATTAATCCGAGTTTCCCCGGGCTATCCCCCACTACTGGGCAAATTCCTACGCGTTACTCACCCGTCCGCCACTCGTCAGCCAGAGCAAGCTCTGCTGTTACCGTTCGACTTGCATGTATGAGGCCTGCCGCCAACGTTCAATCTGAGCCATGATCAAACTCTTCAATTAAGAAGAAATCTCCGGTTCCCCTCGTTACGCGCTTTTGACGCTCTCTCAGTTCCCCGTTGCGGATTGAGTCCGCAAATCTTGGTCAGCAACATTATGGCTTTCGCCTTGATATCTCGCGTCTTCCGACGCTCGTTATCTGAATTACCGTGTATTAAGTAAGTATCACTCAATAAATTGTCGGTAACTTGTTGCTGGATATTTCATGGTATCCACCAAACAAGTACCCACACCTATTGCATGTTTCCCAATTTTTAAAGAGCGCCATTCAATCCAAATCAAACGCTTTTCAGCGCAAGAAGCCCCACGCTGATCATTGATCCAACTCAGCGGGTGCTCATCGTTTTGGGTCCAAACGGCTGATCCGAAGCTGTCGGATCATTTGGAGTCAGTTTCCTGACTTCTCGATCAAGCTGATCGAGGGGGTGCATTATACGTCCCTCTCGGCCTTATGCAAGCGCTTTGGAACGCAATTTTCACCTCATTTTCATTCCTTCAAAAACCTCGCCAGACCCCACCATTGCTGGCTATCCGCGATGTCCTAGAAGGAGGCCGCACTATACGCGAATCCCACAGAAAGAAAAGCCCCGAACCGGAAATATTTTGGGCTTATCAGTCTGCAGCCGGCCGGTTTCGAGCCCGGCGCTTGAGCAGGGCCCAGATCGGACCAGATGAGGCATAGACAATGCCAATACCCAGCAGCACGCCGGGTGGGTAAGCAAAAACCAACGCAAACAAAAGAATAACCGCGACGATGTAGAAGAAAGGCACCTGCCCCTTCAGGTTGATCTGCTTGGGACTATAGTAGGTCACCCCGCTCACCATCAGCAGCGCCAACACGGACGTCACGATCGCCATGGGAACCGCCATCTCAATACCGGCGGCAGCCTCAACATTATCCACCCAGACCCAGACCATTGTCGCCAGCGTCCCCGCGGCGGCCGGGCTGGCAAGCCCAGTGAAAACCTTGTTGTCCGGTGCCGTGTTAAACCGCGCCAGGCGCAGCGCGGTACAGGCCATATAGAAAAAAGCGACAGTCCAGCCCACCTTGGCAAGGTCCGATAACACCCAGCTAAACATCAACACCGCAGGTGCGACCCCGAAGGCGATCAGGTCCGAGAGGCTGTCGTACTGCATGCCAAATTCGCTTTGGGTGTTGGTCAGGCGGGCGATCCGGCCATCCATTGCGTCGAGAAAACCGGCAATGACGATGGCGATCGCAGCATTCTCAAGCTCACCCGTCAGAGCAGCGATCACGGCATAAAATCCAGAGAACAACGCCCCGGTAGTGATCAGATTAGGCAGCAAATAGATGCCCCGTCGCAGACCGATTCTCTGTTCCGCCGAGTCGACATCAAACAGATTAGAAATCGCGCCTTCGATCGCTCCCTTTGGCTTACCTTCGGGGTCTTCGGTGATCGGCGTGACGTTGTTGTCCTTGTCGGTCATAGCAGGAATTTTACACCCTAGATGGACAACACCTTTTCACCCCGGGACAAGCCGGAAACACCGGTGCGTACAACTTCCAGCACAACCGACTCAGACATCGCCCGCAGGAACGCATCCAGCTTTTCTGAGGTCCCTGCCAGCTGGATCGTATAGGCGCTCGGCGTGACATCAACAATCTGACCACGGAATATGTCAGCCGTGCGCTTGACCTCGTCCCGCCCGGCCCCGGTCGCCCGGACCTTGATCAGCATCAGTTCGCGCTCGATGTGCTCACCGTCGGTCAAATCGACCAGCTTGACGACCTCAACCAGCTTGTTGAGCTGTTTGGTGATCTGCTCAGCCTGCTGATCGCTGGATATGGTCGTCAGTGACAGCCGGGAAAGTGTCGCGTCTTCGGTCGCCGCCACCGTCAGCGACTCAATGTTGTAATTGCGCTGCGCGAACAAACCCACGACGCGGGATAGCGCGCCGGCTTCATTTTCCATCAACAGACTGATGATTCTGCGCTTCATGTCCGGACTCCTTTACTGAGCCACATATCGCGCATTGACCCGTTCGGCGCGATCAGCATCGGGTAAACGTGTTCTTCCTGGTCAACCAGTACATCAATGAAGACCAGCCGATTTTTCATGGCCAGCGCCTCTTCCATCACACTGTCGAGTTCATCAATGGCGTCGACCTTGAATCCGACATGGCCGTAGCTTTCCGCCAGCTTGACGAAATCCGGCAGCGATTCCATGTAGCTGTGGGAGTGACGTCCCTCGTATTGCATGTCCTGCCATTGCTTGACCATGCCAAGACGACCGTTGTTCAGATTGACGATCTTGATGGGCAACCCATATTGAGCGCAGGTGGAAAGCTCCTGAATATTCATCTGGATACTGCCTTCACCTGTGATACAGATGACTTGCTCATCGGGAAACGCAATCTGCGCGCCCATGGCCGCAGGGAAGCCGAAGCCCATCGTGCCCAACCCGCCGGAGTTGATCCACCGACGTGGCTGGTCAAAATGATAATACTGAGCCGCGAACATCTGATGCTGGCCAACATCGGACGTCACAAAGGCCTGACCTTTACTGGCCCGGTATACCGCCTGAACCGCATGTTGGGGTTTAATGGTCTGGTCATTCTCCTCCACCCTGATCTTGAGGCAATCCTGCTTGCGCCAGCCTTCAATCTGGTCCCACCACTCGGCCAGCCGTTTCTTCTGGACCTCCGTGCGCTTGCCAATCCGGGCTTCCGCCAAATCGGCCATTTCCGCCAGCACGCTATCGACGGGCCCGACAATTGGCACATCCGCGACCACGTTCTTCGAGATCGAGGCAGGATCAACATCAACATGGATGATCGTCGCGTAGGGACAGAATTTAGATACTGTATTGGTGACCCGGTCATCAAAACGGGCACCGACCGCCAGCAGAACATCACAATGATGCATCGCCATATTTGCCTCGTAGGTGCCATGCATGCCCAGCATCCCCAAAAACTGCGGATCTGTGCCTGGGTAAGCGCCCAGCCCCATCAGCGTATTGGTAATCGGATGGCCAAGCGTCCGCGTCAGCCGGGTGAGCAACTCGGAACCATTGCCCTGAACAACGCCGCCGCCGGTGTAAATCATCGGTCGTTCCGCTGCCATCAGCATCGACACGGCCTTCTTGATCTGACCGGCATGACCGCGGGTCGCCGGATTATAAGAACGTAGCGAGATGGTGCCCGGATAGTCGAACTCGAATTCATCCGTCGGATTCGTGACATCCTTGGGAATGTCGACAACAACCGGACCAGGACGACCCGTGGTGGCGAGATAAAACGCCTTTTTGATCGCGCCCGGTATCTCCGTCGCGCTCTTCAGCAGAAAAGAGTGCTTTACGATCGGCCGACTGATCCCCACCATGTCCGTTTCCTGGAAAGAGTCTGTACCAATCAGGTGAGACTGTACCTGGCCAGAGATAATAACCATGGGGATGGAGTCCATATAGGCGGTAGCAATCCCGGTAATGGCATTGGTTGCACCCGGCCCGGAGGTAACGAGAACAACGCCTGGCCGCCCCGTCGCCCGCGCATAACCGTCCGCCATGTGAGTAGCCGCCTGCTCGTGACGCACCAGCACATGCTGCATCTGGTTCTGCTTAAACAGTGCGTCATAGATGTGCAGCACCGCGCCTCCGGGATACCCGAAAACGTAGTCCACATTCTCTTCCTGTAGGCTGCGGATGAGCATGTCCGCGCCGGATAGCATTTCCAACCTGATTCCCCCGGGGCTATTTCGTTATTAGTCCATGGTCGATAAGGCGGGGGATTCTCGGCGAATTCCCGGAGGGCGTCAACGTTAGGACCATCCCATGGGGCTCCCAACGGCGGTGTTTTGACCCCGAACGGTCAAGGATCAGGTCGCAAACCCGCCCTGAATGGCCTAAAATCAGAAAAAGTCCTTGCCTGCTTAGCATTTAGATGAAAAAGCTGATCCTTTTCCTAGCAGTGTCGCTACCGGCGCCGCTTCTGGCCGCGCCTGAGTACTATGTCTGGGTGGATGAAAACGGCATTACAAATTATTCCCAGAGAAATCCTCAAGGGGTCGATGCCGAGTACGTAGGTCCGAACCGGACGGTCGACTCGAGGCGGCCCGGGCAACGACCAGGGGAATCCGATCCTGGAGGCCTGGGGGACAATGGCGTCGAACAGACAGATGGCGATGATGCTGGAGAGAATACAGCTGATCCCGAAGAAGTTATCGCCGAGCAGCGTGCCCGGATCGCCGACCAGATTGCCCAGGTCAAACGTCAGAACTGTGAAATAGGCAAGAATAATCTGGCCCAGTTGCGAGCTTTTGCGCGGGTCAGGGTCCCGGACGGGAACGGCGGAGAACGGGTTCTCACCGATCAGGAAAAACAGTCCAGGATCGCGCAGGCACAGGAAACGATACGCGAGAACTGCAACGGATAGTGTTCTCACCTATCCGCCCGTTAAAAACTACTCCCGTCCCGCCATATCACCGCTGCAAAACGAGCTTCAACCCTGTCCTGGCGGTGAGAAAAGAACTGTGGATCACACCAGGTACAAACGCCTCCACCCGCAACATCCTTAACGCCTGCACGCGCCAGCTGCAGACGCGCGATCGCCCACAGGTCCATCATGAAATGTTCGTCGTCACGGCCACGACTGAATCCGGCAAGCCCCTCAAATGCAGAGGTGACCGCGCCATCGACCTCATAGTGGCAAGGACCAATAGCAGGTCCCAGAAAAGCCTCCACTTCCCGATTCCGGAACCGGGCCAGCGTGCGACCAATAATACCTTTCGCCAGTCCTCGCCAACCTGCATGTACCACGGCAACTTCATCAGGTGACGCCAGCAACACAGGCAGACAATCAGCAACCAGTACCGCGAGAGGCCGATTGAACTGCGTTGTATAGGCGGCGTCTGCCACCGGGGGTGATGACGGCACCGGCCCCTCGCCTGCAACATAGATGTCACTTCCATGCACCTGCTCCAGCCAAAGCGGATCCTGCGGGATCGACTCAGCCTTCACCAGGCGTTGGCGATGCCCGATTGCCGCATCGGCACTACCAACATGCGTTGCCAGATTTCCGGTCTGCCTGGTCGTGATCACTGATCGGACGTTTCTCGGCGGATGCCAACGCGGCCGAATGGTGGTCATCCGATTTTTCCCAGGGTGGTCAGCAGTTCGTTCATGTCTTCGGGCAGCGGCACTTCAAACTCAACCCGCTCACCTGTGCCGGGATGGTCGAACGCCAGGCGACAAGCATGCAACGCCTGCCTGGGAAAATGGCGTAGTAGCTCAATAAGATCCGGATCCTTGTTTCTGGGCTCCTTGAACCCGCCGCCATAAACCACGTCACCGATCAGCGGGCAACCCAGTTTCTGCATATGAACCCTGATCTGATGCGTTCTGCCCGTTTCCAGCCTGAGTTCAACGTGACTGTATTCCTCGAAGCTGCGAAGAACACGATAATGCGTCACTGCCGCCTTGCCCGTGGCGATCACCGCCATCTTCAATCGGTTGTCCGGGTTACGCCCTATCGGCGCCTCAACCGTACCACTGAGTTCCAGCTTGCCATAGGCAACTGCCTGATAGATTCTGCGGACAGACCTCTGCTGGAGTTGCTGGACCAGTGCATGCTGACTCTCCAGCGTACGGGCCACGATCATGAGCCCGCTGGTGTCCTTGTCGAGCCGATGCACAATACCGGCGCGAGGCACCTTGGCAAGTTCAGGAAACCGGTGCAGCAACCCATTGAGCAGCGTTCCCCCCAAATTACCGGCACCCGGATGAACGACGAGTCCGACCGGCTTATTGACGACAATGACGGCATCATCAATATGAACCGTTTCAAATTCGACCCGTTCCGGGCCCATGCTAACGTCCTGCAACGCCGCAACAAGCTCAATCTCTTCTCCGCCCTGCACCTTGTCCCGGGGCCGGCGAAGCTCGCCGTCCACGGTAAGCTCACCCGACTTGATCCAGGCCTGCAGCCGGGATCTGGAAAACTCGGGAAACATTTGGCCAACTGCGCGATCCAAACGCATCAGTAATAGGTGATCCGGCACTGTCGCCTGACGTACGATTTCCGTTCCCATAGACGGAAAGGATACCACCGGCGCGAGGGACGACAGCCAGCTGCGGGTTATGCTTAAATGACATCGTTCAGAAACCGACAAAATCCATGACGAGAATCACACTGCTGATCGTCTCGACGCTACTCCTTGCTGGCTGCGCGAACAAAGAGGAGATCGACCTCGAGCAAACAGAGCTCCAATTCTACGAATCGGCCCAGTCAAGTCTGCGCTCGGGCAACTATGAATCAGCCATCACAAGACTGCAGCAGTTGGAGGCACGTTTCCCTTTTGGCCGCTATGCGGAACAGGCGCAACTTGAAATCATCTATGCCTACTATCGCAGCAACCAGGCAGAATCCGCTCGCTCGGCTGCAGACCGTTTTATTCGTCTGCATCCGCAACACCCGAATGTCGATTACGCTTATTACCTCAAGGGCATGGCCTCGTTCGAACAGGATCAAAATTTCCTTGAGCGGTTTCTACCACTGGACCCGGCCACCCGCGACCTGGGTGCATCCCGCGAATCCTTTAACGACTTCACCCATCTGGTTCGTCGTTTTCCAGACAGCAAATACGCGCCTGACGCACAGAAACGGATGCTCTACCTGAAGAACCTGATGGCACGTCATGAAATCAAGGTCGCCCAATACTATATCCGACGAGAAGCATACGTCGCCGCCGCAAATCGGGGTCGATACGTCTTTGAAAGATTCCAGGGGACGCCGGCTGTTTCGGATGCGCTGGCGGTCATGGTCGAAGCATACTATCTGATGGATATGCCTGACCTTGCCAATGAAACATTGATGGTACTGGTACAGAACTTCCCCAATCACCCTTCCCTAAACAGTCGCGGTGAGTTCAGGCGTCAATTTAACAACAACAATCAAGATCGCTCCTGGCTCAGCATCATTACTTTCGGGCTGGTCGGCTAGGGCAGGACACCCATGAGTGAACAGCTGGACGATGGATTCGACCGAAGACACAGCCTCCAGCGGTCTACCATACTTCGGGTCTACAACTATTACCGGATCCTGATCTCTTTCCTGTTCCTGTTCCTGTTCCTCGACGAGAATCTGGGCGGCTTTGTGGGTGCGGTCAGCCCGAAGCTATTTCAGACAACCATTTTGTCCTATCTAATCGGCAATATTCTGATTGGGCTTGCTACTCTGTTTGTAAAGACGGAGTTGCTCGAACGAACCGGGCCGTCCTTTGTCATCCTGATTCTCGACATTATCTGCCTTAACCTGCTCATGAATGCGAGCGGCGGCGTCGGATCCGGCCTTGGAAATTTCCTGATATTCGCCGTCGCATTCGGAGGCGGCCTGATTCTCGGTCGTGTATCCACTGTACTTCCCGCCATCGCATTTATCCTCGCTGTCTACGGCGAGGTGTACCTCTTCTTCCTTAACGTCAATGACTTGCAGAGCCTCTTCCAGGTAGGCGTTCTCGGGATTGTTTTCTTTGTCGCCAATATTCTCTTTCAAAACCTCGCGCGTCAGCTACGAAGACGTGAAACTGAGGTATTCACGCTCGAACAGATCAATCAACTCGTTGTAAACCAGATGCGGACCGGTGTCGTCGTCGTTGCCGCAGATGGCAACATCAAGCTGATCAACGCTGCCGCTACCGAACTGCTCCACGGACAAAAGGACAAAAGCAGCAACGGACGCCTGCCCTCTCGCCTCACTGACCGACTGAATGAGTGGAAGGAAACGCCCAGTGCCCGCAGCATGAGGTTTCACACATCAGATTCTTCGCCGGAGTTACTCGCGCATTTTTCACCGTTGATCACTCCTGGCCCCGACTCCGACACGTTGATTTTTATAGAAGACAGCACCGAGGTACAAAGGCAGGCCCAACAACTCAAGCTGGCTTCGCTGGGAAGACTGTCAGCGACAATTGCTCACGAAATCCGGAATCCGCTCGGCGCAATCAGCCATGCGGCCCAGTTGCTTGGTGAGTCGGACAACCTGGATCAGGGCGACAAACGACTGACAGAAATCATCCAGAATCACAGTATTCGCATGAATAGTGTGATTGAAAATGTATTGCAGATGTCACGCCGCAGGAACGCAGAACCAATAGAGCTGCGGCTCGCCGATTGGTTTGTGACATTCGCAGACGAGTTCTCGGCAGGTCGCTCTGAACCAGTATCTCTGATGGTGAATATTGAACCAGAAACCGCTGTAACGTTTGACCCCAGTCACCTGTCCCAGGTTCTTGGTAATCTTTGCCAGAACGGATTACGATACAGCCACAAACACACAGGCGAGTGGAAGGTCGAGGTTAATGGAAGAACCGATCCAATCTCTGGCAATTCATTTATCGAAGTGACCGACTACGGCACTGGCGTTAGCGACGATATGCTTCCTAACCTGTTCGAGCCATTCTTTACCTCTGAGGTAACCGGCACTGGTCTGGGCCTGTACCTATCGAAGGAACTATGTGAAGCAAATAATGCACGGCTGAGTTATCAATCAGCAGATACCGGTGGTGCTTGTTTCAGGATAACGTTCTTTAGTCAGTCTCATGCCTAAGTCAAACAACTACCAGTAGGCAGTAGGTTCAGCTATGGCAAATCCAAGAGCCCTGATCATCGATGATGAGCCTGACATCCGTGAGCTGCTTGAGATTACGCTTGGAAGAATGGAAATCGACACGCGTGCGGCGAAGGACTTGTCAAGCGCGCGACAAATGCTGACCGAAGAAACCTTCGATTTCTGTCTAACCGATATGCATCTGCCTGATGGAAATGGTATCGAACTGGTTCAGCACATTTCCCAGGAATACCCACAATTGCCCGTTGCCATGATTACAGCCCATGGGAATATGGAATCAGCGGTCGAAGCCCTAAAAGCAGGCGCCTTCGACTTTGTTTCCAAGCCCGTCAATTTGCAACTGCTGCGCAAACTGGTCGACACTGCACTGAACCTTCAACCACTGGAACAACGAGAAAGCGACAAAGAAGTACCTTCAACACTGCTCGGCGATACCGAAGCCATGCAGGTACTACGCAAACAGATAGAGAAGCTTGCTCGCAGCCAGGCGCCCATCTATATCAGTGGAGAATCTGGCAGCGGTAAAGAACTGGCAGCCCGGTCGATTCACGAGCTGGGCCCACATCGTAACGGCGCTTTCATTCCGGTCAACTGCGGCGCCATACCCAGCGAACTGATGGAAAGCGAATTCTTCGGCCATATGAAGGGTAGCTTTACCGGCGCCAACGCTGACAAAGAAGGGCTGTTCCAGGCCGCCAGCGGTGGCACCCTTTTTCTCGACGAAGTCGCTGACCTGCCACTGTCGATGCAAGTGAAACTGTTGCGCGCAATTCAGGAAAAAGCTGTCCGCTCGATTGGCTCCCAAAAAGAGATCGCAGTTGACGTGCGGATTCTCAGCGCAACCCACAAGGACCTTGCGGCCGAGGTAGAAAAAGGAACTTTCCGCCAGGATCTCTACTATCGACTCAACGTCATTGAACTGAAAATGCCAAGTCTGCGGGAACGTCAGGGCGACATACCGATTCTCGCCGAACACCTGCTCAGCAGGATTGCAGACGACTATGACACCAAGGCGCCGAAAATCAGTAACGAAGCCATGGAAGCCATGGAAGCCTATGGTTTCCCGGGAAATGTCCGTGAACTGGAGAACGTGCTTGAACGTGCCTTCACACTATGCGAGAACGATGTCATCAAGCCCAATGACCTGAGCCTGAGATCAGCCGAGATCACTCTCCAACAAGACACCGGCGCACAGCAGACACCCGTTGCCCAGGACACCGATGAAGGGAGGCAGGAAGCGCCTCCAGGGCTACCAGAGGACGCGGATTCTTTGGATGACTACCTTGAGAACATTGAGAAGAACGTCATCGTCGACGCACTTGAAGCGACACGCTGGAACAAGACCGCTGCAGCCAAGAAATTGGGCATTACCTTCCGGGCCCTCCGATACAAACTGAAGAAGCTTGGCCTCGAGTAAACCTACACGCTCGTAAGAGGACAGCCTACCCCAATCATCGCAAACAGCTGGCACCTCAGGCTGAGGTGATCGATTAGCCTTTACTTCGATCAACACGTTCGGAGCAAGACTAATGGATTACCAGACGCGCGCCATGACCCTGATCGAACTCGTCATCTGCCTTGCTATCGCATCAGTCCTGATGATAGGGGTTCTCCCCGCATTCTCTAATATCGTAGAACGAAGCGGTTCATCGACAGTAGTCAACTGGCTGATTGGAACGGTCAACTATACTCGCCACGCGGCAATCTCCTATAACTCGCTCGTCACACTCTGCCCCAGTAGAGACGGCAAGCAATGTGGTGGAAAGTGGCATGAAGGTACGATTGTTTTTACCGACGCAAACGGTAATCGGAAGATCGACAGCAATGATACGTTTCTTGAACGCTTCAGCTTTCCGCTGGATTCCGGCTCGGTCCGTTGGAGAGCATTTCAGAACAAGCAATATCTCCAGATGACCGGTGAAGGGTACACCAACTACCAGAATGGGAACTTCGTTTACTGTGCAAGCAACGGTGACCTCAGTCTCGCGAGGCAACTTGTTATCAACATTCAAGGCAGGGCACGCCGGTCGATAGACATCGATGGCGACGGTATTGTCGAAGACAGGTTGGGAAAGGATCTGAACTGCTGATCGTCAATCGGCCGACGCCAACGATTTCTGTTCACGTATCAATGGATGCAATACCGGGTAGTACTGGTTCGCGGGAATTTCCGTCAAATTGTCGATTCGACCATCTGGCCAGCGGACTTCGACGGAATCTATCTGCTCAGAACCGCCAACACCAAAGTGAAGGGTTGAAGGGTTCTGCCCCTGGAAGTTGCTGTTGAGTTGTACATGCCGGACCTGCCGTGAATCCCCGGCCTGAATCGTAACGACCGCGCCAACAGCACTCGTATTAGGCTGGACGCCAATCAAGTGAAAGCCGACAAAACTGTCGTCTGGCAGACCGCGGGCCTGGTTCTCATAAACCCTCGGAGGGCCTGAGTTCTGCGAGGTCGCAACGTCAATATCGCCATCGCGATCGAAATCAATGCAAACAACGCCTCGCCCGTTGGTTTCAGCGGTCAAACCCCACTCAATACCAGACTCGTCGAACGTTCCGTCACCGTTGTTGATAAATAGTCGCGGACGATCGCGATGAAATGTCTCAAGTCGGGTCGGGAGATAATCGAAGATGTAGCCCGGAATACGGCCTCTGACATGTTCAGGTATGGAGCCAAACCCATTCTCGTGGAATATGTCGAGCCATCCATCATTGTTGAAGTCAGCCGCGCACGCACCCCAGGCCCAGGCTCCGTCAGCGATACCACTTTCAGCAGTAACATTCTCGAACGCGGCCTTGCCCTTCACACCTCGATATAGGCGGTTTCCAGTCTCGCCCCATTCAAACGGTGTGTCCTTTTCAATCCGGTAGATGCTTGTTACAAACCAGTCCAGTACACCATCGTTATCAAAATCTGCGATCACAGACCCCATACCATTCTCGTCATCGATCACGCTACGGTCAGTGACAACCTCAAATCGGCCACCGTCATTCGACAATACCTCGCTGGTCTCAAAGTCCGAGGCGATGAGGAGGTCCACATCGCCATCGTCATCAAGGTCAACAAAGCCTGGCGAAAAATGAAAGTTCTGTTCAAGATCCGCTCCGGTCGTTCCGGCTTCGCGGTCTGCCGGTAACAATAAACCGCCCCCTCGATTGACCATAAGTGCCGGCGCCTTCGCAGGGCGAGCCTCTATATCCCAGTGCGCGGCGAACACATCCAGCCAGCCATCGCCCGTCACGTCTCCAAAAGCAAATCCAAACACGACCTTGGACATGCTGATCTTTTGAGCAAGCTCATACTCCGCAGAACCAAGCGACCGATAGATCACCGTCTCTCTCGCACCAAACAGGTTGCCTATTGCAAGATCCAATCGATAGTCCCCATCCAGGTCCGCCAGGCCAAACGAGCCAATCGCGTCGGGCATTTCCGGTAGTTCGAGCTCTTTCGATACGAAACTGTCGCCGGTGTTCAGGTATGCAATAGCCTGGGAGGCCACCCCTGAGTGAGTGCCAAACAGCAGGTCCGGGAGGCAATCTCCGTTCAGGTCGCCGCTGGACATGGGTCCCGAGTGCATCGCGAACTCGACCGTAAAAGCGTACCGACTGCCGTACCACATTTCGCCGGGGATGAAGTGCTCGTGCCGAAGTCCCAACTCTTTGGTCCTGTCAATGAAACGATAGCTGCCAGTGGCCGGCCGTCGCGGTACGCGACTGTGACAGGCAGTAAGTCGCTCAACCGTTTCCAGTGAAACGGGCGGTGCGGCAGACGGCAGCGCGTCCGATCGTTCATCATTGACGGCGACCGGCGTGGACTCGATATGAAACCGAACTGGGCCAGTCGCTGCCTCGAACACAGGCTGAAGCAACTGCCCGTCAAAGTCATCGAGGTAATTTGCCATCCAGGGTTGCATGCACTCCCGTGATACAACGCACGGATCCGTTAAAGCATTAAGGAACGCAACCAGCTGTTCAGTTTCCTGGTCACTCGGTGAACGCTGTCCTTGCATGATCCTGTCAACATTATTCAGTGAGCGCTCGGTCAGTAACCGGGTATTCTCGTAGGCGCCACCGTGCTGGCTGAGTTGAGGCAGCTCCTCCAGGGAAAAGTCATAGGATTCAACTCCTTTCCTGGGTTCGATATGAAAACGGATCAGGGATTCCAGCGATCCGAATGCGCCAGAATGACCCCACGGGCCGGTAGCAGCCACATTCAATAAAGATGGCGTTCGAAATTTGTAGAGATCTTTCTTTTCCTGAGTCACCAGGTACAAACCAGGGTCATCACCGTCTGCGCGCTTTCCCCTGCCAAGCTGCGGAAACGCGGCGACGTGAAATGACTCATCGGTAAAGAAGTCACCCTGATGGCAACTTGCACAGCCGAATCCGCCTTCTGCGGGAGAAGAGAAGAACAGCCTCGCGCCCTCCTTCTCCATTGGGTCAAGCGCAGATTCATCTCCACGCACATAGTCTCGCCAGGGAGATCGAACAAAAATCTGTGATCGCTGGAATGCGCTTAAAGCCGCCGCGATATTGTCAAAGGTGATGATCTCCTCAGCCGTCGCCTTTGGCTGCCGGAAGGCCTGGCGGAACGCGGCAATCCATCCTTCGTGCTCGCGCAGACGTTGTGCGATCCGAGTTCGAACCTCTGCCGCTGTCAGCGAGTAGAATTCGCCAAATCCGCGCATCTCTTGAAAAGAAACCACCGGGAAGCGAGCCTGGACCGCAAGCAGATCACCATGCGCTTCAACATCCGGACTGCCTCGCAGCGTACTTTCGGGTGTTCTGTACAGTGGAGTTCCGTCTTTTTCACCAATCAGCGACACGCGTCCGTCCCAGAGCATCGATCTGGCAAACAGCGCCGCATTGAAAGTGGTAATCGAGTGTCTGCTGACATTGGGACCGCCAGTCATGGTTGCCTTGGGATCACGGTCCGCAGAAATATCCACAAGACGGCCCAGCCCAACGACCTCGGGACGGTGAGACCCGATACCGACCGCCAGCGACAGGCCGTCCGAGCCTCCGAGCAGCGGGTGATGGCAGGAGGCACAGGCAACATCCCGGTCCCCACTGAGTTGCTTTGAGAAGAATAGCGCCCGCCCCAGACTCGGAAGCGGTGCGGCAGGATCCAGGGCGGCGTTGGCCCTTTTTGGCTCTCCGGTCAGGCCGTGTTCATCAATCAGGGCGCGAAGTTCCTGATCAATTGACGCAGCCGTCGACTCCGGCAGCGTCAAGAGAAGTGACACCAGCGCCGCAACGGCGAACAGCGGCCCTCTAGTGCTCCACAATCGCGTCATCTGGCAATTCAGTCACAATGACGGCAATGCGCGACAAGCTCAATTCACCGTAGACAACCTCAACCTTCATGTCCGGAACCAACAGCTCAAACGCACCCGCTCCGCCATCCTTGAGCGTCACAGTGATCGGCAAACCCGGAGGCCCAAAGTCATAGACATAACCCCCGATAACGGCTTGACGATTTGCATAATCAACTTCGCGCACAACGCCCTTCGCCTTTCTGGCCTGCAGCGGCTCATCAAGCTGAGATGCCAGCTCGACAATGTCCGACTGAGTCTCAGTGCGGCCGATCACAGGCGCCACCACGAGCAGACCAAGCGAGATCAATATTGCAACCTTTCGCATGTACGGATCTCCTATGGAATTGAGTCCATCTGTTTCCAGGATATTCGGCCGGTATTGTCACCACGCTTTGTATCCGTATCCAGGACAAAGAGCTCCTCACCGATCTGGGTGATGAGTTTGTCCTCCAGGAATCCAGAGTCAGTCGGCGGTTGAGCTTCACCAATGATGACGCCCGTAACGAACTCATTATCGTCTATCAGCTCATCGAACGAGCCATCATTATTGACGTCAAATACGCTCTGAACAACACAGTTCGACCCACCGGTCTCCGGACAGAAGGAGAGCAACGCACCGCCTGCAACCCTTAGACAGCTATTTTCCGTCTTCGGAATCACGCTGTTTACGAATACGAGGCCACCACGCAACAGAATCCTTCGTATCGCCCGCTCTCCCGGGAATTCAGCCGGGTCAGTTGCCTGGTTTCCACCGGGAGCAACCGAATCGAGGTCGTTAAACCAGCCTTTTTTGTCACCGCCCGCATAGTCCACAGTGTTGGCAGAGAGGAAACGAACCCGTCCCAGTTCCGCATCATCCACGTTGGTATATCGCTGCTGCACGAGTTCACTCTTCTCGATGAGTTCTGGTGCCAGGCGATCCCATATGCCATAGATCGACTGAATATCGGTGCTCGTTCCATCCGGCACCGTAATGTAGCTTCCTGTCGAGAAGATGAGAATGAAACCATCGGGCTGAGACGGGTGCGACACGGCAATTGGCTGAGTGGTAATCGGCTGCGGTACATCGGTGCCGTTATCATCATAGGTTGCCTCGAAAATCTTGGTGACGCTCCAATCGTTAAAGTCGGATGACGTCAGATCAAAGCGGAAGAAATTACCGAAGTAGTCACCGGCATAGACATAGTCCGCTGTACCATTCCCATCAACATCGATGAGACGCGGAATACCCAGCCCGTTCGGCAGGCCACCCTGGGCACCGAATCCGGTATCAAGCTTGACATAATCCTGAGGCTCACCGTCGCACTCGTCCGGTACACTGCCGTTGAGAACTACATTGTGTTTCATATCCGGATGACACCAGGTGCCGTCAATCCCTCCGTCGAGGAACCAGACGAACAGCTTGGCAATACCTGCCGTACTGTTGTAGCCATTGCCGCCAACAGCAATCCAACGATGTGAAGTCTCACTGCCGATCGTTTCGGTCAGGTTACTCATCGCAAGCGTCGGCACACTGTAAGTATATCCGAGGTCTTTCACCGGCTGCGGCGGATCCTGAAGATCCTGTCGCTGGCTGCCTGCATCCGTCAGCGGTGACGACACACCGGTATCAGGATCTTTGACCGTCGGATAGGCATCATCCGCTTCGGTGAATTCCCACATCACCACATCGTCCGCCGTCGCCTCTGTCAATAAGGTCGGGTCGGTGATGTTCAGCGCAAAATACGCCTTTGCACCGGCCCCGTGGCCACCCACCAGCATCGTGATCCATTCCTTGTCGCCATCGCCATCTGAGTCGATATATACATCGTTGATAGCCGGCGTCAGATCGACGAAATAGCGATGCTCGTAGTTGAAATCAAGCAGGTTGGTAATGTTCCTGCTGTAGACATTCAGCATCAGGTTGTTGGGCACGTAGCCAAACACTTCGTCACCGGTGTCCGCATTAAACCCATGCAACATACCGTCGTTGGCAGAGACATAGATGACATCCTGCCTGTCCGCATTGCCGGATGCGAAGACCGAGTACTGGCTGGTCCCCTGCGGATAAGGAGAGGCATTCCGCCCGAGCCGATCCGGCGGGCCAACAAACACGGGACTGGAGTGAACGATATCCCCCAGTCGACCTTCGTCAATCGGGCGCTCCCGGAAGTTACCTTCCGGACGTTCGTTACTGCTGTCGCCGCGCAGGTAGTTCACACGCTGAACAATTTCAACGTTCTGCTGAGCGGTGGGCGGGTCCGCCAGCGGCGGAGTGTCGATAAAGATTTCCTTCTGCGCATCCGTGAGCGTATCCGGGCGGAAAGGAATACCAACCGCGCCGTCAGGATCCCACGTCAATATCTCACGATCATCGTCATCTACAAGATCCATTCGCTCCGCCGCTTTCCAGGTCTCCGTATCGCCAAGCCCTTCCTCGGTAAACGGAATTGCAATCAGATCACCTGTGTTGATCTTCGTGTTGTAGAAGGCGCGGAAAATCAATGTCTCTTCCTGGATCTCCTGCGAGTTGAAACTCACAGCCGATGCAGAACCGCTGCCAGCCGCAAATTCCTCAAACGCTTCAACCAAAGCCTCGGCCAGTTCATTCGCGTTACCGGCGCTGAGATACTGACCGCGTCCATTAACTGCAGCATGGCGGACATCATCGATCTTTCTCGCCGTCGAAGTCGGGCTGCCCCAGTCAAAGCTCTGGGTGTAGTCCGTTGGCACATCACCGTCTTCGACAAGCCCGTTGACGCCAAACCCGACGGTATATGTAGTCATGTGCTGATGCATCAGCTCATTTTCGCCATTCTCGAACGCGTTTGCCGCCGCACCCTCCTGATCACGGGCGGTAGTCGGCACCTCGTCGTCGAGAGAGTGCAGATCGCGCTCGTAGTAGTACATGGCAACATCGGCGAGCGAGTTATTGTACGACCCGGCGTACCGTCCACCATCGAAATTGGTATTGTTGTCGTCATCGGCGTCGCCGACGCTGGGTGTGCCTCCGTTCCATGCGCCATCTGACATCAGCAGCGCAAAGTTCTGCTGACAATTTCCGTCCGGTGCCGCGAGAATCGGGCAGGCATCGTCGCCTGGATCAGAATTACCGTTGCTGTTGAAAATGTCGTTGTCCCTACATTCATAGTGACGGCCCGCATCCCGCAGTGCCCGTCTTAGCGGCGTACCACCACTCGAGTTAGTCTGATAGATGGCATCAAGCAAATCTGCCTTCTCTCCCGTCCTGGCAGAGGCGTTCATGGATTTGATCGGCACGATGTTGCTGCTGCTGTTGAGCTTGGCGTATCCGATGCGGATGTTCTCTGCAGAGGACACGACCTTGCCGAGCGCGGATTTCGCAGTGTATTCCCGGTTTCTAGAATAGGTGAACCAGTTGGCGAAGTTCTGCAACTCCTCCTCGTAGGTACACTCGGCTTCCAAAGTGTCGCAGTCTGTACGTTCCGCAGCCTTGGGATACGTATCGCTACCACCATCCGAAGCAGGCTTGATTTCGACCAGTTCGCCCTCTGCATTATCCGGGTCGGTATCTGGTGACGGCGTAGCGTCCAGCAGACCGTCCGAATCCTTGTCATCCCAGATGTAGTAACGCGGGATGTAATAGTCATCGACCGTGATGTCACCAACACCCGAGCCACCGGGACATGCGCTGACTTCAAGCAGACAGCCGCTACCGAACCAGTTGGGAATCAAACAGATCGTCTCATCACAGTCGGGGTCGCCCACCGCAACACCGTATCCAGTGTAAGTCTGTGGAATGGTCAGATCCGTTACCGGCGTTGCTGTCAGCGGATTGTGACGTGCAGCCGTCGGCGGACTATCCGGGAACTCATTGTCATCCGTGTCCAGGCCTTCCCATGGCGTGTAACGGATTTCCGGATTGTAATAAACCGTGTTGTAGCTGGAGTTTCTCAATCGCCACAGGCCCTCGCCCGGTGACGCCTCCTCACTCGCGGCAATGTCGCTATTGCCACCGGTGGCCTTCAAGACGTACCTGAGGTCCTCACCGCTGTCAAAATAGTAAACACCGCTGGACTGATCCGTCAGGATATCCCAATCCATAGACCCCGAGTCATCATTAATGATGAGCACGTTCGGTTCCGGACCCACTACCAATTCGAGCGGAATCTGGGAGAGCTGGAAGTCAAATTCGACGACATCCTCGACCGACCCCGGCGGCGCACCCTCCAGCGGTTCAATAACAATATAGGCAACAACGTCAAAGACACAGCTATCAGGATCGGTGAAATCAGCGGCATCACAGACATCGAAGACAAAGGAATCCTCACCGGCAAAGGTCGCATCGGGGCGATAGACAAATGAGCCGTCCGTTGCAAACGGGGGCAGGAGCTGGCCATGCTCTGTGACCGCAGACTTCAGATTGAAGTACAACGTATCCCCGGTCGACGAGCAGGATACTTCCAGCGGATCACATCCCTGGCCATCAATATGCGTATTGTCGATATCACGAACCTTGAACAACAAGCCTTCCTGTTCGTTGTCAGGAAGGCATTCGAGCGCCTCACACTCCAGATCTCCCGCCTGGGTCATGACGAATATGATCGGCTCCTGGGGCACTGGCTTGTCGTTTACAGGCTCAACAAGAACGGTAACCTCAGCACATCGCACATCCGCGGGCGGTGTGAAGGGCGCCTCAGCACCCGGCTGCTCATCCTGGATACAATAGGTGAATGTGTCTTCACCGTGAAAATCAGGCATTGGCTGATACACGATGTTGGTGGGTCCAACACCAGAGCCATCAATCGTCGTATCCGCTGTCTCGTTATCCAGACACCCTGCGGCATCAGCACAAGAGACCTGACCATTGGCGACTGTCTCCAAATCGCCTGTATCAAGCGGATCCGCCTGACGAGTTGCCGAACGATAACGGTGGATACCGCCACCGTCGTCGATGAACTCAGCCCCGGCCAGGATAATGGTTAATGGTGCATCACCCTGATCATCATTGACGGTCGGGTTAAATACGATGGGATCGCTATCCTCGCTGATGATCAGCTCAGGGAAGTCGGTGTAGTGGTCGTCGACGGCCATCGGCGTATCGTCACCGATAGAGTTGACGGTGATCGTAAAGCTATCCTCATCGAATAACGGAACAGCTGCAGCGGGCGCAAGCGGCGGACGGCCAAGGTCAGCGCCCCGAACCGTAACATCGACTTCACCATGGGCGTCTTCCGCCAGCTGCAAGGCCACCGCGGCATCGGTAGTGATATATTCGATGGTACGCTGCCCTGCTACAGGAACATCGTTAGTAATGGTTGCGCCCGTCAGATTACTTGTGTCGATAACGCCGGTAGAAACATACTGGTTCGGCTTATCAATAATCGTAATCGTAAAGGTCAGTTCTTCATCTGAAGGATCACTGTCAGTCAGGTCGTTATCGGAGAAAGTACTTAGGAGCGGAAGGGGGATGTCTCCGGAATCCTCATCCACGTTCTTGTCACCAAAGGATCCTGCAAGCGGCGCATCGTTCACTGAATTAACCGTGACCGTAAGATCGAGGTCCACACTGCTGATGTTGACGGCAGGATCAGCGGCGTCTGTTGCCCTGATCGTCAGCACGCCCACGCCGTGTTCATTATTGGGCGACCAGATTTCAAGGTCATTGCCGGTGATATTCGTATCCAGCAGCGTGCCATTAGTGTTACCCACGACGGTAAACGTCAGCGTATCAAGATCGCCGCCAGTGCTGGCATCCAGCAATCCATCCTCATCGATATCAAAGTCCTGGAACAGCTCGCTCAGAATGACCGTCCTGCGTGAGAAACTAAGATGCTGATCCTCATCATGCTCGATGCCACTCGCTTCCAGTGCAACGCCAGCTGCAGTTAGCGCCGGTTGATTATCATTGATCGGATTGATCGTGATCGATATCGTCGCGTTTGCATCCAGTCCCGCACCGTCAGCAACCGTGTAAGTCGCCGATCCGGAGAACTCTTCGACCGTTACATCTGGCGTCGCTACAAACTCGGCCGAGCCATCACTCTGAATCGTCAGCGTACCGACTGTCTTACTGTTAAAGACCACAGGCACTCCTGTACCAACAAGACCGCTGTCGCCATTTACCTCGGAAACTGTCAGCGTCTGCGCCGGCAAATCCGCATCACTGTCATTGTCGAGAACATTGAAGTTTTCAGTGGCCAACTCGTCGAGCGTGATCGGGTCATCTCCCGCAACCGGCGCGTTGTCATTCAAGGGGTTCACTGAAATCGTAACCGCCGCGTCGTCATCAAGTGGCGGCGTACCGTTGTCTGTAACGGTACCTGTCAGGTTAAACACCGTGATCGTCTCGTAATCGAGCTGTGCTGAATCAGCAACCGTAATCTCACCATCACTGTCGATCGCAAACGCAGTCCCCGTCAGCACATAGGAGAGCGTTTCGATGGCTTCTACATTGGTTGCGATCAGTGTTCCGACTACCGTGCCGTTAGCCGCATTCTCGTCAACATCAAAGACCTGATCGTCAACGATCGGCGCATCGTTCACCTCGTTCACAATGACCGTGAAGGTGTCGACAGAGCTTGCCGATGCGGCAATACCATCGGTTGCAATTGATTCAACTGTAATCACAAAGTCGTTCGAGTCATCGGCCGGAGGCGTGACTGTCAGACCACTCAGATCACCGGGAGCCAGTGTCCAGCTGCCGCCACCGTTTGGTGTACCTTGATTCAGGGTGCCTGAAACTCCGGTAAGTTCAATTACAAGCGATTCTGATCCATCGGTATCGACCAGCGACGTGTCAATAACCGGTGAGTCGAGCGAGATTGCCGTATCCTCATCGCCGGTAGCATCCGTGACACTCAAGTTCGGGGCATCAGAGACGGCGTCCACCGTGACATCGAACGAATCAGACACAGTTTCCTGAGCCGCCGCCCCGTCTTGTGTGATTGCATCGATATTGATCGTAAAGTCAGCGTCGTCATGGGTTACGGGGATAAGCTGCACGACCGCCGCCTGGGCTTCGGTCAGTGTCCAGACCCCAAGCGCCTCGCTACCAACCGATAGCGTTCCCACCACTCCGGTCAACTCATAGGTGATTGTTTCTGATCCATCTGTATCAACGAGACCGCCGCCAATGCCGAGGGATATCTGCGTGTCCTCATTCGTATTCAGATTATTCACGATGAGCGTGGCCGGGTCGGTGACCGGGTTGAGCGTAATCGAGATGGTACCGTCAGTGTTCGCCGTGTCGCCGTTTCCGCCTTCTGTTGCAATCGCAGAGACGTTGATCGTGAAATTGTCCGAGCTGTGCTCGCGCGGTGTCAGCTGCAATCCCGAAAGTTCAGCTGCAGTCAGCGTCCAGACGCCGCCACTCTCCGAACCGGCACTGAGTGTTCCATCCACATTCGAAAATTCGATCTCCAGTGTTTCCGAACCATCGGTGTCATTAAGGGAGCTCGTCAGCGTCAGGTTGATGACCGTATCCTCATCAACAGTCGCCGAGGTCGTTGTGATATTCAGGTTTGGCGCATCCGCGACTGGCTGGATATCAACATCAATTGTGCCGCTGTTGGTTTCGGTTCCAGCTGACGCATTCGGCGGCTCGTTGTCAAAATCTTCCGAGATCGCGTCAACGCTGATCGTAAAGTCAGTGTCACTGTCAGCAGGAAGCGTTAACTCAAGACCCGTAAGTTGTGCCCGAGTCAATGAATAGGCACCCGGACCCATTGGTGTACCCGCACTCAGCGTTCCCTGAACACCAGAGAGTTCGATCACCAGTGTTTCTGAGCCATCGGTATCAACCAGCGATGCCGATATATTCAGCATGAACGTCGCATCCTCGTTCGGCGTTGCATCTACCAATGTGAGGTTAGGCGTGTCCGAAACGGGATCGACAGTGACATTAATGACTTCAACTGTATCGTCAGAGTTTGCGTTAGAAGTCTCAGTGGCTGTCGCCGTAACCGTCAGCGCAAAGTCGGTGTTATCTTGAGGCGCACTAACAACGGTAATTGATCCAACCGCCCAGGTCGTCACATCCGTCGTCGAACTACTGGATGAATTAATGCCATCTGATATCTCTGCACCAGCAGGCAAACCTGAGATTTCAACCGATAGCGTTTCGCTGCCGTCGCTATCAACCAGCGAGACGCTAAGACCCAAGCTTATTGCAACATCCTCGTCAACCGTCAACGGGTCGCCTGTTGTCAGATTCGGCGCGTCTGCAACTGCCGTGATTGTGCCGGTTACCGTCGCGGTGTCCGTACCAGAACCGTCGCTGATCGTGTAATCAAAGCTGACCGCACCGCTGTAGTGAGCATCCGGCGTGAACGTCAGGGTTTCACCATCTGCCTCGAGGTTCACGTCTCCATTGGCGACGGGTACCGAAGCACCGCCCGCGACAACTGCCTGACTATCAACTTCGATGATCGTGATTGTATCGCCATCGGGGTCACTATCTGTTCCTGCGCCATTGAGCGCATTGACAGAAGCAGAATTGTCTTCATTAAAGGTACCGAGGGTGTCATCGACGGCAATTGGGAACGGGTTGCCCACTGTCCAAACGAACTCGTCATCGACAGTCAGCAAACCTGTATCCGTCGCCCGGATGGAAACCGTATAGGGGCTACCCGCAGATGCATTGCCATCTATCGTGCCGCTAATGAGTCCCGCTCCGTTGATTGACAACCCTGGCGGCAACGCGTCTGTAGAAAGCGGGCTTACAGAGAAGGTGAGACTGTCACCGTCGTCCACATCAGCAAAGCTACTGGCGACACTGAAGCTGACCGGATCGCCATCGGAATCTGCCTGGTCAGCAATCGGGGTTGATACCCTCGGCGTTTCGTTGACGTCATTAATCGTGATCGTGAACTGCTCAACGTACGTCCCACCTTCACTGTCTTCTGTCTGCACACGGATGAAGTACTCATCCTGGGCCTCATGGTTTGCCGCCACGTCCAGCGTCAACGCATTACCAGTGATCGTGAAGTCGCCGTTATCCGCATCGCCCGTACCTGCCACAAACGTGTAAGTGAACGTGTCACCATCATCAACGTCTGTCGTTGAGAACGTACCCACTGCCGCATTCGGACCCACATTCTCGTCAACCGTCAGGTTGTCGAGATCCATGTCCGTCGGCGCATCGTTCACCGGATCAACCTGGATCGTCACCGTCGCCGACGACGTCGCGCCCTGCGCATCCACCACCACGTAATCAAACGTGTCCGTG
>JANQJA010000019.1 GCA_028281885.1 Pseudomonadales bacterium | reverse complement strand
TCCCAGAACCTGATCCCGGTACTGCCCAATCCCGGCGACTTCCATTGGCGTCGGAATGGCGACACCCATATGTGGGATCCGACTGCCATCGCCAATCTGCAGGTAGCTGCACGAACCAACAGCGCCGACGCCTACTGGGAGTTTGCTCGTCATACCAACGAGGAAACGACCCGCCGATGCACCTTCCGTGGTCTGCTCAAGTTCAAACCGGGCATCAACGGAGGTGCGATTCGACTCGAGGAAGTTGAACCTGCGTCCGAGATTGTTAAACGATTCTGCACCGGGGCCATGAGCCTGGGCTCCATTTCGACGGAGAGTCATGAGACCCTTGCCGTGGCCATGAACCGCATCGGCGGCAAGTCCAATACCGGCGAAGGCGGTGAGGACCCCGTACGCTGGAATCCGCTCCCCAATGGGGACTCCAAACGATCCGCCATCAAGCAGGTGGCGTCAGGGCGTTTTGGTGTGACCATCAACTACCTGACCAATGCTGACGAATTGCAGATCAAGATCGTCCAGGGCGCGAAGCCCGGCGAAGGCGGGGAACTGCCTGGCGGCAAGGTCGACAAGTACATTGCCAAGATCAGGCATTCCACGCCTGGCGTTGGCCTGATCAGCCCACCGCCACACCACGATATCTATTCGATTGAGGATATCGCGCAGCTCATCCACGACCTGAAGAACGCGAACCCATCGTCTCGCGTCAGCGTCAAGCTGGGCGCGGAAATCGGTGTCGGCACGATCGCAGCAGGCGTGACCAAGGCAAAAACCGATCACCTGGTCATCGCCGGTCATGATGGCGGCACCGGTGCGTCGCCGCTCACGTCCATCAAGCATGCCGGCCTGCCGTGGGAACTCGGCCTCGCCGAAACGCACCAGACCCTGGTGATGAACAACCTGCGCTCACGGGTTTATCTGCAGACCGACGGACAGCTCAAGACCGGCCGGGATGTCGCGATCGCAACGCTGCTCGGTGCTGAAGAATTTGGCTTCGCCACCGCGCCACTGATTTCGCTTGGCTGCATCATGATGCGCAAGTGCCATCTCAATACCTGTCCGGTCGGTATTGCGACGCAGGATGAGGAACTCCGCAGGAAGTTCAAAGGCAAGCCCGAGCACGTGGTGAATTATTTCTTCATGGTTGCCGAAGAGCTGCGCCAGATCATGGCATCGCTCGGCTTCCGGACGCTCAATGACATGGTCGGGCGCACCGACGCGCTGGAAATGAACGAGGCACTCAGACACTGGAAGAGCGCAGGACTGGACCTGTCCATGATCCTGCAGCCTGCCGAGATCGTTTACGATGGTACCGAGGTCTACCGCACCATCGATCAGGACCATGGCCTCGAAAACGCGCTGGACCAGGAGATCATTCGCCAGGCCCGGCCCGCGCTGAAAGATGGCAGCGTGGTCAACATCGACCTGCCCGTTCTCAACATCAATCGGGTGGTCGGCACCATGCTGTCCCACGAGGTCGCAAAAGCAACCAACGGCGAACTGCTGCCTGAGGACACCATCAACATCAAGCTGACCGGCAGTGCCGGCCAGAGCCTGGGCGCATGGCTCGCCAAGGGCATCACCATTGCCGTGGAAGGCGATGCCAACGATTATGTTGGCAAGGGGTTATCCGGCGGCAAGATCGTCGTCCGCCCACCCAGGAACTCCTCGTTCAGACCGGAAGACAATATCCTCATCGGTAACGTGGTGCTGTATGGCGCCATCAGCGGTGAAGCCTACTTCCGCGGCATTGCCGCCGAACGCTTCTGTGTTCGCAATAGCGGCGCTCACGCCGTCGTTGAAGGTATCGGCGATCATGGCTGCGAGTACATGACCGGCGGGCGTGCCGTGATCCTCGGCGAAGTCGGTCGAAACTTCGGCGCAGGTATGAGCGGCGGTGTTGCCTATGTCTGGGACAGGAACGGTACCTTTACGCGCCAGTGCAATACCGAGACTTTCGAACTGGAAAAACTGATCGATGCCACTGACATCGATGAACTGAAGACCATGATCGAGAAACACGGTCAGTACACCGGTTCAACCGTCGCCGCCGAGATTCTCGCCAACTGGGACAAGGAACTCGCCAGGTTCGTTAAAGTCATGCCAATCGACTACAAGCGTGTGCTTGAGCAAATGGCAGAAGAAGAAAAAGTCAGCGCGATCGCCTGATTCAAGCAGTAAGAGACGACTATGGGTAAACCCACCGGATTCAAGGAATTTTCTCGGCAGACCGAGCCGTATCGGGTTGAAACCGATCGTATTCTCGACTTTGAGGAAATCTATACCGAACACGACGAATCGCACCTGAAAACCCAGGGCGCGCGCTGTATGGATTGCGGCGTGCCGTTCTGCCAGTCTGGCAACGGCTGTCCGATTCACAACCTGATCCCCGAGTGGAATGACCTGGTCTACCGTGGTCGCTGGCGCGATGCGCTGGATCGTCTGCACAAGACCAACAACTTTCCGGAGTTTACCGGCAGGGTCTGTCCGGCCCCCTGCGAAGGGGCCTGCGTACTCGGCATCACTGATCCTGCGGTCACCATCAAGAATATCGAGAACGCCATCATTGACCGTGGCTTTGCCGAAGGCTGGGTGATGGCCAATCCACCGGCGCAGCGAACCGGCAAGCAGGTTGCGATTATTGGTTCAGGCCCCTGCGGTCTTGCCGCGGCAGCCCAGCTCAACAGGGCAGGACACGCTGTAACTGTCTACGAACGTGCTGACCGGCCCGGCGGGCTGCTCATGTACGGCATTCCCAACATGAAGCTCGACAAGAAGGAAGTGGTCGAACGACGCATCAACCTGATGCGCGACGAAGGCATCAACTTTGTCGTGAATGCCGACGTCGGCGGCAGCGGAGACAACGCGGTCGATGTTGAGCAGCTGATCAGGGATAATGACGCCGTACTGCTGGCAACCGGTGCGACGCTGGCCCGCGATCTGCCGATCCCCGGCCGCGAAGGTCCTGGCGTACATCTGGCGATGGAATTTCTGACGGCCAATACAAAGTCGCTGCTGGATTCCAACCACGAGGATGGCAACTACATCTCCGCCAAGGACAAGAACGTCATCGTTATCGGTGGTGGTGATACGGGTACCGACTGCATCGGTACCTCACTGCGCCATGGCTGCAAGTCACTGGTCAACTTTGAGCTGTTACCAAAACCGCCGGCCGAACGCGCCGACAACAACCCCTGGCCCCTCTGGCCTCGTATCTACCGCGTTGACTATGGCCACGCGGAAGCAGCAGCAAAGTTCGGCGATGATCCGCGCGTGTTCCAGATCATGAGCAAGGAGTTCGTTCGTGACGACAGTGGCAAACTGCTCGGCATCAAGACCGTGAACGTTGATGAAAACATCAAGGAGATTCCGGGCACTGAAAAAACCTGGGAGGCAGACCTGATCTTCCTCTCCATGGGTTTCCTGCAGCCGGAACACTACATCAATGAATCACTCGGCATGGACACGGACGACCGCGGCAACTTTGTCGCTAACAAGGAAGACTTCCGCACCAGCGTACCCAAGGTCTACGCCGCAGCTGACTGCCGTCGCGGTCAGGATCTGGTGGTACGCGCCATCAACGAGGGCCGCGAAGCGGCGCGAGCGATTGATATCGATCTGATGGGGTCGAGCCAGCTACCGGGCTGATCCCCATTTCGTGACGTTCTGAATCTCGAGAAACGGGGGCGCGATGCCCGAACCGCAGATCTCCGTTACAACAGGTTTAGTAACTACAGGATAACGCCGCCTGACTTGCAGCGGAATTGGGCGGTTGAACCGTCACTATCGCCGTTCCCGAGTCCGTCGGAGGACTTTCTGCAGCCTGGAGAAAAAAGCCAATCGATGAGAAGCCAAGGCCGTTGGTTGAGCCGACCGTCAGCGAAGTCTGACCTGAGATATCACAGGCGTCGGGGTCAACGCTGATCGACGTCCCCGCCGGCATAAATCCATTAAAGAAGTCCGCGACATCGACCACCACGCCACCGGAGCCCGAAGTCAGTGAGGCAAACTCCCCAATGGTTGGCGGCGCCTGACCATCACCGAAACCCACCGTGAACGGTGTCCCAGCCAGGATCGTGGACCCGTTGTTCGCAATCACGTCCTGAGACGCCCTGAATTGTCCGGCGCCTGGACCTGCAGCACTGATATCCACTGCAGAGATGTACTCGCCGGTGCTGGAATCGCGTATGCCGATGGCCGCCGCGGAACCGGCGCTCAGGATCGTGATAGTACGTCGGATATTGACCCGATCGCGGGTACAGAAAGTCGGTGGGGATCCGTCTTCCAGTTCCTTGGGACAGAGCGAACCATTGTAGATACCGTTACCGGCGTTGAACATGCCGTCCTGGTTGAAGTCAACGAGAATGTCCTCGCCGCCCCCTTCCTGGAAACAGCGGTTCAGTGGCGGGTTGTTGGGCGACAGTGGCGCTGCGGGCCCGTAGCACAACCAATTCTCCGGATCATTGTCGCTGGAGTCATCCACCGCCGGGTTGCCATTACCGTAGACGTCATCCTCGTTGACGTCCAGAAACGCTTCCGGCAGATCGATGAAAGCCTCCCCTTCATCGTACAGTCCGTTACTGTTGGAATCCGTGAAGCTCTCCTCTCCCTGCGCAAACGCCAGTACCGCCGAGCGGCCGCCGTAAACCTGGCCCAGACCACTGTGATAAGCAGGCGCCTCTTCCGTTGCCTCCCTGAAAGCAGCACGGCACGGAACAAAGGTACGGCCCGTGAATGGCGCAGTGGCAATTCCCGGCACCGATATCGTGTGATCGGTGTCACCGTCCGGGACATCCTCATCCAGCCATTCACGATAATATGAGATCTTCACCGTCTCGCCGTCGGCACAGGTGACGGAAGCCACGTCGCAGGTAATCCCGCTGCCGTCCTCATCAACGGTGTAGTCGACACCGACCACCAGCGCAACATCGGCCAGGGTTTCTACCCGCCCAACGGAGAATAGCCGATAACCTGTATCGCCATCCGTGCCCGATATGCCGACCTCTTCCTCGTATATCAGGTCGGACGGACACACGTCCGCGTCACTCAAGAGCGGGACCACTACGTTGGGGTCGAGCGGACGGCGTGGCAACTGGGAATTCCAGGTCACAGAACAGGTGCCGTCCAGTGTATTGCAGGATGACGTAACCCGACCATACTCGGTGCGGAACTGGACGGTCGTTCCGTCGCGGACCGGGTTATTGGCCAGGTCCGCCAGACGTATCGTGATCTCTGTGGTCACACCATCGATATCCTCACCCTCAACGTTCAGGGTGCTGGCCGAGATGGACATACTGTCCTGGTCGGCAACGCCGGTGTTGACAGACAATGACTCGGACGCCGTGGTCTTGGTGCCGTCGGGCACACCGTCGTTGTTCTGGTCAACGTCGATCGATGCCTGAACCTGCACCGTGGTCGGGAAGAAGCCCGCGTTGACAAAGGCAACGACCTCGCCGTTCTCATCACTCTTGCGCTCATCGTTTTCAAGCGCCAGGTCGCCTATGGTCGTCGTCAGCTCAAAACGAACATCCACATCCGCCTTGGGATCGCCGAAGCTGTCCAGCACCCTGAAAATCACCCGCGCCGTACTTTCGCCGCCCGACTCGCGCACAAAGATCGTATCGATCGTCTCTCCGGCAGTGTTCTGAACGGAATCAAACACGATATCGGTTGCCCCCGGCGCGAACACAAAAATTGTACCGCTGGCCGTAGCCGTGGTACTGGGAATGGTTGCCGTGATGTTGTCATTGCCCTCGCACCCTTCGGCCTGATAAACCGCATTGACAACACCGCTGGCGCTCGACTGGCTCGCACCGATCGAGGATTGATCCAGGTTGGTACAACGTGAGCTGAAACTGACATCGACACCCAAAGCCGGCGTCGGCGGCGTCGTGGAGACATCGACTACCACCACACCAATGGGTGCGCTCCCCTGTGGCGGAATGCCTTCAGGTAGTTCGCTGTCAGTCAGGTCGATACTGATCTGTCCCTCAACGAACGTGGTGCCAGGTGACGTACAGTCGAGTTCACTCGATCCGCCGGTGCAGATGCCTACACGCAGATCTTCTACAACCTCTTCGAATTCCAGCACCTCGAAGGGTACCGAGTTACTGTTTATCGTCGAGCCACCAATTGAGGCAGAAGCGCTGATCTCTCCGGCTCCACCCACGGTACCCGCCTCAACCGTGATTCTCGCTTCACCGTCGCGAGACAGTACCGAACCGGAACTCGGATCGAGCTGACCGATAGACACATTGAACTCGACCACCGCATTGCCCGTGGTATTGGTCAGCGTCGCGACAGCGATCGCGGGGTTACTGGGGTCGACCCGGTCAACCTCGACTTCTTCACCGCCGACCACCCTAATCAATTGCAGCGAAATCGTTGGGGCAGGCGGCTCTGCGCCTCCGGTACCGCCGCCGCCACCGAACCCACCGGTTTCTCCCCCACCACCGCCACAGGCAGCCAGCAGAAGTCCGGTTAACAGGATGACGACAGCGTTTAGGAGTGACCCTCGTTTCATTATTTTCTCCTCGACACGATCGGCGGTCGCCGCGGCTCTTCTCCCGGCAACATTAAAAGATGTTCCCGGAAATATCAATTAAAATCATATCTTTATCAGCACTACTTGCGACGACACCTGAAGAAAGACAGACATTTTGAACGATCCCCTTTCAATTCGCTCCCGGCAGCCGACGAACGTCCCCGATGGGCTGCTCAACACCCCAGGCTAAACTTTCTCAAAGCCAACAGTCTGCAGCTTCTTGACGATGCCGTTGACCAGTCGCTTGCTACTGCCCTCACCAACGAATACGTCAATATCGGCCACTGCTTCGTAGAGCGGTTGCCGTTCTGCCCGGAGCCGCTCAAGAATCTCGACCCGATTTCCCTGCTGCAGCAGCGGTCGTTTCCTGTCCTTTTCGGTCCGTTTCAGCTGCAATTCAATCGATGTATCCAGGTGTACCACAATGCCCCTGGCTGTGAGCATCCGGCGATTCTCCTCTCTCAGCACCGCACCACCGCCGGTCGAAATCAGCACATTCTCCTGGCGGGTCAGTTCATCGAGCACCTGGTGCTCCCGCTCCCGGAATCCCGCTTCGCCCTCCACGTCAAATATCCAGGAGATGTCGGCCCCGGCCTTTTCCTCAATCTCATGATCGCTATCGATAAACTCGAGCCCCAGTTCCCTCGCCAGCAGCCGACCCACGGTCGTCTTGCCGACCCCCATCGGGCCTACGAGAAAAATATTGGAGGACTTCTTGACCATGACCGGCTGGCCCAAGGTAACCATCAAACTCATTTCCGTGCCGGCTGCTACCCGCGCCAGCAAGCGCGGGCTAGGCAGAGAAAATCAACGACCCGTCACGGAGTCACGAATCAGCCGAGGCGTAATAAAGATGAGAATCTCACTCTTGGTGTTGTTCTCGGAATTACGCCTGAACAGGTTGCCGACCATCGGCAGGTCCCCCAAGAACGGCGTTCGCGAACGCGTGTTGGAGCTGTTGACCTGGAATATGCCTCCCAGCACCAGGGTTTCGCCGTTGCTGACCAGCACGTTGGTTTCCACCCGGTTCGTGTTGATGATCGGCTGACCGTTGGAAGCGGCACCGCCAATACTGTCATTGGTGACCGACAGCTCCAGCAATACACGATCATCAGGTGTGATCTGTGGCGTTACATCAAGCGCAAGGGTTGCCGATGCAAACGTCACCGCGGTTGCACCTGAGGACGTTGCCTGCTCAAAGGGTACCTGCGCGCCCTGCTCAATGTGTGCCGGCTGTTTGTCTGCTGTAATCACACGTGGTCGCGAGATGACTTCGGACTTGCCCTCTGTTTCCAGCGCGGTCAACTCCAGATCCAGCAGGAAATTGTCATCGAGAAATCCAATAGCAAAGCTGGATGTACCGCCGCCGCCGAAGTCAACTGTCAGGCCGCCATCGCCACTCACCGGGTTGGCATCCTGCAGAGATGTACCATCGATCTGGCTCTGGCGGATGGCCTGCAGGCTGGCGAGATTGGGGCCCACCTGGGTGGCAAGATTGCCGCCATCGTAGATGCCTCGCCCGGCCATGCCCCAGCGAATGCCCAGATCCTGTTGCGCGTTGGTGTTGATCTCGACGATCCTGGCTTCGATCATGACCTGCCTGACCGGCACGTCGAGTTTCTCAAGCAGCCCGCGGAACTCATTAATCTTGTCCACGGTGTCAGTGATGATAATCGAATTCGTTCGCTCATCGACGATAACGCTGCCGCGCTGGGACAGCAGATTACCGCCCCCGCCGCCACCGCCACCGCCGCCAGCTTCGCCCTGACCCCCACCGCCAGCGCTCTGGAACAGCGTCAGCAGGTCGGATGCCTTGGCATAACGGACCTCAATGAATTCCGTTCGCAGGGGTGCCAGTTCTGACACCTGCTGCCGGCTTTCCAGTTCCAGCTTCTCCCGGGCCGCCAGCTCCGCGGCAGGCGCCACCATCAGTACATTGCCCACCTGACGTTTATCGAGCCCCTTGGTCTTCATGATGATGTCGAGTGCCTGATCCCAGGGAACGTTTTTCAAACGCAAGGTGATCCGACCACCAACCGTGTCGCTGGCCACGAGGTTCAGGTCAGTGAAGTCGGCAATCAGCTGCAGCACCGAACGGATCTCAATGTCCTGGAAGTTGAGTGACAGCTTCTCTCCCCGATACAGGAACCGATCATCCAGAGATGCTTCCAGTTCCGCTGCCGTCAGCGGCTTAACCTCCAGCGTGAAGATGTCGTCCGCCTGGTAAGCGAGATAGTCATAATCGCCGGTCGGCTCGATCAGCAGTACCGTATCGTCACCCTCCGGCAGCGCATCGACGATCAGCACAGGCGTCGCGAAATCGGTGACATCCAGACGACGCTGCAACGCCAGCGGAATCGTGACGTTGGAGAACTGCACACGGATATCCCCGCCTTCACTGGACACGTCAACACCGGGACCCGGATCGGAAAGACGCACGATGACGCGGCCCTCGCCGTTTTCACCGCGCCGAAAATCGATCTCCTCAACGCGGGCGCCACCCATCACTTGTTCGTCGGCACCAACAACGTCCAGTCCGGCAGACTCTGACGAAACGACACCAGAGGTATCGGTTTCCCCGACAAATACATAAAGGCTGTTGCCATCGATCCGCGTCGTGTATCCGGTCAGATCGATCATCGAGACAATCACTCGCGTCCTGTCTCCGGCTTCTACTACTGTCACGCTTCGGGCATTTCCCCCACCAAGCGGATGAACCTTCTGCGCCAGGCCGCTGGTCGTACCCATCAGATCCAAAGCGATCCGGGCAGGTTGTTCAATCGTGTATCCGGTAGGGGTTGGCGGCATACCATCGAACGACATTTTGATTTCAATCTTGTCGCCAGGCAGTTGTGAGAACTCGATACTCTCCATCCTGACATCCGCCGCTGCTACCAAAGGCAACGCGAGCAGTGCCAGCAGCACTTTCCAGCAGTTCATTGCCCTACCTCCCGTGTGCTTTGTCCAGTTGGTGATTGCCATCAGTGCCCCCATTAATTAATTCGACAGGCCTCTCAGCTCTATCGACCTTGGTCTACGGAGCCAGCCACCCTGGCCGTCACCCACAATTTCAGTTATGTCGATACGGGTGCCGTTGATGCTCTCGATCTGCCCGTAATTGGTTCCCATGAAGTCGCCCACCTGCACCCGGTGCACGCCGCCGGTCCCGTCCTCAACCAGAGCCCAGGTCGAATTATCCTGCTGCAGGGTTCCTACCATCGACAGGGTCGCAAGATTGAACCGCTCCAGGTACTGTTTGACATGATCCTTGGGCGGCTTAACGCCCCTGTTAGCAATCTGCTGCTCGGTCGGTGGCGGCAATACAATCGGCGGCTCAAACGGACTGCGCAAATTAGCGGCACCATAGGTGAACGGCTGATAAGGCTCAAACTCCGGCAACGGCTGAATCGGAGGAACCGGCTTTCTTTCCACCTCTCGCATGAACTCGCGCAGATCTGCAAACTCGTCGCCGCCACCACAACCCGCCAGCAACAATACGATACTGACGAGGGCAAACTTGTTAAGCACACTATCCAGTTTCATCGAGCAGCCCTTTCTATCCTCGCCTGTCGTTATAGCGATAGGTCTTCGCAAGAATGCTCATACGAAGCGAGCTCAGCGTATTGAGATCAGTGTCAGCATCACGACGCCGACGAGATGTCAGGGGTGAAATCGAAAAATCATGAAGCGTCACGATTCGCGACAAATCCGCAACGTCACTGACGAAGGCACCTAGATCGTGATAGCTGCCAGACACCACAATCCGAATAGGCTTTTCAATGTAAAACTCGTGTGTAACTTCCGGCTCAAGGTCGATGCTTGAAAATGACAAGCCATTCTTCAGGCCAACCAGAGTGATGTCCTCAATCAGGCCGGGTATCTCTGTATCACCTGGCAACTGACGGAGGATAGCCTCGAACGACTCTTCCATTTCACGTTGTTGCTTGCGGTAGGACTCAAGATGAACGGCCTGTTGATACTTGTCCTCATAATCCGTTTTGAGTGTGCCTTCCTGACGCTGGGACTGATTCAACTCCGCTTGCAGGTTGGTAATATGAAAAAAATAGCCACCAACCAGGGCGCCGACAAACACAATAATGTAAATGATGATCTTAACCGGCGTTGGCCATGAGCCAACGTTGTTGAAATCATTGAGTTGCTCCATGTCAAAGTTCTGGAGCGATTCCATCAACTCATCCAGTTGCACCTCAGTTCTCCTCTTTCTTCGGCGTACTCTGGTTCACTGTCAGCGCGAAACGACTCGCCTGCGCACCAAAGTCCTGATCCGCTGTAATTGCCGTCACGTTCGGGCCTGCAAACCAGTCCGATTCATCAAAGTTTCGTAATTGACTTGAAATACGGTTGTTCGATTCTGCGACCCCACTGATCGTCAGCTTGGACTTTTCAAAATCGAGGGAGTTAAAGAACACCCGGTCCGCCAATTGCCGGGCAAGCTCATCAAACAGTCTCACAATCACAGGACGGTTGCCCTGTAGCTCCTGGATGACCTGCATTCGAGACAACAACTGGTTACGTTGTTGTTGCAACAACTTGATCTCGGCAATGCGCTCCTCAAGCACGGTGATCTCCCGCTTCAAGAAACTGTTTCTCGACTCCTGCGTATCAATGGATCCGTTGTAGAAACGGTCAACGCCAAAGATGATGACGGCAGCAAACACCAACATGGCGCCGATAACATTGAGAAACTCACGTTTCTTTTGCTCTCGTAATTCTTCTCGCCAGGGAAGCAGGTTGACTTTGATATCTGACATCGCCGAATCCCTACTCGAAGCTCCGAAGCGCAAGCCCACAGGCAATCATCAGCGCAGGCGCATCATTACCCAGGTTGACTTCGTTCACCTTGGACGATAACGACATGTTCGCAAACGGATTGGCCATCGACGTTGGCGTTCCCAGCTTCGCCGAAACCATATCGGCAAGTCCCTCGATCGACGCCGTACCGCCCGCCAGAATGATGTGGTCAACATCGTCGTATGCGCTGGATGAATAAAAGAACTGAAGCGACCGCGTGACCTGCTGGACAACGGCCTCTTTGAACGGTTGCAGCACCTCACTTTCATAGTCGTCCGGCAGTCCGCCCTGTTTCTTGGCGAGCCCCGCTTCTTCAACCGAAAGACTGTAGCGACGCTGAATCTCTTCGGTAAGCTGCTTGCCACCAAAGAGCTGTTCACGCGTGTAGGGTGTACCCACGTCCGTGAGCACGGAAAGCGTCGTCATGGTTGCGCCAATATCGATAACCGCGATGACGTTTTCGTCGTCTTCCGCGTCGCCGACAAACTGCTCCCGTACCAGGTTAAATGCGCGTTGCATGCAATGCGCCTCGATATCGACAACCTTCGCCTTGAGCCCCGCCAGTTCAACCGCAGCCTGGCGCATCTCAACGTTTTCCCGACGACAGGCAGCCAGCAGTACTTCGGCCTGATCTTCGCTCCGGGGCGACGGTCCCAGCACCTCGAAATCAAGCGCCACCTCATCGAGGGGATAAGGAATGTACTGGTCCGCTTCCTGTTGAATCTGAGCCTCCATCTCATCCTCGGAAAGATCCGCCGGCATTTCGATGGTTTTGGTAATAACCGCTGAACCTGCCACGGCGACCGCCGCATGTTTTACTTTGGTCTTGGAACGTTCGACGAGACGCTGAATCGCTTCCCCGACACCCTCAACGTCCGCGATGTTCTTCTCGACCACGGCGTTTTCCGGCAAGGGTTCGACGCCATAACTTTCGACACGAAACTTGCCGCCGGATCGACTCAGTTCAAGCAGCTTCACTGATGTCGAACTGATATCGAGCCCCAAAAGAGGCGGCGGCCCTTGGTTTAAAAAGCTAAGCACATCGAATTCCTATTCAGCACGCGCACTTACGCCTGATATATGCAATTCCACATTAAATAATACTCAAATGGCAATCGCAAACAATTTAAATGAGAAATGTGTCGTAATTTCTTCATTTTTTTTGGAATTTTCGGCATCGACCAACCAAAAACAGAATCATTATAATCATTTTCCTACGGCGGTGATGGGAGCATTGCGAACGTCTAGGACCTATAATCAGGTGTTCGGCAGGGCAGATTGTAAGCAATGCGCATTCTGAAATTCTTTCTCTGGTCGGCCTTTGCCGGCGCGAGCGGCTTGGCGTTGCTGCTGTCTGCTGCATTTTTGTACCTCAACCCCCAGGTGCCCGCCACCGAAACGCTGACCAACGTCAAACTCCGCGCCCCGCTGCGAATCTACACTGCAGACGACCGCCTGATTCAAGAGTTCGGCGAGCGGCTGACACCGATCACCTACGACGAAATTCCGCCACTATTCCTGCAGGCACTGCTGAACACCGAGGACAAGCGTTTCTTCGAACATCAAGGCATCGACTTCATTACCCTGGTCAATGCCAGCTGGCAGTTGGTCCGCAACCGGGGCGCCATCAACACCGGCGCCAGCACCATCACGATGCAACTGGTGAAAAATATCACCGGCGACTCTGAAGTCCGCTTTATCCGCAAGTTCAAGGAGATGTTGCTCGCGCTAAAGCTGGAACAGCAACTCTCCAAACAGGAGATACTGACGCTGTATGTCAACATTATTCCATTCGGCAAACATGCCTTCGGCATCCAGGCCGCGGCTAACACCTATTACGACAAGAATGTTGATGAACTGAGCCTTGCCCAGACCGCGATGCTCGCTGGCATACCGAAAGCGCCGGAAGCGAGCAACCCGATCAACGGTCCCGCCCGCGCGCTGGCGCGACGAAACCTGGTGCTGCTGCGCATGCTGGAGCAGAACTCGATTGACCAGGAAGCCTATGGAGCGGCACTAGCCGAACCGATAACAGCCAAGGTCTACGGGCGGGATATCGAAGTCCCCGCACTATATGTGGCTGAAACAGTTCGTAAGCGCATACTTACCGATTTTGGTCGCAATGCCTATAACGACGGCATGGTTGTCCATACGACCCTAGATGCAGACCGGCAACTGGCGGCCGAACGGGCCATGGTCAGCAAACTTAACGAATATGACCGTCGCCACGGTTATCGAGGCCCCGAATACCGGCGGATCGTTGGTACCGGGGAATTTCTGGCAGCGCCTGAGTACGGCTATCCGCCGAACTGGCTCGATACCCTGGACCGGCTGGAGGTCATCGGTAACCAGCATCCCGCCATCGTGGTGGCGGTTAACGACGAAGACATCGTCGTGCTGACCCGGGGTCTGACCCGGGAAACCGTACCCTGGACCGGCATGGAATGGGCCCGCCCCTATCTGGACGTAAACACCCGCGGGCTGCGCCCGACAAATCCGGCTGATGTCGTTGAGGTTGGCGACGTTATTCGTATCGAGCAGCAGGAAGATGACAGCTGGATCCTTGGCCAGGTCCCCGCCATCGCCGGCGCCCTTGTATCGCTTGATCCGGACAACGGTGCGATCCGGGCCATGGTCGGCGGCTATGATTTCAATGCCCAGCAATACAACCACGCTACCCAGGCCCGACGACAACCAGGCTCTAGTTTCAAGCCGCTGTTCTACGCCGGTGCCCTTGAGGACGGCCTGACCGCCGCTTCAATCTACAACGACGCCCCCATCGTGTTGCCCGGCGGCGAACTGGAGGAGGTGTACCGACCGAAAAACTCCGGCGATGTATTTCACGGCAACATTCGCCTGCGTGAAGCCCTGTATCGTTCCATCAATCTGGTATCCTTGCGTGTGGTCCTCGATATGGGGCCCGACAAGGTGCTCGATTTCGTGAGTCGATTCGGCTTCGACACCGGCACCTTCCCGGCGGACGTTCAGCTCGCCTTCGGTGGCGGCACCATTGGCCTGACGCCGGTTGAAGTCGCCGCCGCCTACGCCGCGTTCGCCAACGGCGGCTACCGGGTGGAACCTTTCCTGATCTCGTCAATTACCTCAATCAACAACGACGACATGTTCCATATCGAGCCACCCACGGCCTGCGAGACCATCGAGGCCTGTGGCGAATTCCCCCAGGCAGAACGAATCATGGACGCGAGGGTCGCCTATGTCATGGATTCCATCCTGGCAGATGTCATTATCCGGGGGACCGGCCGAAAGGCTTACCGCGCGCTGAACCGCTCAGACCTTCGCGGCAAGACGGGAACGACGAATGACGCAGACATCTGGTTTTCCGGCTATACCCGCGACCTTGTCACAACCACCTGGGCAGGGTTCAGCGACAACACCCCGGTGGGCGACAGAGAGTGGGGATCAACCACACCACTGGACACCTGGATCGAGTACATGGCCAATGCCCTGCCTCCGGAAGGAGAATCCCGTCAGTCTTTGATTCCCAGCGGGATCGTTCGCGTCCGAATTGATCCAGACACCGGACTTCGTGCCGACCCGGAAGACCCGGACGCGATCTTCGAAATCTTCCGCGAGGAAACAGTGCCAGCGCCGGCACCGGCCCTCGCCCGCAAGGACCGGATCGAAGAGCCGGTCAAACAGATTTTCTAGCAACACCTGACCACAAAAAAGGGCGCCACCGGCGCCCTTTTTTCCAACCCTGTTGGTCGACCTAATTCTTGGCCCGACCGCCGCCAAAACGGCGATTGAAGCGGTCAATTCGACCTGCGGTGTCCATCAGTTTCTGCTTGCCCGTGTAAAATGGGTGGCACTGGGAACAGACCTCAAGATGAATATCCTCGCAGGTCGTCGAGCGGGTCTTGATTTCATTACCGCAGCTGCAACGCGCGGTAATTTCTTCATATTTTGGGTGAATATCCGCTTTCATGACGAAATACCTGACTCAGGAAAGGCTGCGCATCATACCAGACAATTTGCCTTTGACAAGCTCAGGCAAGCCTCCCAATGGCATAATTCAGCGGTGAGTACTCCCCCTACTGTGCTGGAGATCGCCGTTCCCGCACCGGTTCGTCGAAGCTTCCATTATCTGGCCCCACCCGGAGCAAAACCTGCTCCGGGGATTCGTTGCCGGGTCCCCTTCGGCAATCGGACAGTCGTTGGCCTGCTGCTGGCTGTAGCGCCGAATCCAGCCATCGACCCGGCCCGGCTCAAACCGGTCAACGACCTGATCGATGAGGCAGCCGTCCTGCCACCTTCGATTCTGGCCCTGTGTCGCTGGGCCGCCGACTACTACCACTATCCCGTCGGTGAGGCATTCAGCCACGCGTTGCCGGCGCTGCTGCGTCAGGGCGGCTCGAGCAAGGGTGAGGAGGAGCGACTGTTCGCAACTTCAACAAACGCCGAAAAGCTGACCCGTGCTCCCCGGCAGGCGGCCTTGTTCCAGCTGCTTCAGCAGCATCCCGAAGGCCTGTCACGCACTGATCTTGCCGGCATGGATTTTTCAAGTGCCGTGGTTCGCGAACTTATCGGCAAAAACCTGGCCAGCTGGCGATCGCATCAGCCGGCCAGTCTTCCATTCGACCCTGGCTCGGTACTGAAAACAGATTCGTTACCAGAACTCTCCACCGAACAATCGCACGCGGTCAGGACCATCCAGCAAGGGGAAAGCAGTACCACACTGATGTTCGGCGTCACCGGTAGCGGCAAGACGGAGGTCTATCTCAGAACTATCGAACAAGTCCTCCGCCAAGGTCGTCAGGCGCTGGTGCTGGTACCCGAAATCGGGCTCACGCCGCAAACCATCAAACGCTTCAGCGACCGCTTCAACGTTCCCGTGGCCGTGCTGCACTCGGGCCTCACCGATCGGGAACGAATGGACGGCTGGCGACGGGCCGGCAACGGAGAAGCGGGCATTGTCATCGGCACTCGTTCCGCCATTTTCACGCCGCTGAAACTGCCTGGTGTCATCGTCGTCGACGAGGAACATGACAGCTCCTACAAACAGCAGGACGGCTTTCGGTACAACGCACGTGACCTTGCCGTCTATCGCGCCCGGCTCGAACAGATCCCCGTCATCCTGGCCAGCGCGACGCCTTCACTGGAGTCCTGGCATAACGCCCGGCAAGATCGATATCAGTTGGTCCGCCTGACAGAGCGGCCGGGTGGCGCCGCAGCGCCCCGTTTTCAGGTACTCGACTTGCATCGTTCGGCGGTGATTGATGGCTTCACTCAGCCATTGATTCAAGCCATCCGTGATCGCCTCCAGCGCAACGAGCAGGTGCTCGTCTTCCTGAATCGACGTGGCTACTCACCCGTGTTGCTATGTCCGGCCTGCGGCTGGCTGGCAGAGTGCTCGCGCTGTGACGCCCGGATGACACTGCATAGATCCAACCATGCACTGATCTGTCATCACTGCGGTGCCACTGCCCGGATACCTGCGGTATGCCCTGGTTGCGATGGCGATGAACTGCTGCCAATCGGCGAAGGAACCCAGCGACTCGAGACTGCCTTGAATCAGATGTTTCCCGACTATCCTGTCATCCGGATCGATCGGGACTCAACACGACGCCGAGATGCGATGACCGACTTCGTCAATGAGATAGCCACGGGGAAACCCATGATTCTCGTCGGTACTCAGATGCTGGCGAAGGGACACCATTTCCCCAACGTTACCCTGGTGGTCATCAAGGAGATGGATGCCTCTTTCTACAGCGCCAATTTCCGGGCTGCCGAACGAACGGCTCAGCTCATCCTGCAGGTAGGAGGCCGGGCTGGTCGCGCCGAAAAACCGGGCGTCGTCGCGATCGAAACCAATATCCCCGACCAGCCAAT
Source organism: Pseudomonadales bacterium (assembly GCA_028281885.1). Lineage (GTDB taxonomy): Bacteria > Pseudomonadota > Gammaproteobacteria > Pseudomonadales > Azotimanducaceae > JANQJA01. Next base: position 26,057 of record JANQJA010000019.1, on the reverse strand, counting down.
ATTCCGCCAGCTGATCGATAACGGTTATGAACTGTTCGCCGACGAAATCCTTCAGGAACGCCTGCGCCACATGATGCCCCCATTCAGTCATCACGCCCTGATTCGTGCCGAAGCGGTGGGCAAACAAACAGCCATCGCGTTTCTCGAGTCCGTTGCAGATCAACTCGAGCCGCACCCCTCTGTCGATGTGTTGGGACCAATACCAGCTTCCATGGAACGTCGTGCCGGTCGCTATCGGGGACAACTGTTGTTCACCTCCGGGCAGCGACGAGAGCTCCACCAGCACTTGTCGCTCGCGATCTCAAAAGCCGAATCCGGCAAGTTGGCGCGACAGGTACGCTGGTCAGTGGATGTGGACCCGATTGATCTGTTTTAGAATCCAAATACACAACGTCCATCGACCGGCTTCGCCAAAAGAACATCTCAGCTTTCATGCCTCAGGATCACGCCAGAAGGAAATCACCGGAACCCAACACCGTCGCTGGCTGGGTGTGGTTCATATCCGGCCTGATGACCGGCGTTTTCTGTATGTTTCTCTTCTTCGTTTGGCGAGACGTACCAGCGGATCCAGATGTCGAGGTCATCGCTGATGCGCCCATCACCAACTCCAGCGATCCGGAACCCATGCAATGGGACTTTTATGACATCTTTCCAAAGTCCGAGGTTCCCATCGTCGAGGAGTACGCAAGTGACGGGACCAAACGGCAGGTTGAACAGCCGGTATCCTTTCTGCTGCAGGTCGGATCGTTCCGCAACCCCGAGGACGCAGATCGACTACGGGCCGAACTGATCCTGCTCGGCATGGACGTGTTTATCCGCACAATCGAAAACGAGGGTCAGCAATGGCATCGCGTTGTTGTGGGACCCATAGACACAGAAACGGAGCTAAACCGCCACCGACGGCGCCTCGCGGAGGCAAATCTGCCGTCAATACCACTACGGGTTCCGAGAGGTTGAAATCAGGGTCCGACGACCCAACCTACTAACCCCGCCCTTCAGGAACTCTTACATTGCAACAGCTGGAAGGTACCACCATCGTCTCGGTCCGCCGGGGCAGCCATGTAGCGATCGGCGGCGACGGCCAGGTTTCGGCCGGCAACACCGTCATGAAAGGCAATGCCCGCAAGGTGCGTCGACTCTACAAAGACTCTGTTATTGCCGGTTTCGCCGGTGGTACGGCCGATGCGTTCACACTGTTCGAACGATTCGAGGGCCAGCTGGAAAAGCACCAGGGTCACCTGACCCGGGCGGCCGTTGAACTCGCCAAGGACTGGCGTACCGATCGCGCCCTGCGTCGACTGGAAGCCATGCTGGCAGTGGCAGACAAGCAAACTTCGCTGATTGTCACGGGCAACGGCGATGTCATCGAGCCGGAACATGGCATCATGGCGATCGGTTCCGGTGGTCCCTACGCCCAGGCAGCCGCCCTGGCACTGATTCAGAATACCGACCTTGAAGCCAGTGACATTGTCCGAAAGGCGCTGTCTATTGCCGGTGACATTTGTATTTACACCAATCATGACCAGACGATCGAAGAGATTCACGGGGCCGGGTAGATGACTGACATGACGCCAAGGGAAATTGTTCACGAACTTGACCGACACATCGTCGGTCAGGCGGATGCGAAGAGAGCTGTCGCGATCGCCCTCCGCAATCGCTGGCGACGACTTCAGCTGGATGAGGACCTTCGCGCTGAAATCGCTCCCAAGAACATTCTCATGATCGGACCGACTGGCGTCGGCAAAACAGAGATCGCAAGGCGCCTCGCAAAACTCGCATCAGCTCCTTTTATCAAGGTAGAGACCACCAAGTTTACCGAAGTCGGCTATGTCGGCCGGGATGTGGAATCCATCGTCCGCGACCTGATCGAAGCGGCCATCAAGATGATCAGGGAGAGCGAACTGCGACGCGTCCGAACCCGCGCAGAAGAAGCGGCCGAAGAACGCATCCTTGATGCACTGCTGCCCCCCGCTCGCAGCGAAGATTCAGTGGGCGATCGCAACACCGGTACCCGGCAGGTGTTCCGCAAAAAGCTACGTGAGGGCGACCTGGACGACAAGGAGATTGAGGTGCAGGTCAGCGCGACACCCGTGGGCGTGGAAATCATGGCACCTCCCGGTATGGAGGAGATGACCAGCCAACTCCAGAATATGTTCTCGAACCTGTCATCGGAAAAGACCCGTACCCGAACCTTGAAAGTGCGGGACGCGATACGGGAGCTGACCGACGACGAAGCGGCCAAGCTGATCAACGACGACGAAATCAAATCGCGAGCCATTGACGCCGTCGAGCAGACAGGCATCGTCTTCATCGATGAAATGGACAAGATTGCCAAGCGAGGTGAACATGGCGGCGGTGCTGACGTGTCCAGGGAAGGTGTACAACGGGATCTGCTGCCACTTATCGAAGGCTGCAGCGTCACCACGAAATACGGCACGATCCGCACCGATCACATTCTGTTTATTGCTTCCGGCGCCTTCCATCTGAGTAAACCGTCCGACCTGATCCCGGAACTGCAGGGTCGGCTTCCTATTCGAGTCGAGCTGAATGCGCTGACCGTGGACGACTTTGTTCGCATCCTGACGGAGCCGAATGCATCGCTCACCGAACAGTATGAAGCGCTACTGAAAACTGAGGGCATATCCCTGACGTTTACCGAAGAATCCGTCCGCAAAATCGCAGAGATTGCCTGGCAGGTGAACGAGCAAACCGAGAATATCGGTGCCCGGCGTCTGCACACGGTGATGGAACGTCTGCTTGAAGACATCTCATTCGACGCCGCAGCAACGGGCTGCCAGCATGACGGCGAGATCGAAATTGACGCAGACTACGTGAACACCCAACTCAGCTCGCTCGCCGGCAACGAGGACCTGTCCCGCTATATACTGTAGCGATGAAACCGCAGCAAATCCGCCTGCACCGCAAATCAGGCACTCTGGAACTCGGCTACGCCGACGGGGCGAGCTACGAACTCACTGCCGAATACCTTCGCGTGCATTCACCGTCCGCGGAGGTTCAGGGCCATGGTCCCGGTCAACGAACCCTGCAGGAAGGAAAACGAGACGTTCGCATCAACGACATCGAACCCCAGGGCAACTACGCGATTAAACTTTGCTTTTCAGATGGCCATGATTCCGGCATTTTTACCTGGACGTATCTCTATGAACTGGCTACCCGACACGATGAACTCTGGAACAGTTACCTTCGCGAACTGGAAGCAGCAGGCAAGTCAAGAAATCCACGCTTTATCGCCATCAGCCGATAATCCGATAAAGGGCTGTTTGCGGTCGTTTCTGATCTTGCTGATGATGTCCTGGTGCACCGCATCCGTATCGGCTACCACCGAAGACAATGGCTGGGAACTCAAGCGCCAGCAGGAAGGGATCAGCGTCTTCACTCGTAAGGTCGATGGCTCAAAGCACCGCGCCATTCGCGCTGAGATGGTAATTCCGCAATCGCCCCGCGCCGCGGCCGCCCTGGTGCGTGATACGAAGGCCTGTTCTCGATGGGCTGCACTGTGCAAAGAGTCTTACGTCTTTGATCGGGTCTCGAGTTCCGAAGCCTACGTCTACACCTACAATGACGTACCCTGGCCGGTAAAAGATCGCGATGCACTTGCGCATGTGATCTGGCACAGGGACGAAACAAGCGGTGCGATCAGTATGGTGGCGACAGCCACCGATGGACTGATGGAGCCCACCAAAGCAGTACGTATCGTCAACGGGGTGACCCGATGGTGGTTCATCCCGACGACCGAGGATGACACGCGGGTAGTCACGGAGGCTCATATCGACCCGGCCGGTCCCACACCCGCGTGGATCACCAATCTTCTGCTGGTCGACTCGCCTTACCAGACCCTCTTCAATATGCGAGATGTCCTCGCATCCGGAGAATACGACAATGCCGAATACCATTAGGGTTTGTCTCTCATTCGACTTTGATGCCATCTCTATCTGGGTGGGCCCCAAACAGACACGCTCACCTAATCTGATCTCTCGCGGCGAGTTTGGCGGCCGGGTCGGCGCGGAGCGAATCCTGAAGCTGCTGGCCGCCGAGAACATTCAAAGTACCTGGTTTATTCCCGGCCACACGATCGATACCTTTCCCGAAATTTGTCAGGACATTGCCGATGCCGGCCATGAGATCGGTTATCACGGCTACTGCCACGAGGGCCCTTCTTCAAAACGTGCACTTGAGGAGGAGAAGGCAATTCTGCTGCGCGCGATAGAGTGCATCGAACGCATCAGTGGAACACGACCGGTGGGCCATCGCCTGCCGGGCGGCAATCTCGGCGAACGCTGGACCAGGCTCCTGATCGAGCACGGTTTTATTTACGACAGTTCCATGGCCCCGAATGACTTCGCACCAACCTGGCATCGGCTGGGTGACAATCCTCGCACTGACGGGCCCTACGAATTCGGCGAACCTGTTGATCTGGTCATCCTGCCTTTCGACTGGAACATGGACGATGCGCCCTATTTCAGCTACGAACCCGGCTCGGGACGTCCGGGGCTGCGCTCACCGGCGGAGGTACTCGAAATCTGGAAAGACGAATTTGACTATCTCTACCAACGACTGGGCAAAGGGGTGTATGTACTGACCATGCATCCACAGACGACTGGCAAGGGATCACGGATGCTGATGCTGGAGCGCCTGATTCACTACATCAAGCAGCACGAAAACGTCGAGTTTTGTTCCCTGCGCGACGCCGCAGAAGAGTTTCGAACGACTCATCACGGAAGGCAAAGCCTTCGGTGATGAGTAACGATTAAAAGTTGGTTCGCAGGGTAACGCCGTAGGTTCGCGGGTCGCTGTGACGCGACGAGAGCGAACCTTCACGGCCCACCGCATTGAACACGCCCAACCAGTAGACCTCATCAGTGAGGTTGCGACCCCAGATCGATACTTCATATCGTTCATCGGCAGAGATCAGCCCAAAGCTGGCGTTAAACAGAGAGTAAGAATCCCGGGTCTTGTCGGGATCGTTATCGGCGCCGTAATGGGTGTCATCGGTCCACTTGGCTTCTACCTGGGCAAAGCCGTTCCAGTCACCAAAGACGCGACCCTGGGCTCGGGCAGAACCGGTCCAGGTAAGATCCGGCGCACCTTCAATGGGCGATCCGGAGTTGTCGCATACGCTCGGGCCACCTATCTCATACGGCGTCTGATCACAGGGCCCGCCGGTGAAGCTGTCATATTGCGAATCCAGCAGCGTCACGCTGCTAAAGAGCGACAGCCATTCATTGGGCACGGCCTCAATCGACCACTCCAGCCCGTTCGAAGACAGCTCACCGGCATTGGCCAGCAGAAACGTATTGCCCACAAAGGCGCTCGCCTGGAAGTCCTCAAAGTCAGAGACGAAGATTGCAAGATTGCTCCTGACCCGTCCCCCCATGAAGTCGCCCTTCAGGCCGATTTCGTAGGAATCAACGAACTCGGGCTGAAATTCAGGGGAAGCCAGCTGTTCGACTTCTGATGTGATCGTTCCCGTGGTGAAAAACTCGGCACCCACCACCTGCTCGCTTTCGGGCGTCAGGCCGATGCGCGTAATGTTGAACCCGCCAGCCTTATAGCCGCGACCATAGGACGCATACACCATAAGATTATCATTCACGAAGTAAGTGGCCTTGAGCGTACCCGTGACCACATCATCCTCGATCGTACTGTCAAAATCAGGAATGAGCGGGTTGAGGGTATCAAAGAACGCGAATCCTGGATTCAGTGTCGATTCCTCAAACCTTGCCACAATCGACTTCTCATCGTGTGTAAATCGAAGTCCCGCCGTCAGAATCAGTCGATCACTCACGTTGTAGTCAACCTGGCCAAAGATCGCCCAGTTCTCCTGATCCTGGGAGGTGATGTCCACCGAAAAATCAGAATCCTCGAAGGGACTGTTGACGCAGAAGGGTTCGAACGGATCGGCCACCTGGTCCTGACAATAAGCGATAGCAACTGACGGAATCAGCGCCGTACCGTCCACCAATCCCGGCAGATTTGGCGGAATGCCGGGGATCAGTCCCAGTGACAGGAACTGAGCGGAAATCAGACCACCGCCTGCCTGAAATGCAGCATCCACGCCCCAGTCGAGGAACTCCTTGTCATCTACTGTCTGGTCGAAGTAATAAGCACCGAGCACGTAGCTCAGCTGGTCGTTCGTTCCGGCAATCCTGAATTCCTGACTGAAGGTTTCCTGCTGGGTTCCACTCAGCTCGTTGGATGCCAGTGAGTCATAGGCCGTGTAGTCAGTATCCGATTCGCCATTCGATTCATAGTCACGGTAGGCAGTGATGGATGTGAAGGTCGCCACCTCGTTCAAGTCCCAGTTCACCTCGACCGAAATGCCGGTGTCATCAAGCAGCGAGAAAGGATCCTCGTTCACGGTCACCGTACGATTTTCAAAGTCCGCAGCAAGGCTGGTAGGGAAGCCATTGGGGAACCGCGTGCCCGCAGGATCCAGCATCGGCAACAGCAACGGTCCTGCCTCCTGGGGAACCGCAGCACTGACGCCAGGAACTCGAGCCGGCGGACTCAGGGAGCCACCATACTGAGTAAACAGGGCCAGGGTATCGGCCGGTCCATCAAAGATGTTGGCACCTGAACAACAGGCCTCATCGAACTCGGTCTTGTCCACGATCATGCGGACCGACACATCGTCCGCCGGCGTCCAAAGCAACTGTCCCCGAACACTGTAACGATCCATATCGTGGATCTTGGTATCGGTCACAAGGTTGGTGAGAAACCCTTCACGCTCGACCCAGCTACCAGAGAAACGTGCAGCGAGAACGTGATCGATGAGCGGTAAATTGACCGCCCCCCGGACATTCACATAATCATGATTACCCGCATCCAGGCTGACCCAACCTTCAACTTCGTTTGTCGGCGCATTGGAAATGTATTGAACAGCACCGGCGACGGCATTTCTGCCGAACAGGGTGCCCTGCGGTCCCTTGACGATCTCCACTCGCGCGACGTCCACCAGCGAGGCACCGGCGGAGGCCTGGCGCGAACGGCTAACGCCGTCAATGTAGACACCGACGGAAGATTCCAGCGCCACGCTGGACTGGGTACCGATACCGCGAAGCCTGAGTTCGGTCGATATCGAGTTGGCCGCGTTTTCTACCGTCAGCGACGGCGAAAAGAACTGGACGTCGAAGACATCTTCGACGTTTCGATCCTTGAGAAAATCTCCGCTAAAGGCGTCGATCGCGATGGGTACATCCTGCGCACTTTGCTCACGCCGTTGTGCGGTGACGATGATTTCTTCAAGAACCGTAGTTACTCCCTGCTCCGCGGCAGCGCCGGTCACAGGTATCAGCAATGATGTACTGAGAAGCCCGACCACTACCGCCAGCCGGGCGTGAATGATTGGCAAATCAGATAGTCCAACCATATTCCTTACCCCCTCTTTTTTTGGTTTGTCTGCAAGCACTGTTGCCGCCAAAAACAGCAACAATCACAGGTCATTCCCACAAATGACCCTCGGTCATCTTAGTCCGATTCATACCCGTCGATTGGGATGTCTCCTCATATCGCAACGCACAAACAGCTCCTGTCATTAGTACTAGTAATGTCCCGGGAACCCAAGCAAAAAGCCGGGCCGCAGGGTTCATGGCATGAAAACCTCTGGAAATTTTTTCAACTTCTTAGGCAAAGGATCAAAAAATTAGTTGCTGAGAAATTAGTTTTTTTATCGACTGGAAAAGCCAGCAACAGGGCGAGCACAAGAACCGACCTTCCGCTAGAATGCAGGCCCCGACCACCAGTCGAACGAGCAATGGCAGAGGATTTCACCCACTTCGGATTCAGACGTATACCGGTGGCGGACAAGGCCCGGCAGGTGGCAGACGTATTCCACCGTGTGGCAGGCAAATACGACCTGATGAATGACATCATGTCATTGGGATCACACAGAGTGATGAAACGTCTCGCCGTCGAGCTGGCCAGGCTTCGCGAGGGTCACCGGGTGCTCGACCTGGCAGGGGGGACCGGCGATCTCACCCGGCTGATGGCACCGCTTGTCGGCGCTACCGGCACAGTAATTCTCTGCGATATCAATCCCTCGATGGTGGCCGAAGGCCGCCGCCGCCTGATCGACCAGGGCATGGTCCAGAACGTCGAATACCTCATCGGTGATGCCGAAGCACTGCCCCTGCCAGGCGAGTCCGTCGACGCTATCACCATGGCATTCGGCCTGCGCAATGTCACTGACCAGATGGCAGCGCTCGCTTCCATGCACCGCGTACTTAAAGCCGGTGGCAGACTGGTCGTGCTGGAATTCTCCCGTCCCTCACAACCCTTGGTACAAACTGCCTTCGACACCTACTCATCGATCTGGCCGGACATCGGCAGGCGACTGCTCAATGACGCGGACAGCTACCGCTACCTGATTGAATCGATCAAAATGCATCCCGATCAGGAAACACTGAAGCAAATGATGACCGACGCGGGGTTCAGCAACTGCGAGTACCACAACCTGATGGGTGGTATCGCCGCCATCCACGTCGGCAGCAAGTCCGACTGATGTATCTGTTACGGCTGATATCCATTCTGGTCCTGCTCGCCCGCCGGCGCCTGGACCGGCTGATCCCCAGGCAGAACCTGTCCGCCTGGGCGCGCATCTGTCTGCTGCCGCTTCGCGCGATCCCGACCCCGCAGGAAACACCTGCGGAGTCATTGCGGCAATCCTTTGAAGAACTCGGGCCGATTTTCGTCAAGCTCGGCCAGATCCTGTCCACCCGACGGGACCTGTTCGCACCCGAGGTCGCTGACGAACTTCGAAAACTGCAGGACCAGGTACCACCTTTTGATACCGGCACTGCCCGTGACATCGTGGAATCTAGCCTCGAGCAGTCCATCGAAACCCTGTTCGCTCGCTTCGACGATCATCCCCTGGCCGCTGCGTCACTGGCCCAGGTCCATACTGCGCAACTGCATTCAGGGGAAGAAGTGATCGTGAAGATCATCCGGCCCGGCATTCAGAATGAAATTCGTCGGGATCTGGACCTGATGTACGGACTCGCCAGGCTGATGCTTCGAATCTGGCCCGACGCCCGGCGTTTGCATCCGGTTGAAGTGGTTTCAGATTACGAGCGAACCGTACTCGACGAGTGCGACCTCACCCTGGAAGCCGCCAACACCATGCAGCTGCGAAGCAACTGGCTGAACTCCGGTAAGCTTTACGTGCCCGAAGTGTTCTATGACTACTGCCGCCCCAACGTCATGGTGATGGAGCGCATCCACGGAATCACCGCAGCCGATGTCGACATCATGCGGGCCAAAGGTGTCAACATGAAACGCCTCGCCCACCTGGGTGTCGAGATCTTCTTTACCCAGGTATTCAAGGACAACTTCTTCCATGCGGACATGCACCCCGGCAACGTGTTTATCGACATCACCGAACCGGACAACCCGACCTACATCGCCCTTGACTGCGCCATTATTGGCTCGTTAACCGACCAGGACAAAACGTATCTCGCAAAGAACCTGCTGTCATTCTTCCGCCGGAACTATCACGAGGTGGCAAGACTGCATGTGGAAAGCGGGTGGGTACCCCCGCATACCGATGTCAGAGAATTCGAATCAGTGATACGCGCCGTCTGCGAGCCGGTCTTTCAGAAACCGATCAGTGAGATTTCATTCGGTCGTGTATTGCTTTCACTGTTCCAGACCGCACGTCGCTTTGATATGGAAGTACAACCACAACTGGTACTTCTGCAGAAGACGCTGCTGAATATCGAAGGAATGGGTCGCCAGCTTTACCCTGAACTCGACCTCTGGGAGACAGCGGCCCCCTTTATGGAAGATTGGATGCGGGACCGAATGGGCATCCGGGGATTGGTCAACGAGATTTCAAAACACGCCCCTCATTGGTTGAACCAGTTGCCCGAGCTGCCGCAGCTGGCACTGGATACATTCAATGAATTTCAGCAGCTTTCACACAACAATCGCGAACAAACCAGGGTTCTGACCGCGCTCAGAGCTGAACTCGAATCCCAGGCACGAAGTCGACGACTGACCCGGCTGGGTGGCATCGCACTGATTGGCGCGATCCTGTTCCCATTGTCCGGTATCGCCGCTTCTCCGGAAGCACTGATCGGGTCGTCGTTGCTGGGCAGCCTGGGCATCTACTGGATGTTCATCAGACCCTGACATGGTATTCTCGCCGCCCGCTTTCGCTCAGGCAAAGACGTATGTGGATCGACGCGGTTAAATTTGACAAACAGGGTCTTGTACCCGTTATCGCCCAGGATGCAGACAACGGGCGTGTGCTCATGGTTGCCTATATGAATGCCGACGCACTTCGTGAGACGGCCGACACGGGCCGCGCCGTCTACTACTCGCGCAGCCGGAGCAGCCTTTGGCGCAAAGGAGAGGAATCAGGTCACATTCAGGAGATCGTTGACATACAGATCGACTGCGATGGCGATGTGCTAATATTACAGGTCAAACAGGCAGGCGGGATCGCTTGTCACACCGGAAGAAACTCCTGTTTTTATCGCTCACTCAGAGACGGAAAATGGCTCGAAACCGAGCCGATACTCAAGAGCCCGGATGACATCTATGGCGACAAATGAAATCCTCAGGCGATTGGAAGCAGTACTGGCAGAGCGAAAATCAGCCAGTCCGGATTCCTCGTATGTCGCCCGGCTCTATGCCGAGGGCCTGAACGAAATCCTTGAGAAGATTGGCGAAGAGGCGACTGAAACGATTCTCGCCGCCAAGGACTTTCATGGGTTCAGCCGTACTGACAGCCGGGATGACGTCGTTCGCGAGACCGCTGACCTGTGGTTTCATACTTTGGTGATGCTCAGTTATCTGGATGTCAGCCACAATGAGATCCTGGCGGAACTGGATCGCCGCTTTGGCACCTCGGGTATCGAGGAAAAGGCGCGCCGTACCAGCGCCGACACAAAATAGATGGAGGTATCAAATGTCTTTCGGAATTACTGAACTTCTGGTCATTCTGGCGATCGTCGTGCTGCTGTTCGGCACAACGAAACTGCGATCACTGGGCGGTGATCTGGGTAGTGCAATCAAAGGCTTCAGAAACGCCATCGGTAATGATGACGAAAAACTGGAGGCTGACGTAAAGGACGCAACGCCCACCACCGACAGCATGGAAAATTCATCGAAGGTCGAAGCAAGCAAGGACGACTAAAGCACATCCATGTTCGACATCGGATTTCCCGAACTGCTGATCGTCAGCATCGTCGCACTGCTAGTCATCGGCCCCGAGAAGCTGCCTGAAACTGTTCGCGGGGTTGCGATCTGGGTCAATCGGTTCAAGAAGAGTCTGGCCAACATCAAGGCAGAGTTCGAAAACGAGATCGGTGCCGACGAGATTCGCAGGCAGGTTCACAACGACACCATCATGCGCGAACTCAACGAAACCAAGCAGCAGGTTGAAGGGATTTTCGACGACGCCAAGACCGCAGTGGCGGAAGCGCAGGATGCGGCCCGCATCGACACCGATGCGATCATGAAACCGACAAAGCCAGCCACAAATACGGGGCAGCAGAACGAGACAGGCGAGGATGACAGATCAAAGCAATCCGGATCGGGTGGATGAAGGTCAGCCGCTGATCGAACACCTGATCGAGCTTCGCTCTCGGGTTCTGAACAGCGTGCTCGCCGTTCTGATCATCTTCCTGCCATTGTTCTACTTCGCCAATCCCATCTACGAGTATCTGGCCAGACCGCTGATGGTGTATCTGCCGGAGGGATCTTCCATGATCGCAACGCAGGTGGCATCACCGTTCCTGACTCCCTTCAAGCTGACCCTCGTACTCGCCGTATTTATCGCGATCCCATACATCCTGCACCAGATCTGGAGCTTTGTAGCGCCCGGACTCTATTCAAACGAGAAGCGGGTCGCCATTCCGCTGCTGGTGTCGAGTATCCTGTTGTTCTATACCGGCATCGCGTTCGCGTTCTTTGTGGTGTTTCCCATCGTCTTCGGCTTTTTTACAGCGGTGGCACCGGAGGGCGTCGCGGTCACACCGGACATCCACCAGTATCTTGATTTTGTGCTGAAACTGTTCTTCGCCTTCGGGATCGCGTTTGAGATACCTATCGCGACTGTCCTGCTGGTCTGGTCGGGCGCTACCACCATCGACAACCTGAAGCGCAAACGCCCCTATGTCGTTGTCGGCTGTTTTGTCGTCGGCATGCTGCTTACGCCGCCGGACATCGTTTCCCAGGTACTGCTCGCGCTACCGATGTGGATACTGTTTGAAAGCGGCATCTTCTTTGCCGCCTGGATCAAAAACAACCCTCAGGAAACAAAAGAATAGCGAGGCAGATCACGCGGACAGCAGAAATGTCACCGGCCCGTCATTGGTCAGCGAAACCTGCATGTCAGCGCCGAACCTGCCCGTCGCCACAGTGCCAAGCCGGCCTCGCGCCAATTCGACAACATGGTCGTACAGCGCTTCCGCCTGATCCGGCGGTGCCGCCGAAGAAAAAGATGGCCTCAGGCCCTTTTTAGTGGAGGCCGCCAGCGTGAACTGTGAAACGATGAGCAAACCGCCGTCAATGTCGACCAGGCTTCGATTCATATGGCCGTTCTCATCAGCAAAGACGCGATAAGAGATAACCCTGTCGAGCAGCCGGCGGGAGCGTTCTTCGTCATCCCCTTTCTCAACGCCCAGCAACAACAGCAACCCATGACCGATCTCACCGACAACGGCACCGTCGACCATCACCCTTGCAGATGAAACCCGCTGGATCAGTCCCAGCATCAGAGATTGAAGTCGTCTTCCAGTTTCACTGACATGTCCCGGGTTGCCCTGATGAGCGCATCGATGAGCGCCGGTTCGGTGGCGGAATGACCCGCTTCCCGAACCACGAACAACTGGGAAGAGCGCCAGGCGCCGTGCAGCGCATAGGCCGATTCGATGGGAGATATCATGTCGTAGCGGCCATGCACGATGATACCGGGAACATCGCGAATGCTGGCGATGTTGTCGATGATCTGGTTTGGCTCCAAAAAACAGGCGTTGCGGTAGTAATGAACGCCGATGCGGCATCGGGCAAGTGCCCGGTGCGTGTCCGACAGATGTTTCACCAGCCGCTGGTTTGGCTGCAGCGTTGAGCAGTCCCCCTCCCATCGAGACCAGGCCTTGGCAGCACCCATGCGACGCAGTTCGTCAGTACCCGCCAGCAGGCGCGCATAGGCGGCCACACAATCATCACGTTCATTCGCCGGCAGTGGCGCAACAAAGTCTTCCCAGTGGTCAGGGAAAAATCGGCTGACGCCGTCCTGGTAAAACCAGTCAATGTCCTGCTGACGACCCAGAAATACACCGCGCAGCACAAGTCCCAGGACTCGATCCGGATGGGACTGCGCGTACACCAACGAGAGAGTAGAGCCCCAGCCACCACCAAACAGAACCCAGGCTTCAACGCCTAGAAATTCGCGAATTTTCTCCATATCCGCGATGAGATCAGCGGTTGTATTATTTTGGGTTTCTCCATGCGGTGTCGAACGGCCAGAGCCCCGCTGATCAAACAGAATAATTCGGTACTTTTCCGGATTGAAAAAACAGCGGCTGTCGAACTCACAGCCGGAACCCGGGCCCGAATGCACAAACAACACCGGAATGCCGTCAACTGATCCGCTTTCATCCACGTAAACTTCGTGAAGATCATCCACCTTCAGCTTGTGGCGCGCGTAAGGTTTGATCTCAGGATAGAGCGGTAACATGTAACTTCCTCAGGCGACCGCAGCGCGGCCTGCTCGCTTTCGTTCGCTTTCGGTCAGCAACTTCTTGCGTATACGGATTGACTTCGGCGTGACCTCGACCAGTTCGTCATCGTCAATGAATTCGATCGCCTGTTCAAGGCTATGCCGAACTGGCGGCGTGAGAATGACGTTTTCGTCACTGCCCGCAGCCCGGATATTGGTCAGCTGTTTTCCCTTGAGAACATTCACCGTGAGGTCGTTGCCTCGCGAATGAAGCCCGACCACCATGCCTTCGTAGACTTCCTCGTTGGGTCCGATAAAGAGCCGGCCCCGCGCCTGCAGGTTGAACAGGGCAAACGCGAGGCTTTTGCCGGCGCCATTCGCGATCAACACCCCATTATTGCGGGCACCTGCTTCCTGACTAACGACATCACCATAGTGGGAGAAGACACTGGTCAGGATCCCTGTGCCCGAGGTCATCGACAGAAACTCGGAGCGAAACCCGATAATGCCTCTTGTTGGCGCGATGAATTCCAGTCGCACCCTGCCCTTGCCATCGGGCACCATGTTTTCAAGCTGTCCCTTGCGCTCACCCAGCGCTTCCATGACAGCGCCCTGATGCGCGGTTTCAACATCAATCAGGATCGACTCGAAGGGCTCCTCGCGTTTTCCGTCCCGTTCGCGGAAGATCACCTCGGGTCGGGAGACACCCAATTCGTAACCTTCGCGACGCATGTTCTCAATCAACACAGCCAGGTGCAGTTCACCCCGCCCCGAGACCTTGAATCGGTCAGCGTGCGCCGTTTCCTCCACCCGAAGTGCCACATTGTGGATCAGCTCCCGCTCCAGTCGCTCCCTGATGTTACGAGAGGTCACGAACTTGCCCTCTTTGCCCGCAAAGGGCGAGGTATTGACCTGGAACGTCATGGAGATGGTTGGTTCGTCCACCTGAAGTGTCGGCAAGGCCTCGACGCAATCAGGATCGCAGAGCGTATCGGAAATCGACAATGTCTCAATGCCGGAGATGCAGACGATATCCCCGGCACTCGCCCGTTCCACCTCAACGCGATCCAGCCCGGCATACCCCATGACCTGGAGTACTCGGCCGCGTCGTGTCTCACCGTAGCGATCAACAATGGTCACCGAGTCCGAGGGTTTGAGTCGCCCGCGCTTGATCCGACCGAGTCCGATGACTCCCACATAGCTGTTGTAATCGAGGGCGCTGATCTGCATCTGGAAGGGTCCGGATTCGTCCACTTCCGGCTCAGGCACATGGTCGACAATCGTCTGCAACAAACAGCCCAGATCATCCTCAATCGCGTCCGGGGACAGACCCGCGCGTCCCTGCAATGCAGAACCATAAACCACGGGGAAGTCGAGCTGCTCCTCACTCGCACCCAGGGTATCGAACAGTTCGAACACCTCATCCACCACCCAGTGAGGTCTGGCACCCTCACGATCCACCTTGTTGACCATCAGGATCGGATTCAGGCCGTTATCAAATGCTTTCTGGGTCACAAACCGTGTCTGAGGCATCGGGCCATCCACAGCGTCCACCAGCAACAGTACCGAATCCACCATCGACAGAATGCGCTCGACCTCGCCACCAAAATCAGCATGACCCGGGGTGTCGACAATGTTGATGTGGTAGTCGTGCCAGTTGAGCGCGGTGTTCTTCGCGAGGATCGTGATACCGCGCTCCCGCTCCAGATCATTCGAATCCATCAGCCGCTCGCCGGTTTCCTCACCACGGGCGAGCGCTCCTGCCTGGGCCAGCAGCTTGTCGATCAGCGTCGTCTTGCCATGGTCGACGTGAGCAATGATGGCGACGTTTCTGAGCTTACGGGTCATGGCGGGGAAGCGCTGTCTCGAAAGCGGCGGATTATACAGTCTGACCGGCGAGATAGAAGCCGCTCGCCGGCGACCAAGATTGAGGCGGAAATTTGCACATTCATAGTGCGTATGGCATTACATGCTTCGAAATGGTGCGCACCAAAGCCCGCGATCTTCGCCAGATTACTGCAAATCAGTGGGTTACACGCCGCTTCTAATGGCATAGTCTTTGCTCTCCTACTATGCACCATTTTGAGAAGCCCGAGATAACAAACTTTACTACCCGGGACAAAACCGATCGGAGGACGAAGTAAATGTCAGAGAAAACTCTGAAACTCATTAACGACAGCGACGCCAAGTGGGTCGACCTGCGCTTTACCGACTCACGCGGCAAGGAACAGCACGTCACCAACAACGCTTCAAAGATCGACGCCGATTTCTTCGAAGACGGCGCCATGTTCGATGGTTCATCCATCGCCGGCTGGAAGCCCATCAACGAGTCAGACATGATTCTCATGCCTGACGATTCGACGGCTGTAGTGGATCCGTTCACCGAAGAAACCACCGTCAACCTCCGCTGCGATATTCTCGAACCCGCCACGCTGCAGGGTTATGACCGCGACCCCCGATCCCTGGCCAAACGCGCCGAGGCTTACCTGACCTCCACCGGCATTGGCGATACCGCCTACTTTGGGCCGGAACCGGAGTTCTTTATCTTCGACGATGTGAAATACAACGTCGAAATGGGCGAATCAATGTTCCGCATCGAATCCGAAGAAGCGGCCTGGATGACCGGCAGCGAATTTGTTGGCGGCAACCTCGGTCACCGCCCCGGAATCAAAGGTGGCTACTTCCCGGTACCTCCGGTTGACTCGCTGCTCGACGTTCGTAACGCAATCTGCGCGGCCATGGAGTCCATGGGCCTGAAGGTCGACCTGCATCACCACGAAGTGGGCACTGCCGGCCAGTGTGAAATCGGTGTTTCTTTTGACACGCTGACCAGCAAGGCTGACCAGGTTCAGATTTACAAGTACTGTGTGCTCAACGTGGCGGCAGCCTACGGCAAGACCGCCACATTCATGCCCAAGCCACTGGTAGGTGACAACGGCAACGGCATGCACTGCCACCAGTCCATCTGGAAGGACGGCAACAACCTGTTCGCCGGTGACGGTTACGGCAACCTGTCGCAGGAAGCCATGTGGTACGTCGGCGGCATCATCAAGCACGCCCGTGCGATCAACGCCTTCTCCAACGCCAGCACCAACTCTTACAAGCGTCTGGTACCGGGCTTTGAAGCGCCGCTGCTGCTGGTCTACTCGGCCCGCAACCGTTCCGCATCGATCCGGGTACCCTACGTTCAGGGCGGCAATCCCAAGGGCGTACGTGTCGAAGTGCGATTCGGTGATCCGACCGCGAACCCGTACCTGATGTTCTCCGCCATGATGATGGCCGGGCTCGACGGCATCCAGAACAAGATTGAGCCGGTTGGCCCGATCGACAAGGACCTGTACGACCTGCCACCGGAAGAACTGTCGGACGTTCCGACCGTTGCATCCTCGCTTGAGATGGCACTGGATGTTCTGGATGGCGACCGCGAGTTCCTCACCAAGGGTGACGTCTTCACCGACAGCATGATCGACGGTTACATTGATCTGAAGATGGAAGAAGTCACCAAACTGAACTCTCACACCCATCCGGTCGAGTTCCAGATGTACTACAGCGTCTAGTTACCTGACCTGTCACAATAAGGCCCCGCTCGGCCCGTCGCGCGGGGCTTTTCTTTTTCGGGCTTCTGTGACCGAATAGAAGCGCTGCTAACAAACGGTCGGTTTCGTGGTCCAAACCAACATGATGAAGACTGTCCTGTGGCGACTCCTGCCAGTCGCACTGTTGCTCACCAGTTCCGTAATGGCAACCGAAGATACCGATACGCCACTGCCTGAAAAGAAGATCTATCGTTCCCAGGATGCACGGGGAAACACGGTATTTTCAGATCGAGGGGCCAGCACTGATGCCGAGGTTGAAGTGGAAGCGCCCATGACATTCCCGGCAGGCGAGTTCGCCCGTGACTATGAGCGTTTTACTGCGGGAAATGACGATGCACCGCCTGAACCGGCTTTCAAGCCCTACGCGCTCCTCATTAGTGCGCCCGCTGCCGATACGACAATTCGCGCCAACGACGGTACTGTCACCATCGCCTGGCAGGTAAATCCGGTTCCTGAGCCCCAGTACCGGGTCGATTTGCTGATGGATGGCGAGGTACTCCGTGAGGTGCGCGAGTCAGCCAGCCTGACCCTTTCCAACGTGGATCGGGGTACCCACCAGCTACAGCTTCGCGTCAAACATCGCGAGACCGGCGAAACGCTACAACAGAGCACTACTCACACATTTACCCTGTTACGCCACTCCAAACTACATTAGGATGGCGCCCCTGATTTGGCTCACATGCACCTTAATGGTGCGCGCTGCCCATGTGACTGCTAAACTGATTGGCAGTAGGCCCCGTATTTAGGGGGCTACGGAAATTTGACTCTGGTTCGATTCTTGCAAACCACGACGGTGGAAACCATTGACTCTGCGAGATGAACCTCCAAACCAAGATTGTGCCAATGGCCGAAAACATTCTTGCCAGCCTGAGCGCCGCGATCATCTGCGTTGATCACGAGCTCAGACTACGTTTCATCAACCAGTCAGCCGAAGTCCTCCTGGAGATTTCCGGCACCCGTTTCTACGGACACCCAATCTCTGACATCGTCGCCCACATGGACGAACTGGAATCGATCCTTTATGACGCACTCCAGACAGGCCAGGCTTATACACGCAGGCGCAGCCGCATCGACCTGCCATCCGGCCACTCCATCAATGTCGACTACTCGATCACGCCCATCAGTGAAAACGAGTGGCCGCAATTGCTTATCGAACTCTACCCGCTCGACCGTTACCTGAGGATCGACCGGGATGAAGCGCTGAGAGATCATCAGGAAGTGACTCGACAGATGATTCGGGGCCTGGCACATGAAATCAAGAATCCGCTCGGCGGCATCCGCGGCTCCGCACAATTACTTGCCCGTGAACTGGGCGATGACCACCAGCGGGAATACACCGACATCATTATCGGGGAGACAGACCGGCTCACGGCACTGGTAGATCGACTACTGGGCCCGAAGAACGTACCGGAACCTGTATTCACCAATGTCCACGAACTGCTGGAACGCGCTTGTCGCCTGATCGAATTCGAAAGCAACGGCACGGTGAAGATCGAACGCGACTATGATCCGAGCATCCCGGAAATCTACATCGATCGCGAACTCATGCTGCAGGCGTTTCTCAACATCACGAGAAATGCGATGCAGTCACTGGCGGAAACGACAGAACCGACCATCACCATCGTCACCCGGGTCGAACGCCAGTTCACCATCGGCTCGACCCGTCATCGTACCGTGATGCTGATCGATATCATCGATAATGGCCCGGGCATCCCTGACAATCTCAAGGATCACCTGTTCTATCCGATGATTAGCGGCCGGCCTGGTGGGTCAGGACTCGGCCTGTCGCTGGCGCAATCGATCATTCACCAGCATTCCGGCCTGATTGAGGTCGAAAGCGAACCCGGACGAACTGACTTCACCATCATCATTCCCCTGGAGCAGCAGCAATGAATTCCTCAGTATGGGTCGTCGATGACGAGCGCTCTATTCGCTGGGTGCTCGAACGGGCATTGACACAGGAAGGACTCGATGTGACCTGCTTCGAAGACGGGCAGGACCTGCTCCGCAATATCGAAACGTCCGCGCCGGATGCCATCGTCAGCGATATCCGCATGCCCGGCATGGACGGCCTGGATTTGCTGAAGCAGATCAAGCTGCATCATCCGCATCTGCCCGTCATCATCATGACCGCCCATTCGGACCTGGACAGTGCCGTGTCGTCCATTCAGGGTGGTGCATTCGAGTACATTCCCAAGCCCTTCGAAGTCGATGAAGCGGTCGCCATCGTCAAACGCGCGATCAGCCACCAGGAATCGTCATCGGGTCGTGAGCGCTCTGATGCCGCGCTGGATTCAGAGATCATCGGCAAAGCACCTGCCATGCAGGAAGTCTTTCGGGCCATCGGTCGACTTTCCAAGTCGAATGTCACGGTACTGATTAACGGCCAGTCCGGCACGGGAAAGGAACTGGTTGCCCAGGCCCTGCATCGTCACAGCCCGCGAGCCGCCGGTACCTTCATCCCATTAAACATGGCCGCCATACCTCATGACCTGATCGAATCCGAGCTGTTCGGTCACGAGAAGGGAGCCTTTACCGGCGCCAACGCACTCCGACGCGGGCGTTTTGAGCAAGCTGACGGTGGCACGCTGTTTTTGGACGAAATCGGTGACATGCCCGCCGAAACACAGACTCGACTGTTACGCGTGCTGTCTGATGGCGAGTTCTATCGGGTCGGGGGACATGAACCCCTCAAGGCCGACGTTCGAATTATCGCGGCGACCCACCAGAACCTGGAGCAGCTGGTCAAGGAAAACCGGTTTCGTGAAGACCTGTTCCACCGCCTCAATGTCATCCGCATTCACATTCCTACCCTGCGTGAACGGCGCGAGGATATTCCGCTGCTCACCGAGTACTTTCTCGATCAGGCGGCTGGTGAACTGGGCGAGGACCCAAAGACACTCAAGCCTGACACCATGAATTACATCGTCAACCTGCCGTGGCCGGGCAACGTCCGCCAACTGGAGAACTTCTGCCGATGGATTACAGTCATGGCGACGGGCCAGGAAGTGATGATCGAGGACCTGCCGCCGGAACTGTTGGAGGATCGGGGACAGGACAACGATTCAGAGAATTGGGAAAAGTCACTTCGAACATGGGCCAGCCGGCGTCTCACCCAGATCAAGCCCGGCGATCCGGGGCTGCTCGACACCGCAGTTCCGCGGTTTGAGCGCATCATGATCGAGTCGGCGCTCAAGCAGACCGGCGGACGAAAGCGGGATGCGTCCATCCTGCTCGGCTGGGGCCGCAACACCCTGACCCGGAAGCTGAACGAACTCGGCATGAACGACTCCCAGCTATTTGACGACTAGTCCTGTCCCGACGAACAGCACGCTTTGGGGTTGAAGCCCCCGCGAATCTGGCATTTAATGCCAGGAGCATCGTCAGAGAAGCCCCGTGTCTCGATTACTCAAGATCGCCATCGGCCTTTGTTTCATGAGTCTCGCTCTTTCGGGACACGCTAACCGGAGCGCGAGCGTTACAGTTTCCTTCTCGGTTTACCTGCCAGAAGGCCCCATAGAAGACCCCATACAAGAAAGCTTCAATCCATCGATCGCCGACCATTCGGCTGACCTGAACCAATGCGAGTTGTTACTCCGTTCCGCTGAACGTGCCAACATAACCACCTGTCTCGAACAACAGACGCTCTATACCTGGCGGGTCCGGGGCAAACAAACCTTCATTACTATTGCCCCGATCTGACTGGCTACTGCCTTAACGCGTCAGTTTGTTAGCATTCACTTACCTGCCACGCTTTTGTACCGTATCATGATATTCGGGCACAGTTTCTGCATACCCTCTACCATGCACATACTCTACAGCTTTTTTTTGGCCGGTTTGCTGTTTGCCTCAACCGCAGTTGCCTCACCCAGCGAGTGGGAGATCGACGGCAGCTCGCGGTCTCAGTTCTCAATCTCTCTGGTACTGCAACCCAATATAGAGATCCACACCGCCAGCGATATCTCCATCAATATCTACGACCGTACTGTAGACGCATCCTATCGTCAGGAATTCTGCGTGCGTGGCACGGTTGATACGCAATATACCGTCACCGTGTTCGGGGAAGCGGCCATCGATGACAGATTCGTACTAAGAAGTAGCGAAAACGAGGTGTTGCCCTTCGATATCGACTTCAATGGAGATCCAGCGGAAACCCTCCCGGACAGGCTTGGAATCGCAACACCATCTCCGGTTTATCGCATTCAGCCCTTTACCGAAGAATGTAACGGGGCTACCTACTTCACGGTTGTGTTCAACGCTGCGGACCTCGAAGAAGCGGGGTCAGGTCTATATAGCGGCTCAATCACATTCCTGGTATCGCCAGTTTAAAGCCGGTCCCTTATGATAAGCTTTCGCAATTGACTGACGCGCGCATTGTCATGAAGCTCCCAACGGTACTTTTTTTGCTGCTGGCGTTCGCATCCACCACCAGGGCAGAGATGTATGTTGACCGCTCGATCGTTATCTTCGAGCCAAATGGTCAGCCTCGCGAAGACGTCGCCGTATCAAACACAAGCGACGAAGTCATGTACGTCGAGGTCGAAGTGCTCAGGGTAGACAATCCAGGCACGCCGCAGGAATCTCGCGTCAAGGTCGATAACCCCAGGGAACTCAAGCTGCTGGCAACTCCCAGCAAGCTCATCATCCCGGCCGGGTCGCAGAAGCTGGTCAGGATCGTCAATCTACAAGCAGACAATCAGACTGAACGCGTCTATCGGATCAACATCACACCGATCGTCGCGCCGCTCGCAGAGGAAACGAGCCAGCTCAGAATCGTTGTTGCCTATCAGGTACTGACTATCGTCCAGCCGAACGCGCCCAAACCGAATCTGGTGGTCACCCGTGAAGGATCAACGATCACCTTCGTCAACTCAGGCAACACCAACGTGCTCCTCAGTGAGGGCGTTCAATGCGAATCGGCAGCCGCGGACGATGGATGTCAGGAGTTACCCAGCCGTCGTCTCTATGCTGGTAACTCCTGGCAGCATTCGCTTCCGTATGATGCGCCTGTTCGCTATAGCGTCCGTACTTTTGACGGCATCAAGCAAGAGATATTTCCGTAATCCCAGAGGTGTCGCTTGATTCTGCGAAATTCAGGCGGGATCCTGCTGGTTCTGCTTTCGTCAGCCGGTTTTACCGCGCCGTCCGAAACGGCTTCTGAATCGCCTGACAGACAGGCATACCTGAACGAATTCCTGGCACGGCAGCCGGTCAGGACACAGCCTGACCCGACGACCGGGCAGCGGACCATTGTCAGCGCCTCTCCAACTGCCAGCAGCAGCGCCCGACAAGCCAGCAAACAGAAGTTATCCGGCTCCTCGTTCGTCCCACCAGGATTCGAAGACCTGCTGGAACCACAAACGACCGTCGTGGACGTCTACTACGGCAGTACCTATCTCACCTCCTCGACGGCCACCTACACGCCTTCGACGATCAGCTTCCTGACACCTCAGGACATCGTCGACCGCATTCCTGATCTGCTCGAGCCCGAGCTCATTGCGGCCACCCTGGCGGGGGAAATGCCGTCCAACGCCGAGCTGATCTGCTACGGCCAGCGCTCTACCGGGTGCGGCACGATCGAAACAGAAACCGTTGACGTTATTTTCGACGAGGGACACTTCCGCGCCGATCTGTTTATCGCGCCTGCGCTGCTCTCGGTGAGAAGCGCCATCAACAGCCGCTATCTGCCACCATCAAGTGCCGGCTGGTCGATACTCAACTCAACTTCAGCAACGGTGAACGGCTCCGAGGGCAGCGATCCGGTCTACAACGTCGGCAACTCGACCACGCTCGCCTTTCGCGAGAACCGGTTGGTTGCGATCAGCAACGTCACCCAGGACGATGACCTGACCGTGGACACGCTGGCGCTGCAAAGAGAGTTCAACGGTCGCCAGTTTCAGGCCGGCATCTTTCGTTCCAGTCCGGGCAATCTCATATTCCTGGGTCAGGCGGACTATCAGGGGATCAGCGTAGCAAGCAGCCTCAATACACGGCAGGATCTCGATCAATCAGCAGGGAATGACATTCAGGTCTTCCTGGACAGCCGCTCGCGAGTGGACATCATCAAGGATGGTCGCCTGGTAAGCACCGCCGTGTATGACACGGGCAACCAGATTCTGGATACCTCACAACTGCCGGGTGGCGCCTACGAAGTGACGCTCAGGGTACGTGACAACTTCGGCAACAGTCGCGAGGAAACACGTTTCTACGTCAAGACAAGCCGGTTGCCACCAAAAGATCAGCCGCTTTTTTTTGTCGAAGCTGGCGAGACTGTTTCGCTGCAAAGCGGGGACACGCTCCCGACAGGGACCGGTGAGGACTTTTTTCGGGCTGGATACGCAAAACGTATCAGCGACAATTTCGGTGGTGAGTTGGGCATCTTCTCGAGCAACGGGGCGAATATTTTCGAAGCGGGTCTGTTCAGGCTCGGTCAGAGTTATGAAATCAGGATCAACGCTGCGACGACCAACCAGCAGAGCTATGGCGTCAATGTTAACGCGAGAACCCGTGTTGGCATTGCCTCGCTACATACCAGTCTTCGCAGAACCTGGTCCAGCGCGGACGAAACAACTGCTCTCGGCAACGAAGCCATACAGGGTTCATTGAACCTGACAGTTCCACTGGGCCGCAGCGCATTGAACCTGACCGCTCGTTACAACGACAGGGACGAATCGACAGATCGCAACATTGGGATTCGCTACGACTTTCCAACTTACAGTTTTGGCAACACGATACTGGATACCAGTCTGAACATCACAGAAAACAACGACTCACTGCTGGTATTGTTCGGCGGAAGACTTTCACTACGCTCCGACAGATGGGGTACACAAGTATCGTCTCGTTTTTACCGAGAAGACACTGATACAGAATCAATCGATCAGGGCACCATCAATTCTCTGTCCACCACCTGGCAGGACAGGGACAGGTTCGCTTCTGACGTCAGCGTCAATCTGCGTGCAAACGACGGCCGTGATGACAGGACGATCGAGACGGAACTCGACATCACCAGCAGCCTCGGCCGAACGAATCTTGAGGCTATCTACTCTGAAGATGCCGGCGAACTCAGCTATGGAG
This sequence comes from Pseudomonadales bacterium, assembly GCA_028281885.1. Classification (GTDB taxonomy): domain Bacteria; phylum Pseudomonadota; class Gammaproteobacteria; order Pseudomonadales; family Azotimanducaceae; genus JANQJA01. The sequence continues at coordinate 1,700 of JANQJA010000019.1, read as the reverse complement.
GAAGCTTCTATACAAGTTTCATCGCCAACAGTCAGACCCTTGCCCTGGGCGCACGGCAACAGGGTCAGTCCGCAGTTGTCCTCGATATCGACGGAGACGCTATTGAGGGATGGTTTGATGTCAGGGTCAATGGCATGAACCGCGGGACAGCACGGGTCGGCGATCGGACGATTGTGGGATTGGCGCCCTACGAAACCTATAACGTGACGTTACGACCCAACGGTGAATCGATCGTCGACTTCGACCAACGAGCGAGAACCGCAACCCTGTATCCGGGCAATGTCGTGACCATGAACTGGTCCGCGACCCGCGTGGTCATTGCATTCGGCCAGATTCTGACCCCCGCGGGTAATCCCGTCAGCAATGCGGTGATCGAAGGTGTCATCGGGCTGGCAACGACGGATGAATTCGGTCTGTTTCAGGCTGAATTCAGCTCCGATGTCGAGCAACTTGTCGTGAGAACGCGCCGCAGCCGATGCAGTGTGGCCCTGCCCGACTACGATGCCACCGCGTTGATCGCGACACTTGGGGAACTCACCTGCATGCCCGTCGACCACGGCCAGGGATGACGGAAAGGAACAGTCGAGCGCCTAGTTTGGCTCAAGATACAGCGTCAGCGTATCCGAGAAACTGCCGGTCGGCAGTCCCTCAAGGTCCGCCGCATCAATGGTGACTCGAATTGCCGTATTATCCGCACCGCCACAGTCGCGGGTGGAATTGCCGGCAAACCCTGTAGTAGCGCTGGGAAGCCCCACTCCCGGAGTTGCCTCAAAAAAGCCACTTCCCTGCGTGTACTCGAGGGTATAGGGCACGGTCGTTGCATCCTGCAAATGAAAGCGACCACCGGAATCATGGCTGCCATTGGTCAGAATGGAAAAACCGCCTGTGCCATTTCGAAAAACACAGAATCGTTCAATCAGCTGAATATCGCCGGAACCAGACCAGGTACCGAGATTCAGGTTATCCAGTCGCGTGACCTGGACCAGCTCCGGCAACGTGACCGAGAAGGAGACCGGCGCAAGACACTCCACCGCCGAGCCGCCGCTAAGACGACAGACATCGAGCATGAATGTTTCGCTATAGGTTCCGGCCGATGCCGTCGCGAGTTCGGCAGCGGGTAACGTGATGTCAACCCGCGTCTGAGAGTTCGAATCCGCAACGCAGTCATATGCGCCTGTAACCGGGCCGGTGGTCTGCCCGGTCACGGAATAGTTGGTGAGGCGCACGGTGCCATCGGTTGGATGCGTCCAGTCAAGGTAGACGAGCATGTAATCGCCGCCATTACGGATGTAGAAGTTCCCTGCGCCATCCGTTCTGCCATTGGTGTAAGCCGCGGTGTCATAGTCGCGTCGATGCCTGGCCCGCCGACAGGACCGGGTACACGAAATCGTGCAATAGGTATCAGAGCCAACGAGGTCGTTGGTGGCGCCGGCCCAGGCGTTGATCGAAACGGCGTCCAGTCCCGATATACCGACATCTGCTTCCGCCACGGGTACAAAGACCATTGCCGAAACGGTGATCAACACGCGGACTAATCGATTCATATCGGATCGCATCATATCAAACGCCCCTCGCAATCATCGTCGCGGAGAAGAACGAAGGGCCAGCATTAAGCTGGCCCTTCGGGTATTACCGCCTACTCATTTAGATAGGCTGAACCAGTACGGTAACCGTAGCCTGGTAGTCAGCAGCGCTGGAGG
>JANQJA010000012.1 GCA_028281885.1 Pseudomonadales bacterium | reverse complement strand
CTGCGGTGTACCTGCGCCCACTGAAACCTCGAAACCGCTGAAATTTCGCTTCGGGATCAGGTTGACGACACCGGCCACGGCATCGGAGCCATAGATCGAGGATGCACCGTCAGCCAGCACTTCAACGCGATCAATCATGTTAACCGGGAATGACTGCAGGTCGACGCCGAGGGTTGAGGGATCGCTGATCGTGGAAACGGCGCGGCGACCGTTGAACAGTACCAGCGTACGTTCCGGATTCAGCTGATGGATGCCGCTGAAGTTCGCGCCTCGCCCGCCGTTGGCATTGTTGCGGCTGGTCCCCTGCAGGCCGATCGATGGCAGCTCCAGCAGGGCGTCGTTGAGACTGAAGTTGGGATGCTGGGTAATGGTTTCGCCCAGCATGATAGTCATCGGTCCGACGTAGGTGCCGGCATCGCGGCGGATCCTGGAGCCGGTGACGATGACTTCTTCTACAATTTCTGATTCTGCAGTGACGACTGGAGCGAATGTAGCGCCGGCAGCTGCAATCGAGAGGCAGGCGAGCGTATTGAACGCACCCCTGCCGAGGATCTTCTTTGACATGTCTACCCCCAGAGATAGAGTTTTTTGTTCAGATCTCGTGTGGAGATCTCTCCTTAGATCAACCGCCGTTATTGGTTCAATTTTTGTTCTGCGCCGAAGTGATGTAACAACGGCTTCGTACAAATTCTAGCCTATAAAAAATGAAAATCCCTCCATCGAATCTTTAACTTTTCTTAACAAAAGCAAGTCTCAGAAACACTGAATGGGACCCATTTAGTACGCCAAGTCTTCCCTGATCGACCAGTGGACGAAATTTAGCCAGTATTATGCCCTGATAATTGCTGGGGACAAACGTTGAATGCCCCGACAAATGGATTATTGCGCGCGTAATAAACGAATGGTTAGCGGCCGAGACGTTTCTTCTTGTTCTGGACGTAGTCCACGAGGATGTATTCACCCAGGCGGTGGGGCTCGGTATAGAACACCCGCCCCCCATTAATCTTGGTCATCTGTTCGACGAATGCCTTCAGGTAGTAGCTCTGGTCGAGCATGAAGGTATTGATAGTGATGTCTTTGCTGGTGCAGCGGCGGATCTCTTTCAGTGTTTTGGAGATCGTGGCTGGCGTCGGGGGGTAGGCGAATACCGGGCGCCCGTCTTCCAGGTGGGCGGTCGGTTCACCGTCCGTGATCATGATGACCTGGCGGGTGCCCTGCTGGTGCTTGGCCAGCAGTTTTTCCGCGAGAATCAGCGCGTGCTGCATGTTTGTGCCCAAGAGGTAGTCATCGTACTGCAGGTAGGGCAGGTCGTGTGCCTTGATTTCCTTGGCGTAGGCGGAAAAGCCCAGGACGTAGAGGCTGTCCCGGGGATAGGCGCTGGAAATGAGATTGTGCAGTGCCATGGCGACCTTCTTGGCGGACTGGAATGAGCCACGCAGCGCCATCGACCAGGACAGGTCCACCATGAGCACGGTCGCCGTCTGGGTGATGAGTTCACTGCGGTAAATCTCGAAATCGCTGGTTTGCAGCCGGACCGGCGCGCCGGGACCATCACGATCAAGGGCGTTGCGGATCGTGCGCGGCATATGCAGGTGGAACGGGTCGCCATATTCGTAGGGCTTGGATTCCTCGATCCGTTCACCGAAACGGCCTTCCTCGGGTACCGCGTGGTTGCCGAGGGACTGTTTTTTCAGCCGCTGGTAGATCTCGCCCAGTGCCTTCTGCCCCAGGGTGCGGGTGCCACGGGGGGTGAGTTCCCACTTGTTGCCGTCCTTGCGTACGTAGCCGGCCTTTTCGAGGATATCCATCAGCTTCTTCATTTCCTCGAGATTGTCGGCAGCTTCCTTGCCGAGCAGTTCTTCCACCTTATCGGGATCGATGGAATCCACCCGCCCATCATACTGGGCCCGCTGCATCTGCTGCTCGAGGTCGTCGAGTTCCTGCATTTCCCGCATCAGTTCCATCGCCGCCTGCAGATCGATCTCCTGGTCGCCGGAAAAGTCGTAACGCTTGCCCTGGGGATTCAGGTAATCGAGTTCCTTGGCAAGTTTCGCCAGTTCTGCATTCAGTTCCGGGTCGCCGAACTTGTCGCTCATCATGTCCTGCAGCTGCTGTTGCTGCTCCGGGGACATGGAATTGAACAACGCCTGGGTGGCGGCCATCTGCTGCTGCATCTGTTGCAACAGCTCGTCCAGTGACTGCGGTGGATTGTCGCCGAACATGTCACCGTACTTGTTCATGAACTCCTCAAAGCCCGGATCCTCGCCGGCGATCTTCTTGACCAGCATTTCGTTGAGGTCGCGGATCATATCCTTCATGCGCTGGATATCGCCGTCAGACATGTTGTTCACCATGTCCTCGACATCTTTGAAAAAGGACTGCGCCATGGACTTGCGCAACTGTTCGATCAGCTTGAGGAACTGCTTCTGGGCGTCTGCGTTCAGGAACTCGTAGTCCTGCAGGGCGCGAATTCGGCCAGCGGTATCGTCCGGCAGGTCATCGATGAATTCCCGATTCTGCTGGCCGATATTGCCGAGCAGACGATCGGAAAAGTTGTCCTCCGAATCGGCCGAGCCCTGTTCTGATGTGCCACCGTCGCCCGCTTCGGGTTGTGCTCCGCTTTCCGGGCCCTCGCGGGCCGCATCCCGGTCGGCCAGATCCTTCATCAGGTCATCCATGAACTTGCGGCTGCCGGCATCTTCGCGGTCATCGCTTTCATCTGCAGGGGGATGGTTGCCGTGATCGATCCATTCCTCGATGGTCTGATTTTCCATCGACAGGATTTCATCGAGCTGCCTTTTGATGTCATCCATGACACTGCCCAGATCAAAGCGCTCAAGATGCTGCTGACGCCTTGCCTTGAGCTGCTTCAGCATGTCCCGGAGGCCACGGATATAGTTGCCATCTTCGGAATCCATGCCCCGACGCATCAGGTAGCGCATGGCCTGCTGCAGATCGCCGAACTCCATCAGGTCTTCGGACATGGCGCCGAGGATGTCGTCCGCGTTGGGTTCCTGGAACTGAGAGCCGTCCCACTGGGAATATCGAATCCAGGCGGTGGGTCGGCGACGAGGTTCTTGTGCTGACATCAGTTCCTGCCCTGGCGCGCCTCAGGCGGCCTGTTATAAAAGGTGCTCAGCCCCGATAAGTGGCCCGGCCGCTGACCTGATCCTTGTTCAACAGCTGGTTCAGGTGCAGTCCTTCGAGAATGAACTCGGCGGCCGACGCCCGCATCGCGGTGTTGTCCGTATGAACGAGGCTGCCGATGGCGTCGTCCAGCCCGTCAATCTTTTCAATAATCGATTCGTAGTCACCTGATGGCATGGATTCGCCGGTCGTGACGTGAATGCCTTCGGCAAACTGGAGCGCGAGCGATTCCATATCAGCGAGTTCGGTGTAGCGTGAGAACACAGTTTTGATCGCCTCGTCGAACAACTTGCCGATAATCTTTTCCTCACGACCGTCTTCCATCGCTTCGAATTCCACCTTGCCCTGCAGTGACGGCATGATGAAGGGCAGATCGGTAATGCGTGGCACGACATCCTGCTCGCCGGTCCTGATGGAGCGCCTGAGTGCATTCGCCAGCAGCGCTTCATAGTTGGCGACCGATGCCCGAACGGAGACACCGGAGCGCTGGTTGATATCCGGGGACTTACGCGCAAGCTGGGTAATCTCGGCAACAATCTGCTGCATGAAGCTCGGTACATTCTGCCGATACTCGCCCAGGTCCATCCGGGTCTGCTCCTGCTCCATGATGGTGATTTCTTCGAGCACATTTTCCGGGTAGTGGGTGCGAATCTGGCAACCGTACCGGTCTTTGAGTGGCGTGATGATACGTCCCCGATTGGTGTAGTCCTCGGGGTTCGCCGTTGCGACAATCAGGATATCCAGGTCGAGCCTGACCTTGTGGCCGCGAATCTGCACGTCGCGCTCTTCCATCACGTTCAGCAGACCCACCTGGATGCGTTCAGCAAGGTCGGGGAGTTCGTTGATGGCAAAGATGCCGCGATTGGTGTGCGGAATCAGTCCGAAGTGCAGGGCTTCCTCGTCAGACAGGTAACGGCCTTCGGCGATCTTGATCGGGTCCACCTCGCCAATCAGGTCGGCGATGGTGATGTCGGGTGTCGCCAGTTTCTCGCCGTAGCGTTGATCGCGACTCAGCCAGCGGATGGGGATATCGTCACCCTTCTCGGCAACGAGGGCCCTGCCCTGGGCACTGATGGGGTTAAAAGGATCTTCAGGGATCTCGGTGCCATCGATGATCGGCGTCCATTCATCCAGCAGGGAGGTCAGGCTGCGAATAATGCGTGACTTTGCCTGACCTCGTTCACCGAGCAGGATGATGTCCTGGCCGGAAAGAATCGCGTTTTCAAGCTGCGGAATGACGGTGTCACTGTAGCCGACAATACCGGGAAAGACTTCCTCGTCATCTGCCAGGAGTTTCATCAGATTGCGACGCATTTCCTCCCGGACGGGCAGGACTTCGTAGCCGCTGGACTTGAGTTCTCGGAGGGTCTTTGCCTGAGTATCGGTCACACCTACATCCTCACAGTAACAAGGTGGGCCCGTTCCATATAAACAGGATCAAACCTCGCGTTGCAAGCGGAAAATGATCGCGGTGAACTGAGCGGATGAATCGGTGTATCCTGCGGCAAGAACCACAAAGAGGGCATGAATCTTGATCACCAAGGGCGACGAATATCCAATTCACCAGACAGCCGACCCGGTCGCTTATGTCGGTGCCACGCGTAACTTCTATGATCGCTTCTTTTTTAACGGTTTTAACCGTGAAGGCAGTGTGTTCTTTGGTGGCGCAATGGGTGTTTATCCTTATGTTGACATTCTGGATGGCGCGTTTTCGGTCATCGTCGACGGGATTGAACATTGCGTCTACGGCTCCAGGATCATGCACATGGAACGATGTGATACTCAGGTGGGCCCAATCGGTGTGGAGATCGTGACGCCACTGAAATCAGTGCGCCTCACCTGCGATGATCCTGACAATGGTATTCGCGCAGATCTGCTGTTTAATGAGCTGACCTTGCCCCATGAGGAGCCGCGCTTCCTGCGTCGCAACGGCAGCCAGATCGCGATGGACTCAACCCGCATGACCCAGTTTGGTACCTGGCAGGGCTGGATTGAAGTGAAGGGCAGGCGTATCGAAGTTGAACCGAACGATTTCTGGGGTTGCCGCGACCGAAGCTGGGGCGTCAGGTATGTGGGTGCAGGTGACACCCAGCCCAATCCAAGCGGCACTGAATACCAGTTCTACTGGCTATGGGCGCCGATCCTGTTCGACGACTTCGCTACTCATTATTTTGTTAACGAGGATTCGAAGGGGCAGCCGTGGAATTCCAACGGCATCGTGATTCCCTATGTTGGCGGGCCAGAGACTCCGGCCATCAGGCAGTGGTCGAGCAACATCAAGTTCCGTTCGGGAACCCGGTTTGCCGAGACCGCCTCGATTGATTTTGTCACCGCCACCGGCGAGGACTGGCGCATTGATTTCGATCTGGGTTTCAATTTCTATATGCGTGGCATCGGGTACGTGCATCCGCACTGGCGGCACGGCACCTATCATGGCGAGCTGGAAACGGGATATGAGGAGCTGATTCTCGACGAGGTCGAGCCGACCAACATTCACATCCAGGCGCTCTCGAAGGTGACACTGACCACACCCAATGGAACCCATCATGGCCAGGGTGTGCTTGAGCAGTTGATGTCGGGACCCCACGAACCCTCGGGATGGAAGGAGCGCCTGGACATGACGCCTTGATCCGGCGCCGTCTCAACCAGGACGGTTTGCCAGCACGGTAGCGCGGATCGGGGCAGGGTAGCCTTCCACGGTCCGCGTCGGGTCTTCCGGGTCAAGATAATCGGCCAGGGACTGGAACTGCATCCAGTCGGTTTGTCGCTGTTCATTGCCGGTTGTCGGCGTCACATCCACGGTACGCACATTGTTGAAACCTGCATCCATCAGCCAGCGTTCAAGCGTCTTCGTCGTCGGAATCGACCAGACGTTGGGCATCTTGGCGTAGCGCTCACCCGGTTCCAGTACTCTCTCATCCGTACCGGCGATAACCAGTGTTTCCAGTACCGCTTCTCCGCCGCGTTTCAGCATGTCGAAGATTTCGCGCAGGTGCGCTGATGGGTCTCGGCGATGATAGAGAATGCCTAACGAGAGTGCTGTGTCGAAGGCGGCCATCGACGGGAGTTGTTGAATGCGGAGGGGGAGTAGCTCGGCGGACAAATTCGGAACAAAGTGGCGGGCTACGGCAAACTGGTAGTTGACCAGCAAGCTGGGGTCGATGCCGAGCACGTATTCAGCACCTTCGCCCAGTGCTCGCAGCATGTAGTAGCCATTGCCGGCGCCGATATCGAGAATGCGTCGACCTTTGAGCGGTGCGACATGGCGGGCGATGCGTTGCCACTTCAGATTGGATCGCCATTCGGTGTCGATCTCGACCCCGAAGTAGTTCCAGGGGCCCTTGCGCCAGGGCATGAAAGCCCGCAGCGTTGACCTGAGTTTGGCAGGGTCGTTCAGTTGGTTCGCGCGGCCGATCGTGATGGCATCGCTGCCAAAGTCGCAACAGGTGGCGGTGAGTTCCGGCAGTGAGGCGAGCGCTGCATCCCAGCGGGCACTGTCGCCATGTGCCGGGCGTTGCTGCAGGTGGTCCAATAACAGGTGGCGGTGGTCAGCGATCTCGGTCGGAAGTCCTGACAGGATCGCCTCGTAGTCGAGGTTCACGTCGCCTCGACGATGTTGATGTGCTCGACCATCATGTCGTAGGCAGAGAAGGATTCGCTCACCAGCTCAATGACCCAGAACTGCGCCAGGACATGGGACAGGCGCTGAATCATCAACGATGTGGCGAGCAGCGCCAGCGGCAGTCCATAGTCCGATGGCACCAGCCAGGCGATGACCATGACAAACAGGAAAATCGCGCCACCCTGAACCTGATTGCCCCGGTCGGGAGTAAATCCGGCGACGACTGTCCAGAAGATACCCGCAAGTGGTACGCCCAGTGCCGCGCCCCAGCCGAAGTTGCCAATGATCAGGCCGAGCGATACCAGTAGTATTCCTCCGATTATCAGTATGCTGCCCAGCATGACGGACTTTTTCAGGCGCAATGATCGCCCTGTGGCGTCCTGAATGGAGCGGCTCGGCACCCGGACGAAAAACTGCCATGCGATGCTGCGGGAGATGTCCACGTTCGCCTGGCCATCGCGCAGACGTTGCTGCAAGGCAGCGTACTCTTCCTGGTTGAGATACTTCTCCATGATTTATCGAACGCAGATCAGGGATGTGAAGTTTAAAGACCGGGACATCTCATAGACAGTTTCAAAACCAGCCGATAGCAGACGGGCTCGGTGTGTCGCCAGCGAATCCGGAACCAGCACGTTTTCAAGCGCAGCCCGCTTCTGTGCAATCTCGAGATCGCTGTAGCCCTGGTAGCGTTTAAAATCGTGATGCAGATCCGTCATGAACGTTGCTTCCCGTTCATCTTCGAAAGCGATCTTTTCCGCCAGCACCAGTGCACCGCCAGGTATCATGCCGGCGGCAATGTTCTTTAGTACGCGAGGTCGATCGTCGGGCGCGATGAACTGCAGGGTAAAGTTCAACACTACCACGGAGGCATTGGTGATTGGCGTGTCCTTCAGGTCCTCCTCGCGAATCTCAATGGTTGCGCCACTATGGTCCCGTTGGATATTGGCGCGGCAGCGCTCGACCATCGCGGCCGAGTTGTCGACGCCGACAACGTGACAGTTCGCTGGCACATGTCGTCGCAGCATCAGCGTCGATGCGCCGAGGGAACAGCCGAGGTCATAACACCGGGACCCAGGTTGCGAGAAACGCTCTGCGACCAGGCCGATCAGCTCCAGGAAATGACCGTAACCCGGAACCGAACGGGTAATCATGTTTTCGAAAACGTCAGCGACCTGTTCATCGAAGGCAAAGGCATCGATTCGATCGAAGGGCTTTACGTACACGTCGTCTTTCTTCATCTCTTCTTTAAGCACTTCTTTATGCAATTGGGGCGAAGGCGGTGCGCATTTTACGTGATAATCGCGGTAAAACCGATTCGTTGGGGTCAAGGCTTGATTCGGCGTGGGGTATGGATAATATAAGCTCAGGTTGCACAGGATGCGATGGGATGAGGATGCGATGAGAGAGACACTAGGGTCTTTGATCATGCCGGTCAGTCAGGGAACTGGTCGTACCCCGCATTCGGATTTAAAAAAGGCCCCGACGGTTCACGCTCTCGGGGCTTTTTTGTAGGCAATCGAAGCGTCTGTGGCGTAAGTTATCCCTGTTTGTTGTCACACACGCTGTTAAAGAGAGCGAAGTGGAAGAAGTGGGGGAAGCGGGAATAGTACGATGGGTGTTCGAATCCTGAGAATCAATACGGCAGGCATGCCGATCGAGTGGCTAAGCTGGCAGGAGGCGGTATGCCTCCACGCCCGGGAACTGGTCACCTGGACCTATGGCGAGGAGGTGATGGAAGTTCACGGTGGACATTCGCGGCTTACCGGTGAACAGACGGTCATGAGGCTGAGCAGTATCATGGCATGCAAAGGGAAAGTATTTACCAACGCACGCAAGGACCCCCCCTTAACTAATCGCGCGCTGTTTCGCCGTGACCAGAATATCTGTCTCTACTGCGGCCAACGTTTCGACGAAGCTCATTTGAGTCGCGACCACGTTATTCCCATTTCCCGTGGTGGCGAAGATCTCTGGACCAATGTGGTGACGGCCTGTAAGCGTTGCAATGCCCGCAAGGGCAGCCTGTTGCCGGATGAGTGTCACATGGAATTGCTGGCGTTACCGTATCGGCCCAACCACGCCGAGTACCTGGCCCTCACACACAGCGGCCGAATCCTGGGCGACCAGATGGCGTTTCTGCGCAAGCAATTCTCGGCCAACAGTCGTTTGCTGAATGAGGACAATTATCTGCTGGCGTCCTGACGAGGATTGCTTGCGACTCGGCCGTCCACGACTCGGCCGTCCACGACTCGGCCGTCCACGACTCGGCCGTCCACGACTCAGCCGTCCACGACTCAGCCCCCATAGTTCGGCTGTCTGCATAACTCATCGCCTGCCTTGAAATAAACCGGGTAGCCCCCACCTTTTCGTCATACCCCGACGAGTTCTTATCCAATCATGAATGACCAAGGTGATGCGGGTCAGGGAGAGTTCATTCCCCATGACATGGTGTCCTCCGGCCAGCTGGCCAGGCCGGACGAGGTTCTGCCGGACACGCTGCAACTCATTCCCGTCAATGGCCGACCGTATTTCCCGGTGCTGGTCCAGCCGATTGTCGTGGACCAGGAGCCGTGGGGTCCGGGCATCGAGCGCGTGGCGGAGAGCGCCCACAAACTGCTGGCCTTGTCCTATTCGCCGTTCGAGGAAGACGACAACTATCCGCGACCGGATCATGTGCGGGATGTGGGTTGCGTGGTCCGCATTCATCGCCTGCAACAGGTCAAGGGACACTACCAGTTTATTGCCCAGGGCATTAAGCGATTCAGGATTCGAGAATGGGTGAGGCGCGAGCCTCCTTATGTGGTTCGTGTCGAATACTTCGACAAGGTGCCCGCAGAGGATGAGAACCAGCTCCGTGCCTACGCCATGTCGCTCATCGACGTGATCAAGGAACTGATGACACTGAATCCTCTCTACAACGAGGAGCTCAAACAGTACCTCTCGCATTTCAGTCCTCACGATCCCGGACCACTCGCGGACTTTGCTGCGGCGATTACCCAGGCATCAGCCGACGAGTTGCAGGATATTCTGGAGACCATCCCGTTGCTGCCGCGGATGGAAAAAGTACTGATGTTGATCAACAAGGAGCTGGAAGTTGCCCGCCTGCAGAGTGAGATCAATCGGCAGATGCAGTCAGAGGTCAATGAACAGCAACGGGAATTTTTCCTGCGCCAGCAGCTAAAAACCATCCAGAAAGAACTCGGCATCGCCAAGGACGATCGTCAGGCGGATGTGGAAAAGTTCACCGAGCGACTTGAGGGGCTGGAAGTTCCCGCCTATGTGCAGGAGCGGGTTGATGAGGAGATCGACAAGCTCCAGGTACTGGAACCGTCCTCTGCTGAATATGGCGTCACGCGAAACTACCTCGACTGGGTCACTGCCGTGCCCTGGGGGGTGACCAGCGAAGATAACCTGGACCTGGTGCATGCCCGTCAAATTCTTGATCGCGACCATGATGGTCTGGCGGACGTTAAACAGCGTATCGTGGAATTCTTGGCATTGGGTGCCTATCGCGGCGAGATATCGGGATCGATACTGCTACTGGTGGGGCCTCCCGGTGTGGGTAAAACCTCCATCGGCAAGTCCATCGCCCAGGCGCTGGGGCGCGAGTTCTACCGCCTGAGCCTGGGTGGTATGCGCGATGAGGCAGAGATCAAGGGGCATCGACGCACCTATATTGGTGCCATGCCTGGCAAGCTGGTGCAGGCGCTGAAGCAGGTGAAGACCAGCAATCCGGTCATCATGCTCGACGAAATCGACAAGATTAATTCCAGTTTCCAGGGCGATCCGGGGTCTGCGCTGCTTGAGGTGCTCGACCCGGAGCAGAACAGCGAGTTCCTGGATCACTATCTTGATCTGCAGGTCGATCTGTCCAAGGTGTTGTTTGTCTGCACCGCCAATCAGCTCGATACGATTCCGGGTCCTTTGCTGGATCGGATGGAAACGATCCGACTGGCAGGGTATCTCACGGAAGAAAAACTGCTGATTGCGAAACATCACCTCTGGCCGAAATTGCTGTCACGGGCCGGCGTGAACAAGTCGCGACTCAGGATTTCAGATGCAGCGTTGCGCAAGATTATCGACGGCTATGCCCGCGAGGCCGGTGTTCGTAACCTCGAGAAGCAACTCGGCAGTGTCGTTAGGAAGGCCGTGGTGAACCTGCTGGAAAACAACAAGCCGGTTTCGGTGACCGGTCAGCAGGTCGAGGAATATCTGGGTGCACCGCTGTTCAAGAAACAGAGTTCACAGCGCGACGTCGGCGTGGTGGACGGCCTGGCATGGACGGCGCTGGGTGGTACAACGCTCGCGGTTGAAGCGACCGCACTACAAACTGGCACTCGCGGGTTTCAACAGACCGGTCAGCTTGGGGATGTCATGAAAGAGTCGGCGACGATTGCCTACAGCTATGTGACTTCAAATCTGCGTGCGCTGGGTGCCGAGGAGCACTTCTTTGACAAGGTCACCATTCACCTGCATGTACCGGAAGGTGCGACACCCAAGGATGGCCCAAGTGCCGGCGTAACCATGGCGACAGCGCTCTTGTCCCTGGCCCGGGGAGAAAGGATCAAGCGGCCCATTGCCATGACGGGTGAATTGACTCTGACCGGTCGCATGTTGCCTGTTGGTGGCATTCGGGAAAAGGTCATTGCCGCGAAACGTGCCGGCGTGAAAGAGATCATCCTGCCTGCCGATAACCAGCGCGACTACGATGAGATACCGGATGACATCAGGTCCGGCCTGGATATCCACTTTGCCGCACGTTACCAGGACGTTGCCAGGATCTGCTTCGGTTAGACGATCACTCCATCCTGGCGTAGCTGCTCGATCTGCTCGGCATCGATGCCTATCGATGCCAGCACTTCGCTGGTGTGTTCGCCGGTGGATGGTGCGCCGATGCGTAGCTCTGGAGTCGTTTCACTGAATCTTGCTGCTGGCCTGGTCTGGCGAATCCTGCCGGCCACTGGATGATCCAGTTCCATGATCAGCTCGCTGGCCAGTACCTGGGGATGGTGAATCACTTCTTTTCGTTTGAGCACGGGTGCGCAGGGGACGCCGGCCTTGTCCAGAATCTCAAGCCATTCCTCGGCGCTGCGTTCGAGCAAAGCGTCCTGGGTGAGCTGGAGTCGCTCATTGGCGTTCCGGTCTCGGAGCGCGGGTGTGCTGAAACGTTCATCGTTCTTCCACTCAGGGTGGCTTACGGCATCGGCCAGCGCCTGCCATTGCTGGTTGGTCATGGCAGACACGCTGATGTAGCCGGTCGTCGTTTCGTAGATCAGGTCTATAAAGGTAGCAGCACGCTGCACACTCACTTCCTTGCCGACAAAAGTCTGGCCCCCCATGTCCGATGCCCATAGAAAAGCGATCACCGCGTCGAGCATGCTGACCTGGATGTGTTGACCTTTCCCGGATCGCTGACGGGCGAACAGGGCGGCACTGATCGCCTGCGCCATGGTCATGCCGGTGAGCTTATCGGGGACGATGGTGCGAACCAGCCTGGGGCGTTCTTCATCGGATCCTGCCTGGATGGTCGTCAGGCCGCTCAGTGCCTGCACAATGGGATCGTATACAGGTTTGTGGGACCAGGGTCCCGATTCGCCGAAACCACTGATGGAGGCGTAGATCAGGTCCGGCTTTACGGCGCGCATGGCGGCCTCATCCACGCCGAGGCGTTCAACCACGCCGGGGCGAAAGTTCTGGACGAATACGTCTGCCGTACTGACCAGTTCTTTCAGCAATGCAACGCCGCGCCCGGTCTTCAGGTCGATGCTGATTGCGCGCTTGTTGCGATTGTTGTTCAGGAATGTGGCGGTGAAACTTTGTTCGCCGTGGCCGGCGCCGCGCGCATGGTCAGGTCGATCGGGTGACTCAACCTTGATGACATCCGCGCCCTGGTCTGCCAGCAGCATGGTGGCGAAGGGCCCGGAGATAACGGTGGAAAGATCTATGATCCGAATTCCGCTTAACGGACCGGCCATGGTTCACCTCACTCAAAAAGATCGCGATACGCCATGGTGGGTGATCGACCGGGGCAGCACAAGTATCAGTCAGCCCGCCGAAGCCTTGAGCCATCGGCCCAGCAGCGTCTGCGGCAGCGTATCTCCGGTCATGATGTAGTGCAGCGCGGTTTCATTCATAAGATTCCACTTCAGTCTGCGATGGGACTCTTCAGTGCCGGCAAAAAGCAGCTGGTCGCCTGGTGAGAGAGCGGTATCTTCATCCGGCATGCAGAAGGTGCCCGTTTCGTCGCTGTAAAGCAGCACGATCAGGGGTAGTTTCTCGTTTCGATCGATATGACTTCGGGTGAGGTCGCCGATCGTGACTGAACGGCCTTCTGCCAGGGCCATCTGGACCGCGGCGGCATCTGTTTCATTGATGGTTACGGGCCAGGTGCGTGGCAGCACTTCGGGAGAGATACTTCGCAACCTGTCGGTCAGTGTGCGTGCCCAGTCGTCACTGCGAGCCCGGGCGAGACTCAGGAAGTCATCGACCAGAGGATTCGTCAACAGCGTTCGTATCTTGCTCGCGATGACGTCGCTTGGCTGCATCATGATATCTGCCTCCGATGCGGCAAAGAGTTCGTCATTGGTTTGCGAGGTTTGGCGGGCAATGACGAACAGCTTCGGATTCAGTTGCCTGGCCGTCACAATGATCGAAAGGTTGTTCGAGTCGTTGTTGCTACCGGCAATAATACCGACGGCCTGTGCTATGTTTGCCGCGTTCAGGGTGTGTGCCTCGGTGCCGGGACCGATCACGGTGTTGGCCGGTAATCCTGGTGTTTTTGCGTTCGGCTCGATCACGCGGGCTGGAATCTCTAGTCGGGTCAGTTCCCGATAGATAGCCTTGCCGAACCGGCCGAAACCGCAAATGATCCAGAGCCCGTGCGGCACCTCGGTCACGTTGGTCAGCGGTTCGCCTCGTGGCTGGCGGAACCAGTTCACCAGCAAGAGCTGATGTGGCGCATAGGTTGCCAGAGACAGATTCTTGGCGAAGTTATCGAATGGGTCGATGATGTAGTCAGTCCCAAAAGAGGCCATGTTGGCTTCGACGTCGCTGGAATCGGCGCGGCAGATGACCCTGACGTTGGGGTTGAGGACTTTGGCGGTGATGGCGATGTGCAGATTCACCGCATTGTCATTGGTGATTGCGACGATGCACTGGCACATGGGATGTGTCAGACCTGCCATCACCAGGTTTTCCGGAGCCCCCGCATCCCCGGCGAGGCCGGGGATAAACAGCGGGTCGTCTTCCATCATCAGGGCATCCAGCCGGTCAGGCAGGATGTCGATGACAGTCGCCTGTAGCAGGCGATTCCGCAGCGACCGAACCAGCTTGCTGCCGGTCTCACCGTAACCGCAGATAAGGAAGAACGGCTCGCGGATCATGCGTACCTGGAACCTGAACCGGTACTCGGTCAGCGCACGTTTTAACGTGTCGTTGCTGAGCAGGCTGATGAGCGCACCCAGGGTATAAATCCATGTGGCCACGGTGATGTACATAAACACCAGTGCCCACATTCGCTGAGCCTCGGTAAAGGGATGAGGAATCTCCCCGAAGCCGATGGTGGTGCCCATGAACGATACGAAATAGAACGCGTGGAAGAACGACATGTGCCACGTGTTGCCTTCATCGTCGACGCCTGGAATCAGCGTCAGGCCGAGGGTTGCGATCGCGTAAACCGTCGACAGCAACAGCAGTGGTCCCCGCATTCGGCGGAGGATCAGGAAGACGACGGAGGCCATGATACGGCTAGCGCCTGAGCAGTACCGTTTCCGTCGCCAGCAGGGCAACGGAAATCACGTTGGCAATCAGGGCGCCGCCAGCCAGTGACACAATGCTGGCCATCACCGTTGGTGTCAGCCCCACGCCCGAGACATGTACGGCGTATCCCCAGACTGCGGCGGCGGCGACCAGCTGGATGTCGGCGACGAGGCTGGTGGCGAGCAGCACCGCGCCCATGTGTGAACGATCACCGAACTTGAGGATGGTAGCGACCGCATTAACAAAGATGGCAGCGTAGAGTTCAAGCACGTGGTGGTGTGCGGGATTGTCGATGTCGCCAATAAAAAAGCCGAAATTGACCGTCAGTGCGAGAATGATCGTAAACGCGAATACAACCTTTTCTAGGTTCATTGTCCCTCCTCGTAGCCTTGTGGAAAGCCTACCAGATCATGGCGTGTTGCCGGAGTCCGGGAATGATATCTTCATGCTGACATGATCGGCCCCGCCGATACTTCAGCGGGGAGGTCACGTTACCTGCGAGGTCCGCCTGATGAGTGTCGTCGGTGATGGCGGCCTGCATTGAGTTGACGAGGAGAGAGCCATGCGCTGGCGTATCCCAAGATTCGGCATCTTCTTTATGATTGTGGCGGTCGTGCTGGCGCTAGGGCTGTTGATGCTCAACGAGGACGATGCCCGGGTATCTGAGAACCCGAGCATCGAATCCGACGTTCTCTAGACGAGCGTAAAGCCCTCGTTAGTCAGCGGCATCGACCTGACGCGGATACCGCTTGCCGCATAGATCGCGTTGGCGACGGCGGGTGCCAGGGGCGGCAGGGCTGGTTCACCGATACCGGTGGGGGCGTAGTCTGCATTCTGGATGTAATGCACTTCCACATCGGGTGTCTGCGCAATACGTAGAACAGGGTACTCATGGAAGTTGTCTTCCTGAATCACGCCATCGACCATGGTGATCTGCTGCATGGCCATGGCGCTCAGGCCATCGATGACAGAACCCTGCACCTGGGTGGTGGCACCGCTCAAATTGATGATCGGACCAACATCCACAGCAACAGTCACCTTGTTCACGGTGAGATTCCGGTTTGCATCGACACTCACGTCAGCAACCTCGGCAATATGCCCCGCGTGACTGAAGTAGAAGGCAAGACCGAGTCCCCGACCAGCAGGCATCTTCTGTCCCCAGCCACCTTTTTCGGCGGCCAGCTTGACCACGTCGATGGCGCGGCCGGTGTTCAGTCGCCAGGTGTTCCCTTCCTCGTACCAGCGTCGCTCACCCATCATCTCGATCAGAAATTCGAGATGATCACGCCCGGCCAGTTCCGCCAGTTCATGAATAAAACACTGCTCCACGAAGGCGTCGGTGTTCGATCCCGGCGCACGCCAGGCCCCGCAGGGCGTTCCGATATCAGTCATGGTCTGTCGACCACGGACTGTGGGCAGCACGGTCATTGGCATCGAAGTTCTGCGCAGGCCGGAACCGCTCAGTCGCTCGCCGTTGCGGGTGAATCCGAGGTAGTGCTGATCCCAGGCGGCGAGCTTGCCGTTCTCGTCGATGGCAGCCTTCAGGTTCTCCCAGCCGCCAGCCCGGAAGAAGTCATGGTGGATGTCATCGGTGCGGGTCCAGGTGACCTTGACCGGTACTCGTGCCCGCTCGGAAATCGCCATGGCCTCGGCGGCAAAGTCGGGCCGGCCGCGACGGCCAAAGCCGCCACCGAGCCGTCGCTGGTGTACGGTGACGTTGGCTTCATCGATACCGAACAGGATGTTCGCTGCGGTGGGAATACGTGCCGGGCCCTGGGTTGGTGCCCACACTTCCACGGTATCGGGTTCACCGTTCTCTCCGTGCCGGTAGTGGGCGGTGCAGTTCATCGGTTCCATGCAGATATGGGCGACGAACTGGAATTCGTAGAATGATTCAAGGGTTCGGTTTGAATTGCTGGCGAACCCGGCATCGACGTCGCCTCGCTCGACCAGTACATCGCCGCCACCCACCGTGGCCGTCTTGCGCGCCATGGCCTGCATGTCAGTCCAGGTGTCGGTGGAAGCGCCGGCTTCGTCCCAGGTCACCTTGAGCTTGTTCTTGGCATCGAGGACGGTCCAGGTGTCCTCGCCGACGATGGCGACACCGGACTTCAGCACATTGACGCCGCCCTTGGCATCAAGGATGAAGGCATCGATGACGCCGGGCAGGGCCTTGATCTCCTGCTCGTTGAAGCTGACTGCCTTGCCGCCAAGCTTGGGGCAGCGATGGAAGGCTGCGTACTTCATGCCTGGTACGACGGTGTCGAGACCGAAGTCGGTCTTTCCGGTCGCAATCACCAGGTTGTCGACACTGGAGACTGCGGTGCCAATGATGGTGAACTCTGACGGATCCTTGTACTTGAGCAGATCGGGATCTGGCAGTTCCTGCCTGACAGCGAGGGCGGCCAGTTGCCCGAAGGTGAGGCTGTCACCGGATATATGGATGACTTTGCTGTCACGGGCTTTCAGTTCATCCCGTGGCACTTCCATGGTTTCCGATGCGGCGCCGATCAGCATCTCCCGGGCGCTGGCACCCATCTGCCGCATCAGGTCGTAGTTGCGCGGCACCGTGGTGGAACCGCCGGCACCCTGACGACCAAAGCGCGTTGCATCGACGGGCGATTGAAGCACAACGACATCTTCCCACTTCGCGCCCATCTCTTCGGCAATGATCATGGGTAGCGCTGTCTTCACGCCCTGACCCATTTCCGGATTGGCCGAGTAGATGGTGATGGTGCCGTCGGAGGCAATCTTGACGAAGGCATTGAGATCGCGGGAGCCCACCAGGGTGCCCAGTTCTTCTGCCAGTACCG
>JANQJA010000009.1 GCA_028281885.1 Pseudomonadales bacterium | reverse complement strand
AACTGCCGGAAGGGGGTGACCCTTATCTGGAAGGCCATAAATGCGGCGAATGTGGCTCCGTGTATCTTGGAGTCAGAGAGAACTGCTCCAATTGCAGTGCGCGGGGCAAGATGTCGCCGGTCAAATTGTCGAACAAGGGCAAGCTGTATTCCTACTCGATTGTTCACCGCAGTTATCCCGGTATCGAGGTGCCCTATATTTCGGCCATTGTCGATCTTGAGGGTGGCGGCACGGTCAAAGGGAACCTGATCGGGATAGACCCGGATCCGGCCAGGCTGTCGTTCGATATGCCGGTCGAAGTCATCTTTGACGATGCCCTGGGTCGTAAGGATCGGGATGGCAACAGCTACATCAGTTATTTCTTTAAGCCAGCGGCATAACCAATGCCAGAGTTCCACAGGAGAATCTCATGAGTGACGTATATGTAATCGGAGTCGACATGATCAAGTTCGGTCGGTTCCCCGACAGGACGGTACCGCAACTGGGTGCCCAGGCTGCATGGATGGCCCTGGATGACGCTGGCCTGGAAATGAAGGATATGGAAGCACTGTACTGTGGCAACCTCGGTGAGTCCCGGGCCATGGTGGGCCAGCGCATCCTGAAAGAAATTGGCCAGACAGGTGTTGGCGTGGTGAACTGCGCGAACGCATGCGCGACCGGCGCGACAGCCTTCCGTGAGGCCTGGATGTCGATCAAGGCAGGTGTTCATGACGCCGTTCTTGCCGTTGGCGTTGAGCAGATGGGCAAGGGTCTGTTGGGTAGCGGCAATGTTGCGCGTGGTATCCCGACGGAAGGCCTGCTCGGGTCAAGGACCATGCCAGCAGTATTCGCTGAGGCAGGCATGGAGCATGCGCGCAAGTATGGTACGACTTTTGAGCAGTTCGCCAAGGTGTCAGTAAAAAATCATCATCACTCGACGCTGAATCCCAAAGCGATGTACCAGATTGAAACGCCGCTCGACACAGTGATGAATGCAGAAATGATCTCTTATCCGAATACCAAGCTGATGTGTTCGGTCAACGTCGATGGTTCTGCGGCGGCCGTGCTGGTCTCTGAAAAGAAAGCGAAGGAGCTTGGTATGGATCGGGCGGTCAAGGTTCGCGCGTCCGTTCTGACCAGCGACCCCTATAGCGATCGTGACCTGACCATGCCTGATGTTAATAGCCTGACGCGAAATGCTGCGAAGAAGGCGTATGAGATGGCGGGTGTCGGTCCCGAAGATATCAATCTGGTGGAACTGCATGATTGTTTCGCGACCGCCGAGATCCTCCACTATGAGAACCTCGGTCTTTGTGGTGACGGGGAAGCTGGTCAGATGATCGATAGCGGTGCCACAGCGCTCGGCGGCAAGGTGCCGGTCAACGTATCCGGCGGACTGCTGTCGAAAGGGCATCCGTTAGGTGCTACCGGCATTGCCAATATCTACGAGATTGCAACTCATCTGCGCGGAGAAGCTGACAAGCGACAGGTCGAGGGTGCGAGGCTCGGTATGGCCCATGTAATCGGGCTGGGCAGCGCCTGCGCGATTCATATTCTGGAAAAAGCGGCCTAGGGCCTGCACGTTTGCAGCGCCGTCGGCGAGTCATCGTCGGCGGCGTTTTTGTCTCCGCATGAAAATCGGCGTTGTCTCAGATACCCACAACAACCTCGGCAACGTTCGCGAGATTGTGACGTTGTTCAATGCCAGCGGCGTTGAACGTGTCATCCACACCGGCGATATCACCCAGCCCAAAACGATGGAGCTTTTTCGCGATCTGGATGCGCCCTTGTGGGGAGTTTTCGGCAACAATGACCAGGGTGAACTCAATGAACTGGAACAGGCTGCCGCCGAGCTGGGGTTTCATTTTGTTCAGCCGCCGCTGCCCCTTAGCTGGTGCCAGCGAAAGATCGTGGTGGTGCACGACCCATTGGAGCTGCAGGCGGTCCGACCCCATGACTATGATCTGATTCTCCACGGACATACTCACCGACTGGAGATGGTGGTCAACGAGGGCCGACTGACGTTCAATCCTGGTGAATGCGCGGGGATGATGACCGGCTACAACGCGATTGGTATTGTCGATCTTGTGTCACTGGAGCCTGAAGTCATCAGGTTCTAGGGTCATGTTTAGAATATTGTCATTTGCCATTGGCTTCGCTTCCCGATTAAATAGTGGCAGCGACCTATCTCGGAAGGCTCTCCCGTGAATCCAATCCCTGTCATTGTTGCTGTTTTCATGTCCCTACTGCTGTGCGCTGTGGCGCCGATGACCCATGGCGCCGATGACGAATTCCAGGTCAGCCGTGACATTGTTTATGGCGATCCCAAGCGACCGGACCGCGCTCTGCAGTCACTCGATGTCTACTGGAAGGATGCCACCACGGCGCGCCCGGTTGTGGTCTATATCCATGGGGGTGCCTGGGCGTTCGGGGACAAGTCTGATGTTCATGCCAAGCCACGCCTGTTTGCGCTCCACGATATGGCCTTTATCAGTATGAATTATCGCCTTCGATGGGAGGCGAGCCTGCAGGATCAGCTTGATGATGTTGTCAGCGTGATTGGCTGGATCAAGGCCAATGGCAAGCGTTATGGACTGGATGGAAACCGAATTGTGTTGATGGGACATGAGGCAGGGGGCCACCTTGCGTCCCTGGTTGCGACCCAGGCGCCAATGGTTAGAAAATTTGACCTCAAGGCCATACGTGCGGTCGTTTCCATTGATTCGTCGAGCTACGATATCACCCGACTTCTGCAATCGGACGCAAGCTATCTTGATCAGCGCAGGCATCGGGTGATTTTTGGTGAGTCGCCCGAATCCTGGGAAAGTCTGTCACCGATCCACCACGTCACGAAGGATAAGATGATTCCGCCTTTTGCGCTGCTCTATGTACCGGAATCCGAAAAGGTCAGCGGGCAGGCTGGTATGTTTAGCCGCAAACTTCGTGAGGCAGGCGTTGACGTGGTGATGATCCCCGGCAACCTCGATACGACCCAGACAATCGATGAAGAACTGGGTGTGCCGGGGAACAGGCCCACGCTGGCGGTGATGGCGTTTGTCAGGGCCGCTATCTAACAGTGAGAATCTGCCGGCGACCATGGTCGCTAACAATCAGTTTATGGCTTGGCCTGAGTGTGCACTGTGCAATGGGCGCTGCCACTGACCGCGTCAACGCCCTGGGTCATGAGCTCTACGATCAGGCAAATCGATATTCGCAGACTGGTGCAACTGTTCCCCGGGACGTGCTTTCGGCCGCGGCCATGGCAGTCTCGGCGGGTACCGGCTATGACTCCGAGACCCTGACTGTCCTTGAACAACGGGTTGGAGATTACCTCGAACTGATGCGGGCGCTGGCGCTGGCGCCGAACCTTGCGGGTTACGCCGAAGTCATTGATGGTCCGGATCTTGTTGCGGGCCGGGAAGTCGACTTCGATATGGTTTATCGGCCCGGGGTCGAGCTTGGCGTTGGCGCTGAGCTGATTCTGGGTTCACTTTCTGCGCCGGGTATTACCTTTCAACATATTGACGGGGATGGCCGGGACTTTGTCAGTGTCTCGTCTGCAGGTGCACGCTTTGAAGTCACCGCTGTCACCGAAACGGCTATCGCGGGTGGCGGCGAAGGGCCGGGTACCTGGCCCGTGTTTCGTCTTGCCGAGGGAACGGTTGGACCCGACAGTGAGGTGCGATTTAACTTTCGGCGTTTCACGTTGCCTGAGCGGTCATCAGCATCACTGTCGCTGCCGTTTAGGATACGAACTGCCGCCGGGCAATCGGCAGTGCCGGTGCCCATCGCAAGACGTCCGGTGGTGCCGGGTCCGGTGGCCAGGCTGGAGCTTGCAGCGCCCTATGAAGCCGCGCCGGATCGACCGGTTACCATCCTTGTCCGTTTGACCGACACATTTGGCAATCTGGCGAGCGGTGTCTTCCCTCCGCTGGATATTCTGGTCGATGGCGAATTCCGGACACGAATCGAGCGCGGTGAAGACCCTGCGCCATTGTTTGAGCTGTCGCTGACCCGACTGGGTACCCATGAGATTGAAGTTCGTTCCGCCGGAGGAGGGCTGTCGACTTCGGCATTTGTCAGGACGACGTCAAACCCCCGGACGATCCGATGGCTGGAACCGCAGGCACAGCCGACGGGTGGCGTCCAGGAACACTTGCTTGGCATTGTCGATACCTACTGGACACCGTTACGGGATGATCGGGTGGCCGACATCGACTGGCGGGCTCGATCGCTGGCGGGTGCCGATGGATTTCTCCGTGCCGGCAATCTTCGCGCCGGGGGGCATTGGCTGGTGTTGTCGCAGACGCCGCTGAGGTTCTCGCCCGCGCCGAGGCGCCAGTTCCCTGATATCAGGTCTCTCGACCGATT
This sequence comes from Pseudomonadales bacterium, assembly GCA_028281885.1. Taxonomy (GTDB): domain Bacteria; phylum Pseudomonadota; class Gammaproteobacteria; order Pseudomonadales; family Azotimanducaceae; genus JANQJA01. The sequence goes on along the minus strand of JANQJA010000009.1, from coordinate 505,487 downwards.
CGACGGGGATTTGTTGTTCGCGGCGCTGCCGGATGTCCCGTATGACCTGCGGCTGAGGGACCATCGTCGTATGAACCTGGTCGCTATCCAGACGGGCAGCGGGAGTTTCGAGTGGTACGGCAGGCGATTCGCTGAAATGGGTTTGCGCACAGGTTTCATCGGCTCGTCAGAATCCCTGGCCGCCGATCGACATTCTGAGTCGGGCCGAACCGCCGTGCAATTGCGTGCGGGCGAGTCCGCCTGGGACGGGCTGGCAGCCGGCCGGACCTGGGTAACCTCGGGCCCGAGAATTCACCTGGATGTGTCAGTCAATGGCGCCGCCCCGGGCAGTCGGACGGCAGCATCGGCGGAGCGCGAGATTGACGTCCAGGTGACGGGGACCGCGCCGATCGAACGCATTGATCTTGTTCGCAACGGTGAGGTGATCGGGTCCCGGGATATCAACTTCGATGCCGATGGACGGATACTCAGGCTGTGGTTGTCGTCGTCCACCGAGCCACTGAATGGCGTTCATGACCTGCCGCGAAATGGTCGTGAGTGGATTGGTTACCTGCGCCTTCGCGGCGGCAGGTTGGGACAGGTTGGGAAGCGATGGGGTACCGATTCCGGTCATCTCGCTGCGATCAATCCTGCCGATCCGGGTCGCATGGACTTCATCACCTGGACCCGGGGCCGTGCACGGAGTTTCGAGGTAGAAATCGACGCGGTTGAGGACGATGCCTACCTGGAAGTGGTATTGAGCGGGGGCAGGGAGGCGGCGGACCAGCTGCCGCTGACTCGACCGCCTGCCGCCATTCCGTCGACCACCATGGTTATCACCTTGCAGGAACTAAAATCCGGTGTGGTCAGTCGCCAGTACGATGTGGCTGGCTATCAGGATCAGGTGGGCGTGAAACTCGTGACTGAATCTGACGTTCCGGTTCGTGTGAATCATCGGTTCAGCGATCGCCGCAAACCGGGTGACGTTGATTACTACTATGTCCGTGCGATTCAGGTCGATGATCATGTCGCCTGGAGCAGTCCGGTGTTTGTGGGTGGCTTTGATCCCGATTAATTCACTATTTCAGGCGTTCTGGATTTTACTGCTCCTGCTGTGGGGGCAGACGGTCATAGCGGGCGGGCAGCCGGTGTCGATGTGGCGCCTGTCCGCGAACGGCAAGGACCTGTATCTGCTCGGTTCCATCCATGCACTGAGCCCTGATTACTATCCCTTGCCCAGGGTCATTGACGAGGCGTTTGACTGGGCCGAGCAGGTCGTATTGGAGGTGGACATCAGCCGAATCGATCCTGAAGCGACCGCTGAGCTCACCCGGACCCTGGGACACTATCCTGCAGGTCAGTCGCTGGACTCCCAGCTGACGCCCCGCACCCTTGGACTGGTAAAGCGATATCTGGCGGCCCGGGGTGCGTCATTGGAGCAGGTGAGTCACGTTCGGCCCTGGTTGCTCGGACTGCAGATCGGACTGGCAGAAGTGCAGCGGCTTGGATTTGATCCCGGACTGGGTGTGGAATCCTATTTCACGCAGCGGGCGATGGCCGAGGGCAAGCGGATCGGTCAGCTCGAGACCCTGGCTGAGCAGCTGCAGATACTCGCGGCGGATCCGCCCGACATTCAGGACCTTTCGCTGCGGGTGGCACTCGAAGAGATAGGTGGCCTGGAGCAGGATATGAGTCGTATGATGGCAGCGTGGTCGAGCGGTGACGCGGACCTGCTGTACCTCCAGGCAATCGAGTCGCTTAACCGGGAACCGGTCTTTGGGCCGCAGATTGACCGCATCATCCACGATCGCAACAGGACGATGGCGGCCGAGGTCAGGAAGCTGGCGGCTTCAGACACCGATACGCTGGTGATTGTTGGCGCACTGCATCTGGGTGGTCCGCAAGGTATGCTGGCACTGCTGGCGAAATACTTTCAGATTGAGCAGATAAAAGACGTTATAAAACAATAAATTGCTGTCTATATCTCACGTTAGATGAGAAATTACTTTAACTGGTTGCGCGAAGCATTGATTCGCGTGTGAAGCTTGGCGCTGGTGATGGCCGGGTGAGGAGTGCTGATTTGAGATACTTACATACAATGGTTCGCGTCAACGACGTCGACGAATCACTCAATTTTTACTGCAATCTGTTGGGACTAAACGAGATCCGTCGATTTGATAGCGAACAGGGACGTTTTAGCCTGATATTCCTGGCAGCGCCCGGGGACGAAAACGCCCAGATCGAGCTGACCTGGAACTGGGATGGTGATCAATTGGGTGAGGGCAGCCGAAATTTTGGTCATCTCGCCTATTCGGTGGATGACATCTACGAAGTTTGCCAGCGGCTCCAGGATGGCGGTATCACCATCAATCGGCCACCCCGGGATGGCCGGATGGCTTTTGTGCGGTCACCAGACAATATTTCCATCGAACTGCTGCAGCAGGGTCAGGCGAAGGAGCCGGCGGAGCCCTGGAAGTCGATGGAAAACAGCGGCATCTGGTAGTTAATCCGTCAGAGCCCGGCGCCAGCCAAAAACCGGTCGATAAACCGGGCAACACCAAAATCCGTGTTGCTGGTGGTCACATGGTTGGCGGCTGCTTTAACCCGCGCCGTTGCCTGCCCCATTGCCACCGAGGCGCCGGCGATCTGAAACATCGGGATATCGTTTTCCGCATCGCCGATGGCAATCACCTCAGCTGCTTCCAGCCCCAGATGATCACAGGTCACGCTTAGCGCGGCCCCCTTGTCCGCGCCCATCGCGGTGATGGTCAGAATCAGGTCATCGCGCGGGCCGATTGACTCCCGGATATCGACCTGGTCCTGAAAGTGGTCAAGTCGCTGGCGGAGGGAGTCGGTGATATCTCCGCTGATGGCAATCAGCAAGGGTTCTGCATGAAGTTCGCGGTCGAGGCGATTAGCCCAGCTCATCTCCGGCACCAGTTCACGATTTGGCGCCCGGTCAGCTTTTAAGATGACCCGGTGGCCCAACATGGCAACCACCGTACAGGAAGAGGCGTTGCACAGCTCATACAGCTCAGTGACAAACGCGGCGGGCAGTCGGCGGTCGACCAGGTCAGGACCCGGGTCAGGCAGGTAAACCTGCGCACCGTTACACGCAATGATAGGGCCACGGAGATCGAGCTGACGGGCATATCGCTCAGCAACCTGGTGCCAGCGCGCGGAAGCGAGGAGGATGCGAAAGCCGGCATCCGTCGCTTTCTTGACTGCGTCGATGTGAGCCTCGGGCAGTTCATTGCCCACCAGCAAGGTTCCATCCAGGTCAATGGCCAGCGCCTTGAATGCCAAAAAACAAACCTGTGCAGTCGGTAAGCCTCAACGCTATCATGACCCTCTCGTCCTTCGCCATGCTGTCTCGTTGGAAGACGAAACTCGACAACCTCAATCTGTTCCTGCTGATGCCTGGTCGGTGCGCCGCCGGGCATTGTTGCTTCGCATTGTCCAGGCTTTTGGTCTCACGGGGCTCGGGTTTCTCGCGTTCCCGTTTGTGCGGGCATGGTTGCCCTCGTTTGATAATACCTATACCCGTGAAGTCGACCTGTCGGGAGTTGCGCCGGGTGAGACTCGCCGGATCGACTGGCTGGGCCGGGGTGTGCTGATACAGCGGCGGTCTCTGGACATGGTACAGGCCCTGGAGCGTGACTCGGTGGTGTTGAAGGACCCGACTTCGGCGGTCTCCAGGCAACCGGATTATGCGGCGAATCCCATGCGTTCAAGGCGGCCGGAATACTTTGTCGCGTATAGTCACTGCACACACCTGGGCTGTGAAGTGGCGGTTAATGCAGAGGTTGGGTTTGAGTGCCCTTGCCACCAGAGTCGATTCGATTTTGCCGGTCGTGTGTTGACTGGTGCCGCTGCCCCCCGAAACCTGGACATCCCTTCCTATCGGTTTGTCTCGGCTCATCGTCTGGTGCTGGAGGATCTTTAAGGTGGCTTCATCTGAAGCTGGAAGCGGTGTTTGATGACCATGAACGAGACAGGGAATAGGGTGCTATGAGCCGGTTGCTGATTGTCTATCACAGCAAGAATGGTCATACCGCGGCACTGACTGAAGCCGTGGTTGCAGGTAGCCGGCATCCCGAAATTGATGTCGAGGTGCGTATCAGGCTGGCGCGAGAAGCGGTGGCCGATGATGTGCTCTGGTGCGACGCCATTGTACTGGGTACCCCGGAGAACTTTGGCTACATGTCAGGCGGACTCAAGGACTTTTTTGATCGCACCTACTATCCGCTCGAGGGCAGGGTCGAGGGGCTGCCCTACGCTGTGTTTATCAGTGCCGGTAACGATGGCGAAGGGGCGCTGACCAGTATCAGGCGAATTGTGCGCGGGTATCCGTTCAGGGAAGTTCACGACCCGGTCATTTGCCGGGGCGAACCTGACCCGAACATGCTGGAGGCTTGTGAAGCCCTCGGTACCTTCATGGCGGCAGGCGTCGAGGCCCGGCTATTCTGAATCAGGCCAGGTCTGAATCCAGCCGGGCGAAGTAACGACGCGCTTCCTGCATGACTTTCGGTGCCAGGATCACGGCCGAGACACAGGTGGGAATCGCCATCAATGCGAAAGCGCCATCGATCAGCCCAACCATGGCTTCGAGGGACAGGACTGAAGCCACCACCGTCATGCCGACAACGGCATAGTTATAGTAATGCTGGCGTTCCGCGCCGATCAGGAATCCCAGGCACTTTGCACCGTAGTAGGAATAGCTGAACACAGTACTGATGCCAAAACACGCAATACAGGTGATCAGCAGGTACAGCCCCCAGCCAGGAAGGGCGGTATTGACGGCGGCTGCGGTCATGGTGACACCATCGAGACTGCCTTGCTGCCAGACGCCGGTGACCAGAATGATCAGTGCCGTCGCGGTGCAGATGAACAGCGTATCGATGATCGGCCCCAGCATGGCGACTACTCCCTCCCGGACAGGTTCTGATGTTCGGGCCGCACCATGGGCCATCGCTTCGGTACCTACGCCGGCTTCGTTGGAAAATACGCCGCGACGAACGCCGGTTGCGATGACGGTGCCGATTACACCGCCCGCCGCAGCACTGCCGGAAAAGGCATCCGTCACGATCAGAAGGAGATATCCCGGCAGATCGGGCAGGTGCATGGTCAGGATGACTGCCGCCATCGTGAGGTATAAACAACCCATCGCCGGTACCAGTCGGGCTGCCACATTTGCAATCCGATGCAGGCCGCCAAAAATAACGCTGGCGACGATGGTACCCAGCAGGATACCGGCGGCCAGGTTGAAAACGAGTTCGTCGTCCGGGGATATCCAGCCCTGCTCAATGAAGACCACCTCACGCATCGTCTGCACCAGCTGGTTGACCTGAAACAGGGGCAGACAGCCAATGGTCCCGGCGAGGCAGAAGAACACAGCCATTGGGCGCCAGCGTGGGCCGAGGCCCTCGACGATGACATACATGGGGCCGCCCTGAATCTGGTTCGCGCTGTCGCGACCTCGATACAAGACCGCCAGTGTGCAGGTAAAAAATTTGGTGGCAATGCCGATCAGCGCTGTCACCCACATCCAGAACACCGCACCGGGCCCGCCAATACCGATGGCAACGGCAACACCGGCGATATTGCCCATGCCGATGGTGCCCGCCAGGGCGCTGGACAATGCCTGGAAGTGGTTGATCTGGCCGGGAGAGTCGCGGGAATCCTTGTCGTAACGACCGCGGATCACCTCAATGCTGTGCCCCAGATACCGAAACGGCAGCAGCCGCGAAACCCAGAGGAAATAACCACCGCTGCCGAGGATCAGCACCACCAGCCAGGGACCCCAGGCAGCGTTGCCGAAGTTGATCAGTCCCTGCTCGACCAGTTCCAGCATGGTTTTGCGGTGCAAAAACCGTCGAGGTTAGCAGCATTGACCCGTCCGGACTATTGTATAAATATACAGTATTCGATGAAATGTCAGGTGCCGATGGCGATCAAGGGCAGGGGAACGTCAGACAACATCCCTCACCGGTTCTCATCCCGAACAACGGAGTTCGTTGACGACGGATGGTGGCAGCGGGCTGCTGAATCCAGGATCATGACGCGGACGATTCCGGAACAGGTTCGGACCATCGTGACAACCAACAGCTCACCTGACATTCCATTTGACCGGTCCATCAACCCTTATCGGGGATGCGAACATGGCTGCATTTACTGCTATGCGAGGCCATCTCACGCTTATTGGGACCTGTCTCCCGGACTGGATTTCGAGACCCAGATCATCTCCAAACGAAATGGCGCGGAACGGCTGACGGAAACACTCAGTCGTCCTGACTACCAGGTTCGTCCGATCATGATCGGTGCCAATACCGATCCATACCAGCCACTTGAGTCGAGCGAGCAGAACACCCGTCGAATCCTGGAAGTACTGGCGCAACATGCGCATCCATTCACGCTCATTACCAAAAGCACGATGATCCTGCGGGACCTGGATATTCTGGGCCCCATGGCCCGGCGTCGTCTCTGTTCCGTCGCGGTCAGCGTGACCACGCTTGACAACCAGCTAAAGCGAAAGCTGGAGCCGCGTACCGCGTCCCCGACCGCCCGGCTCCGCACCATTGCGACACTGTCAGCGGCGGAAGTCCCTGTCACCATCATGGCGGCGCCGATGATACCCGGTATCAATGACAGTGAAATCGAGGCCATTGTCGACGCCGGCAGGAAAGCGGGTGCCAGTCAGGCAAACTACATCTTCGTGCGATTGCCATTGGAGGTCAGGCCGCTGTTCGAAGATTGGCTGCATGAGCATTTTCCGGATCGTGCGGCCCATGTCATGAGCCTCATTCGCCAGAGTCGGGGAGGCAAGGACTACGATCCTGCATTTTTCGAACGGATGCGTGGCAGGGGATCGATTGCGGCCATGATTGCCCAGCGTTTTCGTGTAGCCGCGCGCCAGGCAGGTTTCGATGTCGATTCCCGGGATCAGCACCTGGCACTGGATACCAGCCAATTCGTGGCACCGAACCGGCAGATGACGCTGTTCTGACTTTGACTTTGACTTTGACTTTGACGTTGGCGCTGAAAATCGGTTCTGGTTGAATGATGTTAACCGCTTCGGAGATGAATCATGAAACTCCATAGTCCCCTGTGCGATCTGTTCGATATCGAATATCCGGTGGTCCTTGCCGGTATGGGCAGCGCCAGCACGCCCGAGCTTGCGGCCGCTGTATCCAATGCCGGTGGCCTGGGTGTGATCGGTGCCGCCGCCCTGCAACCCGAAACGCTGCGGGAATGGATTCGCCGCACGCGTTCGCTGACCGACAAGCCCTTCGGGGTTGATACGCTGCTGCCGGCGTCCGTCAGACGCGCCGCGGCGCAACGTGAACCAGGAGATGAGGCAGCGGAGCGGGCCCAACTTGAAGGTCACCTCGCTTTCGCCAGACAGTTCATGGCGCAGGAAAACCTGGAGCCCGTCGCCGAGTCCAGACGGCGCGGATCAGGTGGTCTGCAGGTATTCAGCAAGGAGTTTTTTGAAGCGCAGATGGCAGTGGTCATCGAAGAACGGGTACCGGTCTATGCCGCCGGGCTTGGTAATCCCGGCCCCTGGATGAAAGAACTCCATGCCAATGGCACACGAGTGCTGGCCGTCGTGGGTGCTGTGCGTCATGCGGCGCAGGTCATTTCAGTGGGCATTGATGCCATTGTTGCCCAGGGGCATGATGCCGGCGGTCACAATTCTCCAGTGGGGGCCATGGCGCTGATCCCGCAGGTCGTTGACGCGGTCGGTGATACGCCAGTACTGGGTGCCGGTGGAATCGGCGACGGTCGAGGTGTTGCAGCGGCCATGATGTTGGGCGCTGCCGGTGCATGGATCGGTACCGCTTTCCTTGCTGCCGAAGAATCGGGAATTGCGCCTCACCAGAAGCAGGCGCTCGTGGACGGTACAGAAGAGGGCACGGTGATCTCAAAGTCTGTCACCGGCAAGCCTGCAAGGATCATTCGTTCGAAGTGGACCGACGCGTGGGAAAGGGCTTCGATCAGTCCGCTACCGATGCCGTATCAGGGCGTGGTGTCAGGTCCGGTGATGGCAGCCGCCAATGCCGCTGGCCGCGCAGACATTAATCCTGGCTTTGCCGGCCAGGGAATGGGGATGATTGCCCGGGTCCGTCCGGCGGCAGAGATCTTCGACGAAATTGTTGCCTCGGCGATCGAATCACTCGAACAGGCCAGGTCCCTGCTCGACTGATATCTGCTCATCTGCTAACAGGCTACCGGTCGCGGTCAGTACATCCTCGATGGCGGGGCGCTGCCGATAATCTGCCTCGGCAAACTTGGCCACCACGACTCCGTCGCGATCAACCAGCATGATCCCGGGATGGGGAATGCCATAGAAGCGGTGATCTGGCGGTACCTGCTCGTTGAAAATGCCGAGGGTCCGAAAATATTCGCTGTTTTCGTCCGTCAATATGACAAAGCCGATGTCATGCTTCCGGGTAAACGCCGCATTGGTATCAGCGCTTTCATAGGTCATCGCGACCACGTGAATACCGAGTGACTCAAACTGATGCTGGTGAGCGGACAATTCCACGAATTGCCTGATGCAATAGGGTCACCAGCTGGTGGAACGGTTAAAGAAAAATACCGCACCGTTCTGGCCCATCAGCGTGTCCAGCGTGCGGAGATTTCCCTCCTGGTCGGTTGCTGACAAGGGAGGAATCCGGTCGCCAACCGCGATGTCCGGAGCCCATTCCGCCATGGCACTGTTGCCGGCCAGCAAAAGAGCCAGGGCAAGCAGGAACCCGGGCGACAGTTTGGGCAATGACGTTGGCATCAAGGGAAACATTAACGACGAATTGAACTTTAAGGGACTTAACGACATCATCAGCAAGGAGGGAGTTGAAAGCAAGTACAACAACATGATTCCCGTAGCGCTGCATCTGGAACCATTGCTTGAAGAACATGCCAGGACGCTGTTGTCCTGGCGCTATCCGCCACCCTACGATTTCTACAATCCGCGGGCTCATGCGGACGCAGAGGATTATGTGCAGGCGTTTCTGGCGCCTGAGTTCGCGTTTCATGCGGTGCTCGATGACCAGGGCCAGCTGGTTGGATTCTGTTCGTTCGGCAAGGACGGACAAGTGCCTGGCGGGCAATACACGCAGGAAGCGCTGGATATCGGTCTGGGCATGCGGCCCGATCTGACCGGCCGAGGATTCGGCCTTGCATTCGTGCAGGCGATTCTGGATTTCGCGAGAAAGCGTATGCAGCCTGACAGTTTTCGACTCACTGTCGCCAACTTTAATCAGCGGGCGCTGGCTCTGTACCACAAAATGGGGTTTTGTGAGGTGGATTCTTTCTGCGATACCGAGTCCGGTGTGGGTTACACAATTATGGTGCGGCCGGCTCAGGTGCGGCCGGCTGAGGTGCGGCCGGGCCAGGTATGAACCAGCAGGGCGTTGTGAGTTTGTCAGGTACGCTGGCAGCCGCTAGGCTAATCTCACGGAGGAGCAGGTGAAGAACAGCGAGTTCAAGGACAAGGTTGTCGTCGTCACGGGTGCGGGGCGCGGTCTGGGAAGATCCCATGCGATTGCGTTTGCTCGACGCGGTGCACACGTGGTGGTGAATGATCTTGGTGGTGCGGTCGATGGGACTGGCACCAGCAATACCGCGCAATCGGTCGTCGATGAAATCCTCGCGGAGGGAGGCTCGGCAGTCGCGAATATCGGTTCGGTGGCGGTGGAGCAGGAAGCCCGCGGCATCATTGATAATGCGGTCGCGCATTTTGGCACGGTCGACATCGTCATCAACAATGCGGGGATTCTACGAGACAAGACATTTGCGAATGTCACCATGGACAACTTTCGCGCTGTACTGGATGTTCATTTGATGGGTTCTGTCTATGTCACCAGCGCCGCCTGGCCGATCCTTGCAAAAAAAGGCTGGGGGCGGGTCGTGTTCACCAGTTCGGCTTCCGGGCTGGTGGGCAATTTTGGCCAGGCCAACTACGCGGCGGCGAAAATGGGGTTGGTGGGATTGATGAACGTGCTCCGGCTCGAAGGTGTTCGCAAGGGGATCCGGGTCAATTGTATTGCGCCGGGTGCCACCAGCACGCGTATGACGGAGTCGCTACCCGGTGCCAATCGGCGCTCGGCGCCGGAAGTGATTTCTCCTGCCGTACTTTACCTTGCCAGTGAGGAAGCACCGAATGGCATTGTGCTCGCTGCTGCCCACGGCCGTTTCCGCACGGTGCGCCTGGTGGAGTCTTCCAGCGTCGAGCTGACTGACGCGGCGACTTACGAGGATCTCGCGGCTGTGACGGAGCGATTGGCGTCTGATCCGCCGTTTGGAGAGAACCTTTGATTAACGGGGAGCCGGGTGGGTCAGCGCTGGTTCAGGCGAAGAATATGGACCGCCCGTCCAGCCCGGCACGCGAGCGCCTGCATCTTGCCTGTAATATGATTGATCGTCTTGGACTGTTGCAGTAAGCGGAACGCTGGCGATGGTGTCGCGAAAGCTGTTTCCGGGGCCTCTGCCAGAAATCAGTACGGATCGATTGCTGCTGAAGCTGCCGGATAGTGGCCAGGCGCCTTTGATGGTGGATTTTCGTTCGTCAAACCGCACGTTTCTGGAACCCTGGGAACCGCGTCGGCCGGTTGAGTTTTATTCCAACGCATACTGGCGGTTGCAGTTACAGCGTCAGCAGCGTGACTATCGAAACGGCACGTCCCTCTGCCTTGCGTTGATGCCGCCTGATGAGAGCAGAATTGTCGGTGTCTGCAACTACACCAACATTGTTCGCGGCACCTTCCAGGCATGCCACCTGGGGTATGCGCTGGATGAGCGACTTCAGGGGCAGGGACTGATGTTCGAGGCGCTGACCGCAGCCAATCGGTTTGTTTTTTCCGAGCTGGGACTGAATCGCATCATGGCGAATTACCTGCCGCGAAATACCCGAAGTGGCCAGCTGCTGGAGCGGCTCGGTTTTGTGGTAGAAGGCCATGCCAGACGCCTGCTGCAGATCAATGGTCGTTGGGAAGACCATGTGCTGACTGCCCTGCTAAATCCCGCAAACGACTGACGCTGAAGGTCGACTTCGTCACATTTTCGGTCAGTTGTGGTCCGCGACTATTCTTCAAGTTGCTTCTCATAAATATTCAATAGGCTATTGATATATTAGATTTTATCTAATGCTTTTCGGAGTTGGCACGGGACTTGAATTATCCAGGACAGACAACGAATTAGCGGCCCATTGAGGTAACTGGCATGACATCAACGAATCTCAACGTTTGCAGCATTGCTTTTCTGGCAGCCTTCGCCATGAACGCGATGGCTGCTTCAGATGGCAGCCTGGGTAGCGACTCCAACGGGACAACGGATGTCACCCTGGAGATCGTTGATCGGGTCCAGATTTCCAACATGAAAGACATTGCGCTCGGTAGCTATAGCGGCTCGGGTGACATGAACAACAGCGCATCGTTCTGCGTCTACCGTAACGGCGGTGATGACTACGCGGTCACGCTGACGGTGGATACAGGCGCCTTCGCCGTTGATTCAGGGACAACCGGTGACAGCATCGCCTTCACGGCGCGAATCGATGACGACCTCGATGCATCGGACGGCGAAGTACTGACCTACAACACTGCCTCTACAGTCGCATTGGCTGGCAGCGTATCGACGACCTGCGGTGGTGGTGACAATGCCTCGCTGGCCGTTTCTTTCGCAGAAGCCAACCTGCAGGCAGCGTCTTCCGCCAACGATTACGGCGCTACTGTCACGGTCCTGGTGACGCCTATCTGACTCCCTCGAAGCTGTACCCTCAGGAGCCCTTCGGGGCTCTTTTTTTTGTCTGATGAAGGGTCACCGCGAGCGCCAGGAAATAGAGGTGCATGATGAGTGCGAGCGTCCACTCGAAGGCGTCTTCAATCGAATCGTAGTCAGTCATCGTCGCGTCCAGCGCGACGGATACCAGACCGAGCGTCAGAAAGCTTGCACAGGCGCCCAGATGGAAGGTCCGTGCAACGTCTTTGATCGGGACGTGGCCAAGACGCCAGGTGAGCAGCAGTTCACAGAAGGCAGTCATGGAGAAGTAGAGGATGATGCCGATGCGTCGCTGCAGCTGCAGTAACTCTCCCGCGGCACCCAGCGCCACCGTGTAAACGATCAGGAACACACCTGCAATGGTGCCCATGATGTAAATGGCGCCTGGTGCGCGGCTTGCATCCCCGAGGCTGCGAAGACGCCGCGCGACGGCGTGCCAGAACAAGATCAACAAACCGGCGTAGGGCAGCATGGTCGCCTTGAACAGCCACCAGGCAGTGCCGTGGCGACCGGTTGCACTGATGGATGTACAACTGTCGATGTATGGGAAACACCAGGGCACGTAGCCTTCGGCCGCCGAGACCAGATAGGTCAGGTGGATTGCGACGATCGGGCCGAGGCCGATGACCAGTGCCAGCGTCGTCAGATGTCGCTCGATCAGGACCATGTTTCGATATGTCAGTCAGCGAACCTTGAGCAGCAGGACCAGGAGCAATGGGGTTCCGACGGCCTGAAGCAGCATGAACCTCACCAGGACCTGGGTGTTGGACCAGCCCATGTTGTGGCGAACGTGATCGTGCAGGGGATAGCGAATCTGACGAAAGATGCCGATGTTGAAGAAACGCAGCAGAGCCACCTTGATCATGCCGGTCGCACCATTCACCAGGACCACGAAGGCAACCACGATGATCAGGAAAGGATTGCCGCAGGCAAGTACCAGAACGCCCAGCATCAGACCGATGGGTCTTGAGCCGGCGTCTCCCATCAATACGTTGCTGGGATAGGCATTGTGCCAAAGATAGCCGGCCAGGCACCCGACCAGCACGAGGGCCATGATGGCCCAGTCCGCACCCTGCTCGTAGTGGGGCACCAGCAGATAGGACGCAACATCGGCGTGCCCGACGATGACATAAAGGATGCCGCCCAGAAACAGGATTGCCAGGCCGGACAGGCTGGCGGACAGACCATCGACACCGTCGGTGCAGTTAGTGGCGTTGATGGACACCCAGATCAGGGGTGTGGCGCCGATGACAAACAGGACCGGACCGATCTCGATCGGGTCCTTGAACAAGGGTAACCACAGCGTAAAAGGTTCGAGCTGACACAGGAAGATGGACGCTGCCACGGCCAGTACCAGATCCACGGCACCGAGCTTGTATTCGCTCCAGCCGCCTTCAGCCTGGTCGTCGAGATAGCCAACCACCATGGCCACAACCACGCATAACAGAATGCCCAGAAACATGGGGTCGTAGGGAACCACCAACGCGCTGATCAAGACGAAGAGGGGGATGAATATCAAACCGGCGCTGACCGGCTTGCCGATACTTTTCTCCGCATCCACCGCAAAGGTGCGGCCCCGGTCTGTCGGCAGCAGATGCCAGTAGCGGGGCAATAACCACCAGGTCAGAATCGCCGCCAGTGCAGCGCCCAGCCCCGTCAGGAAGATGTAGGACGTCAGCAGTCGAAAGGGACCAAAAACATCAGCCAGCTGCTGGCCGATCGAATAAAGCAAAGGGCTCTCCATCGAGGCGGATGCCTGATTATAGGCGGTCGTCGCAGGACAGAGAATGGAGCGTTAACGGATATTGGTCAGTCTTCGATGAGCGCCTTCCAAAGAAAGCGACAATGCCGCAACTCGATACCATGCGGTCCTGCATTGGTGTCGAAGATTCGCGTCAGGCGTGATTCGATGTCTTCGTATTCAGGGATTTCATCGGCGGGCAGGCCCCAGGTGAGCATATTGAACAGGTCCCGGGGTGTACTGAAGTATTCGGGTACGTCGTACCCCCAGCCGCTGTGCAATCTCAGTCCTGCCTGGTGCAACCGATTCTCGACGGATTGGTGGATCGAACCGGTCCCGGTATGACGGCCTGAATTTTCATAGTGTAGTTTGTGCGGCAGTTTGTCGGACCATTTTGGAATCGGCTCTTCCATGGGGCTGAGCGCGATCAGCGTCGCGCCGCTGGCGCAGACTCGTCTCGCGTCGGCGATCCAGTGAATGGGCGCACGGCGACCGATAATCAGATCGACGCTGTTGTCATCGACCGGCAGCTTCGGTTCATCGTGTGCCGGGTCTGTCATGTCGTAATGAAGGAATGTGACGTTGCTGACTCCCTGGGCTTTTTGCGCATCGATTGCCAGGTCAATATAGCTTGCCACCCGGTCATACGCCGTGACGGAAGCGCAGTGAGGTGCGAGGGAGAGTGCCAGTTCGCCGTGACCACAGCCAACCTCCAGCACCCGAGTCTCTGGTGTGAGATGCGCGTTAACCAGGTTGACGAAGGCGGTTTCGCCATCACCGTCGCCGACGACTGATTCCCAGGGGTAGTAGTAGCCTCGCTGGACGGCCGCGAGGTGGTCATACCAACTGCTTGAGTGTGCCCTTGGAATACTGAGCTCCGCCATGACGCCACTTTACTCTGATTCATGGTGATTTGTCCTGACAGCGATTGCCGCCTTTCGGGGGGTTACTTATAGTCAATCCATGGCCATCGTTACTCGTGTCGACCTGTTAAAAAATCGTCGGACCAAAATCGTCGCGACCATCGGGCCTGCGTCCAGTTCAACCGAACGATGCCAGGCGCTGATCACTGCCGGGGTCAATGTCTTCCGGCTGAACATGTCTCACGGCGATTACGAGGCGCACCGCCAGGCAATCGCCACGATCCGTGAGTGTGCGGATGCGCTGAAGGTACCGGTTGCGATTATGGCGGACCTAAGTGGCCCGAAGATCCGAACCGGCGAATTCGAGGAAGGCGAAGTGACGCTGACTTCCGGCGATATTGTGACGGTGACCACCAGGCCGGTACCGGGCAATCGAGCGCTGATTCCGTCACAGTATGAATCACTGGCCGGCGACGTGAGCGAGGGCGACCGCATTCTGCTGGCGGACGGCCTGCTCGAACTGGTTGTCCTCGCCATCGAAGGTACTGAAATCAGGTGCCGAGTCGTGCAGGGTGGTCAGCTTAGCAACCACAAGGGGATTAATCTGCCGGAGGTATCGGTTTCGGCGGCTTCATTGACGGACAAGGATATCCAGGACGTGAATTTCGCCATAACGGCCGGCGTCGATTACTTCGCACTGTCCTTTGTCCGTCAGGCCTCCGACGTTGCGACGCTGAGGAAGTTGCTTGAAACGCATGATTGCAGTGCCCAGATCATTGCCAAAATCGAGAAACCAGAAGCGCTTGAGAATGCCGAGAGTATCATCGAAATTGCTGATGGAATCATGGTGGCGCGAGGCGATCTGGGCGTTGAGCTGCCACCGGAAGAAGTGCCCGTTGCGCAGGATGAACTGATTGCCCGTGCGCGGGAACGGGGCAAGCCGGTGATCGTCGCAACGCAGATGCTGGAGTCCATGATCAGTCATTTGCGACCCACACGGGCGGAAGTCACCGATGTCTCTCATGCCGTGGTATCCGGCGCGGACGCGGTGATGTTGTCCGGCGAAACGGCAGTGGGCTCGTTTCCGGTGGAAGCGGTCGAAATCATGGACCGTGTTTGCAAACAGACCGAAGCCCATCTCTGGGCGACTGGCCGTTATGGCATCCTGGCGCGGGAGTTTGAGCCACCGTTGCCGGTATGGAATGTCATCGCCACGGCGACGGCACATATGTCGAAAGACCTGATGGCACGCGCCATTGTGGTGATCTCGTCGAGCGGGACCAGTGCGGCCACGGTGAGTGCGGCGCGCCCGGCGTCGCCGGTGGTTGGCATGACCAGTTCGCCGGCGATCTACCGCAGAATGGCGCTGCTTTGGGGGCTGGTGCCATTGCTGGTGGATGAGGCGGGTAACGTTAATCCCAATGAGCTGACGCGGCGGGTCGCCAAAGAACTGGGTCTGGCGGATGCTGGCCAGTACGTGCTGCTGGTGCGTGGCTTTCACGATGATCCGGCAATGAACTCGCCAACGGTCACCGTGATTACAGTCTAGTCCTTCAGACTGAACCGGTCCGCGTCCTGCCAGGCTGGAAACTGCTGGCGATACTGGTTCAGATCATCCAGGTGGATCTGGCCACGCTTGATGACTTCTTTACCCTGGCCGCTGGCAACGAGCGTTACGCCGTTGAAATCAATTAGTGCTGAGTCTCCGGCATACTCGATGTTATTGCCGTCAGTACCGACCCGATTGACGCCAACAACATAGCAGAGGTTCTCAATGGCGCGTGCCCGCAACAGCGTGTGCCAGTGTTCCCGACGGGCGGCTGGCCAGTTGGCGACGTAGATGATGAGGTCAAACCCCAGGTCGTTGCGACTGAACACCGGGAACCGCAGGTCGTAGCAGATCTGGGGCATCACGTGCAGATTGCCGACTGACATCAGTTCGCGTTGAGTGCCGGCGGCGTAGTGTTGATGTTCGTCGCTCATCCGGAACAGATGACGCTTGTCGTAATGTGCGGTGTTGCCATCGGGGGCGACCAGATAGAACCGGTTATAGCATTGCTCCTGGTCGCGAATTATCAGGCTGCCGCAGATGTGGCTGCCCAGTCGATCTGCCGTTGCCTTCATCCAGTCCAGCGTTTCACCACGTTCGGTTTCAGCCAGGCGCTCTGATGCCATGGAGAACCCCGTCGAGAACATCTCAGGCAGAATGATAAGGTCGACGCCGTGCAGATCGTCACCCAGCATCTGATCGATGTGGTTGCGATTGGCCGGCGCGTCCTCCCAGACCAGCGAAGTCTGAACCAGAGCGATCTCAGACACGGTCCAGCGTTCGCAATTTTGCAGCGGCCTCCCGCAGGGTTGCGTCTTCCTTGCAAAAGCAAAAGCGCACGAAGGTGGCCTTCGGCGGAGTTTCATAGAACACGGAGATGGGAATCGCGGCGACACCGACTTCGGTCGTCAGGTAACGCGCAAATTCGGTGTCCGGCATCGAAGATATCTCGCCATAGTCAGCGAGCTGGAAATAGGTGCCCGCCGAGGGCGTCAGCCTGAATCTGGACGCTGCCATTTCTTCCAGAAAGAGATCGCGTTTTTTCTGGTAGAAAGCGGGCAGTTCACGGCAGTGTTGCGGGTCTGATTGCATGAACTCTGCGATTGCCCATTGCGTTGGCGTATGGGTTGTAAACGTCACGAACTGGTGGACTTTGCGGAACGCTTCGGTGAGTGCAATCGGAGCTGCACAATAAGCGACCTTCCACCCGGTCGCGTGGTACGTCTTGCCAAACGAAGACACCACGAAGCTGCGACGCCGCAATGAATCATGGGTCAACAGTCCATGGTGCGATCCACCGTCATACACCATGTGCTCATACACCTCATCGGAGAGGACAAACAGGTTGCGTTCCAGCGTGATGATATCGAGGCGCGCGAGGTCCTCCGCCGAAAGTGTGCTGCCGCAGGGATTATGCGGTGTGTTCACGATGATCAGACGCGTTCTGGGCGTTATTGATCGCTCGATCCGGCCCCAGTCCGGACGGAAATCAGGCAGTGTCATGGGAACGTGCACAGGGATGCCACCTGCGAGCCTGATCGCAGGATCGTAGGCATCGTAGGCGGGGTCCAGCACAATGGCTTCGTCGCCGGGCGTGATGCATGTCTGGATCGCGACGAACAGTGCCTCAGTTGCACCCGAGGTTACGGTAATCTCCGTTTCCGGGTCCGGATCGGCGCCATAAAGGAGTCTGATCTTGTTGGCAATCTGTTCCCGGAGTTCGGGCACACCCGCCATGGATGGATACTGATTGTATCCCCTGGTGGTGTACTGGCCTAACAGATCCGTCAGTCGCGAAGGTGGGTTGAAATCAGGAAACCCCTGGGAAAGGTTGATGGCGCCATGCTCCTGGGCCATCTTGGACATGACGGTAAAAATTGTCGTGCCCACATCCGGCAGCTTAGTTGGGGGCAGGGGCACGCTAGATCCAGTCCTTGGGTGGCAGGAAGTCAGTATACAATGCTGCCTCGTGTGTGCCGGGTTCCGGATGCCAGTTATATCGCCAGATGGCCCTCGGCGGCATGGACGCCAGCACGGATTCAATGCGACGTCCTGACTGGATGCCATAACGGGTGCCGCGATCGATGGCGAGGTTGAACTCGGCGTAGCGTCCTCGTCGGTACAACTGAAAGTCTTCTTCTCGTTCCCCGTATTCGTGGTCCATACGGCGTTCAAGGATCGGAACATAGGCAGGCAGAATGTGATCGCCAATGGATCGGGTCAATGCGAAAGCCTGTTCGAATCCGCCTTCAGTCCAGTCATCGAAGAAGATTCCGCCGACACCTCGAGCCTCCTGGCGATGACTCAGGAAAAAGTAGTCG
The DNA here is from genome assembly GCA_028281885.1 of Pseudomonadales bacterium. Classification (GTDB taxonomy): domain Bacteria; phylum Pseudomonadota; class Gammaproteobacteria; order Pseudomonadales; family Azotimanducaceae; genus JANQJA01. Next base: position 487,256 of record JANQJA010000009.1, on the reverse strand, counting down.
TCACACCATTGTTTAAAACGCGGGTAGAGGTCGCTGCCGAATGGATCGCAGGCATCCCTGGCCGTACGGTGCCAGTGAACCACGTCCTCCTGGAAAGGGTAGTAGGGGGTGAGGTCAAAGCCGCCACCAAAGTGCCAATGAGATCGATCCACCAGAAAAAAACGCAGATTGGCGTGAAAGGTCGGTACATAGGGGTTGCGCGGATGCATGATCATTGAGATGGCGGCCGCTTCGAAGCCTTTGCCGGCGAGTTCGGGATTTCGCGCGCTCGCGGCCGGCGGCAACTGGTCGCCAATGCTGTAGCTGAACTGGACCGCCCCTCGCTCGATCACGGGGCCGTCCAATACACGAGGTCTGGCGTGCGCGCCGTTGTCCTGATGGATATCCTCGATGCTGAAGCCAGCGCCGCCATCGATGGTGCCGAGTTTTTCGCAGATGGTGGTTTGCAGACTAAAAAAGTAGTCGCGGACGGGTTTGATATCGACGCTTTCGTTCACCACCAGAAGATACCGAAATCGGGTTCGATTTGCACCGGCAGCCGGGGCAGTTAGTATGCAATCGGTCTGTGGAGGGAACGATGTTCGATCTGACATTAACGCCGGAGCAAAGTGCGAGACTCCTTTCGTCTGTTGAGCAAGCCAACAGCGAGTTCGCAGCAAAGTACCCGGGCGTTGCCTTGGCCCGGCAGCCGGTTCACACCCTATACGGTGGTGCGCAACTCTATAAACCGGGCGCTGCCCTGAAGCTTGGTCGGTTGGCGAGGGATCATTTCGATACCTACGCACCTTCGCCCGAAAAGTTGGCCGAGGTACTGGAAATTGAACTCGACATGGCCGGCCGCATCTTCGCGCGTATCCGGGACAAATTGGAACGGGAACCGATTGAAGATCATCGGATTGACTTTGAGGATGGCTACGGTGCCAGGGCCGACGCGGAAGAGGACGGGCACGTCGAGACCAGCGCGGCAGCCCTGATGGAAGGTATGGCCAGTGACGAATTGCCGTCTGGCATCGGCATTCGTATCAAGGCGCTGACTGAAGAGGCAAAAGCGAGGTCCCTTCGGACGCTCGATCTGTTTCTGACAACTGTTATAAGGGGCGCAGGAAGGCTGCCGGATGGCTTCTCCGTCACACTGCCAAAAGTAACAAGTACGGCACAGGTGGGTTTGCTGGCTGACGCTCTTGACCATATTGAGACGGCATTTGACCTGCCGAAAAATTCGATCCGGATCGAGGTCATGATCGAGACGATCCAGTCGATTCTTGGCGCTTCGGGTGAAATTGCCATACCTGGATTGATCCGCGCCGGTCGGGGCAGGGTATCGACGGCGGTACTGGGCACTTTTGACTACACTGCCTCGTGCAACATCGCATCCACCTGGCAGGATCACATGCATCCGGCGGTGGACTTCGCCCGGCATATGATGCAGATCTCCCTGACAGGGACGGAGGTGGCTCTCTGTGACGGGATTACCAATGTCATGCCGATCGGTCCCCATCGCGGCGCTGATCTCACGGTTGAACAGATTCGTGATAACGAGCAGGTCGTCCATGCGGCCTGGCGCGAGCACTATCGAAATATCCAGCATTCATTGCGACTTGGCTTCTATCAGGGCTGGGACCTTCATGCCGGGCAGATACCAATGCGGTACGCCGCGGTCTATTCATTCTTCCTGGCGGGGCTGAATGATGCGACCGAGCGATTGCGGGTTTTCGTTGATCGGGCTGCGCAGGCGTCACTTGTGGGTAACACATTCGATGATGCGGCGACTGGCCAGGGACTGGTGAATTATTTTGTTTCAGGTATCAATTGTGGCGCGTTGAGTGAGGAAGATCTGACAGGTACGGGAATTACTGCCGACGAACTAAAGGGGCGCTCATTTCTGAAGATCGTGGAAAGACGATCAACGGAGTCTCGTACATGAACGACTACGTTCGACTGGTTGATGATGTCGACGCGCTCGTTCACAAGGCGCTGGCGTTCCTGAAGAGCCAGGTGGCAAAGAACGACGGCAGGATCGATGGCGAGGCCCTGGATCAGCATCAACAGGCTTTGTTCGATCTGTCAGTCAGCGTCGCCGAGGTTGAAGCGGCGCGCTGTTTGCTCGCATATGCCGAGAACAGGGGCGAACTTGAACAACAACTGGCGGCCACCTTCGCCGCGGAAGCAGTGGCATCCGTGCGAGGGCGTTTGGGGCGTGCGCCCGGCGATCATGGTCTGTCGCCTGACGAGCTGGTTCTTTCGGACGCGTCCGGACAACGGGTCAGCGATACGCTGGCAGCCGGTCGTCTAGAGGCCCTCGGTGAACGGCTGGCTCGGCTTGGTGGCGATCTGGGTGCCCGTGGTCTGGACGATGAACACGCGATGATGGCCGACACCTTTCGTCAGTTTGGCGATCGTGTTGTCGCTCCCCGGGCGGAGTCGGTGCACCGCGAAGATCTTCTCGTGCCTGATGAAATTCTCCATGGATTGAAAGAACTCGGCTGCTTTGGGCTCTCTGTGCCGGCGCGTTATGGTGGCTTGCTGCCCGATGATCATGAAGACAGCATTGGCATGATCGTGGTGACCGAGGAACTGTCCCGATCGTCGCTGGCGGCTGCCGGGAGTCTGATTACCCGGCCGGAGATCATGGCCAGGGCGTTGCTGGAGGGAGGTACCGAGGCGCAGAAGAACCATTGGTTGCCGCGAATTGCGCAGGGCGATCCGTTGTGCGGTATCGCCATTACCGAGCCTGACTACGGTTCGGATGTGGCTTCCATGCGGATGCGGGCAACCCCAGGTGACGATGGCTGGATTCTGTCCGGCTCAAAGACCTGGTGCACTTTTGCGGGCAAGTCCGGGGTGCTGTTGTTGCTGGCGCGAACTGATCCGGACCTGTCGTTGGGACATCGCGGTCTGACGCTGTTCATGGTGGAGAAGCCTGCTTTCGATGGTCATGAATTTGAAGTGCGCCAGGAGGGCGGCGGCAAACTGACCGGTCAGGCCATTGCCACTGTGGGTTATCGTGGTATGCATTCGTTCCAGTTGTTTTTTGATGACTTTTTTGTGCCTTCGAGCCATGTGGTGGGCGAGGGACAGGGCGTTGGACGCGGTTTCTACATGACCATGCGCGGTTTTATGGGTGGGCGTATCCAGACGGCCGCAAGAGCCTGCGGTGTCATGCAGGCCGCGTTTGAACGTGCCGTTATTTACGCCGGCGAGCGCAAGGTGTTTGGCAAGCCGGTGGGTGACTATCAGCTGACCAGAACCAAGCTGGCGCGCATGGGCGTTTATCTGGCAGCCGCACGACAGTTTACCTACGCGGTCGGCCGGTTGATGGACCAGGGCCAGGGGCAGATGGAAGCCAGTCTGGTGAAATTGTTTGCCTGCAAGGCGGCCGAATGGATTACCCGCGAAGCGATGCAGATTCATGGAGGAATGGGCTATGCGGAAGAAACGGCCGCCAGTCGTTACTGGCTGGATGCACGAGTCCTGTCAATCTTTGAAGGGACCGAAGAGACCCTGGCGCTCAAGGTTGTCGGGCGCAGCCTGATGGAGCGAGTCTAAGTTATCGGCGCTCATTTCCACACTAGATGTCGACATCAGGGCTTGCCGGGTTGCTCCAGTAACCAGATTCGGTTGACGCTGCCCTTGTCGATGCCGCCCAGCAGCTGAATAAAATCAGCGCGGGTCAAATGGCCGTGGTGATGGCCGATCATCTGCATGGCGATCGTACGGACGCCGTGTTGCTCGCAATACTCAAAAACACGGTTCAGCGATGCCCTTACAATGTCCGGTGTCGTGCTGGGCTGCTGGTCGAGATCGTGAACAATGGCAAGCAGGCGGTTACCCCGTACCAGTACGGTACCCCGATCCGGTGGCACGTCTTGCTGCATGTCTTCGATGAGCACTTCGACGGGCTGACGGACCGGCCTGATCCGGTTGTCGGTACTGAGGACCAGCCAGCGGTCTTCTTCAAGCACGATGAGTTCGACCGGAAACGGCGGCGAGTCGGCGGGGCTCGATGCAATTTCCACAGTCACTCGATTCGGGTCTCGCCAGATTCAGCCACGATGGGGTTTTCAATCGCGCCAATGCCTTCAATCTCGACCCGGACCACGTCGCCCACCTTGAGGAATCGGGGTGGCTTCATGGATGCACCGACGCCAGCCGGCGTGCCAGTCACCAGCAGATCACCCGGTTCCAGGGTAAAGGCTTTGGTGAGATGTTCAATCTGCTCGGCAATCGGATACAACATATTGCGCGTGTTCGAATCCTGTCTGATCTCACCGTTCACCAGGGTTCGCAGGTTCAGTTGCTGGGGATCGTCAATTTCGTCTGCGGTCACCAGACAGGGACCAAAGGGTCCATGAGTATCAAACGACTTGCCGATCTGGAAAGTCTGCGCGGCACGCTGCCAATCGCGGACGCTGAGATCGTTGACGACGGTGTAACCGGCAATCACTTCCTTCGCCCGGCTGGCGGGCACATGCCGGCAGCGGCGGCCGATGACCACACCGAGCTCACCTTCATAGTCGAGCTTGTCAGAGACAACGGGCAGCGCGACAGGCGAGTAGGGACCATTGGCGCAGGTACTCTGTTTGTTGAACCACATCTGGACTGCCGGCTTGACCGTGGCGGATTCAGCGACATGCGCTGCGTAGTTGAGTGCGATAGCGAGAATTTTCGGCGGTCTGAGGATGGGCTGGCGCAGGTCGGTATGATCGACGGTCAGCCTTGTCGTTTCTGTTTCGTCAATCGACTGGAGGCGGGGCCTCAGTTGCTGCCAGTGTTGCAGTATCTCGAGGATATTGGCGGGGATGTCGTCCCGCACGGACAGGTCAATGACGCCATCTTCTTTCCAAAGTCCAGCGCGCGGGCGATCGCCGTATTGGAAGGTCACCAGTTTCACGGCAACGGGTTAGACCTGCCGAGCTGAGTGTGCCAGCGGCGGGGCGTTCCCTGAACCGGTCGCCGCGATCGGCATCGGCGATTGGATCAATGCCCGGGCAACCAGGTGTGGTAATCCCAGCATCCGCAGGATGTAACACGTGGTGTCGTCCATGGCCTGCCGCGACAGGCGACCTGACCGAATCTCCCGATGCACGTGGCGAACCATGCCCATGACCAGGCTCTGGGCGAAGTGAATGTCGTCCACCTTGAAGCGGCCGGCGGAAACGCCGCGCTTGATGTCCGCCAGGCACTGCGCTTCGTCCTGGTGTAATAGATATTCCCCTTCAAGACCCGAATAAGCCAGGAACGAATTCCACTCGTCATTATCGAGCGCCTGCCGAAAACTGTATTTGAGTGTCACTGCGACAATGAAGGCGGGATCCTTGAGCGGTTCGCGCAGTTGATTGAGGGCAACATTGAAGTCCGACCGCATCTGCGCCAGTACCGCCTCGAAGACGGCTGTCTTGGTCGGGAAATAGTTGTAAAAGGTACCGAGTCCGACGTCGGCGCGATCAGTGATGTCCTGGATGGAAATCCGCTGTTCACCGCGTTCGAAGACCAATGATCTGGCGGCGTTGATCAGTGCGAAACGGGTGCGTTCTCGCTTGCGCGAGGTACGGGAAGGCGCCACGTCATTCATGCCAGGAGTCCCTGAAAATGAGGTGGGTAGCCTATCAATGCCGACCATTTCAAAAGTGAATATATTATGGAAAATTCAGAAAACGTCGATCAGCGCACGTTTTTGAGCGACTTGGGTTAATCTGTCACCTGCGCATGTTCCTGGGCGTGCGTGATTCCACAATGACAAGAATGACTGCATGTCCCACCAAGGGCTGAACATTGCGGACCTCGTCACCGGCATAACCATCATGTTGCTGGTGGCAGCGGTGACTACCATCGCCAGCAAACGCTTGCCCAAGGTTCCGCTGACCATTGCGTTGGTTTTCGTTGGCATGGCCATCGCAGAGTTCGCAGACCATGTTCCTGGCCTGGATATCATCGGCGACTTTGAGCTAACGCCCGAGCTGGTGCTGTTCGTATTTATCCCGACGCTGATTTTTGAGTCGGCCTTTAACCTGAATGCCCGTCAGGTAGCCCGCAATATCTGGCCGATCCTGACCATGGCGGTGCCCGGTTTGCTGCTGTCGACCGCGATCATCGGCATGATGATGGCGGCGCTGACTGACTTCGACATCATGGTCGCGCTCCTGTTGGGCGCCATTTTAAGCGCCACCGATCCCGTGGCCGTGATCGCTATATTTCGCCAGCTCGGTGTGCCGGAACGACTCACCATCCTGGTGGAAGGTGAGAGCCTGTTCAACGATGCCACCTCGCTGGTGCTGGCGACGCTGCTGGTGGGCATACTCGCTGCCGGCACGTTCACGCTGGATTCGGTGGGCGATGGTGTTCTGGAATTCTTCGTCGTGTTCTTTGGTGGCGTACTGGTGGGCTGGATGCTTGCGCTGATTGCCGGCCAGACACTAGGCGGCATCAAGTCTGATGCCGCGATCGAAATCACCCTGACCACAACGCTGGCGTACTTCGCCTTTATCATTGCTGAACATGTGTTCCATGTGAGTGGCATCATGGCGGTGGTTGCCGCGGGTCTGATCATGGGTTCCTGGGGGAAATCCAAGATTTCCCCGTCCACTGAATCCTTCATGGAACATTTCTGGGAGTATCTTTCCTACCTTGCCAATGTGTTGATCTTCCTGATGGTCGGCATGCAAATCGACCTGGCGGTATTGTGGGACTCCGTTGACCTGATTGCTTACGTGGTTCTGGCGATGCTGGTGTCGCGGCTGTGCGTGATATTCGGGCTGGTACCCATTGTCGGTAAGTTGCCGGGGTCGCAGCCGATCGGGTTTGGCTATTCGCTGGTGATGTACTGGGGCGGACTGCGCGGCGCCATTGCCCTTGCGATTGTGTTGTCGTTGCCCGAGAACGCTTTCAAGCAGACGCTCATTGCCGTGGTGATGGGCGCCGTGCTGTTCACATTGGTGTTTCAGGGGCTATCCATTGAATTGCTGGTGAAGCGGCTTGGCCTGGATCGGCTCAGCCTGCCGGACCGTCTGGCCAAACTCGAGGGAGATCGACAGGCGAGAAGGGAGGGTCTGGAACGCCTTGACGCATTGGCCAGCGGCGGCGTGTTTTCGGAACGCATTGCCGATAACCTGCGTGAAAAGACCCAGTTTGAGTTGGCCAGACTGGAAGAAGAAATCGATGAACTGCATGTGGAGATGTCCTCGGAAGAAGACCAGCGCATTCTCGCGATGCGTTGCCTGGTTCGCGAGAATGCGCGCTACCAGGAATTGTTTGCACGGGGGCTGATCAATGAATGGGCCTATCGTGAATTGCGCCACACGATCGATGTACAGCTTGATGAGGCCAGACATCGAGGGCGGCTACCTTCGGTTGAATTTGGTGTGTCGACGGGCAAGGCGCTGGATTTGTTCCTGATTGACTATCTCCGCCATATCCCCGGTCTGGGCGGGCTGGTGGAATATCTCAGAACCCAGCGCACCATTCGTGACTACGATATTGCCTGGGGCCGATACCGGGGTGCCAACAGCGTTCTGGGTGACCTCGCGGGGCTCGCGGGAAATGGCGACCTGGATACTGCCGTCAGTGACGAGGTCAGGGATGTATATCTTATGATTCGGGAGACCATGAAGTCACAGCTCGATGAGATGGAAGAGGTCTATCCCGAATTTGTCAGCGCCATGCAGGAACAACTGGGTCAGCGTTTGCTGCTGATTGCGGAGCGTGAGTCAGTCGAAGAGTCCGCCGCGATGGGTAAGATCCAGGAAGGTATCGCGCAACAGATATTGAAAGACCAGAACGAGCGCATCAGGCACCTGAAACGGGATGAAATCACCGCCTGTTTTGAGATTGAAGCGAACGAGCTGTTGAGAAAGGTGCCGGTGTTCCAGGGCATTGAAGAAAAGCAGTTCGAGACGATATCTACGTACCTGCGGGCTCGAACCTTCCCGCGAGGTTCGCACATGATAGAGCAGGGCGCTTCCGGCAGTTCGATGTTTCTGATCGCTCGGGGCATTGCCAACGTATTTATTCGGTCAGGCGACGAGACCAGCCAGGTGGCCACACTGTATTCCGGTGACTTCTTCGGTGAAGGTGCGATGCTGCATGAAGGACAGCGAAACGCGACCATTATTGCAGCCACGCCCTGTTCAGTTTACGAACTCAGAGGCGAGGACCTGGATCGAATCTGTGAGCATCATCCCGCGATTCGGCGAGAGGTGGAACGTGTCGACGCCGCGCGGATCAAGGCGAATACCACCCGTCAGGGTCACCAGGACAGCTAATCTATATTCAGTGGTTTTCTGCCATCGGCTCATGATGTCATTGGGAGTTGTAATGATCAGGATGTGGTTGACCGGGGCGTTGCTCCTGGTCTCGTCGAATTATGCAATGGGCGATTCAGCGCCTAACGGGCTGCTGGTGTTGCAGACTGATTTCGGCGAGAGCGATGGCGCAGTGGCAGCGATGAGAGGTGTCGTCCTTGGTGTGGATCGACAGCTCCGGATTGCTGACCTGACCCATGACATCACTCCCTTCGATACCTGGCAAGCCGGATATCGCCTGATGCAGGCGGCGCCATACTGGCCAGTCGGCACCGTGTTCGTTTCTGTTGTTGACCCTGGTGTTGGTACTGAGCGCAGGTCGGTGGTTGCGCTCGCAGGTGGTCGGTACTTCGTCACCCCGGACAACGGCACGCTGACCATGCTGGCGCAACGCTGGGGGATCGACGCGCTACGAGAGATTGATGAACGGGTTAATCGCAGAGCTGGTTCGAACGGATCCCATACGTTCCACGGTCGTGATGTTTATGTTTACACGGGCGCGCGGCTCGCGGCCGGTGTCATCGATTTCTCGGGCGTGGGACCCGAGCTGGCTCCTGATACGGTGGTTGTCCACACGGTTCCTGCGGTTAGGGTCGATGAGGGCAGGGCGGCGGGATTCGTACCGGTGCTGGATGTTCGCTTTGGAAATGTATGGACCAACATCGATCGTGAATCCCTGCGGCGAGCGGGCATATCGATCGGCGACACGGTCGAGATGGTGATTTCAGAGGGTGAGCAGGTTCGATGGCGAGGCGTGATTCCGTTGACTGAGACTTTCGGTGATGTGCCGGTCGGGACGCCGCTGTCGTATATCAATAGCCTGGATAATCTCGCGCTTGCATTGAACCAGGGAAATTTTGCCACCCGCTTCGGCATAGTGGCGGGACCGGAAGTGTTATGTCACGTCCGTCTCGTCGATGAAGTGGAGCGCCTGGTCGATCAGCGATGATGCAGAGCCGCGCCCAACGATACGATCGGTCTTACGGCCGATCTGGTAGTCGTACATGGGGTCGTAGTACTCACGCAACAATCGTTCTATCCAGAGGCGATGTACTGAGGGATCGTTGGTCTCTGACCTGAACGCATTGTCCATCTCAGCAGTAATCTCAGTATGCCTGACACCACCCAGCCTTTTCTGGATTGCATCCAGTGCGCTCTTCATCCGATGGTGAAGGGCGGATTGCGCCTCGGCAAAATCATTGTACTGAGTCACGAGTTCCGCGCGGGTCTCGACAATATATTCCTGGAGGATACGGTCGACCCGTTCAGCGAGTGAGTCTTCCAACAACAGGATCGGTGCTCTGGACATCGCTTCCTGCAGTGGCAGCGGCAGGTTGACTCGTCCAATCATGCGGCTTTCATCTTCTACGAAGGCGATACGAGACGCTCTGAGGAACTGTATGGCGACACTGTTTTCGAAATCGATCTGTGCCGGCTGGGGTGTCAGACGTTTGCCGAATGCCGAGCCGCGATGATTGGCATCGCGCTCCAGGTCGACAACCGTCTCCTGAGGTAGTTGGGCCAGCAGCTCGGTTTTGCCGGTCCCGGTGCGACCGGCAATGACAACCAGTGGTGGCAGCGCGTCCAGGCTATCAAGCAGAAATCGCCGCATGGCCTTGTAGCCACCAGCAATGCGCGGTACCGAAGCCCCGGCCTCATCGATCCACTGCGCCGCGATGGCTGAACGCTGGCCGCCGCGAAAACAGTAAAGATGTGTCTCGGGTTGCCGTTCGAGCTGACTCAACCAGGCAGCCACACGTTCTTCCTTGACCGCACCGCTGACCAGTTCATGGCCCAGTGACATGGCGTCGTCAGGTCCGTGATGTTTGTAGCTGATGCCAACGCGTTCCCGTTCGCGGTCGTCGAGTATGGGCAGATTGATCGCTGCCGGGAATGCGCCTTTATTGAATTCAACCGGCGCCCGTACATCAATCAGCGGGATCTCCCGGGTAAACAGCGCTTTGGTGACAGGGACATGCATAGCGTTATTGTCGGTTGATCAGGTCGACCGCTCCGCCAATTGCCGCGAGATTATCGGTCAATGTTCTCTCCTGCATATATCGGTGCAGATAGTTCGGGCCGCCTGCTTTTGGGCCGGTGCCGGACAGTCCCAGGCCACCGAATGGCTGGGTACCGACCACTGCGCCGATCATGTTTCTGTTCACATAGATGTTGCCGGCCGCAATGCGAGCAGACAGTTTGTCAATGAAGCGTTCATCCCGGGAATGGATACCGAATGTGAGTCCGTAGCCGGTGCTGTTGATCTCATCGATGACGCGGTCGACATCGTGACGATCATAACGCACGACATGAAGAATCGGACCAAAATGCTCGTCTTTCAGCTGGCGGATGCTGTCGATCTCGAAACATCGGGGCGCAAAGAAATAACCGGAGGGCAGGGCGTTAGGCACTGGCGTCTGCCCAATCGGCTCACGCTGGGCGCTCAGGCGATCGGCATGGGCACTCAGGTGCTTCAGTGCCGAATCGTCGATGACCGGCCCGATGTCGGTTTCGAACAGGCCAGGGTCACCGAGACAGAGTTCCTGCATGGCGCCGCACAGCATATCCAGGATAGATTCGGCACATTCTTGCTGCAGGTAGAGTACGCGCAGGGCGGAGCAGCGCTGACCTGCCGAACTGAACGCAGAGGCAAGCACATCTTTGACCACCTGTTCGGGCAACGCCGAACTGTCCACCACCATCGCGTTCTGGCCGCCGGTTTCCGCAATCAGCGGAATCAATGCACCGTCTCGTTCGGCAATTTGTCGGTTGATTCTTCTTGCGGTCAACGCGGACCCGGTAAACGCGACGCCGTCGATTGCTTCATGAGCAATGAGTTGTGCCCCGATCGCATCGCTTCCCGGCAACACTTGCAATGTATCGGCCGGCAGACCGGCGGCGATGCCGAGCTCCATGATGCGAAGCGCGGTGAGTGGTGTCTGGGGTGCGGGTTTGGCAATCGCTACATTGCCCGCAGCGAGCGCGGCTGCCACCTGTCCCGTGAATATCGCTGCCGGGAAGTTCCAGGGACTGATGCAGGCGAAGGTACCCCTTGAATGCCAGTGGAGTTGATTTGATTCGCCCGCGGGCCCGGGAAGTGTCGTTGATTGACAGGTGTGTTCTGCCTGGACGGCGTAGTAGCGGCAGAAGTCTACGGCTTCGCGAAGCTCCGCGAGTCCGTTGTCGATGGTCTTGCCAGCCTCACGAATCAACAGCCCAAGCAGCTCGAAGCGATGCTGCTCTATTTTTGCAGCCCAGCCGCGCAGGTGTTGCCCGCGCTTTTCGGGACCGAGTTTGCTCCAGTGCCGCCAGGCCCGACGGGCACGCTCAGTCGCAAGCTCAAGATTGCTGTTTTCGGGCAAGTTGTATTGGCCTACCGGCGAACCATCGACGGGCGATCGCACGATCTGTTGATCACCGAAGTGCCACGCTTGTTCACGCCACGGACCGAGTCCTGTTTCGATGGCCCTGCGATGCGCGCTGTAGGCTGAATCGAGCCCCTCCGAATTTTGTCGTTCCGGATAGAGATTGGGCGGGGTGCCGAGTACAGATTCCGGCTGCGAGGCGACCTCGACGGGGTGTCTCGCCAGGAGCTGCGCGGAACAACCACCGGCAAGCTGATTGACAAAGGACGTATTGGCCGAATTCTCGAGTAGTCGTCGAATCAGGTAAGGCAGCAGGCCCTGTTGTGGTCCGATCGGCGCATAGATGGTACAGGGGAGGTCGGGGTATTGGTCCAGTAGAATGTCGTAGAGTTGAGTGCCCATACCGTGTAATCGCTGGAACTCGAACGACGAGGCTTGTCCCTCGGTCCAGTGCAGCAGATTCGCCACCGTTTGTACATTGTGGGTGGCAAACTGGGGATGGAGTTCGGACTGATCGAAGATCAGGTAGTGGGCGCAGGCCAGGTAGGAAATGTCCGTATGGGCCTTCCGGGTGAACACCGGATAGTCATTCAGCCCCATCATCTGGGCGCGCTTGATCTCACTGTCCCAGTAGGCGCCCTTGACCAGTCGGATGCTGAGCGGCTGGCCGTGGTGCGTTGCCAGCGACCGCAATACTTCAAGTGCCGGCATCGCCCGACGGGAATAGGCCTGGACCGCAACCCCGAGCGATTCACCGACCGGGCCATCGATCAGAAGTTGTTTGATGAGTGCCAGAGTCAGTTCCAGGCGGCTGGCTTCCTCGGCGTCGATTGTCACCCTGACGCCCAGATCCCGCGCTTCGGCCACCAGCTCTGCCAGCGCAGGATAAAGTTCTGAGGCTACCCGGCATTGCTGGCCTGCCTCGAACCTGGGATGCAATGCCGATAACTTGATCGAGACCGCTGCGGCGTCATGGTGGCCGGCGAACCGGATCGCCTGTCGGTAAGCGTCACGATACCGTCGTGCGTCATTCATGGTGACTGCGGCTTCGCCGAGCATGTCGAAGGAAAAACGGTACTTCCCACCCTGATCCCGTACACGGGATTCGGCGTCCTCGAGTCGCTCCGCCAGCACAAAGTGATCGCTGATCAGCGCCACGGCTCGTTCGATGGCGTGACGAATCACGGGTTCACCGAGACGAGCGATGAGCCGGCTGAGAAACGGCAGGTCATCGGTCTCGAGCAGACTGGACGAGAACAGAAGGGCGCGGGTCGATGTATTCACCAGTGGGCTCGCGCTGCTGCCAAGATGCCTCGCCCAGTCCGCGCCGGACAGCTTCGATGTGATCAGCGCCTGCCGGGTATCGTCATCGGGAATCCGGGCCAGGGCCTCAGCCAGTGACATCAACCGGATACCTTCCTTGGACGCGAGATTGTATTCCGCCATGAAGGCATCCAGTCCCTGGTTGAATCCCGGATGGGATCGAATCTGATCGATCAGTCGAATGGCGGTTGCGTTTACCCGGGACCGATCCGCGGGCGTGAGCGCAATGCGCCCGACGAACTTTTCAACGAGTGTCGACTCGTCAGCGAGGTAGTGGTCCTGAACATCGACCGATGTGTCGAGAATATTGACCATGGGTGCATTTTCCACCCGGGCAGGGAACTTGGCCACGAACCCATTTCGATGAATTTATAAGATTTAACATAATATACATTATGCGCAATCAGTAGGACTTCGAAGAGGTAGATCAGGAACTAGACAAGGCGGACAAATAAACGCGCAAATGGCTGATGAAACGTCCACTAACCTGGACCCCTAAGGTATACTCGCCGGGTTTCCTGACCCGGATGCCAACTACGCGACAAGGTAACCTCTATGGAATGTCCCAAGTGCCACGCTGCCATGGAAGAAGTCACTTACGGTCGAAACTTGACGATCGACCGGTGCACCAACTGCAAGGGAATCTGGTTTGATATCGGTGAAGCCGAAGCGCTCAAGGGCAAGTGGATGTCCGAGTTTGTCGATAGTGGCGATCCCGATGTTGGCAAGGAATTCAATAAGATCGACGACATTAATTGTCCGCGCTGTGGCAAGCGGATGGAAAAGGTCACCGACCCCAAACAGCCCCATATCTGGTACGAAGCCTGCCCCGAACACGGCATGTTCTTTGACGCTGGCGAGTTTACCGATTACAAGTACGAGACGTTGATGGACAGGTTCAGGGATCTGCTGGCCGGCAAGCGCGGCACGGACTAGGCCTGCCTCAAGCATGCTGGTGACTTTCTATGGTGTCCGGGGATCAATCCCGGCGCCTGGCCCCCAAACCAAGAAGTATGGCGGCAACACCTCCTGCGTTCACGTCCGGCTGAATAACGGCCAGAACATCATTTTTGATGCCGGCACCGGGATTCGTAAGCTCGGTCAGAAGATGGCCGCGAACGAAGAACCCTTATTGCTGATTCTGAGTCATGGTCACTGGGACCATATTCAGGGATATCCGTTCTTTGATCCGATTTACCAGAAAGATCGTCAGATCAATGTGATTGAGGGCGTGGAAGGGAACAAGGTCGCCCTGCACGGATTGCTCAATCAGATGGATGGATCGAATTTCCCGGTACATGCGGTGGACCTGCCCTCCTCGATTGAATCGATTGCCGACGTCGGCGCGTTTTTGAAGCAGCAGCCATTTTCTGTGACGCGCGAGGGGCTCAACCATCCCGGCGGTGGATTTGCCTACCGCATTGAAGAAGACGGCGTATCGGTGGCGTACGTGACAGACAATGAACTCGAGCCTCCCGGCGCGCCCGCTACGAGTTATGGGGACTGGGTGGATTTCTGCCGTGGTGTGGACGTGTTGATCCATGACGCCCAGTACCAGGCCGATGATATGCCAGCAAAACACGGCTGGGGACATTCCCTGATCTCCCAGGTACGTCAGCTCGCCGTTGATGCACAGGTTCGAAATCTGGTGATGTTTCATCACGACCCGGAACGGACGGACTCGGAATTGGATGAGGTGGCAATCGAGAATGCCGGTTTCTTCGGCTCAGCAAACTCGCGTATCGGGGCGCTGATCGCCGCCGAGGGGCTGACCCTGGAACTTGCCGCTCGCCAGGACCCTCGGGTCAGTACCGTTGATCTGTTCGAGGTCTGATCTGCGACTCGTCTCATTCAACGTCAATAGTCTGCGATCCCGGTTTCACCAGCTGGCTGCCGTGATCGAGCAGCATGATCCCGACATTATTGGCCTGCAGGAAACCAAGGTGGCGGATGAGTCCTTTCCGTTACTGGACGTCGAAGCCCTTGGCTACCATGCGGAATTCTTTGGTCAGAAGACCCACTATGGTGTTGCCATCCTGTCGAAACAACGACCTGTCTCGGTCCAGCGCGGTCTGGTCGACGAAGACGGTGATGCCCAGCGTCGCTTCCTGGCGGGAACCTATCGGGTCGGGGGCTCGGAAGTGACCGTGATCAACGGCTACTTTCCACAGGGGCAAGGCAGAAAAAGTACTATTAAATTCAAAGAGAAAGAGTCCTTTTATAATAAAGTACTTAAATATCTGAATCAGTACCATGACAATGAAGGCAACGTCGTGGTCATGGGCGATATGAACGTGGCCCCGCTCGATGTCGATATCGGCATTGGCGAAGACAACCGCAGGCGCTGGCTTCGGGACGGCAAGAGCGGATTTTTGCCGGAGGAGCGAGAGTGGCTGGATGCCCTCTCCCACTGGGGATTGATTGACAGTTTCCGGGCACTTAACCCGGTCTCCGAAGGCGCCTATAGCTGGTTTGACTATCGTTCACGAGGTTTCGAGCGGGAGCCGCGGCGGGGACTCCGGATTGACCTGATCATGGTGAGCCGTGGTCTGGAGGCAGCGATGACTGACGCCGGTATTGATCACGGTATCCGGGCCATGGAACGGCCTTCCGATCATTGCCCCATCTGGCTGGAGCTGGGCCCCTAGTCCACTGTTTGTCTTAACAGCAGCGAAAAGGATACCGGGACCATCGGCGCGATACTGCTCAGCCCGGCGATTTCCTGCAGCGCTGCAAGCCCACCGGTCAGCGCAAAAGACGCTGCGTTGATCACTAATGGCCGCTCACTGCTGACCAGTATGCTGTCGGGACTGGTGCGAAACACCCGCACGGTCACCGCTAAGTCGGCAGTCAGGCCATGAAGCGATAGCACACCCTGTAACGCATAGGTTGTTGCCTGCCCCGGCGACAGATCGCGGAACTGTTCGAGGGGGATCCGGGCGCTGAAGGACGCCTCCGGAAACTCTGCCACGTTGAACAGCAGATCACGCATGCGTTCGTCCCGAATCGGGATCAGGGTGTCCACCGAGGCGAGGTCGATGATAATCCGCGCCTCACCTGCGTTGCTCACCCCGCCCTGAACCTGCCCAAATCGATGGGGCTCGACTATCAGTCCATTCTTGACCGATACAAAATTTACCGTGGATGCGTCGGGATCGATGGTCCAGTCAGCGGTTGCGGTGCCGGTCAAGGCGGCACCGAGAATGGCGAAGAAGAGCATAAAGCTGACGTTTAATCGCATCGTTGAAGTCCTGCTCAGGGTGTGGGTGACATCTCGTCGTTGATACGTTGCAGCGGAGGCAGGCTGCTGAGTTGCTGACGAAAGAGACAATAGAGCATCACGCCGATCAGGTCAGCGAGCACATCCAGCCATTCCGTGCTACGAAGTTCAAGGTACCACTGGACCGTTTCGATACCAACGCCGTAAGCCACCAGGAATAGCCATTTGGCCAGGTTGACGGTATGCCAGGCCGGGGCACGGTCGGGCAGCGAATAGTCGAGCAGCAGTGCCAGGACAACGAATGCCATGACGTGCTTTGCCTTGTCCCAGCCGGGGACCGCCAGCACCATGTCTGATGAGCTGAGGGCAAGGTAGGTGACTAAGGCGAGGCTGGCCGCGAAGGAGATCCTGAAGGTCAGGATCCACTGTCCCCCGGTCATCACTTTCTGGCGCGATTGATGGCTTCTCGCGTGGCGATGGCGGCTGTTCTGACGGCGGTCTCGAAATCCGGACTACCCTCGCCCGCATAGAGAATACCGCGCGAGGAACTGAGGATCATGCCGCCACCCGCGCCTGCCGTCATGGTGGCCTCAATATCGCCACCCTGCGCGCCAATGCCCGGGACCAGAAAAGTCATGCCGCCGGAGATCTCACGGATGCGAGCGAGTTCCCTGGGCTGGGTGGCCCCCACGACAAGGCCGACATTGTTGTGACCATTCCATGCTTCGGCAGCCTGCCGGGCAATGTGTTCGTACAGGAGTTCGCCGGTCTCAAGTTTCAGTTCCTGAACGTCCGCGCCGCCAGGATTTGAGGTTCGGCACAACATGAAGACGCCACGGTCGGCATAGTCGAGAAACGGTTGCATGGCGTCCAGGCCCAGGTAAGGATTCACGGTCGCTGCATCGGCGCCATATCGTTCGAACAGTTCGACCGCGTAACGTTCCGCGGTACTGCCAATGTCACCACGCTTGCCGTCCAGCAACACTGGCACATTACGTTCACGGATATGGGTGATGGTCTTTTCCAGCGATTGTTCCGCACCGATCGCTGAGTAGTGGGCCAACTGCGGCTTATAGCAACAGACCTGATCGACGGTTGCATCAATCACCGCCCGATTGAATGAAAAGATTGGGTCTTCCGAGTCCCGGCACGCCAGGGGCAGTCGATCAGGATCGGGGTCCAGGCCTATACATAGCAGGGTGTCCAGGGAAGCCTGGACCAGGGCGAGTCGTTGAAAGAAAGAAGTCATTTTCAGCAGGTACCACGCTAGGCGGACGCATTATGCCGAATCTGGGTGATCTGCGTCACATTTTCTCCGTGATGGCCGTTCTGTGTCACCTGTGAAATGGTACCGAAATCTACGTATGATATAACCTAACTTATTGAAAAATAACAGTTAATTTATAGAAAAACAGAGTTGGCACGACCTTCGCTACTACAGGTTCAGAAACTGAAAACGAACCGAGGCAAGACGATGACAACTTCACTTCTCATGTCGAAGATTATTGACATAAGTGCAGCACGTCGCCGTGACCCACATAGAGGTGTAGTCAGCATGGAGAGTCACGACAAGCGAAGAGAATATCGCCAGGACAGCGGCGCGAAAGCTTTCGTCCAGATCATCGCCAGTCAAGACGAGGCGTTGATCGGCACCACATTGTCCTGTTTGGCGTACGATATCTCGGCGAACGGCCTTCGAATCGAAGCTGGTCAGGAGATACCGAACGGCTGTCAGCTCGACCTATGGATTGACAACGCGGCGGGACCGGGCAAGTTTTTCCTGTCCAGCACGGTACGGTGGGTCAAGCTCGTCGACGGGCAGCACCAGGTCGGTGTTGAACTCCACGAAGGCGCTGCCACCGACATCGACAGCTGGCGCGAGCAGCGCGTCAAGCTTTCCTGACGCGATAGCCGTCGCGGGTATCTTCCAGCAGATATCCTGCGGCGGAAATGGCATCGCGAAGCTCGTCTGCGCGTTGCCAGTTCCTCTCCCTCCGGGCCTGTTCCCGCTCCTCAGCCAGGCCAATGATGTCATCCGGTACGCTGGTTTCTTCCGGTAGCCAGGTCGCCAAACCCAGTCCAAGCACTTCATCGAAACGCAATATGGTTGCCTTTTTTGTTGCCGGACTCAGGTCCGCGCGAACCAGTTCCCATGCCACAGCGAGCGCCCGCGGTACGCCCAGGTCGTCGTTCAGGCAGTCGCGAAAACGCTGGTCAAAGTCAGCGTCAACGGTGCCCGGCTCGCCCCAGTCGTAAGCGGTCTGTCGTAACCGGGACAAGGCAACTTCGGCCGATGCCAGGCTATCCCAGCTAAATGACATCTGGGTTCGGTAGTGTGCTGTCAGGCACAGGTAGCGATAAGCCAGCGTATCAATGCCCCGTTCGGACAGGCTTTCGAGCCGCAGGAATTCGCCACTGGACTTTGCCATCTTCGCGTTGTCCACCTGGAGGAAGTAACCATGCATCCAGAAATTTGCCAGCCGGGTTCCCCGGCTGGCCTCGGTCTGGGCGATTTCATTGGTATGGTGGATAGGGATGTGATCTTCCCCGCCGCAGTGGATATCAAAAAAATCACCGAGATACTTCGCGGACATGGCAGAGCATTCGATATGCCAGCCGGGGAAGCCAACACCCCAGGGGCTGTCCCACTCCATTTGCCGCCGGTTATCGGGCGGTGAAAATTTCCAGAGCGCGAAGTCGGTGACGAACCGGCGCTCACCTGCGTCGACTCGGGCGCCTTCCTTCAGTCCGTCGACGTCGAGCCTCGCCAGGTGACCATAGCCATTGAGGCGTCGAGAATCGAAATAGATTCCGTCGCTGGTACGATAGGTGTAGCCCTTGTTTTCAAGATCCTTGATAAAGGCAATCTGTTCATCGATATGATCGGTTGCCTTGCACCAGCGTGACGGTGCCTTGATATTCAGCCGTGCCAGGTCATCTTCAAAAGCCCGGGTGTAATGGTCGGCCATCTCCCAGGCGGTCATGCCGGTACGGCGAGCGCCGACTTCCATCTTGTCTTCACCGGTGTCCGCATCGGAGGTCAGGTGCCCGACATCCGTGATATTGACCACGTGATTGACCGTGTAGCCGTTCATCTCCAGTACCCGACGCAACAGATCCTCGAACAGGTAGGTTCGAAGGTTGCCAATGTGTGCGTAGTTGTACACCGTTGGACCGCAGCAATAGAGGCCAACCTTGCCCGCTTCGAGGGGTTCAAACGGTCTTACCCGGCGCTCGTAGGTGTCGAACAGTTGAAGTTCGGTCATTCGGTTGGCTTAAGCAATCGGAAAGGCGCGCATATTAGCCTATCTGGGGCTTCCCTTCCTGCTCCCGGGCCGCCAGGACTCGCTCCACCGTGTCGACGATAGCCTGGGTCTGCTGGTCAATTTCGATGTTCACCTCGTCACCCTCGTCCACCAGGGCGAAATTGGTTCGCGCCAGCGTCTCCGGAATCAGGTTGACAGAAAATGTGGCCGCCAACTGATCGATGGCCGCGACCGTCAGGCTGCATCCGTTCAGTGCGAGAAAGCCCTTGTTGAAAACGTACTTCAGCCACTGTGAGTCACCCTGGAACGTCAGTCGGCGGTTGTTATCGCTCTCGATGACGTTCAGCACCCGTGCGGTACCGATGACATGACCGGACAGAATATGACCGCCGATCTCCGCATCGGCTCGGGCCGAGCGCTCAACGTTCACAGCGGTGCCTGGTTGAAGGTCGCGAATATTGCTGAGTGACAGAGTCTCGGCGATGGCATCGAAACTGACGCGATGGCCCTCGATACCGGTCACGGTGAAACATACGCCGTTGATAGCCACGCTGGCGCCGGTGACCAGGTCTGTCAACAGCTCGTCGTCAAAGTCGAGGGCAAAAGTCATCAGGCCAGGCTGGCGTTCGACGGTAGCAATGGGCAGCATGGCCTGGACGATACCGGTGTACATGAAGGGCTCCTCGTTGGTCGTGGCTAAGTATGCGGTCGGTTATACTCATGTCAATCACCGGCACTAATCATTAAATCACTTTAAATAAGTGTCATAACTTCATAAATTCAATCCTCTAATTCAACTTAAAGTAATTTCTCAAGTGACCGATCTGCGCAGCGATACAGTGACGGCTGGTAAAGTACTTGTCTGCGGCAGCATTGCGCTGGATTTGCTGGGCCGCTATGGCGGCTCCTTCGATGACTACCAGCAGAAGTTTCCGATCAATGCGCTCAATTTTTCGCTTCAGCTCAGTGATCTCAGGACCAGTTTTGGCGGCTGCGGTATGAACATCACCTATGGCCTGAAGCAGCTCGGGGTCGATGTGATTCCACTCACTGCTGCAGGACTTAACTTCGAGGATCACTACCGGGAACATCTTGAGCAGCTCGATATCCCTACCGATTTCATCGTTGTTGACCCGGATTATGCCCAGTGCGCGACGGCGATCGTACTATCCGATGATCACGGCAACCAGATTACCGGCTTCTATCCCGGCGCATCGCCGTCACCATTGCGCCCTGTCCCCGAGTCACTACCGTGCATCGATGAGATCACCATGGCCGTGCTGGCACCGGAAGATGCGCCGATCATGTTGCGTCAGGCCCGGAGTCTTCATCGTGTGGGCATTCCGATCGTGTTTGATCCGGGCCAGGGTATCTCTGAATTCAGCCGGGAAGCGATACGTGAACTAATCGCCCTCTCCGACTATGTCATCGCCAATGATCACGAATGGGAGATCATCCAGCTCAATGGCAAGCTACAACCCAAGGCTGTACTTGCCGAGGTGCGGCAGGTCATTGTCACGCGCGCTGCCAGGGGCGTGGATGTCTATGCGGCAGGCGAAGATCCGATTCATGTCCCGGCGGTTGAACTCAACACCCTGGTCGAAGCCACCGGCTCGGGGGACGCGTTCCGCGCCGGGTATGTCAGCGGCCTGATCGGCGGCAGGACGCCTGAAACCTGCGCCAGGCTGGGCTGCCTCGTGGCAGCCTATAATCTGGAGTCGCCGGAAACCCAGCGATATGTGTTTACCCCGGCGGAATTCGAGGCGCGTTACCAGTTGGTCTGGGAGCAGTCACTGATATGAGCCTGGGCAAAACCATCTTCCTGAATGGTACTTCAAGTGCCGGCAAGACCACCCTCGCCCGTGCGCTGCAGGAAGTATTGCCTGAACCCTGGGTTCACGTGGCACTGGATCAGTTTCGGGACGGTCTGCCGCCGCAGTATCGGGGTCTGAATGCGCCGCCAGACAGCAAGGGAGCGGCCGGTCTCAACGTGGTTCCTGACGGTGATGTCACGCAAATCCGGTTTGGCGATGTGGGACATCGGGTGCTGCAGGGGATGCGTCGCGCCATGGTGGCCATGGTCGATGCCGGCAATAACATCATTATTGACGACATTATTCTTGAGCCTGCGTTCCTGCGGGATTATGTCACGGTATTCAGTCGTCGGCCGGTTTATTTCGTGGGCGTACATTGTGCGCCGGCAGAGACCGAGCGCCGGGAATCCAGGCGACCAGGGAGGTTTCCAGGTACCGCTGCGGGTCACCGCGATGTCTGTCATCAGCACGGTCGCTATGATGTGGAAGTAGACACATCAATCTCGTCACCGGAAGCCTGCGCCCGCCAGATCGCCAAGTTCGTTCGTATTGAGCAGCCTGCGGCATTCCGCGCCCTTGCTGCCTCGCTGGGCCAGCTATCGCAGCAGCAGTAAGGGCTCTGGGGCAGTCAGGCCAGCTCGGCAATGCCTCGATAGGTATAGGTGGCCCAGCGAGGTCCGCGCAGGTAGCCCGTCTCCAGTGATGTGAAATTGAACCCGCCGCTCAGTAGCGTTTCATCGGGTTGACGGTTCAGATTGCAGCCGCCGCCGACCTTCTTCCACATCGGGTTCAACCGATTTTGCCAGCGGCGGACGGAAAGGTCGGGTGCCCGACCGTGTTCGGCAAAGATCAGCCGACCACCGGGTCTTAGTACGCGGCGCACTTCCGCGATGGCAAGGTCCGGATCGGGGATCGTGCAGAGCGTCCAGGTGATCACGGCGCTGTCAAAACTGTTGTCTGAAAAAGGCAGGCGCTCCGCACTGTCAGCCACGAACTCAACATCGACAGCATTCGCTTCGGCAACGTCCCTGGCATAGGCCTGCAGTTCGAGTGACGGGTCAACGCCGATCACGGAGACGCCGCGTTCGTAGTAAGGCAGATTGAGCCCGGAGCCGATACCGAGTTCGAGGATATGTCCCCCGGCTTCCGGGATCAGCTGTTGGCGAAGCCGGCGCATGTCCGGTGATTTCATGGCCAGATTCAGCAGCCGCGGCAACAGGTAGCGTTCGTAGAATCCCATGGTGCTCCTCTGATCGAAGATTGTAGTCGATTTTGACGTGTGGCATGTTGGCGGGATGGACGAGGCATTGAACGAGCTGCGGCAGCTTATCGCCACATCAGATCAGATCGTTGCTTTTACCGGCGCGGGCATCAGTACCGAATCCGGCATCCCTGACTTTCGAGGGCCAAACGGGGTCTGGAAGACGTCGCGGCCGATCGAGTTTGGCGACTTCGTCGCGTCCGAAGACGTGCGGCGTGAATCATGGCGCCGGAAATTCGGCAGCAATCGGATGGCTGAAGCGGCGCCCAATGCGGGGCATCTCGCAGTGGCGGCATTGCACCGGATGGACAAGCTGACGCACGTCATTACCCAGAATATCGATGGCCTGCACCAGAAAGCCGGTGTGCCTGCTGATCGGGTGATTGAGCTCCATGGCAATGCCAACTACGCCAAGTGCCTCGACTGCGAGAAACGATTTGAGCTGGAAGAGATTCGGGCGATCTTCTTCCCGGATGAAACAGTGCCTTACTGTGATGTCTGCAAAGGCATCATCAAGACCGCCACCATCTCATTCGGCCAGGCGATGCCGGCGCGGGAGATGATGCGCGCTGAAGAAGCGCTGCAGGGTTGCGATCTTTTTCTCGTGATGGGCTCGTCGCTGGTGGTTTATCCGGCGGCCGCTTTTCCACGTTATGCCAAACAGAACGGTTCCAAGCTGGCCATTATCAACAACGAGCCCACCGATCTCGATCCGTTCTGCGACCTGGTGCTACATCGCGCGATTGGCGAAACCCTGTCGGCGGCCGTTGACTAGGTAGTGCTCAGACAATCTCGCTCACGATCTGGATAAGGTCATTGATGTCGAGCGGCTTGCGGCATTGAAAGAGCTGGCGATCCTCGGCCAGTTCCAGATCATGTTCTGCACATATCAATATCGGGATATCCGCATTGTGATGATGGATGGTCTCGGCCAGTTCGAGTCCGGTCATGACCGGCATCTGGAAATCTGTCACCACAAGGTCAATCTGGGCGCCCTCTTCTCTTGAGAATTCAGCGGCGTTGGTCGGATCGTTAAATGTGGTTACCTTGTGGCGCAGCCCCTTCATGAGTTCTGTCAGATATTCGGCGATTGCCGGTTCGTCGTCGACGATGACGATATGGCGACGATTAATCGGTACGGTCCCCGGAGGGCGCCGACCGCCGTAGCGCGCGACTTTCATTAGTCGATCGATGGTCAGTTGCGAGCGACTCAGTTCCTGTTGGTAACGTCGAACCACCTGCATTCGTTCGCCGTCGAGGACGTCTTCTTCTTCCAGCATGACGGCGATCAGTTCCGCATACCCCATCATGGTGGTATTGGCGTTATGGATCTGGCTTAACAGACGTTTACCGGGTTCCTGGTTGGATCGCAGCTGACGTCCAAGGGCGACCCGCTCAGAGACATCGGTCATGAACACGCCGTGGATGTTGTCCGGTAGTGCATGGCTGACGATGCTCACTGTGCGCGTGTTCTCGTCACAGTTGAGTCGAATCTCGAAAGCTTCACCTGGCTGGGAGCATGACTCGTCGAACAACGCCAGGTGATCCGGGTGCAGGAAATCCGTAAAGGTTGTGCCGACTTCGCAGCCGATGAGTTCCACCATGAAGGGATTCGACCAGAGGACTTTTCGATCGGCATCGAGGGTGGCGATTCCAATGGGAGCGACCGTGAGTAACTCCTGCAAAATTTTTCCTCCGATCGCCGTTCCTTGTCGCCTGAACGTAGATTCTAACCACTTGTTGATCGATCGGTGAACCTCGCTTTGCTATGATCGCCGTTTCGCCAAAGAGGCCATTGATGTTAAGAAACCTGACCGTCCAGGTCCTGCTCGCGTCTGCACTGGGCATCCTGGCGGCCATACTGTTCGCTGATGAGAGCTGGCTGGTGCAACCGGCTCCGAGCGCCTACGAATTCATTACTCTGTTGAAGTCATTCTTCCTGGCGGCCCTGAAGATGCTGATCGCGCCGATGATCTTCTTCTCGCTCATCGGTGGCATTATCAGTATCGGTGGCGTCGTCAGGTTGCGAACCATCGGCAAGGTGACGGTGCTTTACTATTTTGGCACCACGCTCATCGCGATTTCGCTCGGATTGATCGCGGTTTTCTTTCTGCATCCCTGGACGGCCTATCCTCCTGCGCCCGAACTTGCGCAGTCTCATGCCCCGGCCAGCATGTTGAACGCCGGTGACGATTCCATTATCAGGGTGATTTCCCAGGTACTCAGTCTGTCGTTCACGAATCCGTTTTCGGCGCTAATGGAGCTAAATATTCTTGGCATTGTGACCAATGCCATTCTGATTGGGCTCGCCATTGTGCTGACCCTGCCATCAGGCAGCCCGGTCTATCGTCTCATCGAAGATATCAACAGAGTGATTCATCACGTTCTCGGTTGGGTGATTCGACTGTTGCCGATTGGCATCTTCGCCATTCTGATGGACTTCACGATCAGACTGAATGTGGGTGAAGGACATACCGAGGCAGTACTCGCTCAACTGTTGCAGTTTGGGCTACTGGTATTTGTTCTGACGTTGGTTCACGGGGCCATTGTGCTGCCCCTCATTGCCTGGATCTTTGGCGGAAGATCACCGCGCGCAATCATGCCAAAGATTGTGCGTCCGCTGATTGTTGCGTTCAGTACCTCTTCCAGTGCGGGTACGCTGCCGGTGAGCATGCGCACCGCTGAAGAGGATCTGGGCGTTGATCCCAGCGTCGCAAGCTTCGTGCTGCCGCTCGGTGCGACGATGAACATGGACGGCACTGCTTTGTTTGAGGCGGTGGCCGCGATTTTTCTGGCCTATCTGTTCGGTGTTGAACTGTCGACCGTGGGAATCTTCACGGTGTTTCTGATGTCCATGGTTGCATCCATCGGTGCACCGGGGATGCCGTCGGCATCGATGGCGGGCATGCAGATCGTGTTGCTGGCGGTGGGTATTCCGCTTGAAGCCATCGCGATCCTGCTGGTGATAGAGCGGCCGATGGATACGTTTCGAACGGCGGTAAATGTCGAGGGTGATCTGATCGGTTCGGTGGTCGTTGATCGGTTCGTCAGCCGGTCGAAGATGACAACATCAGCTGCGCAAAGTGGTTGATAAATTCGCGGTGTGAGGCGGTCACCTGTAACCGCGTCATCGCATCGTCGCCCTCTTCGCTCAGCAGATACTCGTAGATACTGGTGACAGTCTGTGCCGGTCCGAGGATGTCGGGAATCGTTTCGTTCAGGAAATCGTGCAGGGCCGGCAGATCAGACTCCAGTAAACCGCTCTGCTCAGGATCAAGTACCGCATTGCCCCAGATGGTTGCGAGGTATACCCGAAACAGATCTTTGTCGACAAAGTCGTCAGTGATTTCACACTGGGTAATGATCTTCTGAACCGCAGGCTGGAACCGGCTTTTGACTTCGTCGATATCCATAAGCTGATTAGTTTACACTACTCCGCGTTCTCAAAAGACGACAGAGAGAGACCCTGTGGCTGACCTGCTTGAAAAGATCGAAGACGGTGTTGCAACGCTGACGCTGAACAGACCTGAACGGCTGAATGCCCTGTCCGGCGACATCACGTCGGGATTACAGGAAGCGGTGCCTCGCCTGATGGCGGACTCAGAGGTCGGATGTATCGTGATTACCGGTGCCGGCCGCGGCTTCTGCGCAGGGGGTGACGTCAAGGGATTCGCGGAAGGAAACTCGAAAGAACCACAGGCCGGAAAATCGTATCGCGGCACGCTGGAGCAATCGGCTGACATGTTGATGCCGAGCATGAGGATGGTTGGTCAACTGCATACCGGACCCAAACCCACTATCGCGATGATGCGTGGACCGGCTGCAGGAGCGGGTTTGTCAATTGCGCTCGCTTGCGACATTCGCATTGCTTCGGACACGCTGAAGTGCACGACTGCTTTTGCCAACATCGGCGGCTCCGGTGATTTTGGCGGCAGCTACTTCCTGCCCAAGTACGTCGGTGCGGCCAAGGCGCGGGAACTGTATCTCACGGCTGCCATCGTCGAGGCGGAAGAGGCGTTACGGATTGGCCTGGTCAATCACGTTGTGCCGGATGCGGAACTGGAAGAAAGAACCATGGAGATGGCGCGAAAGTTTGCCCGCGGTCCCGGAATTGCCTACCAATACATCAAGCAAAACTTCAACATGGCTAACACCGCCAGCATGGAGCAGGTGTTCGAAGCAGAAGCGATCCACATGGCGCGCTGTCTTGAGACCGACGACCACAAGGAAGCGGCCCGCGCCTTTGTCGAAAAACGAGCGCCCGAGTTCAAGGGAACCTAGCGCACTAGGAGCTAGGAGCGGTTCAACCAAAGTAACTTGGTTGGCGGTCAAATACCCTTCCAAAGCGCCTTTATGGCCTGACGTGTGGACAATCAAAGGGTATGATGTGCGCCATTTTGATGGCGCTCACAATGAGAAAGACAAAAATCATCTGCACAATTGGTCCGGCGACCAGTTCCTACCCCATGCTCGAAAAACTGGCAGCGGCGGGCATGGATGTCGTGCGCCTCAATATGTCTCATGGTCAGCATGAGAAATGCGCCGAAATCATCAAGTCAATCAGGACGCTGAACCGGAAACTGAATTCTCCCATTGCCGTGTTGCTGGATACCCAGGGACCGGAAATACGAACGGGTGACCTCAAGAACGATCTGGAACTGAGGACAGGTTCAAAGATCTCAATTACGGTACGTGATTCCGTCGATGTGGAGTCGTCGTCATTTCACATTCACTACGACGAGTTAATCGACACGGTTGCTGTTGGTGACCGCATTACCGTCGATAACGGCATCATCAATCTTGAGGTGCTGGAGAAAAAAGACCACGGCACTATGGACTGTCGGGTCATTGATGGCGGCATCCTGAAGAGTAAACGGCATGTCAACCTGCCGGGAATTCGGGTTAATCTGCCCGCCATTACCAAAAAGGATCGTACTGACATTCTGTTTGGCATGGAGCAGATGGTCGACTTCATTGCGCTGTCGTTTGTCCGGGAAGCCAATGACGTTCGCGAACTCAAGGAGCTGATGGGCGATCGCGTTGGCAAGATCAAGATTATTGCCAAGATAGAAGATCAGTTGGGTGTCCAGAATCTTGAGGAAATTCTTGAGGAAGCCGACGGCATCATGGTCGCTCGAGGTGATCTGGGCGTTGAGATCAATGTGGCAGAGTTGCCCAACGTGCAACGCAAGATCGTTCGTCTTTGCGCTGAACATGGCAAGCGCGTCATTGTGGCAACTCACCTGCTTGAGTCCATGATCGAAAATCCCATTCCTACTCGGGCGGAAGTCACCGATGTGGCGAATGCGATCTACGAGGAAGTGGATGCGGTCATGCTGTCCGGTGAAACCACCATTGGCAAGTACCCGGTTCGCTGCGTTGAACAACTGGTTGAAATTGCTGAACGAGCCGAGACGGTACCGGGCCTCGATTTCTCAGCCAGGCTGCGCCGCGACAATGAAAAACAGCACCTTGCGCATACGGCGGTGGAGCTGGCGGAGTCGATGGATGCGACGGGTATTGTCGTGATCACCCGGCGCGGGTTCATGGCGGACTACGTGACTAACTGCCGGCCGCAAAAGACGCGAATCTATGCTTTCACCAATGACAGTCACACGCGCCGCCGACTGATTCTCAATCGCAATCTGTCGCCATTTCGAACCGCTTTTAGCAACGATCCGGAGAAGACACTCGCGACCGCTTTCAAAGTGCTCAAGGAGCGTGCCGGATTATCGGCGGGAGACCGGGTGGTGGTCATTTCCGATGTGCTCGCCGGTTCAGGCATTGAGGCGATCCAGATCCGCGCCCTGCCCTGAGCTAACCAGGCGTTGGCCACGTTTTCGAGCGGCGTTCTGGACGCAGATTCAAACCCAACAAGTGCTAAGCTGTGATCCAGGCTTATGAATCTTGCGCGGGAGTCAGTATGGAAGTTGCTGAGTTGAACATCATTGCAATTGCGATCGCAGCAATCGCTGGCATGGCGTTGGGTGCGCTTTGGTACTCGCCGGTTTTGTTCGGCAATGCCTGGATGGCAGCCATCGGTAAATCGCAGGAGGATCTGGGTTCGCCCACACCGGCCATGATTGGCAGTATGGGTTGTTGCCTGCTGGCGGCGATCGCCATGGCGATTGTGATCGAGGGCTTGCAGGTAGACTCCCTCATATCCGGGGTTGTGGTGGGCGCTGTCTGCGGAGTGGGGTTTGTCGCGACAGCGATGCTGTCTGACAGCCTTTTCTGCGGCTGGGGTCGTAAGCTCTACTATATTCAGGCGGGGTACCGGGTAACCTACATGATCGTGATGGGTGCAATCATCGGTGCCTGGCCAACCTGAGTAAGCGGTTCAGAAGAATAAACACCCTTCTCCTGAGATCAGAAAAGTATCCCGATTCCAACTGGATAGCTGTCGTCTCCAATACCCCATCTGAACACGTGTTGTGTGCTCGTAGACTTGACGAATTAACGCTCGAATTCAATTTGTTGTCGCGATGCGCCCCACTGTTGCAGCAGCAAACCCCCGGTAATGACCATGAGGCCAGCAAGCGTTGTCAGATGGAGTTGCTCGCCGAGGACAAAATGAATCAGCACCAACGAGAAAAACGGCGACAGGAAGATCAGGTTGGACACGCGTGACGTGTTCGCGGCGAGTTTCAGCGCATGTGACCAGCAGAGAAAGGCAACGCCCATTTCAAAGCAGCCGATATAGATCGCACCGGCGAGCCCCCCGATTGAAATGTCGGTGATTGACGAGAAAACAGCACATAGCAACCCGGCAATTGGTGTGGCCAAGAGGAAGTTGAGGCAGAGTGTAATCGTTGGATCGCGCCGGTCACGGATGTTGATGATCCAGTACCCTGCCCAGATGAATGTCGAGGCCAGTGCCAGCAACACGCCAGGACCATCCGGCGTGGACCATGACAGTGCGCCCTGCCTTGTGATCAGGATCACTCCCATGTAGCAGACGGCGGCGGCGATCAAATCTGTCTTGAGCATCCGCTGGCCTAGGAACAGGATCGACATCAACGTCAGGACAATGGCCCAGGTGTAGTTGATGGGTTGTGCAACCTGGGCAGGCAGGCGATCGTAAGCGGCAAACAGTACGAAGTAGTAGCCGAGCGGGTTCAGGAATGCGGTCAGTATCGACAGCGCAGGATATTGGGAAAATCCACGCCACAAGGCCGTAACCTCCCCTTTTGTTATGACAAACGCCAGCAGGACCAGGGTGGATATGAGTGATGCGATAAACACCAGCTGGAATACATCGATCTGCGCCAGGGTCAGCTTGAAGGCGGTTGCCACGGTAGACCAGCACAACACTGCGAGCCCGGCAAAAAGGTAGGCATTCATCTCAGGCAGTCGTGCGTTCATCTCCATCGATCGCTTTGACGTCGCGGTGTCAGACAAGTCAGACTAATGTAGCGAGAAACGGAGTCTCTCATATGTTTACCCGCATCTATTCGCTGGCGGTCTGCTTTGCGACCATGATGATTATCGCTGTTTCCGGTGGCATCGCTTTATATGACGTGGTGCAGGCGACGAATCCGAT
The DNA here is from genome assembly GCA_028281885.1 of Pseudomonadales bacterium. Lineage (GTDB taxonomy): Bacteria > Pseudomonadota > Gammaproteobacteria > Pseudomonadales > Azotimanducaceae > JANQJA01. Next base: position 457,167 of record JANQJA010000009.1, on the reverse strand, counting down.
GCTCACCATGAATTCCTGGGAGTACCAGAACCTGCAGAACAATACGGTATTCAGGCGTTCAGGCATGATGGTTGCACCGGGACTGCCGGCAGGACTGGCCGCACCAACCACCGAGCAAAGCTTCGACGAATATACGGATGAAGAATTGACGCACATGCGTGAGGCCCGATTGGAACGGGTCATCGCCGATCATCGGCGTAACGCCATTCGTAGCCTGATCCAGGCGTCAATCTTTCTGATCATTGCCAGTCTGATGTTTGTGATCCACTGGCGGCTGGCGAAAGCGGCGGACCGGGACGGATAGCCTGGCGACCGGGATCAGACCGGGGGTTCCCTCCTTTTTTCATCTTCCACCCACCAGTCATGCAGTGAGAGAAACACTTGTTCGAGTGCCATGGCTCTGGGTGTCGCCGAATACTCTACCCGTGGCGGCACTTCCGCATAGACTTTCCGATTGACCAGACCGTCCCGTTCCAGGGCGCGAAGTTGTCCGGTCAGCATTGTCTGGGTGATGTCCGGGATTTTCCGCCTGAGTTCATTGAAGCGCTGCATTCCTTTGAATATCAGAATCTGCAGGATAATCAGTTTCCATTTGCCGCCGATGAGTTGAGCGATGTCTGGCATCGGACATACCGTTTCCAGTATCGGTATCGATGATTGCTCTCGCGACTCGTTGGTCATTGCGTCACTCCAGAAAACATACCTAGTACACAGATTACTGCTATCTACGTAAATTCTGCCTTCTTGTCAAAAACTCTTTACCCGGTATTTTGTTGCTGCATGAAATTTTGGAGCGCCGCGCTATTTTCAGAGGCATGTGTTCCACCCCAATTCAACAGAGCTGAAATCCCGACAGGAGAATCCATGAGTTACGGAAAAATAACCTTCTTGCCAGCGTCGCTGTTTTTTGCGGTATGGATCAGTGTTTCCGATGCCACTGCTGCATTGGATGAATTTGTCGAATTACCTCGGGAACTGGAGGTGGAACTGGCGCTGAGTGCCCTGCCCGAGCATCTTCAATCCGAAGCCACGATATATGTCAGAGACCCGCAGCGGGGGTTCATCCTGCATCGCAGCGGTACCAACGGATGGAGCGCCTTTGTCGCCCGCACCAGTACGCGATTTTATGAATCAGATTGGGAATACCAATACCCGAGCGATCAGATCATTCCGCAGGCGCATGACGAGACTGGCATGGCGCATCATGTTGTGCCGTATTTCGATCTGGAAAAGATGCGAATCGACAACATTCCTGCCGCAAAGGCCAAAGCAACGCTGCGACAGCAATTCTCCAACGGTACCTACACTGCTCCTAGGGAGGCAGGCATGTCCTACATGCTTGCGCCAATTCATCGAGCCTACATGGAGCCATCGAGGTCGGCTTTGGTGGACACCGTGAGTTTCCCTCACTACATGCCGTATGCGCCTCATGTAAATGCTGAAACGCTGGGGGCCATGGACCGATACCATCGTGCCGGCGTGCTTGGTCATGGAGGAAAGGATTCTGGTCCGCACGGATACTTTTATTTCATGGTTCAGCCAGACTATGCGGAGGAGATCCGGAAGAAATATGCCAACCTGCTTGCTCGCCTGTGCCACCAGCATCTGAATTGGTGTTTGTCCAAAGCAACCGAATGACCGCTATCTGAATGCTGCGCCGCTATCGGCGAACGCCATCCTGGGCCGACCAAGTTGACTCTGATTATCTGGCAGCTTTTGCGCCTATGCTTCTTCGTTCTGCGTCTGCATGAAGCTGTCTGGTGGCGTCCAGGTATCGGGAAAGAAACGGTTTCCCCAGCGGCAGATTTCACACAGGACAGGGTGAAGTCCCCGGCCCATCTCCGTCAGTTCAAACTGATAGCGCCTGGGGCGTTCCTGGTAGCGTGAGCGAGTGACCAGGCCACTGGCCTCCATCTTCCCCAGGCGGTCCGTCAGTATGTTGGTAGAGATCCGTTCCGGGGACTGCAAAAATTCCGAGAATTTACTCTTTCCATTCAACAGGTCCCGAATCAGTACCAGCGTCCACCGGTCTCCCAGTAGGTCAAGTGAGACGGCAATGGGACATTGAGAGCGATGATCCATGGTCATGGTCCTCTACTCGTTACTTGATTTGCCTGATGCATATTACTTGTTACTTATTACTTGTTACTTGCAATCTACAATATAGTAATTTAGCCTCTCTCGCATGGCAACGTTGTCCATCGATGTGTGGCTTCGTATCTACGTCCCCAAGGAGAATATCTGTGAAGCTATACGTCATTCCCGGTTCACCCAACTGCCGGAAAGTCACCGCGGTCGTCGCGTATCTTGGCCTGGAGGTGACGCAGAAGACGATTGAACTTCCCAGTGGCGAATTGAACTCGCCGGCGATTCGATCATTGAATCCGAACGGTCTGACACCGATTCTCGAGGACGATGACTTTGTGCTGTGGGAATCGAATGCGATCACCCAGTATCTCGCCGCTGGCACGGATCTGTTTCCGGATGACCGCCAGGTTCGAGCAGATATTGCACGCTGGCAGTTCTGGGAGTCCGCTCATTACGGTAAAGCAGCGGGCGATCTGGTGTGGGAAAACTTCGCCAAACCCCATTTCGGCGTGGGAGAGCCTGATGAACACGTTGTTGCCGATGCGCAGGCGCGGTACCGAAAGTTTGCTTCGGTGCTCGATTACCAGCTTGCGGATCGCACATTTGTAACGGGCGAGGGAGTCAGCATCGCCGATTTTTGCCTCGCCTCGCATGCGGCATATCTGAAACCCGCCCGGATTCCTTACGATGAGTTTTCTCATCTGACCCGGTGGTATGAACAACTATCGAAGATTGAAGCCTGGCGGGTAACGGCGCCCTTCTGAGTCGCCCTATTCGTGCCGGCAGCGGGTCACTTTAATGGCGGAAGGTTTTGGGCTTCTGCATGAATTTCCAACACGCATGAGGAGTGGTTGATGAGAGAGCTGGCGATTTTGTCGTTTCAGACACTGGACGGTGTTATGCAGGCGCCCCGCTTCCCTGACGAAGATCAGTCATCGGGGTTCTATAACGGCGGATGGGGCGCGCCGTACTGGGACGAGGTAATGACCCAGGTGCTGCAATATGCCATGGCTGAACCCTATGACATTCTCTTCGGACGTACGACCTACCAGCTCTTCTCCAGACATTGGCCAGGTGTCACGCAGGAAAATCCGGTTGCCAGAATCATGAACGGTTCACGAAAATACGTGGCGACCCATTCTCTCACCTCCCTCGACTGGGAGAACAGTGAGATCGTATCCGGCGATGTTCCCGCCGAGATTGCGGCGTTGAAATCGAGCGCCGGGCCTCTTATTCAGGTGCATGGCAGCGCCGGGTTGATTCAAACATTACTCGCTCACGATCTGATTGATGAATATCGAATCTGGACATTTCCGGTCCTGGCCGGGAAAGGAAAACGTCTCTTTGAAGATGTCGACAGGCTGAAGACGCTGTCATTGATTCGAAGCGAGGCCACATCCAACGGTGTCGTGATGGGTATCTATCGAAAGTCAGCCTGATCGGGCTGTATTGCCATATGCATTAGGTATGGTGCCCGGGGCCGGAGTTGAACGGGGACGCCTAGTTCGGCACGGAGGCCGTGCCAACCAGGAACCGCACAAAAAATAATTTAGAGCCTGGTGCCCGGGGCCGGAGTTGAACGGGGACGCCTAGTTCGGCACGGAGGCCGTGCCAACCAGAAACCGCACAAAAAATAATTTAGAGCCTGGTGCCCGGGGCCGGATTTGAACGGGGACGCCTAGTTCGGCACGGAGGCCGTGCCAACCAGAAACCGCACAAAAAATAATTTAGAGCCTGGTGCCCGGGGCCGGAGTTGAACCGGCACGGCCTCAACGGCCACAAGATTTTAAGTCTCGCGTGTCTACCAATTTCACCACCCGGGCGGCGGCGCGTAGTTTAACCGCTGACCTGACCGTGAACCATACATGGACATCACTGCCCTCCACGTCCATAATCGATTTTGGCAGTCCAACTGCCAATACGGATACCAAGAGGTCCGGCAAGAGGTCCGCAATGAGTGCTGAGAAGGGATTTTCATGACACGCTCTGATGCTGCGATCGATACCACCGACGGTCGCAGACTCCGCTCCGAAGACAGTAAGCGCAAGATAGTCGCTGCCATGCTGGAGCTGGTCCGCGAGGGCCGGATTGCGCCGACCGCGGAAGAAGTTGCCAGTCGTGCCAGCGTTGGCCTGCGTACGGTGTTCCGGCGATTCAAGGATATGGAAAGCCTGTACGCCGAGATGTCAGTTGCTATCAGCGACAAGGTTGCACCAATCGTTGACGAGGAACTGGCTCATGAAGTCTGGTGGAAAAACTTCGCCCAGTTGCTCGATCGGCGCCTGCGCGTTTATGAAATCATCATGCCCTACCGCATCGCCGCCGACGCGCTAAGGTTCCAGTCCGATGTTCTGCATAGTCATCATTCCGACATCGTTCGGCAGGAACGAGAACGACTGGTCAGTGTATTGCCGGGATTTGTAACGGAGGATGCCGTCAAGATTGACGCCCTCGAAGCGGTGTTGAGCTTTGATATGTGGAATCAGCTTCGCAACGACCAGAAGCTGAATGTGTCCCAGGCCTCCGACGTCGTTTACCGGATTGTCAGCGAACTGCTGCCCGAGTCCCATCTGCGCAGAGACTAGTTCACTCCTTGAAGGCTATGGCAATCCATTGCTATAAGCTGGATTCTCCGTTTGACCTAAACATGACAAGGAGCGAATGATGGAGACCCTCAACATTCGCAATGACGGCGCTGTGCGGATTGTAGAGATGAACCGACCCGACGCACTCAACGCCTTCAATGCGGTCCTGATCGATGATCTCGCTCAGGCATTTCAGGATGCGACTGCAGATGACTCGGTCAAAGTTGTTGTCCTGACGGGCGCTGGACGGGCGTTTTCGGCGGGTGCTGATCTAAAACAGATGGCGGGCGGCCGCGATCCCGACTATGAGGTGCGTTATGGCTGGTCCACGCTGATAGAAATCCTCATCGATTTCCCGAAACCGTTCATTGTCGCCGTCAATGGTATTGGCGTAGGTGTGGGCGCGACAATCTGCGGTATTGCTGACCTCACCTACATGTCTTCGGAGGCCAGACTTCGCTGTCCGTTCTCGGCGCTTGGTTTGACGGCCGAAGCTGGCAGTACCGTCACCTTTCCCCAGTTGGTGGGGTATCAACAGGCATTCTGGATGCTGGTGGCATCAGAGTGGACCTCTGCGGAGGAATGTGTGGCGGCGGGACTTGCCCTGGAAGTTCTGGCACCGGATCAATTGATGACGCGTACCCTGGAACAGGCGCACAAGCTGGCTGCCCTGCCGTTGGTATCGCTGATGAAAACGAAATCACTGATGCGTGATCCTGTCAGGGCCCGATTGAAAGAGGCCATCAGGGCCGAGAATCAGGGACTCGCCGATTTGCGCGGCAAGCCGGCCAACGTCGAAGCTTTGAGCGCGTTTAAAGAGAAGCGGGAGCCGGATTTTACCGGGCTCTAAGGACTTTGATTGGAGGCGAGATTGGAGGCTGGGGTCGGAATCGAACCGGCGTAAACGGAGTTGCAGTCCGCTGCATGACCACTCTGCCACCCAGCCTTGCCCATTGCGGCAAGCGCGCGATTCTACTCGATGCCGCAGATGATTTCATCTGGCTCAGTGTTCGTCGTCACCCTGATGGACCAGACCTGCCGAAAGGTCTGGCCAGGCAATCCGAAGGTAGTCATACATGGACCACAATGTCAGGATCGCGGCCAGATACAGTGCGATGTAACCCAGCGTCGAGAGAAGACTATCCATCTGGTTGCCATTCAGTAACAGGATGATGATCGCGGCCATCTGGAAACCGGTCTTGATTTTCGCCACCAGGGAAACGGCGACACTGCGGCGGTCACTGTAATGTGCCATCCACTCCCGTAGCGCTGAGACCACGATTTCACGGCCTACGATAACGGCGGCCGGAATTGCCAACATGGCACTGGCATGCAGTTCGACCAGCAGGACCAGCGCGACCGCCACGGCGAGCTTGTCTGCCACTGGATCAAGAAATGCGCCGAAGGGTGTCATCTGCCCCAGCCGACGCGCCAGATACCCGTCCAGCCAGTCGGTCACACTGGCCAGCCCAAAGACACTGGCGGCGCCCAGGTAACGCCATTCAAACGGCGCATAGAACACCAGCACGAGTACGGGTATCAGGACGATGCGGAACGTCGTCAGGAGGTTGGGCAGATTGATTGGTAACCTCATTTTCTAACCATGATGTAATGTCGCATAGATGTGTTCCGCCAGTTTACGGCTTATGCCCTCGACTTTCGCCAGATCTTCGGCACTGGCGGCTTCCACATGTTTGGATCCGCCGAAATGTCGCAGTAATGCCCGCCTCCGTTTTGGTCCAACGCCATCGATGCCGTCCAGCGCCGATTCCGTTCGTTTCTTGCCCCGACGATTACGATGTGCCGTGATGGCGAACCGGTGACTTTCGTCTCGGATGTGCTGGATCAGGTGCAGCGCCGGACTGTCGGGGGGCAGCTTGAGCTCACTGCCCTCCTGCAGGATAAGAGATTCCAGTCCGGCCTTGCGACCAGGCCCCTTGGCAACGCCCACCAGCATCACGCCAGTAATCTGAAGTTCTTCCATCACCTGCTCTGCCTGGTTGAGCTGGCCCTTGCCACCGTCGATAAACAGTACGTCAGGCAGCCTGCCCTCGCCTTTTTTTAGTCGCGTGTAGCGCCGGGTTAATGCCTGGGTCATCGCCGCATAATCATCGCCCGGCGTGATGCCGTCGATGTTGAAGCGCCGATAGTCCGACTTGAGCGGCCCGTTCTGGTCGAATACGACACAGGATGCGACCGTCGCTTCACCGGCGCTATGAGAAATGTCAAAACACTCCAGTCGCTCCGGCGTGTCAGGTAATCCGAGTGCTTCCTGCAGCGCTTCGAACCGCTGGAATTGATTGTTCCGGCTGGACAGGTGGCTGCCCAGGTTCTGTTCCGCGTTGGTGGTGGCGAGACTGACCCAGCGACTTCGCTGACCACGAACATTGTCACTGATGCTGACTTTGCGTCCGCTGTGGTCACTGAGTGCTGCAGCGATGACCGCCTTGTCCTGAATGCGGTCGTTAACGATGATCTCTTTCGGTATCTCGCGGCCGCCGGAATCGGTCAGGTAAAAGCGGGGAATAAACGCCGCGAGAATGTCGCCCGCGGACTCTTCGATACGGACTCGCGGGAAGTAGGTTTTGTTGCCCAGCAACCGGCCACCGCGAATCATCATGACCAGCACACAAACGCCACCCGCGTTGGCAACGGCCGCAATGACATCGATGTCACCGCTGCTGCCCAGTACATGCTGTTGTTCCTGGATGCGCTGCAGATGAGCGATCTGATCGCGATACCGGGCGGCCTTCTCAAAGTCGAGGCGTTGCGATGCTTCGTCCATCTGGTTGGCGTAGTCTTCCAGTACGGCGCGGCTTCTTCCCTCCAGGAACATCACCGCGTGTTCAACATCGTCACCGTACTCCTCGGCCGATACCAGTCCGCAGCAGGGTCCAGAGCAACGCTTGATCTGATATTGCAGACAGGGCCTTGAGCGATTGCGGAAGAAGGTGTCTTCACATTGCCTGACCCGGAAGACCTTCTGCAGGATGTTCAGACTGTCCCTGACGGAGTACGCACTGGGAAAGGGGCCAAAGTATCTGCCTGACTTCTTCTGTGCGCCGCGATGAAACGCCAGTCGCGGGTATTCATCTTCGCTGGACAGATAGATATAGGGATAGGATTTGTCGTCCTTGAAGTCGATGTTATACGGGGGTTTGTGTTCCTTGATCAACGATTGTTCGAGCAACAGGGCTTCAGTTTCGCTGGCGGTAATCGTGGTTTCGATGTTTGCGATGCGCGCGACCAGTGCCATGGTTTTGGCTTCCTGCGCAGTTTGCCGAAAGTAACTGGAGACACGGCTCTTGAGATTTTTCGCCTTACCGACGTAGAGAATCTCGCCATCCTCCGCGTACATACGGTACACACCAGGTCGGCCGGGCAGCGTTTTCAGAAAAGGTTTGTGGTCAAATCGGCTCATTGATCGTCGTCGGCAGTCAGGGCAGCAATCCCGCCTTGCGCGCGGCCAATTCTACTACGGAGCGAAACATCGGTTCAGTCAGGCGTCCGGTCTGGGTGTTGTAACGACTGCAGTGGTATGAATCGACGATGGTGCTGTCCCCAACCTGGTGCACGACGCCATGGGCAAAAGGGTGTTCTCGCTGCCGGACCTGAAATGATCGCAGTATGGCATCGTGGGCGATCCGGCCAAGCGCGAGCAGACATCGTCGGTCTGAGAGTTCCGGCGTCAGGAATCGCTGGCAGCGTTTGACCTCATTCAGATTGGGACGGTTATCGGGCGGCAGGCATTTGACCGCGTTGGTGATCCCCACCGCCTCGTTGATACCAAGATCGCGCAGCACGGCGAACAACAGATCGCCCGACGCATCGCCGGTAAACGGGATGCCGGTGCGGTTGGCACCGTGCAGACCCGGCGCCAGTCCGACAATCAGCAGGGCTGCAGATCGAGGGCCACTGGCCGGCACCGGTGCGTTCCAGTAATCCGGCAGATGGGTACGAAGCCGTCGAAACCGTGCCCGCATGCGCGGACATCGTCGACAATCAGCAAGTTGGCCAGGGCTCGTTGTCATCTCGCCACGATACGGACCCGGCGGCGAGATTCAAGGCAGGTCAGCCGGCCATGGTTTCCGCGTCGAGAATCCGATGCTTGATGGCAAGCCGGGTCAGGCTGACATCGTTGTTGACGTTCAGCTTGTCAAAGATCCGATAACGATAGCTGTTCACGGTCTTGGGGCTGAGTGAGAGGCTCAGGGATATTTCGGGCACCTTGCGGCCGTTGACGACCATCAGCGCGATCTGCATTTCCCGGCTGGACAGTATCTCGAACGGCGAGTGGTCGTCTGTATACGGTTTGAGTGCCAGGTGTTGGGCAATGTCCGAACTGATGTAACGCTCTCCTGCCATGACGCGGTGGATCGCCCGGACAAGTTCTGTCGGGTCGGTGCGTTTGGTGAGATAACCGTGCGCGCCAATGCTGAGCAGCTTGGACGGATACGGGTCTTCTTCAAACATGGTGAGAACCACGACTTTCAGTTCCGGGTTGACCCGCAGGCAGCGACGGGTTGCTTCCAGGCCGCCGATACCAGGCATGTGGACATCCATCAACACGACGTCCGGCATATGGTCACGGACCATCTCGATGGCACGCTCACCGGAATCGGCTTCGCCGACGACTTCAAAATTTTCAACATCGTTCAGCAGGCGTGAAGTACCAAGTCTCACCAGACGGTGATCATCGACGACCAGCACTCTTATCGTTTTTTTCATTCCCTGTGCTCCTGTAGTTCGAAACGCTTCCTGCGTTCCCGAGATAGAACTTACCCATCCCGGCGAGCGATGAAAAGACCGTATTTCTTCAAATCGTGGGTCGGATATGACCTAAAGGCCCGGGTCAATGTCTGCTGTGGCGGGGTTGAGCCAACGAAATTTCTAAGGGGAGTTGTGCAGTTCTGCTGCCCGATTTTTGTTCAGCTCCTGGAGCTCTCGTTACGTCTGGTACAAGGCGTTAATGACATCGAACTAATGGCTATGGCAAATGACCTGCACGGCGTAGGTGATGTCCTACGCGCCGGTAAATGCCTGCAGCCCTGTCTGGGCCCGGCCAAGAATCAGGGCGTGAATATCATGGGTTCCTTCGTAGGTATTGACCGTTTCCAGGTTCACCAGGTGACGAATGACGTGGTATTCGTCTGAGATGCCGTTGCCGCCGTGCATGTCTCTCGCCAGTCTCGCAATATCGAGCGCTTTACCGCAGTTGTTCCGCTTCATCAGTGAGATCGCCTCAACCGGGCAGTTATCATCGTCCATCAGACGGCCAAGGCGGAGTGCTCCCTGCAGGCCCAGCGCGATCTCGGTCTGCATGTCCGCCAGTTTTTTTTGTACCAGCTGGTTGGCAGCCAGCGGACGACCGAACTGGGTACGTTCGAGGGTGTAGGCACGTGCCGCATGCCAGCAAAACTCGGCGGCCCCCATTGCACCCCAGACGATCCCGTACCGCGCCTTGTTGAGACAGCCGAAGGGTCCTGCCAGACCTTTCACGTTGGGTAACAGGTTTTCTTCCGGGATATCGACGTTATCGAGAACGATCTCGCCGGTGACCGACGCGCGCAGACTCACCTTCCCTTCTATTGTTGGTGTTTCAAATCCTTTCGTGCCGCGCTCGACAATAAAGCCGCGAATGATGCCATCGAGTTTTGCCCATACCACCGCAAGATCGGCGATGGGTGAATTGGAGATCCACATCTTGGCACCGTTCAGCCGATAGCCATCCGAGGTCTTTTCCGCGCGGGTAATCATGCTGCCGGGATCTGAACCGTGGTCGGGCTCCGTCAACCCGAAACAGCCTACCCATTCACCGGTGGCGAGCCTGGGCAAGTACTTCTCCCGCTGCGCTTCAGTGCCGTAGGTGTAGATCGGATGCATCACCAGCGAGGACTGGACACTGAGAGCGGACCGGTAGCCGCTGTCCACCCGTTCGACTTCACGGGCGACCAGGCCATAGCAGACATGGTTGACGGCCGAGCCGCCATATTGAGTGGGCAACGTGGACCCCAGCAGCCCGAGTTCGCCCATCTCGTTCATGATCTCGCGATGGAAATGCTCATCGCGAAAGGCTTGCCTGACCCGAGACATCAGCTTGTCCTGAGCATAGTCCCGTGCGGTATCACGAATCATGCACTCTTCCCCGGTGAGCTGGTCATCGAGAAAGAAAGGGTCGCTCCAGTTGAATCCCGCCATAAGATGGCCTCTTTGTTACACTCCGCGCAGACGCGCCCGCGCGTTTCATTCAGTATAGTGGCTCACCACAACGACTGTCAGGCTGTCACCGGAGAATCACCATGGCGCTCGATGCCGAAACCCTCTCGCAATTGCTGGAAACTGTAGACCGGTTCGTTGAAACCCGGTTGAAGCCGCTCGAAGCAGAAGTCGCGGAGAACGATGACATTCCCGAAGATGTCATCAACGAGATGAAAGAACTGGGCTTCTTTGGCCTGACGATTCCGGAGGAATATGGCGGTCTGGGGTTGAACATGGCAGAAGAAGTTGCCGTGGTTCGCATCTTCGGACATACCTCCCCCGCCTTTCGTTCGGTATTCGGTACCAATGTTGGTATTGGTTCGCAGGCCATCGTGATTGATGGGACTGAGGAACAAAAACAACGTTACCTGCCGCGGATGGCAACCGGCGAAGCCATTGGTTCCTTCTGCCTCACTGAGCCGGACTCGGGTTCTGACGCCGGGTCGCTAAGGACCACCGCCGTGCTTGAGGGCGATCATTATCGTATTAACGGCACCAAGCGCTGGATCACCAATGCACCCAAGGCTAACTTGTTCAGTGTCTTTGCCCGCACCAATCCTGAGGAGCGTGGCTCCCGCGGCGTGTCTGCCATCATGGTCGAAGCCGACCGCGATGGGATTTCCCTCGGAACGCCTTACAAAAAAATGGGCCAGCAAGGGACCTACGTGTGCGATGTGATGTTCGATGATGTCATGGTGCCTGCCGAGAACCTCATTGGTGGCAGGGAGAATGTGGGTTTCAATACGGCGATGAAGGTGCTGGACAAGGGGCGGCTCCACATCAGTGCCCTGAGTGTGGGTGTCGCCGAGCGACTCATTGACGACAGTGTCCGCTATGCGCTGGAACGCAAGCAGTTTGGTCAGCGGATCGCCGATTTCCAGCTCATTCAAGGCATGCTGGCGGACAGCAAGGCAGAATGCTACGCGGCGCATTGCATGGTCCAGGACGCCGCCCGGCGTCGGGATACCGGCGAGAATGTGAATGCCCTCGCCTCCTGTACCAAGCTGTTTGCCACCGAGATGGTCGGTCGGGTCGCCGATCGGGCGGTGCAGATTCATGGCGGCGCCGGCTATGTGTCGGAGTATGCGGTGGAGCGCCTGTACCGGGATGTACGCCTGTTTCGCATCTATGAGGGTACGTCCCAGATCCAGCAGACTATTATTGCCCGGGACCTGATTCGCTCCGCGGAGAACGGCTGACAACAATCTACCTGAGATAACTCGTTTATCTCTTTGTTTTTATGGAAATTTGAACTAAGCTTCCTAGTCCCTGACGAGAATTAAACCGCGCGAGGTCATCATGGCAGCCCGAGCCACCGGATCCGGTGTCATCTCTTTTGGCATGGTCTCCATCCCCGTCAAGCTGTACTCGACGGTCGACACCACCAAGACCGTCCGCTTCAACATGCTGCGCAAGGACGGCACCCGACTGAAACAACAATACATCTCCGCCGAAGACGGGGCAGTGGTCGAACGGGAAGACCGGGTCAAGGGTTACGAATTCGCCAAGGGTCAGTTTGTGCTGTTCACCGAAGAAGAAATGAAGGCGATGGACGCCAAGTCCACCAACGAGATCACCATTCATGAGTTCGTGCCCGCCGAAGCCGTCAACGCGGTCTATGTTGAGAAAACCAACTTCCTGGGACCGGACAGGGGCGCTGCCCGCTCCTATCACCTGCTCGCTGAAGCCATGCGCCAGACCGGCCGCTCTGCGCTCGCTACCTACGCCGCGCGCGGCAAATCCTACCTGGTGCTGATCCACCCGCTGGATGAAGGGATCATCATGATCCAGCTTCGCCATGCCGAGGAACTACGCAGCTTTGACGATGTCGAGATTCCGGACGCAGACGTCAAAAAGGCAGAGCTGGACCTTGCGATTCAACTGGTAGACCAAGTATCGTCAGAGTCGTTCGAGCCGGACAAGTATCGCGACGAAGTGCGCGATCATATGCTCGACATGATCGACAAGAAGGTCCAGGGCGAAGAAATTGTCATGGCACCGCAGGAGCGGGCCGAGGGCAAGATCATCGACATCATGGAAGCCCTCAAGGCCAGTCTTGACGCAAAGGGCTCGGTACGCAAACAGGCTAAGCGCGCACCGAAGAAGCAACCAAAGAAGAAGACGACGGCCCGGCGGAAAAAGTCCTAACGCTGATCGGTCGATCCGTGTTGTAACGACGCATGAAGGGATATTCGACCCAAGAGGTCGCAGAACTGCTCGATCTGCCACCAGAGGTCATTCGGGATGTAGCTCGTGGCGTGCTCGACCCCGACAAGAGCCCTCGCGGTCGTTACCGGTTCAGCTTTCAGGACATCATCGTGCTGCGCACCGCCAAGGAACTGCTAACAGCAGGTGTCCAGCGTGGTCGAATCAATCGAACCCTGATCTCCCTGCAACAACGACTGCCGCAGAACAGACCTCTCACTGCCCTGCGCATTGCCGGTGACGGGGGTCAGGTGGTGATTCGCGATCAGGACAAGGTCTATAACCCCGAATCCGGCCAGATTCATTTCAATTTTTCCGTGGCCGATCTTGCCGGCGACGTCGCGCCCCTCGCCCGTCAGGCAGCTGAAAATGCCCAGGCCAATGACGAACAATTGTCCAGCGATGACTGGTTCGATCTTGGTGTGGACCTGGAAGCGGTGAGCCCGGATGACGCACCGGCGGCCTACGAGCGAGCGTTGGAACTGGACCCGGCGCACTCGGATGCCCACGTGAATCTTGGTCGACTGATGCAGGAGTCCGGTGATTATCGCGGCGCAGAAAAGCACTACAAGTCAGCACTGCAGGCGGAACCAGACAATGTCCTTGCTGCCTTTAACCTGGGCACGTTGCTGGAGGACCTGGGTCGAATCAACGATGCCATCGAAGCGTACAAGGGCGCAGCCTCCTTTGCTGACGCTCACTATAATCTGTCTCGCCTGTACGAGCTTGTTGGCGATCACGCAGAGGCACTGAAACACCTGAAAACCTACCGTAATCTGATCGATCCAAATTGACTTGAAGTGGCTACGGCCAGTCAATAACATCGAATTTCCACCTTTTCAGGGGTAATCATCAGGGGTGATCCATGGACAAGCGCAGCGAGTCCCGAGTCCCACGTAACGTCCGCTTCTTTGTGCACGTCCACGCCTGCAATGAAGACCCCGATCTGGTGGGTGTGTCGCTGGAGTGTGAAGCGGTGGATTTTTCTCTCCACGGTCTTCAGCTCAAGACCGACGAGGCGGTGCCGGTGGGTTCCCTGCTGAATATCACCATTGGCATTGGTGACCCGTTTGCGATGTATCTGCTTCGAGGCGAGGTTCGCTGGCGTCGACCCAATCGTGAACTGCAGGCCATGGGTATCATGCTGCACCATGAGGACGAAACTGACTTCGACGCCTGGGGCGAATCCTTCGACGATATCTTTGCCGCCTGACGGGTGCCCTCTCGTTATTTCGCTTCCGTCTCTTCTATTTCTTTTTTCAAGACCTGATCCAGGTTGATCACGATATTGGCGACAATCCGCCAGCTCTCCCGGAGTTGTTCAGAATTGATTGCCTGGTACCTGTCGCGTCGGGTGTGGATCAGTTCCAGGCCACGCTGATCCAGCGAATTCAGGTTGAGTACGGGAACACCACGAGAACGAAACGGCACCCAGTCTCCGATCGATACGTGCAGCAGGCGGGATTCAAGTTCGATATCAAGTGCCTGGGCGACCGTTGACGCAACGCACATCAGTTGTCGATCTGATCGTTTATCGACTGCGGTTGTGCCGATGCCGAAGGTATCCAGGTTGACCATGGCGCGCACCTGATCCAGTTCAGGGTAGGCTCTGACGAAAGTTTTCGACCCCAGCATGCCGGGTTCTTCCTCGCCGAACAGGATGAATTCCATGGTGTGTTGTGGCGGATGTTTTGCAAAGTGAGCCAGCAGCTTTTCGAGAAAGACGACGCCGGTCCAGTTGTCGACGATACCGTCGCCAGCCCGGGCCTTGTCGTAGTGCGCGCCGACGATGATTCGTCCCCTTTCCCTGTCGGTACCCGGTAACAGGCAACTATGGGACTGGTGGCGGGAACCCCGGATGTGCCAGGGTCGAACGTCGCTACACGCCGAACGCAGAATTTTGCGTGCGGCCTCCTCTCGTTCGGCATTCCGTGATGGCGCTGCGGCGAGGCGCACGAAATCATCATCGGTGAGGTTTAAAGGTGAGACCTCAAGAGTCGCGTTCGGGCAAATTGAATAATGTTGAAGGCCCTGACAGCCGGCCAACAGTACCAGCCATGACAGGGCCCCAATGAGTCTAGTGAATGACGGGATTGAAGGTCTCAAGGGCAATCCTGAGCAGTCGGTGCCCGAGCAGGGTCAGCTCTCCATCGCGACGGGTATCACCATCGTCCGTGTATTCAAATCGGTAACGACGCCAGAGCCGCCACTGGCCGCTGACATCGCGACTCATCGAGACGCGGACCTGTTCAACCGTTTGATCCAGCAGCTGCACACCGCACAGTTTGCACTCGCGTTTGGCCGCCGCGGTCGCAATCTCTTTGGCACGCATGGTGGCCTGCCAATACAACACGACAGCACCCATCACCGCAATCAGGATCAGCTCCGACATCCCGCTATGTTACTGGATTTACAGAAAATCTGTCCTTAACAACCAAGCTGGATTCGCGTATATTCGCGGCCTTCGCAGTAGATGCGCCTACCACCGGAGGGGTGGCAGAGCGGTTGAATGCACCGGTCTTGAAAACCGGCATAGGTTAATCCCTATCGTGGGTTCGAATCCCACCCCCTCCGCCAAAGATGAAAAAGGGCCTCGTGCCCTTTTTCGTTTTTGTCGAGTGGGTTGTGACTCCGGGGCCCATGTTCGATGTACATGGATGTACGAATGCCGCGGAGGCCATGGATGGCCGAGAGCGGCTAATCCCACCCCCTCCGCCACCGTCCAAATCTGTCCCGAGATACAGACATGTCTCGTCGGCGTTAACAGGTTGAGTATTGACCCGCGTCAATGCGGAAATCTGAGGGTCAACTAGGCTACAGTTTTCGACTGGAGTCCGGGATGAGCAAGGTTGATCTGGACCTGATCCAAAAGTACGACGTGAAGGGTCCGCGTTATACCTCCTATCCGACGGCATTGCAGTTTCACCCGTTGAATGAGGGTGAATATCAGAAAGCGGTGAGCACCTCTCATCGTGCCGGGGGTCCGCTGTCGCTGTATGTCCATATCCCCTTCTGTCGTCATCTTTGTTATTACTGCGCCTGTTCGAAAATCGTGACCCGGGACAAGTCCAAGGCCACCCGCTATCTCTCTTTCCTGAAGCGGGAAATCGAGATGCAGGCGCCGCTCTTTGCCGGCCGGAAAGTGACCCAGCTGCACTGGGGTGGTGGTACACCGACCTTCCTCGATGATGATCAGATTCAGGATTTGATGCAGTTCATCGGATCACATTTCGATTTGGCGGACGATGCCACCGGTGAGTTTGGTATTGAAATTGATCCGCGGACAGTCGATGCGGAGCGGCTCGCATGCATCCGCGAGGTTGGCTTCAATCGTCTCTCTTTTGGTGTACAGGACTTTGCGCCAAAGGTACAAAAAGCGGTCAATCGTGTGCAGTCATTTGAATCCACCCGGGATATCGTCGAGGCTGCACGAAAGCTTGGCTTTCAATCGGTCAGCATTGACCTGATCTACGGATTGCCCTTTCAGACCCGTGAAACCATGGTTGATACGCTGCGGCAGGTGATCGTCCTCTCGCCGGACCGAATTTCACTCTATAACTATGCGCACTTGCCTGAACGTTTTACGCCACAGAAACGAATCAACGTCATCGACCTGCCTCGTGCCGATGAGAAGCTCAGCATTCTGGCGCTGGCTATCGAGCAGTTAACGACGGTCGGCTATCGTTACATCGGCATGGACCACTTTGCCAAGCCTGATGACGAACTTGCCCGGGCGCAGTCGGCGGGGAACCTGCACCGCAACTTTCAGGGTTACTCCACGCATGCCGATTGCGACATGGTGGCGCTGGGTGTCACGGCGATCAGCCAGGTAGGTGAAATCTATGCCCAGAATGCGAAGGACCTGGATGAGTACGAGGCCCTGATTGATGACGGCCGCCTGGCCATTATCAAGGGCGTCGAAATTGATGCGGACGACCAACGGCGCAGGGCCATCATTATGGCGCTGATTTGCCAGTTTGAGTTGGATTTTGCCGAGTTTGCTGAACGTTTCGGCGCCGATATCCGCGACTGTTACGCTGCCGAAATCGCAGCTCTCGAGCCAATGATGCGTGATGAGCTTGTGCAGATCGATGACTCCGGCATCAGAGTCACAGACAAGGGCCGTCTTCTGGTTCGCAATGTCTGCATGGTGTTCGATCGCTACCTGGGTGAAGTCCAGACTTCTCGTTACTCGAAAGCAATCTGAGCCGTTATCACGGCGGCATTCTGCATCGATTCGTTGTATCGGGTTATGATCGCTGAAAGTAAGCGAGGCGAGAATGACCCAACACAGAACACCCCTTGAACTGATTGACCTCTACTGGAACGAGGTCTGGAACAACCGAAACGTCGAGCTGATTCGTGAGATTTGCGCTGATCCGATCCAGCGCCATGATCCGGACAGCACAACGACGCTCTCGGTAGATGACCAGGTCGCCCGGGTCAGACAGCAAAGCAATGCGACCGAACCCTTCTTTGAGCATGAAGTGCTGCATGCGGATGACCGCTTCGTGACTTCCGTCTGGAACATGCGTTCCCGCAAGAATCCGGCGAGAACGCTGTGCGGTATCGAGGTGTTCGAGTCAAAAGACGGGAAGTTTATTCGGTGCTGGAACTCTGCCTATATCCCCGGTCGCTGGGGTCGTGAGGGAGACAAGTCCGTGCGTGATGATTTGCCCCCGCCCGAACTGATCGAGAGCAGGCACCAGATCAATGCCGGCTGGATGCAGAAGGTATTGAAGCACGCCGGCCTGGAATTGCCGCGACTCACTCATGCGACGCCTGAACCGATCGGCCACGGCAATACTTCATCAACGCTCCGT
This sequence comes from Pseudomonadales bacterium, assembly GCA_028281885.1. Classification (GTDB taxonomy): domain Bacteria; phylum Pseudomonadota; class Gammaproteobacteria; order Pseudomonadales; family Azotimanducaceae; genus JANQJA01. The sequence goes on along the minus strand of JANQJA010000009.1, from coordinate 439,208 downwards.
TGCCGTCTTGGTTACAACGCCAACGCCGATAAAGCAATTCGTTCGGTCATCTGTAAGTTGCCAAGGCCGGGCTACGGCCGATTCGCCAATCCAGAACAGAGTTTTTATCGACGCGAGGCGGAGGCCTATCGATTGCTGACATCAGTCGCCAGAAAACATGTGCCCAGAGCATATCTCGCTGCTTCCAGCGATGATGGCAGCATCATTAATCTGGTCCTGGACGATCTGTCCCAAACCTGTCGACCGGGAGATCAGGCCAGGGGATGTTCAATCGCTGAAGCAGGAGCCGTGATTGATGCCTTTGCAGACGTTCATTGCGCCTTCTGGCAGGACTCGTCGATCAATCAGCTACCCTGGCTGCTGGATCGACCTTCGATGAACATGTCGCAGGCGTATGCGGACCGAATGGGCGCGGCGCGGGCGAGGTTTGAAGGCAAGATCGATCCGGCCTATCTGGACCTTGTGGATCACTTCGCGCCCCTGATCGACATGGCTAAAGAAAACATCGTCGGCAGGACGCTGATTCATGGAGAGCCGCGCGTTGACAATGTGATGTTCGAGGATCGATCCGATGGTCCCTTTGCCTGGCTGATTGACTGGCAGTTTGTCGATTTCGGCAGTCCGATGTACGACACCGCCTACTTCCTTGCGGGGTCACTTGAAACCGAAGATCGCAGGGCGTGTGAGCGTGATTTGATTGCAAAACACCAGCAGGCTATTGCGAGCGTCGATCCGACTTACACCGAGGACGTTGCGGTGCAAGAGTATGCCAATTCCCTTCCCTTTGCGTTCTACACAACGATTTGCGCCATTCCGGCGGTGCCGCCCGGAGAACATGGTGACGCGCTGCTCAAAGCATTGATTGAACGCAACGTGATGGCGCTCAAAGACTGGGAACTGCTGCCCGGTTAGTCGGTAATGTTCTGCCCCGGCGCGAGGCTCCAGCAGCGATCCTCCCGGGTAAAGCCAATATGTCCGTAGTAGTCGCGGGCTTTCGGGGCAGCCAGCAGGATGAGACGGCAGTATTGACCCAGCTGCGCCTGGGTCAGGCGTTGCAGTTGCTTTCCGATGCCCTGTTTTTGGTGGCTTTCGCTGACGGCCAGATCGGAGAGATAGCAGGCGTAGTGGAAGTCGGTGACGCAGCGTGAAATGCCAACCAGTTGGCCCTCATCCCAGGCGGAGACGATGAGATTGCTGTTTTTGATCATCCCGTCGATGGTATCGCGGTCGTGAACGGGGCGTCGTTCCGCAAGCGTTGAGGCATTGAGGAGTTCAATAAACTGGTCGGCAGAGATCGGTTCATTGACTCGATATTCGATCTTGGTTTCCTGTGTCATAGCTCACCGTAGAAAGCGGGGTGGAATTCGAAGGGGCTCGTGGGGCGATTCCCGTTTAGTGTCTTTAGCATGAAGAATTCCCCGGGCTCTCGCGCCGGTGCCAGTTCTGGCACCAGCGAGAAACCGAAGCGACCGTAGTAAGCCGGGTTACCCGTCAGGATGCATCCCAGTGCACCCTGGTCGCTTATCTGGGCCAGGCCTTCGTGAATCAATGCGGTACCGATGCCCTGCCCCTGCCGGTTTGGTTTGACGGAAATCGGTCCAAGTGCGAACCATGGGTCTGACTGATCCTCGTTCGTTGCAGGAGAAAATGTGACCTGTCCGATCAGGTCATCGTCATCGATTGCCACCAGCGACAATGACAGGTCACCGGCATTGCTCAGGCGGTCGATCACCACCTGCTCGTCGCCACCGGCGTAATCCCGGTCTCGGAACGCGGCCTCGGTTACGCGGGAAATATCCGCCACTTCGATGTCGAGTTCCCGCCGGATGATCAATTGACCGCTCCGTTAAGAGTCATAGGGCAGTTCATCCGGGTGGCAGTCGACATAATCCGGTTCCGGGTCCCGGACAAACTGAACCGCCTTGATAACGGGAATGTCCGCGAGGACCGCTTTGCAGATTCGGTGCATGCCATCCATGACCCGACCATTGGCGTCGAGAATGATCGGGTAGCCAAGGTCTGCTGATTCGATCAGCTTCATATGCTTGATGATACTCATCGGTGTCGGGGTGGCGTCGCCCCAGTGATTCTCATCAAGTTCCTTGATCGTCGTCGGGTCAATTTCAATCACGGGCAGATGCGCAGAAAGCTCAATCAGTCGACGGACGTCCCAGGCATTCAATCCTGAAGCTGTCCTGCGGAAGTGATATTGGGGGCGTACCGCCAACGGCGATTCCTAATCTTCGGGCAGTTCGTTGAATTCCTGGCGTCTGGCTTCAAACCAGGCCTGCATATCACTGGGAGATTGCATCAGCGTCTGCATGCGTTGCATCGCCTCCAGGTGTTCCGGGTCCTGCTTCTGGTGCATTGCCATGCCGTGTTGTTTGCTGAGTTCTGCCATTTGCTCAAAGGTTTCCGCCTGAAAAGCTTCGTCGCAGGCGCCGCCCAGTTGTTTGCAGGTCATCGTCTTCATGGTTCCCTCCTCGCTACAGGTTCATTCATGACTCTTCTTCTGCTGAGTCCAGGACGGTGAAGGTCTTGCGAATCAGCCGCGCTTCCCCATGCCAGACTTCGAACACCCATTCCCCCGGTACAATCTCCCACGGCTCATCGAAAGCATAGCCGTAAAAGTCGCGTTGACCGATGGTAATTCGGCGATTTTCACTCGACTCTTTATAGACTCTTCCGCCGGGTGCCTTGAGACCTTCTCCCGGAAATCGAATCACGTTTTTGACTTCAATTCGGCCGCCTCGGGGCGAACTGTTGATTACATACTGAAAACCAAACCCGGTTCCCAGTTGCGGAGGAATTTCATTGGTAAACTCCAGAAAGCGTACTCCCTTGACGGTGTCTGCCGGCGGTGCGTTGCGGCGGAACCCTTTGTTGCGGGAACTGTTCTTGGCCTCAAAGACCCCCCAGCCAACGATCTCTGCCGCGCGAATCTGCAGGTCTGTTTGCGGCGTCGCCGACAGGGGCAGCATCAGCAGCAGGCAGGCAAGGGTTCTCATCATATTCTCTCTGTCACAGACAGACTTGAAACGGTAACCAGAGGCCACCAGATTTACCACCGGGATCGACAGTATTTTGAAGCGGGACAGGGAATCTTTTCTTGTGTTGTGTTGTCGAATCCATAGAGTTACCGGCGATTAGCCATAACGTTTGTAAGTCTAAAAAGTTATAAAAGACCTTGCGTTGGGTGACGTCAAACGTACAATTTCGGGTATAGCCAACCTAGGAGGTATTTCAATGGCAGATGCACAGTTCGCAACGGAACGCTTTGCGCAGCAGGGCTCGATTGCGACGCACAAGGTACTACGTAACACGTACATGTTGCTGTCGATGACTCTGTTATTCAGTGCGGCCATGGCCGGTGTGGCGATGGCGCTCGACGTCCAGTACATGGGTTTCCTGCCGCTGCTGGTGGCATTTGGCCTGTTGTTCGCGATCAGTAAGCTTCGCAACAGCGTCTGGGGAATCGCCCTGGTGTTTGCGTTTACCGGCATCCTTGGATTCTCGCTGGGACCCGTGATCAACCTTTATCTCGGCATGGCCGGGGGTACCCAGACGGTGGTCACCGCAGCTGGCCTGACCGGTATGATTTTCCTGTCGCTGTCCGGTTATACGCTGATGACCCAGAAGGACTTCTCTTTTATGAGTGGATTCCTGATGACCGGCATGTGGGTCGTAATTGGCGCGATGCTGCTGATGTTCGTTGGCTCGTTTTTTGGTTTCTATGTGTCGGGCCTTCACCTGGCACTGTCTGCGGCCATTGTGATTCTGATGTCGGGATTGATTCTCTATGACACCAGTCAGATTATTCATGGCGGTGAAACCAATTACATCATGGCGACGGTGTCACTCTATCTCAGCATCTATAACCTGTTCGTCAATCTGTTGATGCTGCTTGGATTCTTCGGCGAAGACTGATCGCGAAGATTTGGGTCAGGGCCCCGGCATGGGTATCATGCCGGGGCCTTTTCATTTCCGGGTCAGTTCATGAAGTTTGCAATAGTGGTTCACGGTGCACCCTACTCCAGTGCGGCAGCCCAGTCTGCGCTGCGGTTTGCCGGTGCGGCACGTGAACGTGGCCACGAGCTGTACCGGGTGTTCTTCTATCATGACGGCGTCTACAACGGCTCGTCGTTGCTGGCCCCACCCCAGGATGAACCGGACATCGCGGCCGAATGGCAGGCGTTGAGTGAGCAAGGAGTTGATCTCGTGATCTGCGTTGCCTCGTCACTGCGACGCGGTGTGCTGGATGTCGATGAGGCCAGGCGATACCAGAAGTCTGCATCCAATCTTGCCGGAGGATTCCAGATCTCTGGCCTCGGTCAGCTGATTGATGCAGCCCTGAATGCCGATCGCCTGGTGACCTTTGGTGCCTGATATGAAACGACTACTCTTCGTTCAATCCCGGGCGCCGCATGGTTCGGTTAACGGCCAGGAAGGGTTAGATGCGTTGCTCGCCGGCAGCGCCTTTGCGACCTGCTCACTATTGCTGCTGGAGGATGGGGTGTTTCAGCTGCTTAAAGCTCAGGACACGTCGGACTCGGGAACCAAGAACTACTCAGTTTCCTATGGCGCCCTCCCCGACTATGGCGTTGAAGACCTGTATTGCAGCGCCGATCATCTGGTATCCAGGGGATTGACGACTGACGACCTGGTGGTACCAGTCACTGCGCTTGACCGGGCTGGTATCAGTCAGCTCATGGCTGACCACGATGTCATTTTGAGCTTTTAGATGGCCATTTTGCATACTGTCAACCAGTCGCCTGACCGCCATAGTGCGCTCCGAACCTGTCTCGAGTTTTTAACCGAACAAGACGGCCTGCTGTTACTTGAAGATGGCGTCTATGCTGCATTGATCGGGGTACGTTCCGGCATTGAAGACCTCAGCGCGGACATCTTTATCCTGAAAGCAGATGCCGAGGCGCGGGGTATTGCGGGCCGGCTCCAACAAGAGGTCACACTCATCGACTACGCCGAGTTCGTGGATCTTTGCGTCACCTATGACAAGGTGAAGAATTGGTCATGACGGAACTGCTGGTTGACCGCGACGATGAAGGTTTCCTGGTTCGTCTGGAGGACTGGAACGAGACCGTGGCTGCGGGCATCGCTGAGGCAGACTCAATCGAGCTCACGGACCAGCACTGGCGCGTGATTCGTCTGGCCCGTCGGTACTATGACGATTTTCAGCTGTCGCCACCGGCTCGTGTGCTGGTCAAACTGATGCGTGATGAATTTGGCGCGGACCGGGCATCCAGTATTTATCTGATGCAATTGTTCAGCGGCCGACCCGCCAGGATGGTTAACAAGATCGCGGGGCTGCCAAAACCGACCAACTGCGACTAGCGCGTATATTGCATCAAATCATTTGTACTGGTTGTCTGCGCCGGGCAATTCAGGGAGAAAAAAGTTCTTCGCGATTTTTCAGGCAAATTTCCGCGCTAGGTGGATTGCCGGCTGAGCCGATCGTAAAGGCTGACAACTTCGCCAACGATAATCAATGTGGGACGGGCGAGCTGCTTTGCTCGAACCTTACTAACGATATCCTCAAGGTTGCCCACAACGATCTGCTGTTCGGGAAGCGTACCCTTGGCGATGATGGCAACCGGCGTCTGCGGTGCTCTACCATGCTCGATCAGGTTGCAGGTAATCCGCTCCAACCCACCCAGCCCCATATAGAACACGATAGTCTGGTTGGCGTGCGCGAATTCCTGCCATTCAAGGCGGACCTCGCCATCTTTGGGATGACCGGTGACAAATCTAACCGACTGCGAGTAGTCGCGGTGTGTGAGTGGAATACCCGCATAGGCGGCACATCCAGTGGCGGCGGTAATGCCGGGCACCACCTGAAAAGGAATGCCCTCGTCGACCAGTGTTTCGATCTCCTCGCCGCCGCGACCGAAGACAAAGGGATCGCCGCCTTTTAACCTCAGTACTCGCTCGCCCTGGCGAGCGTATTGCACCAGCAGATCATTGATCGAGGTCTGTGATGTCGATGTGTCGCCACCCCGTTTGCCGACATATTCACGTCGCGCGTCGCGGCGCACGCGATCAAGTACCGCGTCCGATACCAGGCTGTCATAAAGGACAACATCAGCTCGCTGCATCAGTTGCAGCGCTTTCAAGGTCAGTAGATCCGGATCGCCGGGACCCGCGCCGACCACATAAACTTCACCCTGCATCAAATCGTCAGGATGCTGGCCGAGATATTTCTCTGCCGCCTGGTAGTCGCCCTGCATGGCGAGTCCAAAGCCTGGCGACTGCATGAAGGCTTCGGTGATTCTTCGGCGCTCTTGCACATCAGGCCAGGTTTGCTTCATATCGTTGCGACGTTCGCCGAGAAAACGCCCGAGGACGGCGTAGCCGTCGCCTATCAGGCTTTCCAGGAGTTCCCTCAGCCATCTGGTCAGTACCGGTGACCGGCCGCCCGTGGACACGGCGGCGATGACGGGCGATCGATCAATAACCGCAGGAAAGATAAAGCTGCAGAGGTCGGGTGAATCGACCACGTTGACAGGCAATTGTCTCGCCTTTGCGGCAATCGAGACCTGCTCGTTCACTTCCCGTACATCGGTGGCACTGACCACCAGGATGACGTTCTCCAGATCGTGTGGTTCAAACGCTCGCTCGATGATTTCGTGGGTGTGGGAAACCAGTAGCGAGCGTAGGCGTGAGCTGATGACCGGCGCTACAACTTTGAGTTCGGCTCCGGCACGTAACAGCAGCTCGGCCTTGCGGTAGGCGATCTCACCGCCACCCACCAGCAGGCATGGCTGCCCCCGTAGATCGAAGTACAGGGGAAAATAGTCCATCGGTCAGGCCAGCCGAATCTCGGTGAGTCCGTTCATGTATGGATGCAGTGACTGGGGAATGGCAATGGATCCGTCTTCTTGCTGGTAGTTTTCCATCACTGCGACCAGTGTTCTTCCCACAGCGAGTCCCGAGCCGTTTAATGTATGCAGCAACTCCGGTTTGCCGGTGTCTGGATTGCGCCAGCGGGCCTGCATTCGCCTTGCCTGAAAATCCAGAAAGTTACTGCAGGATGAAATTTCCCGATACTGGCCCTGCCCCGGCAGCCAGACCTCCAGATCATAGGTTCTCGCCGAGGCGAAACCCAGATCGCCACCGCAAAGTTCTACCACCCGGTATGGCAGCCCCAGTTTCTGCAGGATGGCCTCTGCGTGACCCGTGAGGGCTTCGTGTGCTGCCCAGGAATCTTCCGGCCTCACCAGATGAACCAGTTCGACCTTCTCAAACTGGTGTTGGCGAATCATGCCGCGAGTGTCCTTGCCGTAGCTGCCCGCCTCGCTGCGGAAACAAGGGGTATGACAGACAAAGCGGAGTGGCAACTGGCCGGGCTCGATAATCTCATTCCTGGCGTAGTTCGTGACCGGCACTTCCGCCGTGGGTATGAGGTAGAGGTTACGATCGTCCACCAGCTTGAACAGGTCTTCTTCAAATTTCGGCAGCTGGCCGGTGCCGGTCAACGAGTCAGCGTTGACGATATATGGCACGTAAATTTCTTCGTAGCCGTGTTCGCTGATATGCACATCCAGCATGAACTGGGTCAACGCCCGATGCAGTCGCGCGAGCGGACCTCGCAGCAGACTGAATCGTGATCCTGATATTTTCGCCGCGGTATCCAGGTCGAGCAGACCGGTGTCGGCACCCAGATCAACATGATCCTTTGGCTCGAAAGCAAACGTCGTGGGATCGCCCCAGGTCCGCCGTTCGATGTTGTCTTCGTCGGATTTCCCCACCGGCACCGTTTCGTGTGGCAGGTTGGGAATCGCCAGCAGCATGGCATCGAGCTGCGCCTGGATGCCATCAAACTCTCCCTTCGCCGCATCCAGCGCGTCGCCCAGGTGGGCAACGTCGTCAAGCAACGGCTGGATATCCTCACCCTTTGCCTTGGCCTGACCGATGGATTTGGACTTGCTGTTGCGTTCGGCCTGGAGCGATTCGGTTTTGACCTGGAGTTCCTTGCGCGCCTCTTCCAGCCGCGAGATCGCCGTCACGTCGAGATCGAAATCCTTGATCTTGAGTCGCTCGGCAATGCCGTCGAGGTCGGTTCTGATCAGTCTGGGGTCAAGCATTGAATATCAGGTCAGTGGCAAGAAGGCGGCCATGTTAACAGAAGCCCGGCATCGCGAAAAAACCGATCTAGCGCGCATATTGCACCAAATGCCTGAAAAATCGCGAAGGACGTTTTTCTCCTGAGCTGGCTCGTGAGCGTAGCTCTGTCGAGAACAGGGCGCAGCGAGCACGGCAGCTCACGAGGAAAAAGAACGAGCGAGATTTAGGTAAATGCTGGTGGGTAACAAAGTGTGATTTCCTAGCATTCATACATCTCCCTGAATTGCCTGACCCAGACGACCACCAGTACATATGATTTGGTGCAATATGCGCGCTAGGGGAGCAGTCGAGCAAGTGCAATGCCTGCCGCGGTGGCCGCCAGACAGAGGATCACGCTGCCCAGTACGTAACTGGTTGCCGCCGCGAGCCGGCCATCTTCAAGCAGCGCGAATGCCTGCAGTGAATAGGTGGAAAAGGTAGTGAATGCGCCGAGAAAACCCACGATCACGGCAGATCGAATGACGGGCGAAAGCTGATGCCGTTCGACCAGCCATACAAACGCAACGCCGATCAGCAATGAACCGGCCACATTGGCGATCAGGGTGCCATAGGGAAAACCGGTGCCGAAGGCGGTAGTGCTGGCAATGGTAACACCATGCCGCGTCAGCGCACCCAATGCGCCACCGATCGCGATAGCAAGCAGTTCAATCATGATCCGGCGGGTACCGTTGAAAGTCTGATGTTCGATTCAGTTCGTGTAACCGGTCCAGTTTCTGTTTGATCTGACTTTCCAGTCCGCGATCAACCGGCTCGTAGTAACGGGCCCTCGACAGTGCTTGCGGGAAGTAGCTCTCCCCCGGCACAAAGGCATCCTCATGGGTGTGGGCATACTGATAGTCCTCCCCGTAGCCCATCTCTTTCATCATGGTGGTGGGTGCGTTTCGAATATGCATCGGAACGTCCAGCGATGATTGCTGTTGGGCGTCCGCCATCGCGCGGCCGTAGGCGGTGTAGACCGCGTTGCTCTTCGCTGCCGCCGCGAGGAAGATAATCGCCTGGGCAATGGCCAGTTCCCCTTCCGGGCTGCCGAGCCGTTCCTGCACATCCCAGGCGTTCAACGCAAGCTGAAGCCCACGTGGGTCTGCATTGCCGATATCCTCGGACGCCATCCGCACAACCCGACGGGCAATGTATAGCGGATCGCAGCCACCGTCGATCATGCGAGCGAACCAGTACAGGGCAGCATCCGGGGAAGAGCCCCTTACCGCCTTGTGCAGGGCTGATATCTGCTCGTAGAAGAGATCGCCGCCTTTGTCGAAACGTCGATATTCATTTCCCAACACCTGTTCCAGTATTGCCTGGGTGATTTCGCCGTCATTGGCAAGATCGCTGGCGATTTCCAGCAGGTTCAGGGCGCGACGGGCGTCACCATCGGCACACTGGGCGAGTCGACAAAGCATGTCTGGCGTTGCGGTTACGCCGCGATTGCCGAGGCCGCGGTCCCGGTCCGTCAGGGCCCGGTTCAGCACGGCAAGCAGGTCATCGGACGTCAACGGCTGCAGGCGATAGACCCGGGCCCGGGACAGCAGCGCATTATTTAATTCAAACGACGGGTTTTCGGTTGTTGCGCCAACAAAGATCACGGTGCCATCCTCGACGTGAGGGAGAAAGGCATCCTGCTGCCCCTTGTTGAACCGGTGTACTTCATCGACGAACAAGAGGGTCTTCCTGCCGCTCATCTGTTGTGCCTGCTTCGCCGCCGCGATGGCCTCTCGGATATCCTTGACGCCGGCCAGCACCGCGGAAATCGCCTGAAAATGAACATCGCAGGTCTCCGCAATCATGCGGGCAATGGTGGTTTTCCCGACACCCGGAGGACCCCAGAAAATCATCGAGTGCAGGCTCGATGTTTCAATAGCCTGGCGTAGAGGCTTACCTTCACCAAGCAGATGCTGTTGTCCACAGACCTCGGCGACAGATCGAGGCCGCATTCTTGCCGCAAGCGGTTCGAAGGAGGACGCTGTGTCGAACAACGACATCAGGAAGTGCTCTCTCCGTCCGCTGTGGATAAGGTGATCCGATCGTCAATCACATCGGCCCCCTCGGGAATTGCCAGGGTGAAATGATCGTCCGCAAGATTCTGATTCGTCCTTGTATTGGACAGGTTGATATGTGTTCGCTGTCCCAGACCGTCGGTGATGGAAATTGCCGTGGGCAGGCCGCGCTTGAAGGTGATGGCGAAAGTTTCGAACAGACGCGCCGGATTGAGCGGCGTCAGCACGAACTCGACCTGGTCGTCATCGGCAAACCGATTCACCTCATAGGCTTCGATGATCTCGTCTGCCCGACCTCCCAACAGCAGGATGGGGACCTCGGCCGCTGACTGATTCAGCTCCCGGACAACGACCTGCGCAAGATCCTCATCGTAGCTCCAGAAGTCCTTGCCGTTCGAAACCAGGACCTGAGGAAAGGGTGCGGCGGTTTCGATACGAAATCGGTTGTTTCGGTCGACCCAGAGCGAGCCGGTACTGTGCTGAACCACGCGATTGTTCCTGCCGATGGTGACCTGCTCGAACTGGCTGCTGATAGAGTCAAGTTCTGACAGATGCGCTTTCAGTTCTGAAGCAGCATCGAGAGCCTGTACCGGCGCGGTCCCACACAGCCAGAGGAGCAATATCTGCGCTGCGTTACTCCGGCGGCGCATGGGCCAGCACCTCACGAGAACCGTTAGAATTCATTGGGCTGACAACGCCTGCCTGCTCCATCGATTCGATCATCCGTGCAGCGCGGTTATAGCCGATCCGCAGCTTTCGCTGTACGGAAGATATGGATGCTCGACCGCTCTCGGTCACGAAGGCAACGGCTTCGTCATAGAGTGGGTCTTGTTCGTCACCGTCTTCCTCATCACCACCCTTGGCGGCGATACCCGGGAAGAGTTCCGAGTCGCTGCGGGAGTCAAGAATACCGTCCAGGTAATTCGGTTCGCCCAGTTCCTTCCAGCTATCAACCACTCGATGCACTTCATCATCGTCAACGAACGCGCCGTGGACTCGAATGGGCACGGGAGAACCCGCCGGCAGATACAGCATGTCACCGTGGCCGAGCAGTTGTTCCGCACCACCCTGGTCCAGAATCGTTCGGGAGTCGACCTTGGATGACACCTGAAACGCGATCCGGGTCGGTATATTGGCCTTGATCAACCCGGTAATCACATCAACTGACGGGCGCTGTGTTGCCAGTACCAGGTGAATCCCCGCAGCCCGGGCCTTTTGCGCGATTCGCGCAATCAATTCCTCGACCTTCTTGCCAACCACCATCATCATGTCAGCGAATTCATCGATCACCACGACGATCACCGGCAGCGCTTCAAGCGTTGACGGTTCCTGGTCGTCTTCATCTTCGAGCGGCGATGGTTGCCAGAGCGGGTCAGCGAGCGGTTCACCTGACTTGATGGCCTCTCGTACCTTGCGGTTAAAGCCACTCAGATTGCGGACGCCCAGCGCAGCCATCAGGCGGTAACGACGTTCCATCTCGGCCACACACCATCTCAGTGCGTTGGCAGCATCTTTCATGTCTGTGACCACGGGGGTGAGCAGATGCGGGATCCCTTCATACACGGCAAGTTCCAGCATCTTGGGATCGACCATGATGAGGCGCACTTCCTCCGGCGATGCCTTGAACAACATTGACAGGATCATGGCGTTGATGCCGACCGATTTACCGGAACCGGTCGTACCGGCAACCAGCAGGTGTGGCATCTTCTGCAAATCGACCACCACCGGCTCGCCGGAGATATCGTGACCCAGTGCCAGGCTGACCGGCGAGTGGGAATTGTCATAGGCGCGAGATTGCAGGACTTCACTCAGCCGCACCATCTCACGATCGACATTGGGTATCTCGATACCAATCACGGACTTGCCGGGAATCACTTCCACCACGCGGACGCTGATGACCGCCAGCGAACGCGCCAGGTCTTTCACCAGTCCTGAGATACGAGAGACTTTCACGCCCGGTGCCGGCTGTACTTCAAAGCGGGTGATGACCGGGCCCGGGTAGACGGCCGTTACTTCTGCATCGACGTTGTAGTCCTTGAGTTTGAGTTCCAGCAGCCGCGACATGGCTTCCAGGTCATCGGACGAATACCCCGTGTCGCGGTTCGGGTCCGTGGCATCCAGCAGGTGGAGCGCAGGCAGTCCTTCGGTGGCAGAAACCTTGAACAACGATCCCTGGCGTTCTCGCTCCACCCTTTCGCTGACCTGCTTTTTTTCCGTCGGCAGTGCCGCCTCAATCTTGACGGTCGGTCTGGACAGGTTGCGCTCTACCTGTGCCTCCAGTGCCACCCGACGCTGTTCGGTGGTTTGTTTCACTTCCTCGCGTTCGTCGCGCCATTGTCGGAATCGGAGCCATCGCTGATAGCTCCAGTCAGTACCGCGCAGTGCGTATTTGCCCGTTATATCCATCAGGCCAAGCCAGGACATGCCAGTGAATGCGGTCAGCCCGAACAGGAATACTGCCAGCAAAATCAGCGTGGACCCCACATAGCTGAAGCTGGGTACCAGCAGGTCGACCAGCTGGTGCCCGATGACCCCGCCGCTGCCCTCTCGCAAACCGAGTCCGGAAGCATAGAAATGCATCGCTGCGAGGCCGCAGCCCGCGGCGACCGTCAGGATGCAGCCGCAGACCCGGAAACCGAGGATGGGCCAGCTGAAAGGATGTGGTCGTTGCCGATCCCTGAACATCTGCACCGCCTGCCAGGCCAGCATAACGGGGAATAGCAAAGCGAGATGGCCAAACAGAAACAGCAGCACATCGGCGATCCAGGCACCGCTGGCTCCCACCAGGTTGCTGACCTCATCATCCTGCCCGGTGAAACTCCAGCCTGGATCGGTGGCGTCAAAGCTGAGGAGCGCGAGTGAAAGGTAAAGACACAGTGCCACGATGGCGATGAGTCCACCTTCCCGCAGACGGGGCATCAGGTGTTCGGATATCTGGTCGCTATCCTTGGCCTTTGCCTTCACGGATGCCACGCAATGACCCTCTCAATTTCGTTACGAATCAAACTCTTACATCATATAGTGATAACTCGATTTTATAAATCGTTTTATCCTCGTCTCTACCGGCTGACGGCCCTCTGGGGTATGATTCCCCACTTTTTGAGGCAGGCAGTAACATGGCAGGACCGGCGCAACCCTCCGTAACCGATGAAGTATGGGACGATGATCGCGTCAAGAGTTTTCTCGCACTGGAACCTTCGGGTTCGCAGTCCGCTGACTTTCACGTGTTGTTGAAGGCGTACCGTGGGATGCGCCCGGACGACTTCGAACGGTTTCTAATTTACTTTGTTGACGCTGGTCGCGATGTTGACGCGAAAGACACTCAGGGTCGAACGCTGTGGCAAATCATCGAACGTCACCGTCAGGGCCTCGACTTCATTGAAGTCAAGAATAAAATTGTCAACTAATCAAATAGTTAAGAGACATTTTTGAATCTCTTTCGAGATATTCAGATGGTCTTGTTGCCCATTACGAACAGGTAAATCATGGACCCATTTCATCATCGTCTAATCATACTGGGGTCTGGTCCGGCAGGATTCTCGGCTGCCGTCTACGCGGCCCGAGCCAACCTTGACCCGGTCGTCATTACCGGCGTCGAGGTCGGCGGGCAATTGACGACCACCACCGATGTCGATAACTGGCCTGGTGACGTGGAAGGCCTTCAGGGGCCGGAGCTGATGGCGCGAATGCAACGCCATGCGGAACGGTTTGAGACCCAGATCGTTAATGACCACATCAATCAGGCCGAACTCGACGTCAGGCCTTTCCGATTGCATGGTGACAATGCGATCTACACCTGCGATGCACTGATCGTGGCCACCGGTGCTTCAGCCCGTTACCTGGGATTGCCATCGGAAGAGGCGTTCAAAGGCAAGGGCGTCAGTGCCTGTGCAACCTGCGACGGTTTCTTCTATCGCAAACAGCGGGTTGCTGTCATCGGCGGCGGTAACACCGCCCTTGAGGAAGCGCTCTATTTGTCCAACATCGCCAGCGAGGTCGTTCTGGTACACCGTCGCGATCGCTTTCGAGGCGAGAAGATCATGCAGGACCGTGTGCTCGCGAGGGAAAATATCCGTGTTGAATGGAACAGTGTGCTGGATGAAGTCATTGGCGATGAATCCGGCGTGACCGGTATGCGAATCCGGCGGGTCGATTCAGACGAAACGCTGGATATCGACTTGCATGGTGTCTTTATCGCTATCGGTCATGACCCCAATACGAAGATATTCTCCGGCCAGCTGGACATGGAGGATGGATACATCCAGATTCAGTCGGGCCTTGATGGCAATGTAACTGCCACCAGTGTTCCTGGCGTCTTTGCCGCCGGCGATGTGGCGGATCGTGTATACAGGCAGGCAATTACCTCGGCGGGATTTGGCTGTATGGCAGCGCTGGATGCTGAAAAGTACCTTGAGGATGTTGCCGGCTGAGGGCGCTGACGGATGAGCCAAATTGTCTGGCTCGACCCGGCCTCCGACACCTTTCCTTCCGTTGAGGAGGCACTGACCGAGCCGAACGGCCTGTTGGCGGCCGGCGGCGATCTGTCTGCCAGACGACTGCTCAACGCGTACCGACGGGGGATCTTCCCCTGGTATGAGGATGGGCAGCCCCTGCTCTGGTGGTCACCTGATCCCCGTTGCGTACTGTTTACGGAAACTTTCGAGCCCAGCCGCAGTCTGAGGCGTCGCCTTCGACGTGGCGATTTCCAGGTTTGCGCGGACAAGGACTTTGCCGCAGTGATCGATGCCTGCAGTGGTCCCCGGGCCACTGAGAGAGGTACCTGGATAACGCCACCGATGCGAGATGCCTATATCGAGCTGCACCGACAGGGCTATGCGCATTCGGTCGAAGCCTATTTGTCGGATGAGCTGGTCGGTGGGCTCTATGGTGTTTCGATTGGCCGGATGTTCTACGGTGAATCGATGTTTCACCAGGTACCAGATGCTTCCAAGGTGGCACTGGCGTGGCTCTGCCGGGCCATGGCGGCACAGGGGGGGAGCGTGATCGATTGCCAGGTGGAAACCGATCACCTGCTTTCCATGGGTGCGGCAACCATTCCCAGGCAGGATTTTGTCGCCCTGGTGCAGCAACTGGCAGCGCCATCAGTTGATCCGTTTCAGTGGGACCAGATGTTTGTCGACCTGGGACCATGGTAACGTAGCGACGTGGTCTGGCCGGGAGGGCCCTGATGACATCCTTATCGGAGCTGCGGTTTTTCGCGACACCGGCGCACGATTGCAGCTACCTGGAAGGCCGCGAAGCCATCACATTATTCGCTGACCCGCTCGCGAACATTGACAAGCGTTTGTATTCCTCGCTGTCTGCTGTTGGTTTCCGGCGCAGCGGTACGCATATCTACCGTCCCTACTGCCAATCTTGCTCCGCCTGTATTCCAGTGAGGGTCCAGGCCGACCGTTTCGTCATGTCCCGCAGCCAACGTCGAGTCTGGCGACGCAACCAGGATCTGACCGTCACCCTTTCACCGCCGCAGCTGACCGACGAACTGTTCTCTCTCTATGATCGTTACATCGATGACCGTCATCGTAACGGCGACATGTATCCTGCCAGCCGGGAACAATTTGAATCGTTTCTGGTAGAGGGAAGACCGGAAGCCTGTTTTGTCGAGTTTCGTGCGGGCTCCAGGCTGGTTGCCGTCGCGGTGATTGACGAGCTGGATCATGGTCTGTCGGCGATCTACACGTTTTTCGATCCCGCGCTTGCCCGGCGCAGTCTGGGCGTCTTTGCCATACTGTGGCTGGTGGACCGGGCGGCCCGGCAGAAGCTGTCCCACGTTTATCTCGGTTACTGGATCAAACAGTGCCAGAAGATGAACTACAAGATGGACTATCGCCCCATCGAGATGTTTGTGAACAATCGCTGGATTGAGGCTGAACCCTGATCTGTTTTGCCAAGCGGGAGTGGTTAGGGCAAAATGCTCCGCTTCTCAGGCACTGCGTGCATTAATCAGGTAGCTGGATGGCAAAGGAAGAAGCGATACAACTCAGTGGTACGGTGGTTGATACGCTGCCCAACACAATGTTTCGGGTTGAACTGGAGAACGGCCACGTTATTACGGCGCATATCTCGGGGAAAATGCGCAAGAACTACATCAAGATTCTCACCGGCGACAAGGTCAAGGTGGAAGTGACGCCGTATGATTTGAGTAAGGGACGTATTACCTTCCGCGAATGATCTCTTAGCCTTGGGGATGGCCCGATGCTGCGTTGTCGGCTGCCCGTGAAATGCTCATTTACTTGCTTGTAAACTCCGCTTTCCCGAACAACCGGCCTGCTGTTAGGCAGGTGCCTCGGACGGCTCCTCGATCTCGAGATGCAGGTCGTCGTCCTCGACGGTGACATTGACGATGCCACCATTATTGGACAACTTGCCGAACAGGATATCTTCGGCCAGTGGCTTCTTGATCCGTGTCTGGATCAGTCGCTGCATTGGCCTTGCGCCCATTTTCTTGTCGTAGCCATGCGTTACCAGCCAGTCTCGCGCGGCTTCATCCACGTGGACGGTGACCTTCTTGCTATCCAGCTGCACCTGCACTTCCACCAGGAATTTATCGACCACGGTCTTGATCACTTCCTCGTCGAGCGAATTGAACTGGACGATGGCATCGAGGCGATTGCGGAACTCTGGCGTGAACATCTTCTTCAGCTGTTCCATCCCGTCCGAAGAGTGATCCTGGTGTTGGAAACCGATCGATGATCGGCTCATCTCCTGGGCACCCGCATTGGTGGTCATGATGAGAACCACATTGCGGAAATCGGCGGCCCGGCCGTTGTTGTCGGTCAGCGTACCGTGGTCCATGATCTGCAGCAGCAGGTTGAACACGTCAGGGTGCGCCTTCTCGATCTCGTCCAGCAACAGCACGCAATGGGGATGCTTGGTGATCTCTTCGGTCAGCAATCCACCCTGGTCGTATCCAACGTACCCGGGGGGTGCACCAATCAATCTGGAGACGGTGTGACGTTCCATATATTCGGACATGTCGAAGCGGACCATCTCGACACCCATGATGCGAGCGAGCTGGCGACAAACCTCTGTCTTACCGACCCCCGTGGGCCCGGCAAACAGGAATGAACCGATCGGCTTTTCACCTTCCTTCAGGCCCGCACGGGACAATTTGATGGCGCTGGACATGGTGTCGATTGCTTCGTCCTGGCCGAAGATCACCATCTTGAGGTTCTTGTCCAGATCACGGAGCGCTTCCTTGTCCGAAGCGGATACACTGCTTGGCGGAATGCGGGCGATCTTGGCGACCATTTTTTCGACATCGCTGACGCTGATCTGTTTTTTTCGCTTTGAAGGCGGTTGCAGCTGTTGGTAGGCGCCGACCTCGTCGATGACGTCAATCGCCTTGTCAGGCATGAAGCGATCGTTGATGTACTTGCTGGCCAGTTCAGAAGCGGCGCGCAGGGCGCGATCAGTATATTTCAGCTGATGGTGTTCCTCGAATCGCGTCTTCAGTCCTCGAAGAATTCGGTAGGTATCTTCGATACTTGGTTCGGTGATATCGATTTTTTGAAAACGGCGCGAGAGTGCCCGGTCCTTGTCAAAGATTCCGCGATACTCCTGATAGGTTGTTGAGCCCATGCAGCGGATTTCACCTGAAGCCAGCAGTGGTTTCAGCAAGTTGGACGCATCCATGACCCCGCCCGATGCGGCACCGGCGCCGATAATCGTATGAATCTCATCGATGAAGAGAATCTGATTGTCTGTTTTGGTCAGCTCAGCCAACAGGTTCTTGAGACGTTTCTCGAAGTCACCGCGATATTTGGTACCGGCAAGCAGTGCCCCCATATCGAGGGCGTAAACGGTACTGCCTGCAATAATTTCCGGGACCTCGCCGTCGACAATCTTCTTGGCGAGCCCCTCGGCGATGGCTGTTTTACCGACACCGGATTCACCCACCAGAAGCGGATTGTTCTTGCGTCTGCGTGACAGGATCTGAACGACACGTTCGATTTCTTCTTCCCGACCGACCAGCGGATCGATCGTCCCTTTTTTCGCTTGCTCATTGAGGTTTGTCGCGAAGCTCTCAAGCGGGCTGGGACTGCCTTCGCTTTCAGCACCCTCTTCTTCGACACTACCGATACCTTCGGACTCCTGTCCGTTGGCGACCTTGGGCGTACCATGAGCAATGTAATTGACGACGTCGATTCGATTGATGTCCTGCTGCTTGAGGACATAGACGGCGTGTGATTCCTGTTCGCTAAAAATGGCGACCAGTACATTTGCCCCGGTTACTTCTTTCTTGCCGCTGCTTTGTACGTGAAATACCGCACGTTGCAGGACGCGCTGGAAACCCAGCGTCGGTTGCGTTTCCCGGTCGGTTTCGTTTTTGGGAATAAGCGGTGTGGTTGCGTCGAGAAACTCTGTCAGCTCGGTTCTGAGTTTGTCGATGTCGGCGCCGCAGGCGCGAAGTACTTCCGCTGCGACGGAGTTATCCAGCAGTGCGAGGAGCAGGTGTTCAACCGACATCAACTCGTGACGTTTTGCACGAGCATCCTTAAAAGCGTGGTTGAGCGTAACTTCCAGATCTCTGCTTAGCATTCAGATTTCCCTGCTATTTGTATCGACACTTGGTGCCGAGATTTACAACTTTATGCTGCCGGATGATTCACTTTACTCTTAGTTTGGTTCCGGTACAGCGTTTGATTTCCTCTCCTCTTTAATTATTGTTATTCGATCGCTTCAACATCTGACACCAGTGGATGCTGATTGTCCTGTGCATACTGGTTAACCTGTGCCGATTTTGTCTCGGCAATATCCCGAGTGAAGATTCCGCAGGTCGCCTTACCCGTAGTATGCACGGCAAGCATGATCTGCGTCGCCTTTTCTCGATCCATACTAAAGAATTTCTGCAATACCTGAACGACAAATTCCATGGGGGTATAGTCGTCGTTAAGCAGAATCACCTTATACATTGGTGGTTTCTTGAGCTTTGGCTCGACCGGTGCCTCAATCACCCCGACGCTGCGGTCCTGATCGACGTCTCGGTCGTCGCCGCTGCCCCGGGGGCGAATCGCCTGCTCTAGCATCTGGTCTGGGTCCAGCGAATTACTTCGCACTGGCTGGATTAGCTTCATATAGCAATGTCGGGGTCGTTGTCCCTGGTTTCAAGAGTCGAAAGCCTCATTTTATTTCACCGGACAGTGACGGCCAAATCGGCGTCAGAGCGGTGATTCCGGACTTTCAGCAAAAATCCATATTATGACGAGGGTAATTGTTGACGCACCCGCACACGACTCTCTAAAGTCCCCCAAGGGAGTTCTCGCTGTACAGATCTGGGGCTTGAGATGCCGACCGGACGCGTCAAGTGGTTCAACAACGCCAAGGGCTATGGGTTTATCCTGCCTGATGATGGCGGAGAGGACCATTTCGTACACTACTCCTCTATCCAGATGGAAGGCTACAAGACCCTGAAGGCAGGTCAGCCTGTTTCCTTTGAAGTCCTTGAAGGACCAAAGGGACGCCACGCGATCAACATTGCGCTGCTTGACGACCTGGACGCTGCTGACGCTCAGGACGGTTAAATCTCCCCTTAATTGATTTGTTGGCGCGGTTAGCATGGCCGAAATTATCCTGTTCAACAAACCCTATGGCGTGCTGTGCCAGTTTCGCAATAACCAATCCGGGGACGAACATAAAAGCGAAACGCTGGCGGACTATATCGATCATCCGGGTTTTTATCCGGCCGGTCGGCTGGACAAGGATTCAGAAGGACTCGTCATACTGACGGATGACGGCGCGCTGCAGGCGCGGATCACTGAACCTCGGCACAAATTGCCCAAGACTTACCTGGTCCAGGTTGAAGGTGTCATGGGCCAGGCCGATGTCGATCGGCTGGGCCAGGGCGTTGAGCTGAAAGATGGGCTGACCCGCAAGGCAAGGGTCGAAATCATCGAGGCCCCGGCGTTGCCCCCCAGAATCCCACCGATCAGGACCCGGCGAGATATACCCACTTCCTGGTTATCCATGCAACTGGTTGAAGGCCGCAACCGGCAGGTGCGACGAATGACCGCTGCTGTCGGCTTCCCGACACTTCGACTGTACCGTTCGGCAATTGGTTCCTGGACCATCGAGGGGCTTGGGCCCGGTGAGTCCAGGGTCGAACGAGTCCATCTCCCCCGGCGCTAGCGCGCTAGGATTCCCAGGCTGATGCGGCCTCGACGTCGGATGCGCGGGTTTCCAGCCACCGATCCCCGTCCAGGGTCTGTTCCTTCTTCCAGAAGGTTGCCCGGGTCTTGAGGTAATCGATGATGAATTCGCAGGCATCAAAGGCATCCCCGCGATGTCGGCTGGCAACGCCCACGAACACGATCGGATCGGCCGGATACAGCTGTCCGACCCGGTGAATAACGATTGCACCGAGTACATCCCAACGGGTTCTTGCTTCAGCAATGATGGTGCGAATCTGTTTTTCCGTCATGCCGGGATAGTGTTCCAGATAGAGCGCACTCACCTCGTCATCTTCGTTGATGTCGCGGACGACGCCAACAAATGTAGAGATACCACCGACTTCACTCGAGACTGACCGCAAGCGCCGGATTTCTTCGCCCGCATCGAACTCGTCGGTTTGAACCCGCACGTCTTCCATGTCAGCCTCCGGTCACGGGGGGAAAGAAAGCCACTTCATCACCGTCGCCAACTTCCTGGCGGCTATCGACCATGGTCTGGTTGACCGCGATCAGCAGGTTTTCCCGGGCCAGGGCGTCCGCAAACTGTGTGCTCTGACTGCCAAGCGTGGCGATCACACTCGACACATCGTTGATGCCTTCCGCGTCCAGCTCGATGCGATCGGTGCCCGCTTCCTCCTTGACGCTGGCAAAGAACAGACAGGTAATCATGATGTCGCTACCCAGTCACCCGATTTGCCGCCGGTTTTCGACAGCAGGCGCGTTGATTCAATGACCATGCCCTTGTCCACCGCCTTGCACATGTCATAGATAGTCAGTGCGGCAACAGATGCAGCGGTGAGAGCCTCCATTTCGACGCCGGTCTTGCCATCCAGCTTGCATTCCGCACGAATCAGGACTCTTGAAGCCGCCGTATCGATATCGAAAGTGACCTCAATGGAACTCAGTGCCAGCGGATGACACAAGGGAATCAGTTCGGCGCAGCGTTTTGCGGCCTGAATTCCCGCAATTCTTGCTACTGCAAAGACGTCTCCTTTTTTGTGACCACCCTGAGCGATCAGTGCGAGGGTCTCGGCCGTCATGGCGACCCGCGATTCGGCGACGGCAACGCGCGTGGTTGTGGCTTTTCCCGACACGTCGACCATGTGGGCGTCGCCCCGGGCGTTTAAATGGGTCAGCTGTTTCTCGGTCATCGCACCATTATAATCGGTCTATGAGCTGGCCGCCGCATCTGACCGTCGCTACGGTCGTCCACCATGACAATCGATTCCTGTTGGTTGAAGAACGGGATCAGCAGCTCAACGCCCCCGTGATCAATCAGCCGGCCGGACATGTTGAGCCCGGTGAGACGCTGTTTGCGGCAGCCCTGCGAGAGACACTGGAAGAAACGGGCAACGAGGTTGAGCTCACGGGTGTCGTGGGCGTCTATTACTACTATTCTCCCCGCGAAGACGTGACCTACCATCGTCTGGCGTTCGCCGCCCGTCTCGTGACGGCCACCAACAGGCCACTGGACCCCGACATCCTGGCGGTACATTGGTTGACTCCTGAGGAAATCGGCAGTCGGCGACACCGTAGTCCGCTGGTGCAGCAGACCTTTGACGACTACCGGGCCCGCGGGCCCCTGCCACTGTCGTTTGTCCGTCATCCCGAGTAGAATTCGCGGCCTCCATGCACTCCCTTGATCTGCCAGCGGACCTGAAATCTGATGATCACATCATCGTCGGTATGTCGGGTGGCGTCGATTCGTCTGTCGCGGCCTGGTTGCTGAAGCAGGCCGGGTTCAGTGTGTCCGGCCTCTTCATGAAGAACTGGGAGGAAGATGACGGCACTGAATACTGCACGGCCGTCCAGGACCTGGCCGATGCCCAGACTGTCTGCGATACCATTGGCATCGAGCTGTACCAGGCAAACTTTGCCGCGGAATACTGGGACAATGTGTTTTCCCGGTTCCTCGATGAATATCGCGCCGGACGAACACCCAATCCCGATGTACTGTGCAACCGGGAAATCAAGTTCAACGTCTTTGCCCGTTATGCGGAGTTGCTGGGTGCGGACTGGGTTGCCACCGGTCACTATGCGCGGCTGGACTACGAGGGCGAATTACCTCGTCTCATGAAAGCGCGGGATACGGCCAAGGACCAGAGTTATTTCCTGCAGGCCGTCACGGCGAAGCAGTTTGACCATTGTCTCTTTCCACTGGGTAACCTGAACAAACAACAGGTGCGGGAGATTGCGAAACTAGCCGGGTTGCCGACCTTCGCAAAAAAAGACTCCACGGGCATCTGTTTTATTGGCGAGCGACGCTTTGCCGATTTCCTGGAGCAGTATGTCAGCGGCGCTGAAGGCCCCATCTGCACTCTGGAAGGCGAAGAAATCGGGCGCCACCAGGGACTGATGTTCCATACCATCGGTCAGCGCCAGGGATTGGGGATTGGCGGCATTCGAGCGGCAGATGACGCGCCCTGGTATGTAGTACGCAAGGATATACCCACCAATACGCTCGTCGTCGCTCAGGGTAATGACCACCCCGCATTGATGTACGCGGCGCTGAGCTGTGATCGGGTGGAATGGATTGATGGCAAGGGGCCCGAACTCCCCGCCCGCCTATCGATCAAGACTCGTTACCGGCAGCCGGATCAGCAAGCTGAGGTCACGACACGGGATGGCGGCGTTTTTGTATGTTTTGAGCAACCGCAGCGGGCGGTCACACCGGGCCAGTGGGCCTGTTTTTATGACGGCGAGTACTGCCTGGGCGGCGGCATTATCACAGGCACTGTCACCGCTGATGGAGACCTTGGTTGATGCAGTGGCAACGGCGTGCCATGGCCCTGGCCGGGCTGGTTCAGGCAACCCATCTGGTGAGCCTTGTGGCGCGGACCGGGATGATTCCCCAGGACGGCCTGGAAGCGTCACTGAACAGCATCTTCGTCACCGATCCTTCGTCCATCTCGGGCGTCTACGAAGGTACCCATGGTATTGTGATCGGGTTGCGCAGGCTTCGGGAGATGCTGGTGGCGTTCAGCGTCACGGAACATGGCGAGGAACTGCGCTATGTGCTGGATACCATCAAACTGGACCGGCAAGCGCAGCGTATTCCCCGTGCCTACCGTGACCTGGGTGCCGAAATAGCCCGGATCGGGGAGCAGAGAGCGGCCTATGGCAGTCATGAAGACCGGGCTCAGCTGGATGTGATTGAACAGCTGGCCGGTGCCTACGAACGGCATCTCAGCGTGATCGAGCCACGGATCAGGGTCACTGGCAGCAGAAACCAACTACAGGTACCCGAAAATATTCACCGTATTCGCGCATTGCTGCTGGCGGCAGTGCGTTCGGCGGTACTCTGGCGTCAGGTCGGTGGGCACCGCTGGCATTTCCTGTTGGCGCGGGGCAAGCTTTGCAACGCCGTCGATACCCTGATTTAAACGGATAAGAGAGTTCTCATGGAGTTGAATTCACTGACTGCGATTTCCCCTATAGATGGACGATATCGGGGCAAGGTGGCTGAGCTGGCGCCTATATTCAGCGAATATGGTCTGATCTATCACCGTGTGCTGGTGGAGGTCCGTTGGTTCCAGTTCCTCGCGGCACATCCTGATATACCGGAGCTTCCTGCATTGTCCGGGCCTGCAAGTGAATTCCTTGACGGCATCGTTGAAGGCTTCAGTCCCGAAGATGCCACAACCATCAAGTCAATTGAGGCGCGCACCAATCACGATGTCAAAGCCGTCGAATACTTTATCAAGCAGCGCCTTGGTGAAAGCGGCTTGCCCGATTTGGTATCAGCGATTGAGTTCGTTCACTTCGCATGCACTTCCGAGGATATCAACAACCTTTCCCATGGCCTCATGCTTGTCGCTGGTCGCGAACTCATACTCAGTCAGATGGACCGGATCGTTGCTGTGATCGCCGGGCTCGCTCGCGACACGGCCGGTGTGCCGATGCTGTCCCGGACACACGGCCAGGTCGCATCGCCCACAACCATGGGCAAGGAACTCGCGAACGTCGCCATTCGATTGCAGCGCCAGCGTGATGCGTTCAGTTCGGTTTCGATACTTGGCAAGATCAATGGGGCTGTCGGTAACTTCAACGCGCACCTTTCAGCCTACCCCGACGTTGACTGGGTTGCTGCGAGTCAAGCCTTTGTTGAGTCGTTGGGGCTGTCGTGGAACGGCTATACGACCCAGATCGAACCGCATGATTACATCGCAGAATTGTTTCATGCGGTGAGCCGGTTCAACACGATCCTGATCGATCTCGATCGTGATATCTGGGCCTATATCTCCATCGCCTATTTCAAACAGCGCAAGGTAGAAGGCGAAACCGGTTCCTCAACCATGCCACACAAGGTTAACCCGATCGATTTTGAGAACTCGGAAGGTAACCTGGGGATTGCCAACGCGTTTCTTGGTCACCTGGCCGAAAAGCTGCCCATTTCAAGATGGCAGCGGGACCTGACGGATTCCACGGTGCTTCGCAATCTCGGTACCGGTCTCGCCTATTCGATGGTGGCCTATGAATCCTGTCTCAAGGGACTGGGCAAGCTGGAACTCAACGAGCCCGCGCTGGCAGCAGATCTGGACGAAAGCTGGGAGGTGCTGGCTGAGCCCATACAGACTGTCATGCGGAAATATGGCGTTGAAGAACCCTATGAAAAACTGAAGGCGCTGACCAGGGGTGAATCGCTGACCCGTGACCGCATCGAGGCGATCATTGCCGATCTTGAATTACCGGAGTCCGCGCGGGACCAGATTCGTCAGCTGACCCCTTCCCTGTACGTTGGCGATGCTGAAAAGCTCACGCTCAAGCTGCTGGCGGAACTTCCCGCCTCAGGCTGACCATGGCGCGCGGGCTCGAACTTCGCCAATTCGACATCCGTGAGGCATCCTGGAGTCAGGACCGGCAGGTGCTTTCCAGTATCCGTGGCATTGTGTTCGTGGCCGAACAGATGGTGTCAAGGGAAGATGAATGGGATGGCCGCGATGAGGACGCCTGGCACTGGCTGGCAACTGATCCCGAAGGCAAGCCCGTCGCCACAGCTCGACTGCTGCCTGAAGGTCAGATTGGGCGAATGGCAGTACTTGAAGAGTATCGCGGTCGTGGCGTCGGCACCGCGTTGCTGGACCAGGCCTGCGAAAAGGCGCGCCAGCTTGGTTTTCGGACAGTCTTTCTGCATGCCCAGACCCATGCGCTGGATTTCTATCGCGCCGGCGGGTTTGAACCTGATGGTGAGACATTCGTCGAGGCCGGGATTGCCCATCAGCGGATGACGCGAACGCTGGCCCCACTCTCGGATGAAGTTCAACGAGTCCTGGCGACGGGTGAGGTTCCCGATGTTGCCCTGCAGGGATTTGACGTGGCGGAAGTGTCCTGGTTGGAACAGGGAAAGATTATCCGAAAGGTTCGCGAGGTGGTGCTGGTTCGGGAACTGGGTCTTGATCCTGACCAGGTAGAGGACGATCTCGACGCCGGTGCATTGCACTGGCAGGCTCAGTCCCCTGACCAGGAAACGATCGGCGTGATCAGAATGAGCCTTGACGGTGTGATATCACACCTCGCAGTGAGTGATGCTCATCGGCATCAGGGTATTGGCCTTGCGTTGCTCGAGATGGCCGTGGGCAAAGCGCGTCGGTTCGACTTCAGGCAAGTCTCGGCATTGGCACCCGTGGCACTTGCCCCATTGTTTGAAGCAGCAGGCTTCTCGATGTCTGAGCGGACAGCCGCTGATAAGAACTGGCATGAGTATATTCGACTGCTGGAGATGGATGATCCATTTGATCGTCCCAGAACAGCAGCGTCCGGTGACGATTACGAAGGAGACTTTGTCTACCGACTGGGAGAGGACGATCGCATTGTCCTGCTGAGAAAGGAACCTGAGTTTGCCAACATCGTGCTTGAAATGTGTCGGCAGGCCTCCGCATCGATACGGATATGGTCGCCAGTGCTGGAACACAAGCTCTTCGACAATAATGAGCTCAGAGATGTGTGCTCGGTTCTCGCACGTCGCAACAAGTACACCCGGGTTGAAATTCTGATCTATGACTCACACCGCATCGTTAAAAACGGTCATGCGTTGCTTGAACTGAGCCGCAAGCTGCCCTCGAGTATGGGTATCAAGGTTGTCGATCCGGAACTGCGTCAGCTCAATCAGGAATTTGTGATCGTCGATGGCCTGGGCCTGATCTACCGTCACGATCATGAAGTGTTCGAGGGCTATGCGAGCTTTTCCGACCAGACGGAAGCGAGCCGTTTCACACGAATGTTTAGTGCTGCCTGGGAAGGCGGCATTCTCGATCCGAACTTGAGACGGCTCAGGATATAGGCAGGGCTTCGGCGGCCACCAGGATGCCGTTGTTGTCGGCGTAGACATACTGACCCGGGACGAAGTCGACGCCGCCAAAGTTCACAGTTTCATCAACCAGTCCGACATCTCGTTTGATGCTCTTCATTGGATGCGAAGCCAGGGCCTGGACGCCGATTTCAATCCCCGCGATGGTATCAACGTCCCGGATGCAGCCGTTGACGATGATGCCCTGCCAGCCATTGGCAGCCGCCTTCGCAGCCAGATTGTCGCCCAGCAACGCACATCGCATCGAGCCACCACCGTCTACTACCAGCACACGATCCTGCCCCGGGGTCGCAACCGTTTTGGCGACAAGGGAGTTGTCCTCAAAGCACTTGATCGTGGTGATCGGGCCGAAAAACCAGGGGCGTCCGCCAAGATTGCGGAACATGGGGGCGACGACGCGGACGCGGTCTCCGAATTCGTCGCACAGGTCGGGTAGTACATCCATTCAGGCAGCCCCTATTTTTGAATCTCGTCGAAAAAACACTAAAATCGTTGGCCCGCGAATAATAACAGAGCTGTTGTGGTCAATCGGTCCGTCATGGGAATGCTCTTTGCGCTAATCGCCTGTTCCGCGGGCGCAGAGATTTTTGTCTATGTTGGTCCGAATGGTGAACGGGTAGTCAGCGATCGGCCCTTTTTAGCACAGTCGGATGGTTATGAGCTGCTGACGCGGCGGGATACGATCGACGGCACCGGACATATACTGGCAAAGCGTCGCCTGTCTCCTGGCTCGCGCGCTGAAATCCTGAGCCACGTCAGGGTAGCAAGCCGCCGATACAATATTGATCCGGATCTGGTTGAAGCCGTGATCCAGATCGAGTCCGGGTTCGATGCGAATGCGGTATCGAGCAAGGGCGCAGCGGGCCTGATGCAACTGATGGATGGCACAGCGCAGCAGTACGCGGTCACCGAGCGCCATGACCCACGTCAGAACGTCCATGCCGGTACCCGGCACCTGGCCGGTTTGCTTCGGCAATATGCCGGTGATGTGCGGCTGGCACTTGCGGCCTACAACGCGGGTGCCGGGGCCGTCGAAAAATATCGGGGTGTGCCGCCCTACCCTGAAACCCGGCGCTACATTCTCAAGGTGCTGGATCACCTGGCAACGATCAAACGACGATCCGCTGCAGCGGATTAAACTGGAATCCGTTTGCGGCAGGACGCGTCCGTCAGAACGAATCTCCAGGTACTCGGACAAAACCCTCCATCAGGATTCGCTGGCTGCGGCTCATGGTGACCTGTTTCACCGTCCATTCATTACCATCGAGCTCTGCCTGGGCGCCGACCCGCAGGGTTCCGGAGGGATGTCCGAACACGACAGCGTCCCGATCACCGCCTCCGGCGGCGAGGTTAACCAGCGTACCCGGGATGACGGCGGCAGTTCCGATAGACACGGCTGCGGTTCCCATCATCGCGTGATGGAGCTTGCCCATCGACAGCGCCCGCACCAGCAGGTCAATGTCCGCTGCATCGATCTGCTTGCCGCTTGATGCCTGATAGGATGCAGGCGGTGCGACGTAGGCGACCTTCGGTGTGTGCTGGCGTGTGACGGCTTCACTGACATCCTTGATCAGTCCCATCTTGATCGCGCCGTGGGCACGGATGGTCTCGAATCGAGCGAGGGCCTCCGGATCGCTGTTGATGTCGTCCTGCAATTCGGTGCCCTTGTAACCGATATCTTCTGCATTGAGAAATATCGTCGGGATACCCGCATTGATCAGGGTGACCTTGAATGTGCCGACTTCCGGTACTTCCAGTTCATCCACCACGTTGCCTGTCGGGAACATAGCCCCTTCATCTTCTTCGGCGGGGTCCATGAACGCGAGCTGCACCTCGGCAGCCGGGAAGGTAACGCCGTCAAGCTCAAAATCGCCGGTTTCCTGCGGCACTCCATCGGTGATTGGCACGTGGGCCACGATGGTTTTTTTAATATTCGCCTGCCAGATACGGATCACGGCCGTTCCATTCTCCGGAATTTTTGAGGGGTCAACCAGTCCTGACAATATGGCAAAGGGGCCAACCGACGCCGACAGGTTTCCACAGTTGCCGCTCCAGTCGACAAAGGCGGCATCGATAGAGACCTGGCCGAACAGATAGTCCACATCGTGGTCCGGCTGAGCGCTCCTGGACAGAATGACTGTCTTGCTGGTGCTGGAGGTTGCCCCGCCCATTCCATCGGTCTGCTTGCCGTAAGGATCAGGGCTGCCGATCACGCGCAGCAGCAGGCTATCGCGGGCTGGTCCGGGCACCTGTGCGCGTTCTGGCAGATCTTCCAGACGAAAAAAAACACCCTTGCTCGTGCCACCCCGGATGTAGGTGGCAGGTATACGTACCTGTGGAACCGCGGCCATTGTCAGGCTACTCCCTCTGCTTCCAGAAAATCCTGGGCAAAGCGCTGCAGGACACCGCCGGCGTTGTAGACAGAAACCTCGTCGGCCGTATCGAGCCGACAAGTGACGGGCACCTCCACGGTCTCGCCGCTGCGACGATGAATAACCAGGGTCAGGTCCGCCCGTGGTGCCGGCTTGCCTGTGACATCGAAAGTCTCGGTGCCGTCGATATCGTAGGTTTCCCTGGTGTCGCCGGGTTTGAACTCCAGCGGCAGCACACCCATGCCAACGAGGTTGGTCCGGTGGATGCGTTCGAAACCTTCTGCGACGATGGCTTCCACACCTGCAAGACGAACGCCTTTGGCGGCCCAGTCACGGGATGAGCCCTGACCATAGTCGGCGCCTGCAATGATGATCAACGGTTGTTCGCGTTCCATGTAGGTTTCGATCGCTTCCCACATGCGAACCACTTCTCCGCCCGGCTCGATACGAGCCAGTGAACCTTCTTTGATCTCGCCATCCACAACCGCCATCTCGTTACGCAGTCTGGGATTGGCGAATGTGGCCCGTTGTGCGGTGAGGTGATCGCCGCGATGGGTGGCATAGGAATTAAAATCCTCTTCGGGCAGACCCATCTTGGCGAGATATTCACCTGCAGCACTCGAGGCGAGAATCGCGTTCGAAGGCGACAGGTGGTCGGTTGTGATGTTATCGCCCAGGACGGCCAGTGGACGTAGTCCTTTGAGGGTACGCTGTTTGGCGAGGGCGCCTTCCCAGTACGGCGGCCGACGAATGTAGGTACTCATCGGGCGCCAGTTATAGAGCGGGCTGGCCGCATCGGTGGTGTCCTTGACGGAGATGAACATCGGGTCATAGACCGCCCGGAATTGTTCGGGTTTGACACTTTCCTCGACAATAGCGTCGATTTCCTCATCGCTCGGCCAGATGTCTTTCAGCGTCACCGGATTGCCGTCCGCATCGTGGCCCAGCACATCTTTTTCAATGTCAAAGCGTACCGTACCGGCGATGGCATAAGCGACCACCAGCGGTGGTGAGGCCAGAAACGCCTGTTTTGCGTAGGGATGGATGCGACCGTCAAAATTTCGATTTCCTGACAGGACCGCGGTGGCGTAAAGGTCACGATCGATGACCTCTTTCTGGATGTTGGGATCCAGCGCGCCGCTCATGCCATTGCACGTCGTACAGGCAAACCCGACGATACCGAACCCGAGTTGTTCCAGCTCCGGCAGCAACTTTGATTCTTCCAGATATAGCTGAACTGCTTTCGAGCCCGGTGCCAGCGATGTCTTGACCCAGGGTTTACGGGTGAGCCCCTTGGCGTTGGCGTTTCTGGCGAGTAGTCCCGCGGCGATGACGTTGCGAGGGTTACTGGTGTTGGTACAACTGGTGATTGCCGCGATGATGACGGCGCCATCCGGCATCAGGCCATCTTTTTCTTCCCACTTTCCTGCAATACCCCGAGCGGCAAGATCGCTGGTTGCCAGTCGGGCATGGGGATTGGATGGGCCCGCCATGGTTCTGCCGACCTTGGAGAGGTCAAAGGTCAGTGTCCGCACATATTGGGCACCGGTCAGGGTGTTGGCCCAGAGTCCCGCCTGCTTGGCATAGGTTTCGACCAGTTTGATCTGTTCCTCATCCCGGCCGGTCAGGCGCAGGTACTGGATCGTCTGCTCATCGATATAGAACATGGCGGCGCTCGCGCCATACTCCGGTGTCATATTGGAAATGGTGGCCCGGTCACCCAGGGTCAGGTTGGAGGCGCCCTCGCCGAAGAATTCCACATAGGCAGAAACGACCCTTTCTGCCCGCAGGAACTCGGTGATCGCCAGCACGATATCGGTTGCGGTGATGCCCGGTTGACGTTTGCCAGTCAGTTCGACACCGACGATATCGGGCAGTCGCATGTACGACGGTCTACCCAGCATCACGTTTTCTGCTTCAAGTCCACCGACACCAATCGCAATGACGCCCAGTGCATCGACATGTGGCGTATGACTGTCGGTACCCACCAGGGTGTCAGGGAACGCGACACCGTCCTGGGCATGGACCACGGGAGACATTTTCTCCAGGTTGATCTGATGCATGATGCCGTTGCCGGGTGGGATCACATCGACATTTTCAAATGCAGTCTTGCACCAGTTGATAAAGTGAAATCGATCTTCATTACGGCGATCTTCCACTGCCCTGTTCTTCTCGAACGCATCCGGATCGAATCCGGGATGCTCCACGGCCAGGGAGTGATCGACGATGAGCTGTGTTGGCACCACCGGATTGACCCGGGACGGTTCGCCTCCTTTTGCGGCGATCGCATCGCGTAACCCGGCCAGGTCCACGAGGGCAGTCTGGCCAAGAATATCGTGACAGACAACTCGCGCCGGGTACCAGGGAAAGTCGAGTTCCTGCTTCCCCTCAATGATCTGTTCCAGCGATGCGGTTAGCGAGTCGGGGTCGCAGCGCCGGACCAGGTTCTCAGCCAGGACCCGCGACGTATAGGGAAGTGAGTCATAGGCACCGGGTTTGATGTCATCGATGGCGGCGCGCACATCGAAATAGTCGAGCTCGGTACCTGGTAGTGGTTTTCGGTAACTTTCGTTCATAGCATCCCTGAATCAGCTGGGTTAAACAAAATGGCGTCCTACTGGACGCCACTTAGTCATTGCATCACACGATCGTTCCTAGCGCTGGTCGATCGGCGTATAGGGTCTTGTTTCCGGGCCAATGTAATCTGCACTCGGACGAATCAGTCGATTGTTCGATCGCTGCTCCATCACATGTGCGGCCCAGCCCGTGAGTCGTGACATCACGAAGATCGGCGTGAACAACTTGGTGGGGATTCCCATGTAGTTATAGGTCGAAGCATGGAAGAAGTCTGCATTGGGGAACAGTTCCTTCGTGTCCCACATCGTGTCTGCCACGGCACAGGAGATGTCATAAAGCGACGTGTCGCCATTCAGCTGGGACAACTTCTCTGCATACTCCTTGATGATCGCGTTACGCGGGTCACTGGTTCGATAGATGGCATGACCAAAGCCCATGATGACTTCCTTGCGTTCCAGCATGCCTTTAACGCCTTCGACTGCTTCTTCCGGAGAACTGAACTTCTCGATCAGCTCCATGGCCGCTTCGTTGGCACCGCCATGCAGCGGGCCGCGCAGTGAACCAATGGCGCCCGTGATGCAGGAGTACATGTCCGAAAGCGTGGCGGCACAGACGCGGGCCGTGAAGGTAGAGGCGTTGAATTCATGTTCCGCGTACAGAATCAGCGACGTGTTCATGACTTCCCGGTGAAGGTCGTTCGGCGTTTCGTCATGCAACATTTTCAGGAAATGGCCGCCGATGGTTTCTTCGTCGGTTTCGGTGTCGATCCTGACGCCGTCGTGGCTGAATCGGTACCAGTAGCAGATGATGGCTGGCAGCGTGGCCAGCAATCGATCTGACGCGACATGCTGGTCATCAAAGGTCTTTTCCGGTTCAAGGTTGCCGAGCATGGACGCACCGGTACGCATCACGTCCATCGGGTGTGTATCCTTGGGGATCAACTCAAGCACCGTTTTCAGTTCTTCAGGCAGCTTGCGTTGTGACTTAAGTTTGGCCATGTACTCATCGAGTGCCTGTTGCTTCGGCAGTTCGCCATACAGCAGCATGTAGGCGACTTCTTCAAATTTCGCGTTGGCCGCGAGGTCTTCGATAGTGTAGCCGCGATAGGTCAGGCCGGAGCCTTCCTTGCCCACGGTACACAACGCTGTCTCACCTGCAGACTGACCGCGCAGGCCAGCTCCACCCAGTTTTTTCTCTACCATAAATATCCCCTTTCGAGTCTTAAATGTTGGCTCGGGTCAGCGACTGCTTCCGTCAGCCGCGAACAGCTTGTCGAGCTTCTGTTCGTACTCGTGGTAGCCAAGATGTGAATACAGTTCCTCGCGGGTCTGCATGACATCTACGACGTTTGCCTGCGTGCCCTCTTTACGCAGAGTTTCATATACGTTCAGTGCCGCCTTGCTCATGGCACGGAACGCGGATAGCGGATAAAGCGCCATGGCGACGCCGACGCTACCCAGTTCTTTGGTGGTATACAACGGGGTCGCACCAAACTCGGTGATGTTCGCCAGCACCGGTACCTCCACTGCCTCGACGACCTTGCGGTACATCTCGATATCGGTCATGGCCTCGGCGAAAATCGCGTCTGCACCCGCCTCGACACAAAGCTGAGCCCGTTCAATGACTTCATCCAGCCCAACGACTGCCAGGGCATCTGTGCGCGCCATCACGACGAATGCCGGATCGATCTTGGCATCGACACAGGCCTTGATACGGTCGGTCATTTCCTCGCGTGAAACAATTTCCTTGTTGGGACGGTGACCACAGCGTTTTTGTGCAACCTGGTCTTCAATATGCACCCCAGCGGCGCCCGCTTTGATCATGCCCTTGATGGTGCGGGCGATGTTAAAAGCACCGCCCCAGCCGGTATCGATATCCACGAGTAGCGGCAGACTGGTCGCGGTGGTGATTCGTTCCACGTCAGTCAGCACATCGTTAAGTGACGTCATGCCCAGGTCGGGTAATCCGTAGGAGGCGTTGGCGACACCGCCACCGGACAGGTAAATCGCTTTGAAACCAGCCGATTGTGCAAGCATGGCCGCGTAAGCGTTGATTGCGCCCACAACCTGAAGGGGTTTTTCTTCGGCGATTGCCTGACGAAATTTTTCGCCTGGTGTCGGCATCGACTGACTCTCCAATGATTTTTCCGGGGCGCCTAGTATACAGAAATCGTGTTGATTTGCCGTACAGGTTAGACTGGTCGCCCCGACATTGAGCGCCAAGATTCGTGCCCTGGAAGATTGTTGACCTCCCCCGCAGCACCGCTTCGGTCGACTGGCTGCAGCGCATCAGGCATCTGCCCCGGGCATTCCTGCTGCAAAGCGGCACCGCACCTGGTCAGCGCTATGACATCCTGGGTGCTGACCCCAACTCGACGTTGACGCTGAACGATGACGGGGATGGGACGGATCCATTTGCCGCCATCGAAGCCATGGTCGAAGCCCGCCGGCCGCAGGAGCCCTGTCCGCTTGAATCTCCCTTCGCCGGGGGCATGGTAGGAAGTTTCGGCTACGAACTGGCCCACGGGATTGAGCAGTTGGGGACGCCGCTCGAGCGAGACGCAGATGCACCAGTACTCGATGTGGGCCTCTATGACTGGTTCATTCTGATCGATCATGAGCGCCATTCGACGCAACTGGTGGCAACTCCGAATCTGACTGAGCTTGAGTTTGAGCGGGTTCGGAGCGAACTGACGCGCGATCCGCCACCGCTGCAACCCTTTCGTACCACGACGGAAATTCGATCGGTGTTCAGTGAGGATCAATACTTCAGCGCAGCGAACCGGATCCTTGACTACATCAAGGCCGGTGACTGTTATCAGGTTAACCTGACCCAGCGTTTCGAAGCCGGTTTTTCCGGTGATCCGGTCAGCCTCTACAGCACTGTTTCCGCGGAACAGAACGCGCCGTTTAGTGCGTGCCTGCTTGGCGCGCAGCACCAGATTCTCAGCTTTTCGCCAGAGCGCCTGTTAAGGGTGAATGGCTCGAGGGTCCTGACCCAGCCAATCAAGGGTACCCGCCCCCGGGGACGGACCGAGGCCGAGGACCGGGCGTTGATTGGTGAGTTGCTCGCCAGCGAAAAGGACCGGGCAGAGAATCTGATGATCGTTGACCTGCTGCGCAACGATCTGGGACGTTGTTGCGTGACCGGTTCGATCCAGGTCGAAAGGCTGTTTGAACTGCAGTCCTTTCGCAACGTGCATCATCTCGTCAGTGCCGTCACCGGCGAGCTTCGCCCAGACGTGACGGCGCTGGCATTGCTTAGATCATGTTTCCCGGGTGGTTCAGTGACAGGTGCACCCAAGATTCGGGCGATGGAGATTATCCGGGAGCTGGAGCCGGTCAGGCGCGGCCCCTACTGCGGTGCGATTGGGTATTACAGCTATTCAGGGGACCTCGACATGAACCTGCCAATTCGTACGCTGGTCTGTGGCAACAATCAGGTTCGCTACTGGGGCGGAGGCGGCATCGTTGCCGACTCCGATCCGGCGCTTGAATACGAGGAATCTCTGGCGAAGGTCGATTTTATTCGCGCGGCGCTTGAGCAGCCTCGTCAATCATCGCCCGCAGCTCGGCGTAGTCGTCAGCCGCCGGGAATTGCGGAAACTCTGTAATCACATTCTCCGGGGCATGAAACAGAAATCCTGCGTCCGCTTCGCTGAGCATCGTCGTATCGTTGAACGAGTCGCCGGCGGCAAACACGCGGTAATTTAACGCATGTAGTGCTTTGACAGAGGCTCTTTTGGGGTCTGGCTGGCGCAGACGGTAATCGGTGACTGATCCGTCTGCCGCGATCTCAAGACGATGGCAGAAAATAGTCGGCCAATTCAGCTGCGCCATCAGCGGTTTGGAAAACTCATAGAAGGTGTCCGACAGGATGATGACCTGGTAGTGCTGACGCAAGTCATCCAGGAATTCCCTGGCACCGGGTAGCGGCGCCAGGGTGCCGATCACCGCGTGAATATCGGCAAGTTTCAGCCCATTGGAATCCAGGTGACCCAGTCGCATCTGCATGAGCTCATCATAATCCGGCACATCTCGTGTGGTGGCCTTGAAAGCGTCTATTCCGGTCTTTTCCGCAAACGCAATCCAGATTTCCGGTACCAGCACGCCTTCCAGATCCAGGCATACGACATCCACCACGGCCTCCTTGGGTCAAAAAAGGGCTGATTGTTCCATGCATTGATACGCTTTAGAAGGGTTGCGCAGTACCCTCGCGAGTTATTTCCATATTGCCCACGATGATTTCTATTGAACCGCCGCCTTTGCTACGCTAGGCGCCCATTCAACCCGGGGACACATTGTGAGCGAGCCAGCGTCACCGACAGAGGTCATCGAACGCGCCTTCGAGACGCACACACCGAATCAGGTTGCCATTTCCTTTAGTGGGGCGGAGGATGTGGTGCTCGTCGATATGGCCTGTCAGATCAGCGACGAAGTGAGAGTGTTTTCGCTCGATACCGGTCGTTTGCATCCGGAAACCTATGAGTTCATCGAACGGGTTCGCGATCATTACGGTGTTGAGATCGATGTGCTGACTCCCGATGCAGAGGCGCTGGACGCTTTTGTCAAGGAAAAGGGCTTGTTCAGCTTTTTTGAAGATGGGCATCAGGAGTGTTGCGGTATTCGCAAGATCGAGCCGTTGCAGCGATACCTTGAACAGGTGGATGGCTGGATTACAGGACAACGACGTGACCAGAGTCCGACCCGTGCCGAGGTCCCTCAAATCCAGGAAGACACCGCGTTTTCCAATGACCGCCGCACGCTAATGAAATACAACCCGCTTGCGGAATGGTCATCGGCCCAGGTCTGGGACTATATCCGGGAAAATGAGGTGCCCTATAACAAGCTGCACGATCAGGGATTCATCAGCATCGGCTGCCAGCCCTGTACCCGCCCGGTTGGACCCAACATGCATGAACGTGCCGGTCGATGGTGGTGGGAAGAAGCCACCCAGCGTGAGTGTGGCCTGCACGCCATCAATATTCAGGAGTAGCACGTGCATATCACGTTCGTAAAAAAGATCCTTGCCGACGGTACGCCCTGTGCCAAGTGCGCCGACGTCCAGGAGCGACTGGAGAAGGCAGGTCAGATGGATCGGATCGACGAGGTCATTATCGCCGATGAACGAGATCCTGAATCGCCCGGCATGAAACTGGCGGCACAGCTCAACGTGTCCCGGGCGCCCTTCTTCGTCGTGCGTGACGAAGCTGACGCTGAACCGAAGGTTTATACTGTCTACTTCAAGTTTGCCAAGGAAGTCTTTGGCAAGACATCGTCAAAGCGCGATCAGTCAAAAGAAATTCTGAACGACAATCCGGACCTGGATTTTATCTGATTGGCAGACTGGTTTCCGCGAAGATCTCATCGACCTCTGCCCGACTCTGGCGGGAAAAGGCCTCGTCCACCAGTTCCCGGCTCAGGTGTGGCGCGAACAGTTCCATGAATTCGTACATGTAGCCGCGCAAAAAGGTGCCTTTGCGACAGCCGATCATGGTGGTACTGGTCTCGAACAGGTGGCTGGCATCAAGCGCCACCAGTTCCTCATCGATCGCTGGTTCGAAGGCCATGTGAGCAATGATCCCGATGCCCAGACCGAGCCGCACATAGGTCTTGATGACATCAGCGTCGGTTGCGGTAAATACGACTTTCGGCGTCAATCCGGCCTGCTTGAACGCGTCATCCAGCTTTGAGCGGCCCGTAAAACCAAACACATAGGTCACGATGGGCCATTCGGCAACGGCTTCCAGCGTTAGTTCGGGCAGTTTTGTGAGGGGATGATCGGACGGCACGACGATGGTCCGGTTCCATTCGTAGCACGGCATCATGACCAGGTCACCGAACAACTCGATCCCTTCCGTGGCGATGGCGAAATCCACCTGGCCGTCGGCAGCGAGTTCGGCGATCTGAATGGGTGTTCCCTGGTGCATGTGGAGTGAAACATCCGGATATCGAGCAATGAACTCATCAATCACGGAAGGAAGTGCGTACCTTGCCTGGGTGTGGGTGGTGGCGATCGAGAGACTCCCCTTTTTCTCGTCGCGAAACTCCTGCGCCACCTTCTTGATGCTCTCGACCTTGCGCAAGATTTCGCCAGCCTGTTCGATGATCGTTTCGCCGGCCGGGGTCACGTGAGTCAGGTGTTTACCGCTACGGGCGAAAATTTCCACACCCAGTTCGTCCTCAAGCAGTCGGATTTGCTTACTGATGCCAGGCTGCGAGGTAAAAAGGCTCTGCGCGGTCGCCGAAACGTTCAGATCATGGTGAGCGACTTCCCAGATGTATCTTAGTTGCTGGAGTTTAATGGGCCCTCCCAGCAATATTCGCTATTCGTATAAAAGTATCAACAAATATTCTTTTCCAGAATAGTCACATTACCCTAAATTTAGCCTCTGTCCTACTGTCAGGTACCTATACATCGACTTTTTGCTATACATCCTGGCCGGCGGCGTGGTTGGACTGGCAGTTGGTCTGACCGGTATTGGTGGCGGCTCGCTCATGACGCCGCTGTTGCTCGCCTTTGGCTTTCCTCTGCATATCGCGGTGGGTACGGACCTGCTCTATGCGACCTTGACCAAGGCGGGGGGCGTCGTGGCCCATACCCGAATAAAGAGCGTTCGCTGGGACCTGGTCTGGCGCATGGCGGCAGGAAGTCTGCCTGCGGCCGTGGTGACGATTTTGATTCTGTACCTGTTCTTCGATCAGCCGGAGCAGTATTCGGGCCTTATCACCACGACGCTGGGGTTCACCCTGATTCTGACCTCGGCGGCGATTATCTTCAGATCGCAGCTGGTTCAGCTGGCCAGTAGCCAGCGAGGCTATGACGAGAACCGCATGCACCTGATGCTGCCCTTTTTGGGCGCTGTCCTCGGCGTGTTGGTCACGCTATCGTCGGTAGGGGCAGGCGCGATTGCGACCGCGATGCTGCTGATCGCGTATCCTGCGCTGCGAGGCATCAATGTGGTTGGCACCGATATCGCGCATGCCGTTCCGCTGACATTTTGTGCCGGGCTGGGCCATTTGTTTCTGGGCAACGTTGATTTCCTGTTGTTGCTGGCGTTGTTGATTGGCTCACTGCCTGCCGTCTCGGTGGGTGCTCGACTGAGCAAGTTTGTACCCGACAAGTTCATGCGTCCGTTGCTGGCCACCGCGCTTTGCGGCATCGGAATCAAGTTCGCGTTCTTCTGATCGCTCAATCGTTATTCGTGACGCCATGCAGGACATGGCCGGTTGCGACATACTCGCTGGCGAGTCGACAGTGTTCCGCCTGATCGTCAAAAAACACGTCGGCACCGAACGCCGCCAGGAATTCAGCCTTGGTCATGCCGCCCAGAAACAGGGATTCATCCAGATGAATGTCCCACGCCCGCAGCGTCTTGATCACGCGTTCATGGGCCGGTGCCGCTCTCGCCGTCACCAGCGCCGTTCGGATCGGGCTGATATCGCGGCGCGCGAATTCACTTTGCAGTCGATGTAGCGCGGCCAGAAAGTCCTTGAACGGTCCGCCGGAGAGTGGCTCATTGGCGGCCTTCGATTCGCTCGCCTGAAACGCATCCAGGCCGCCGTTCTGATAGACCTGTTCCGCCTCGTCCGAGAAGATGACGGCGTCACCGTCAAACGCCAATCTCAGTGTCTCATCCTCCTGAGCCTGACGGGATGAGGCGACGATACTGGCTGCGGCCCGCCCCTTGCCCAGAGCTTCCCTGACATCGTGCTGGTTGGTGGAAAGGAACAGATCGCAGCGAAATGGTGCCATGTATCGGTCCGGTGCGGCGCCACCGGTAAAGGCGGCGCGCGCAATGGGCAGGCCGTGATGCTGTATTGAGTTGAATACGCGGAGACCGGTATCTGCACTATTGCGGGACAGCAGGATGACTTCGACGACCTCTTCGTCCTGGAGCTCGTTCAGGTGCAACAGCTTTTTGACCAGATGAAACGCGTCACCGGGTTCCAGTGGCTCAGATTCTCGCGCGATCTGGTAGTCGGCATAGGCCTTGAGGCCGTCGCGGCGAAAGACCTCATCGCTCTCGGTGAGATCGAACAACGCGGAGCTGGAGGTTGCAATGACCAGTCGTTGAGTGGGTTCTGTTTTCGCCATGAGGAAGGATTCCGTTAAACTGGTTTGACCTTGCCGAAGTCATCCAGCTGTCATTATCCTGATTAATGAGTAACGAAAACAGACCAGTCAAATCGACCCGAGGTGATGTTGCTCGCTTCCTCGATCAGGTGGCGCGGACGCCGGTAAGGACAACCGGCGAACAGGGTCGGTTGATCTTTGCGCTGGATGCCACGGCCAGTCGGGAGCCCACCTGGGACTCGGCCTGCCGACTACAGGGCGATATGTTCGTGGAAGCAGGCAAACTCGGCGGTCTCGCCGTGCAGCTTTGTTATTACCGTGGGTTCAGGGAGTTCTTCGCAGGCGAGTGGTGTACCGAGACAGGCACCCTGTTACGGCAGATGACTGCTGTTCGCTGTCTCGGTGGAGAGACCCAGATTGAACGGGTCCTCGATCACGCGCGGACTGAGAGTCAGCGGAAGAAGGTTCAGGCCGTGGTTTTTATCGGCGATGCATTGGAAGAAGACGCAGATCGGGTTTGCCACAAGGCTGGCGAACTGGGCCTGATTAATGTGCCGGTGTTTCTGTTCCAGGAGGGTCGTAACGCGAGCGTCGAGCGGGTGTTTCGCCAGGTTGCAAAACTTTCCGGCGGCGCCTATGCGCCCTTTGACAGGACAAGTGCGGACGAACTGCGTGCCCTGCTCTCTGCGGTTGCGGTGTTTGCCGCCGGCGGCCGAAAGGCGCTGGAAGATTTCAGTCATCGCGCCGGAAAGGATGTGCTCAAACTGACCCAACAGCTGAAGTAGGTGATGGTTAGACTGGCACTGCTGTTTCTTATCGGCCTTGGTATTTTTGTCTCCCTGCGACTGTTACTTGCCCGGCGCTCGTTATCCGTGCGCCAGTTCGGGCTGATCTATGTGGCCACCCTGGGTGGATTGCTGTTGCTGTTTCTGGGCGTCACCGGCCGACTTCATTGGTTGTTTGCGGCGCTCGGCGTCGTGCTGCCGTTCGTGTTGAGATTGATTCCCCTGGTTTTGCAATTGCTGAATCTGAGCCGGGCGATGAACTGGTTCCAGCGTGTAACCCAGGGCAATGCACCGACGCCCGGGCAGAAATCTCAGCTTAAGACTGATCATCTGGCGATGGAACTGGACCATGACAGCGGCGCCATGGACGGTGAAGTCCTGACTGGTCGATTCAAAGGAAAGAAACTGTCGGCCATGGCGCTTTCCGACATTCTGGCACTGCTGGACGAAGTCGCCGGTGATGGTGATTCTGTCAACGTATTACGGGCGTACCTGGATCGGGTGCACCCCGACTGGAATCAGCACCAACAACATGGTTCGGCGCCGCTATCCGAGGGTAACCTTAGCGTTGAGGACAGCTACGACATTCTCGGGCTTGAGCCCGGCGCAGATCGGGAGGCAGTACGGGCAGCTCATCGTCGTCTGATCAAGGTCCACCATCCGGACCATGGCGGTTCCACCTATCTTGCCGCTCGTATCAACGAAGCCAAGTCGGTGCTGTTGCAACACCTCGAGGGCTGATCAGATGAATGAACCTGCGCAGTATGTTGGCTTCTGGAAGCGTGTGGTCGCGGCGCTGGTTGATACCATGGCTGTCGGCGTGTCAGCCCTTGTTGTGCTGGTCCCTGTCGTGGGGGTCGATGATTTGTTCAGTGCTGATCCAGCGAAGCTGTTCACGCCTTCCGATCTGGTGCAGGGGATTGTCGGACTGGTTTTCGTGCTGGGGTTCTGGTTTTACCTGTCGACAACGCCCGGCAAACTGTTGTTCAGGGCGTATATTGTTGACGCTGAAACCTTGCGCCGGCCTACCCGGCGACAGTTTGTGATTCGCTACGTTGGTTACTACGTATGCATACTGACGTTGATGCTGGGAATTTTGTGGGTGGCCTTTGATCGGCGTAAACAGGGTCTCCATGACAAGATGGCAGGTACCGTCGTGATCAGTGGCAAGCCCGTTGATGAGACTCATCCGACATGAGTGCCACGGAACCAGCGGCACGGCGATCTATCCTCGAGCGCCTTGGAAGGCTGGTTGAATCAGCGGAACAGCAGTTGGCGCTGGCGGCTATCGAGATTGAGCTCTGCGCCCTTGACGCTACTATTGATCGTTGTGAGCCAACACATCCGGCGCTCGAGAGCATTCCAATAAAACTAAACGATATCGATTGCCAGCTCGCCGAACTGGTCGCAGACATGCTTGGGTATTTCGGCCTCGTCGCAGACCGCCCAGGGGTCAATGAACGACCGGTGGATTCCAGCGAAGCTCGATGGCTGCGCCAGCTATTGGCAACACTCCCGGCGGGAGACGCGGTCGAATTGATGCGTCGTCGCGACCGCATCTATCAGCAACTCGCGTCACGCTGATTCGTGCCAGTGATCAGGGGAATTGTCTTTGACCTCGACGGCACGTTGCTTGATACGCTGTCGAGTCTGGCCGGGACGTTCAATCGCACGCTTGAATCCTTTGGATTGCCGCAACATCCCATCGATGCTTACCGGTACTTTATCGGCGATGGACTGCGTGCTTGCGTCGAGCGCTGTCTGCCCGGAGATTGTCGGGACGAAGAAACCATAGCAAGGTTTACGCGAAGACAGCAGGAAGACTATCTCGCTTCCTGGCATACGGCTCATCCTTACGCAGGGATCGACCGGATGCTGGACATCCTGCAGCAGATGGACGTGCCGGTGGCCGTGGTGTCCAACAAGCCGCATGCATTTACCGAACGATGCGTCGAACATTTTTTTCCCGACATATTTGCGGTGGTTCAGGGGCATATCGAACCTTTCGCTCATAAGCCAGACCCGGCAAGTACGCTGGCGGTCTGCCGCCGGCTGGGTCTGGCAACGAATGAAGTTGCGTTCGTGGGCGATACGGCAACGGACGTTCGAACCGCACTCGCCGCCGGGAATCTTCCCGTTGGCGCGCTCTGGGGCTTTCGTGACGCTGAGGAGCTGGTCTCCGCCGGTGCCAGCCTGCTGGCTCCAGCGCCAGAGGATGTCCCCGCCCTGATCCCTCTGAATTGACCTGGCCTCTCAGCGGACTATAATTCGCCCTCAGCGCCGATTTGAGTTCAGCTTGCGGGCGCTTAACAAATACCGCTAAAGAGAAGGGACGACCTACTTTGGCGGGAGCTGAGTAGGTTTTTTTTCGCCTGAAGAAAGTCCGGGCGACGGAGGAAGTGATGCCGATCAATATTGAGGGAGACCTGCCCGCCTATCAGGTGCTGAGTCGTGAGAACGTATTCTGTATGTCGAGCGGCCAGGCCCTGCGTCAGGACATCAGGCCGATGAAGATCCTGATCCTCAATCTGATGCCTAAAAAGATTGAAACGGAGATTCATCTGCTACGCATGCTCGCGAATACACCGCTGCAGGTACACGTTGAGTTCCTGCGGATCGAGAGCACACCCTCGGCACACACGCCGATGGAGCACATGGAGCGATTTTACAAGGACCTGAAACACATCACGGATGCACGTTATGACGGGTTGATCGTGACCGGCGCTCCCCTGGGCAAGGTGCCTTTTTCGGAGGTCCGATTCTGGGATCAGATGGCCGAGATCATGGACTGGTCACTGACACATGTGACATCGACGATGTATCTTTGCTGGGCCGTTCAGGCAGCCATGTATCATCTGTACGGCATTGAGAAACGACAGTTGCCCGTCAAAATTTCAGGTGTCTATCCACATCGTCTGATCAAGCCCTTCTCTCCTATCGTGCGTGGATTCGATGATGTGTTTGACGCGCCGCATTCCCGTTATGCGGAAGTTCCGGAGAATGCGATTCGGGAGATCGATAGCCTGGAGATCATTGCAACCTCTGAAATTGCGGGGCCATATATCATTGCGCGACGAGACGGTCGACAGCTGTTTGTGACCGGGCACTCCGAGTATGAGCCTCTGTGCCTGAAAGACGAATATGAGCGTGATCTCGCGGCGGGATTGAATCCGGCGGTGCCGGAACATTACTTCCCCGATGATGATCCCAGTCAGGCCCCGACAGTGACCTGGAAGAGTCACGGCAACCTGTTGTTCCAGAACTGGCTGAATTATTACGTCTATCAGCTAACCCCCTACGATGAGACCCGTATCGGCATTGACGTTGATAAGAGCTACATGAATCTGGTGTGAGCCAAAGTCCTTTCTAAATGAAGGGTTTCTGCTGCCATGCGCTGGGTCATCTGACGCAGCGCTAACGGTTTAGTTGAGGTAGACTAATCCGACGACCTTCGACGATGGCAGTTCAAATGCCGGGCGAACCATTCCAGGACCTGACGTTCAACCGACTGACGCTACGTTATCGCAGTCCTGAACTTGAGGCGGAATATGTACGCCATGCACCGGCAGCACTAATCCGCACAGTTCGTCCACTGCTGTACATTCTCATTCCGATGATCATCGTCCTGGGTATTCTGGATTATGTTGACTTGATCTCTGTGCCTGTCGGTTCGGCGGCGGCCGCGGAAATCACCATCGTGCTTGTAGCACTGCTGCTGGTGGCGCTTTATGCCAGCCGCTGGATCGACTACGCGATCATTGTGACTTTTTTTGTCACAACCGCCCTGCTGCTCAGTCAAGTCCACGACGAAGAAACACTGCAACGGATGATGGCGGGACTGCTGATGGTCGTCATGCTCGCTAACTTTGTTGGCGTACGCTACCTGGAAGGCGTTTTTACCTCGCTCGGCATTATTATCCTGATTGTTGCCTTCACCATGATCAGCGGTTATTCCCCGGGCACATTAATTGATGCCGGTGTCTTTATGGTGATTGGTATATGTGCGTCCACCTCACTGGGTTACACCATTGATCGTCAGCGGCGCCGGCTTTTTGCACAGGTAAAACAGATTGCCGCAGAGCGTGATTTGCATGAGCAGCAGGCACTGCACGATCCGTTGACTGACCTGCCCAATCGTATCCTGCTGCGTGAACGAATGGGGCAGTCGTTGGCGCGGTCCCGGCGCCACAAGGAACAACTGGCGGTGCTGTTCATTGATCTTGATGACTTCAAGTCAGTCAATGACAGCTATGGCCATGCTGTTGGCGATC
This sequence comes from Pseudomonadales bacterium, assembly GCA_028281885.1. Taxonomy (GTDB): domain Bacteria; phylum Pseudomonadota; class Gammaproteobacteria; order Pseudomonadales; family Azotimanducaceae; genus JANQJA01. Next base: position 394,494 of record JANQJA010000009.1, on the reverse strand, counting down.
AGGTATTGAAAGGGCTCGCAAGGACGCTGCTGTCCCGGGTTCGGGACGAGGATACGGTGGCGCGACTTGGGGGGGACGAGTTTGTCATTCTGTCGGAGCAGGTCAATGACGATAACAGCGCCAAGATTGCGGCTGATAGGATTCAGGCGGCGGTGGCGGAACCCGTGGTGGTCACTAATGACCGGGCAGATACGCTCCACATCAACATAACCTGTAGTATCGGCATTGCGCTCTGTCCCCGGGACGGAGACGACCTGGACGAGCTTATTGATCGTGCCGACAAGGCAATGTACAACGCGAAACGATCTGGCAAAGCGAATACCAAGTTCTTCAGGGCTGACGGCTACGAGTAGGATTGCCGGATCAACGTCAGCGATTCGGGCCCGCGATCTACGATTAGAAAGCCGAGCGATTCGTAGAGTTTGATGGCGGACAGATTGTCCGGCCGGACTTCCAGTTTGATGTCAGTTCCGGCTTCCCGCTCAATGAGTGCTTTGCACAGTTGCTGGCCAATACCTGACCGTCGCCACTCAGGTTGTACGAAGAGGCCAAACAGCGTTCCCGTTGAGGGCGACATGCCACGGCCGAATCCCACCATGGCGATCATCCGCTGATTCACAAATGCGCCCAGCAGGTAACTGCCGTCATTCTGATTCAGCGTCTCTCGCAACAGCGCGACTGTATACGCCCGCTCCGCATCCTGTGATATGCCGAACCAGCCATCACGAGAAGCTTCCAGTCTCAGCGCCTTGTAGGCAGGTGCATCGTCCGGTACCAGTTGTCGAATGTCTATCGATCGTTTCAATATCGGTAGACGCCAGTTAGCATAGATGTTTCCGGCTGAGTTGGTGGTCTGGCTATGCGCACCGTGATTGGACTATTCCTTGTGGTTTTTTGTCAGCAGGTTTCGGCCTGGGGTGCCGACGGTCATCAACTCATTTGCCAACTCGCCTACAATTCCCTGTCGCCCAAAGCGAAGGTCTTCGTTGACGATACGCTGGCTCTGGGTGAGAAGAGTATGGGCCATGCCAATGATACCTTTGCTGACGCCTGTCTCTGGCCCGACGAAGCTCGCTTCGGGGATTATAAGGGAACCTACGAGCATCACTTTATCAATATTCCCCGAGCAGCACCGGGGATAGACTTCGCCCGGGATTGTTCTGCTCTGGATTGCATCGCGGTGGCGATCCAGCGGTACCTGACTTACCTGGCCCGTCCCGCAGGGGGAACGAGGGAGCAGGAACGAAAAGCAACGGCGCTGGCTTTTCTGGGCCACTTTGTCGGCGATCTTCACCAGCCCCTGCACGTCGCTCATGGCGAAGACTGGGGTGGCAACAGGATCCAGGTCAGATGGTTTGGCAAGGACACCAATCTGCATCGGGTCTGGGATGTCGACATTCTGAAGCGTGCCAATGTGACTTTCCCTGAAAGCGCGGACATGATCGCCGGTACTGTTGTTGAGCCGGGTGAGGTCGCGGTGCTTTCCTGGATGCGCGATACCCTTAGACTTGCTCGCAGTCACGCTTACGCCAATGTCAGAGGACAGCCGGTACGCAGTGGTGATGAACTCGGCAAGGCCTACTTTGAACGGTCAAAACCGGTCGTTATCGAACAGATGGCGCTTGCATCAAGGCGACTCGCGATGATTATCGAGGAGATTGTGGACGGGACCATCGAAACGAATATTCTGATCGAATGATCTACTCGCGAAAACCAGTCTCAATCAGATCGATGGTTAGGTTGCGCCCTGCTCTGCAACAACAGCCTTTGCCCGCTGGGTTAACGGAAAGATCAGGGCTAGCCAGACCGCTACGGCAACAAAACCGATTGCCAGATAGTAGTTTCCCATGGCGATCCCCAGGCGCTGCAAGGCAGCAATCACTACCGACGAGGCGCCCTTCCCGGTTCGATAACCGAACACATCGATAATTTCCTTCGCGCGATAGCGTTCATTAAAACTGAGCGGAACATAAAGCACTTCTTTCGCAGCTCGAAAAATCGAATAGTCGAAGGCTTTGAACAGTCCGAAGGCGATACCCACGGTAACGATGGACGGTTCAATAATCGCCGCACCGATGGCAATCGTGTGGATGACGGGCATCATGATGTGAATCAGGCGCAGTGATACCAGGCTGAGGAGAATCGGGGCGACGAGAAACTGCAGCACCATACTGCTGGTATTCAGGGTGCCCCAGAACCATCCCTGAAACGCAGTTTCCTCGTCAGGTCGGCCGTTGTACTCAATTGACAACAACTCCTGGAACTTGAAGTCGAGGACGGCCGAGACAACCTGCGTCGACAGCACAATCATCAGCAGGTAGAACAGCGTTGGGTTTTCCTTTAGCCAGCGCCAGCCCATATGACTGCGGACGCTTTCCGGGGGCGGCGCATCTGGCTCACCATGAATGGTATAGGTGATGTTTGCCAGCGCGGCAGAAGGAATCAGTGCCAGGGCGCCGAACAGAATCATCGTCTCGGTACCAAAGTCCTGTACTGTCAGTCCCACCATGACGCCGCCAGCAACGCTGCCCAGGCCAGCGACACCGGTTACCGGACCATTGACCCGACGGGATGTTCCAGGTGACACGGAGGAATTGATGTAACTCCAGTACTGCTCGATCAACAGGACGATGTAGACCTCTTTCAGGAGGAACAGGATTGGGGTGATCCATTTCGCACCGGTTAACACCACCATGTAGCAGGTCACGATCAGGCCACCGCTGCCGAGTGAGGTCACAACGAGGGTACGGCGGGGACCCAGATAGGTGAGGATGTGGCCATAGACCCAGACAGCGCCAAATACCACAAACGGCATGGCTGCCATCACCAGGGGCAGGTTTTCCGCGCCGTAGGCAGTCTTGAACAGGACTGTCGATGCGCTTCGCATGAATTCGTAGCCCGCCAGGGTAAACATGGCGGTCAATGCCATCAGGCCGGCGACCCAGTATTCGCGGCTCATCGCTCGATTTCCCAATACACCTCGAATCGATTGCCTTCCGGGTCGCGGGCCTTGAAACCACAATAGTCTGCTTGCTGCTCGACCTCGACACCGAGCTTTTCTGCCCAGTGCAGGACCTTGTCGCGACTTCGACAACGAAACCCGAAGTGGGAATGATCACCGTAATCGAGCGGTTTACCGGGCTCGAATACAATCAGTGTCCCGGGGCCGAGCACGAAGCCACCCTCGGCACGAAAACCGAACGTCTCCGCGTACCACTCAGCCAGCCATTCCGGCTTAACCGCGGGCAGGTTGATATGGTCGAGGCGAATATCGGGTGTGTCAGTCATGCTGGGGTCACAGTATATAAACCTTCTGTGGGCCCGAATAAGCTTGACATCAATCCTGCAACTATTCACTGTGCGCAGCTTCGATTCACAGCAGAAACCGTTGTATCCATGAACAAACCGGACACCCGCCCGCAAAACCCGTGCTTCTCTTCAGGCCCCACGGCCAAACGACCCGGCTGGCGGGCCAGCAACCTGTCAACTTCGAGCCTGGGGCGTTCCCATCGTGCCAAGGGCGCTAAAGCAAGATTGCAGGCTGTCATCGACCAGAGCCGGGAGGTGCTCGGCATACCGGATGACTATCTGGTCGGTATCGTGCCCGCTTCGGATACCGGGGCGTTTGAGATGGCCATGTGGACCATGCTCGGCGAACGTGGCGTGGACGTGCTGGTCTGGGAGAGTTTCGGGGCTGGTTGGCTCACCGATGCGGTGAAGCAGCTCAAACTGACGGATCTGCGGGAATTCCAGGCGCCTTATGGCGAACTACCCGACCTTGCCCAGGTGGACAGTGATCGAGACATCCTGTTTACCTGGAATGGCACCACGTCAGGGGTTCGTGTCCCCAATGCGGACTGGATCGCAGCCGATCGCGGCGGTCTGACATTCTGCGATGCCACCTCGGCACTCTTTGCCATGGAACTGGATTGGCCAAAGTGTGATGTGGTGACCTGGTCATGGCAAAAAGCTCTGGGTGGAGAGGCTGGCCACGGGATGCTCGCCCTGTCACCTCGTGCGGTAGCCCGGCTGGAATCTTACACGCCCGCCTGGCCGCTGCCGAAAATCTTCCGCCTGACCAAGGGTGGCAAACTGAATCGCGAGATTTTTGCGGCATCGACGATCAATACTCCCTCAATGCTCGCGGTTGAAGATCATCTTGATGCGCTCGACTGGGCGCTTTCCATTGGCGCTTTGCCGGCGCTCATTCGCCGCAGCGAAACGAATCTCAAGGCGATTACAGATTGGGTTGAGACGACAGAGGGATTCGATTTCCTGGCAACGGATGCGGCGACCCGGTCATCCACCTCCATCTGCCTCAAGATCACCGACGAGCGATTTGCGGCGCAACCCGATGATGTTCAGCAGGGCCTGATCAAGAAGCTGGTTGCCCTGCTTGAGGAAGAAGGCGTTGCCTATGACATCGGCAGCTATCGTGATGCGCCTCCTGGTCTTCGTATCTGGGGCGGCGGTACGGTGGAGACGAGCGATATTGAAGCGTTGATGCCGTGGATATCCTGGGGTTATGCCCAGGTCAGGGCCTCGTAGTACCGCCGCTACCGGGGACTAGTCGAAAACGAGAATCGCCCTTCCCGCGATTTCTCCATGCTCAAGTGCATGGATCGCTTCGTTGATATCTTCGATTTCGTAGCGGCAGGTCACCAGCTTGTTCAGATCGAGCTTTCCGCTGGCATGCCAGTCCAGAAATCTGGGGAAGTCCTTTTCAGGTGAACATGATCCGCCATAGCTGCCAATGAACCTCTTTTCATTTGTCAGCATGTCGATGGCGCTGAGTTCGACGGTTGTTTGAGGTACACCGACGAGCACCGCAGTTCCTCCTCGTTCAGCGCCGAAATAGCCAGTCCGGGCAGCAGGAGCGATCTGCTCCATGGTCTGTTTCGTACCAATGCAGTCGAACACGAAATCGGCGCCCGCCACCGCCTCGCGCCGGGAGGTCAGTTCACCATCACGCACAGTCAGCGCCCTGATCGCTTCGACCGGATCTGTTTCGTTCGCGTTGATGGTATGGGTCGCGCCAAACTGGCGGGCAAACTGCAGCTTCTCCTCATCGAGGTCAATCGCGATGATGGGATGGGCGCCGATGTGGCTTGCCGCCACCACAGCCGACAGTCCTACCCCGCCAACACCGAATATGGCGACACTGTCACCGGATCTCACACCGGCCGTTTTTTCGACGGCGCCAGCGCCAGTCATGACTGCGCAGCCGACGATGGCGGTGACCTCCCGGTCGATGTCGTTTGCCACTTTCACCGCAAACAATTCGTCCACAATGGTGTGGTCAGCCCAGGTAAAGGCATTTCTCGCCACTGCCATGGTTCCGTCAGGTAATTCGATGGACGATGGGGCGGGACGTCGCCCGGTGCTTCTTGCGTCTTTCGGTACCCAGGTGACGAGAACCGTATCGCCCTCTGCCACGGTGGTAACGTTGTTACCGGTTTTTAAAACGATGCCTGTCGATTCGTGTCCAAGCAAGACAGGTGTTTCCCGGGGATTGTGGATTTGGTGGAGCTGGCTGTGACATACCCCGCTTGCGAACTGCTTGATGACCACCTGGTGGGGGCCCGGGTCCGGTAATGCCAGATCCATCACAGAAAGCGGGCCTGGTTCCTGCGGCAGTACACAGACCCTTGCAGCGGTTGGCATTGTCTTGTCCCATGGTTCACATCATCACCAGCATCATCGTCGATGGATTCTGACTGCGTCAATGTTGAAGTCGCGGACGTCAGGTAGACAGCGACAGTCCTCGGGATTGATTTGCATCGTGTGACCGCTCAACTATAGTGAGGCACCATGATTGAACTCACTGAAATCGCATCGGGCCTTCGCTTTCCTGAAGGTCCGATCGCCATGGCTGACGGTAGTTTTATTGTCGTCGAGATTGAGCGCCAGACCCTGTCCCGGATTACCCCCAACGGCCATATCGAGGTGATCGCCAATACGGATGGTGGGCCCAACGGCGCAGCGATTGGTCCTGATGGCGCCTGCTACGTGTGTAATAACGGTGGTTTTGAGTGGACTGAAAAAAATGGACTCTTGTCACCCGGAATGCAGCCTGCTGACTATATCGGCGGACGGATTCAGCGGGTGGACCTGAATACCGGCAAGGTGGAGGACCTTTATACCGAGTGTGACGGTATCGGTTTGCGTGGTCCCAACGACCTGGTTTTCGATCAGACCGGTGGATTCTGGTTTACCGATCGCGGCAAGTACCGCGAACGGGATCGGGACCGCACGGGGATCTTCTACGCGACGCCCGATGGCAATTCCATTGAAGAAAAGGTGTTCCCCATGGAAGGCCCCAACGGTATCGGCCTGTCGGCAAATGAGCGGGTGCTCTACGTCGCAGAAACGCCCACCGGCAAGCTCTGGGCTTACGATCTCAGCGCGCCCGGGAAACTGGCTGAGGGGCATCAACCCCGTCTGATGGCACTGCGTCCAGACAATCATCGCTATGATTCACTGGCAGTTGATAGCGAGGGCAACGTCTGTGTCGGCACGTTGATTACCGGTGGTATCACGGTTCATTCTGCAGACGGTGAGCGTACCGAGTTCGTCCCCCTCCCGGACCGGCTGGCAACCAATATCTGCTTTGGTGGTGAAGACCTGAAGACGGCCTATGTCACCTTGTCCACCACTGGACGACTGGTTTCCATGCCCTGGCACTGCCCGGGACTACCTCTAAATTTTCTTAATAAAATGCCGTAACCATATGCAATATAAAGTTATTTTTGCCCTTCTCTTCTGGGCATGGAGTGGATTGCTGCGAGCAGACCTGTTACCCGAGGTTCATTTTCTGATTCCCGCGGGTCCTGGCGGTGGCTGGGATGGTACTGCCCGGGGCGTGGGCGAAGCGATGGTACGGGCCAATCTGGTCAGAAATGTCTCCTATGAAAACCTGACCGGGGGTGGCGGTGGACGCGCCATCGCCAAACTGATCGAAACAGCGGATCGTCAACCCTATACCCTGCTGGTGAATTCGACGCCCATGGTGGTGCGCTCACTGCAGAAAATTTTCCCGCAGTCGTTTCGCGATCTTGAGCCCCTCGCTTCCGTCATTGCAGACTACACGGCGTTTGTCACCCCCAGGGATCAGGGGCTCGATGACTGGGCCGCCGTGCTCGCTGCATTTCAAGAGGACCCACGATCCATCAAGGTGGCAGGTGGATCCGTGCGTGGCAGTACCGATCACATCGTGTTCGCCCGGGCCGTAGAACTGGCCGGTGGTGATCCTTTCAAGGTGGTCTATATCCCCTATGATGGCGGCGGTAAGGCCATGGCCGGCATTTTGACGGGGGAAACCCAGGTGCTTTCGACCGGGCTCAGCGAAGCAATTGATACGGCTCGCGCTGGTGAAGTGAACATCGTCGCGGTGACCGCGCCTGATCGGTTGCCAGCCATTCCCGATACGCCGACGCTGAAAGAACTGGGCTATGACCTTGAATTCGCAAACTGGCGCGGCTTTTTTGCGGCGCCCGGACTTCCTGAACAGCGCTACCATGACATGATCGAAACCCTCAACCAGACGATTTTGACGCCCGAATTCGAGCAGGTACGGGCCCGCAACAGCTGGACCCTCTTGCACCACACTGGAGACCAGTTTTACGCGTTTCTGGAACATCAGGAACAGGAAATCGGCACACTGATGCGTCAGCTTGGATTTCTCAGGCCTTAATGTCAGTTCTAAAATCTATCGTATAAGCTATTGATTTATGAACGATGCTCGGGTCGGTGGTGTAATATTTCTGGCGATCAGTCTGGCCTATGGTTACCTCGCCAGTGAGATTCCCCTGGATTTCTGGTCGGAACAGGAGTCCTTTAACGCGCGTTCGATGCCCCAACTGATTGCGGCGGCGGGTATCTGCTGTGCCCTGCTGATGCTAGTCCTGCCATCGGCTCCGACCCAGTGGCGCGAGCTATCCCGGCTTTCCTGGCGACAGCCTGCCATCCTGCTGGGACTCATGTGGTTATATGCCCTCGTTTTTGAGGTCCTGGGCTTTGCACTCGCCACATTCGTATTCCTGAACGCGGCCTTCGCGGTCCTGGGAGAGCGCAATATACTCAGGATGACCGCGGTGTCCCTACCGCTGGTTTTCGGGTTCTGGCTATTGATGGATTCACTCGATATCTATCTGGCGCCCGGAGACCTGATCGAAGCCTTGCTGGGGACAGCAGATTCCCATGATTGATGGTCTCCTGCTGGGATTCGGCGCGGTCTTTACTGTGCAGAACGTTCTGCTGGTCTTCGTGGGCTGTGCGGCAGGTACGCTCATTGGCATGTTGCCCGGGCTTGGACCGATCTCTGCGATAGCGCTGATGATTCCAATCACCTACGGGTTTGATCCCACGTCCGGCATGATCCTGCTGGCCGGGGTCTACTACGGTGCCGTATTCGGCGGGTCGACCTCGTCGATATTGATCAATGCACCGGGCGTTGCCGGGACCGTGGCCACGGCGTTTGATGGCTATCCGCTGGCACGAGCTGGTCAACCGGGCAAGGCACTGGCCCTGGCAGCCTACGCATCCTTCATCGGCGGCACGTTGGCCGCCGTGTTGCTGGTGCTATTGGCGCCCTTCCTCGCCGGATTCTCGCTCAGTTTCCAGTCGGCGGATTATTTTGTCCTGATGGTGCTGGGCCTGTCGCTGGTATCAGCTTTCTCTGCGCAGGGTGAGTACCTCAAGGCGCTGATGATGACCGTTTTTGGCCTGATGCTGTCGACCGTGGGCACCGATCTCTCGGCGGGTGTGCAGCGCTTTACTTTTGGCCGCATGGATCTGATTGACGGGATCAGTTTCCTGCTGCTGGCGATGGGGACCTTCGCCCTGTCCGAAGCCATCATGATGGTGCTGCGGCCCGCTCACGGGGGTAAACCAGTCAGCCTCGAACATGCCAGTCTGAAACTGAGCAGCAAAGAGGTCAGGACGGTCGCGGGACCCATTTCAAGGTCCTCATTGATGGGCTTTTTTGTGGGTACGCTGCCGGGTGCCGGTGCGACCATCGCCTCATTTCTCGCGTACGGCGTCGAACGCAATCTCGCCGGTCGGGTTGAGCCCCGGTTCGGTGAGGGTAACCTGCGGGGCCTGGCAGCGCCGGAGGCGGCCAACAATGCCGCCAGTACGGGTTCGTTTGTGCCACTTTTGACGCTGGGTATACCCGGTTCCGGCACGACAGCTGTTCTGCTCGGCGCCCTGATCGCATACGGGATTCAGCCCGGGCCCAGGCTGTTCGTCGATGAGCCGGAAATCTTCTGGTCGGTGATTGTCTCGATGTACTTTGGCAACCTGTTTCTGCTCGCGCTAAATCTGCCGCTGGTCCCCTACATCGCCAGGCTGCTGATGGTGCCAAGAAACTACCTGATTCCCATCATCATGTTCTTTTCCCTGATGGGTGTGTATCTGGTGTCATTCAATACGTTTGACCTTCATATGATGGTGATCGTGGCGCTGGTTGCTGTGTTGCTGCGACTGCTGGCGTTTCCGATGGCGCCACTGCTGCTGGGGTTTATCCTGGGCGGAATCCTGGAGGACAATCTGCGCCGTGCCATTACCCTGAGTGACGGCAGCTGGTCATTTCTCTGGGATCGCCCTACCACGCTGGTCCTCTGTATGCTGACCGTGGCTGCATTCACAACCCCGCTCTGGCGAGCGTTACTGCGAAGAAGCAGGGGCAATCGACATGACTGATTCAGCACTTCAAGCGCTGGGCTGGCGCGAGTACTTCGCGGATCAATTCGATTCTGGCGAAGGGCTGATCCCCGCCCGCGTCTGTCGCCAGGATGTCGATCGTTACCAGCTGCTTGCGGCAGACGGAGAGTTATGGGGGATTCTTCCCGGAAAACTCAGGATCGATACGGTCAGCCGGGCCGACCTGCCGACGGTGGGCGACTGGGTTTTGTGTCGACCGTCGGACACCGCCGACGACCCTGTGGTCATGGAGCGAACGCTTGAGCGTTTTTCGAAGTTTTCGCGCAAGCAGGCGGGTGATCGATTCGAGGAACAGGTGGTAGCCGCCAACATTGATACGGTGTTGATCGTTACGGGGCTTGACCAGAACTTTAATGTGGCCCGGGTAGAACGCTACCTGGCGGTGGCATGGAACAGCGGCGCCCGGCCCGTGATCCTGCTGAGTAAGGCGGATCTTTGTGACGATATCGAGGCGCGGCGTAATGAGATTGCTGGCATTGCTTTCGATACCCCGATCCACATTGTCAGCGCGGTGACGGGTGAAGGTCTGGATCGTCTGGGCGCGTACCTGGGTGAAGGCGAAACGGTTGCGCTGCTTGGATCGTCAGGGGTTGGCAAGTCAACCATCGTCAATGCCCTGCTCGGTTACGACCGCTTCGAGACGAGCGAAGTTAGGGCCGGTGACAGCAAGGGGCGTCATACCACGACTTATCGCGAGCTATGCAAACTCGACGGTGGCGGGCTGGTAATTGATACGCCGGGCATGCGCGAGCTTCAGCTTTGGGTGGACGACGGTCTCGGGGGGTTTGAAGACATCGAGGAGCTGGCATCGCATTGCCGATTCAATGATTGTCAGCATGAGAGCGAGCCGGGATGCGAAGTCAGGGAGGCTATCGCTTCGGGGGTGCTGGACGCCGCTCGACTTGAACGTTATCAAAAATTACAGCGAGAGCTGGCTCACTTCGAAGAGAAGCAGGATGCAGCGCTTCGATCAGAAAAGAGTCGCCGGTGGCGGCAGATTGCAAAGGATTTTCGCAAGCGACCTGACAAACGGGACCCGACATAGTATCGGGGTCTGGCTGCTTGTTGCCGATTTGATGGGATGTCAGTCGTCGCCGCGGCTGCTCTCTACCGGCGCCAGGGCAGTCTCGAGCATCTTCTTCAATTCTTCCTGACGACGTTTCTCGCCGGCAATGTACTGGATGTACTGACGTGCGTTCTTTGCCATCGATTTGTCTTTCGCCGCCTGCCGAAAAGCGCTTGTGGCCTCATCCCATCGTTCCAATTGCATCAGCGAAATGCCGAGCCAGAACTGAGTGTCTGCGACATCGTTCAGGCCGCCCTTCTTTAGCGCATCGCGAAAGGCTTTGACTGCTTCCGCATGCCGGTCTTCTCGCGACAGCGCCTGTGCCAGCCGATAGAACAGCTGTCCGTCTTCAGCATACTTGGTGGCATCACGCCAGGAATCAATCGCCTTACTCATCTCCTGGGCCATGGTATAGGCTGTTGCGAGCAACTTGATGTTCTTCTCGTTTTCTTCGATCAGTCCGTCACTGAATCCCTTTTCCAGAACTTTGGCGGCCTCGTAGGGCACGTCGGCGTTAAGCAGTCGCTGGGACAGCATGACGACCTCGGATTCTTTTTCGAACATGCCCTGGGCGTAGGCGGCATGGAAAGCCGACAAAGATTTATCAGGCTGTTCCGTTTCAGAGTACATGCCGCCAAGCAGCATCCAGTACTGCTTCTTCGGATAGTGTTTGATCAGCTTTTCGAGCACTGGAATCGTTGCCGCAAACCGGTTCATTTCGTTGTACAGCACCACCTGCATGTACCACCAGGGTTCCTTGATGGTTCTTTCCTGCTGCAGGGCTACCTGTTCAACTTCCAGAATCAGCTCCAGTGCCTGCCCGTAATCTTCCAGCTGGTAGTAAACCGTCGCCTCGATATACATGACATCAGGATCGGGCGTTTCTTTTAGCGCCTGCCACTTGTCGATGTATTCCAGTGACTTGCGATAGTTTTCTTCGGCGTAGTACAACTGAAACAACGCTCGTAGCGCCGTCAATTCAAGCGCCTCGGTGATGGTTTCTTTCAGCACGTTCTCGTACGACTGGATGGTCATTCCCATGTTGTCGAGGGTGTAGTAGGCAAACGCGAGCGTGCTCCATACCTGTGCTTTTTCGTAGCTGTTAATACCTCGTCGGTTAAGTACTTTTTGCAGATCCTGAATCGCCTGCGTTGGATTTGGCTCTATATCGGGGCGTTCCTGACCTTCCTCAACGGGTACGGATTCCGGGTCAATCAGCAGTTGAGCCTCGGCGATGGCTTTATACACGCGCTCGGTGAGAGGCGGCACATTGCGACGTTCTCCGGCTGCGCCGGCCATCCCGACAAATCCGGTCAACAGCGCAACGCAGAGCAAAAGACAGGATGTTCTTTTCATGATTGACCTCTTGCCGCGTTACTCGTCAACGAGTTCGAAGGTGATTTTGTTCTGAACCCCGCCGGTTGCTACCGGTTCGCCGTCGATGACTTTCGGCTTGTACTTGAACTTCTCGGCCGCCTGAATGGCGGCGCGATCGAAGATACTGTTGGGGTTGTCGAAACATTCCCCTTCGTTTCTTGGACCCTTAATCCAGCCGCAGTTCTCAATCACCATCGGGTTGCTGACAGTGCCCAGTTCGGTCACGGTAAATTCAACAATGACCCAGCCTGACATACCACGGGACAGGGCCCGACGAGGATATACCGGCTGCACCTTGACGATCGGCAGATACTCGCCATCACTGATGCCAAATCCGCCGCCGCCGATATCGATGCCCACATTCAGATTGGCGTTCATTGAGAAGCCGCTGTTATCGACAGCAACATTGAAATTCTGCGGCGGCACTTCCGGTGGCGGCTCATCAGGGGGCGGCGGCTTCTCGACCTTGCGCTGTTTGACATCAAGCTCCTGTTCCTGCTTGACCCTCACGAAATCCACCAGTGTGCCGACTTCGTCTTCAGTGAGGGCGCTGCGACCTGTCGCGATCAGCGCCTGCATCAGATAAAACAGTGCGATTGTAACGACGAGGCCGACAAGGCCAGCCAAACCAATTCTGAGTGCCATCATCGCTATTCCTCCTCGGAGGCGATTGCGACTTGAGTAATACCGATACTCCGCGCTGCGTCCATGATTGCAAGTACTTTCTCCACCTTGGCGACACTATCGGCTTTGATGACCAGCCCTCCCTTAGGGTTTTCCGCGTGTAGCTGTTCCATGAGGGGTCTTACATCACGGATATCAACGCGCTTTTTATCGATCCAGATCGAGCTGTCAGACGCCACGCCTACCAGCAGCGATACTGTCTTTTTCTGCTCGGCGGTCTGGGTGTCGGGCCGGTTAACCTCGACACCGGTTTCCTTGATAAAGGTCGCGGTAACAATAAAAAAGATCAGCATGATGAACACAACGTCCAGCATGGGTGTGAGGTCGGCGACCTTGTCGTCACTTTCCTGGGATACACGTCTACGCATAATCTGTCACCGTACGGATCAATGATCCATTGTCAGGGTGTCTTCCATGTATTCAGTTTCTGACTCAACCTTGGACGAAAGGAAAGTATTGGCCAGTACACCGGAAAGTGTCGCCACCATGCCGGACATGGTAGGGATCGTTGCCGCCGAGACACCAGCGGCCATCGAGCGGGCGTTGCCCCCGGAGTAAGTCATGGCTTCGAACACCTGAACCATGCCGGTCACGGTGCCCAGAAGGCCCAGTAAGGGAAGCAGTGAAATCAACGTCTTGATAAACGACATGTTGGCCGTCAGGTTCTCGTTGACCTCGGAGATCAATCTTTCACGGATGCGATGCGCATTCCACGATGTCCGCTCAGTTCGACTTTCCCAATATGTGAGTGCGCTGGCGACATCACGGCGATGGTCCGTATTGATATACCAGACTCGCTCAAACACCAGTGCCCACATCGTGAAGGTTGCGGCAGCGATGAGCCAGAGCACATCGCCACCCGCTTCCATAAACGTTCGAATTGCGACAAAAATCTCTTCAAACATGGCTAGTTGGCGTTTTCCGCCTGCTCAGCAATCAGCCCGGCACTCTGCTCGGTCAGGATATGCATGATGCCCTGAGCGCGCGAATTAACGATCGCGTGCAGGAGTACCGTCGGAATTGCCACGCACAGACCCAGCACCGTCGTAATCAATGCCTGGGAGATACCGCCGGCCATGGTTTTGGGGTCACCGGTACCAAACAGCGTGATTGCCTGGAAGGTGACGATCATACCGATAACCGTACCGAGCAGACCGAGCAGCGGCGCCACCATCGAGATGATCCGGATAAACGGAATCCACGAATTAATAGCAGGTTGCTCCTTCAGAATGGCTTCGTCGAGTTTGAGCTGCAGCGTTTCAGGATCCACTGATTTGTTCTCATGGTAAACGCCGAGGACACGTCCGAGCGGGTTGCTGTTGTCGGCGGTCGCATTACCGATCTGACGATTGACCTTGGTACCTATCACCGACAGGGTGATGAACTTATAGATAGCCAGTAAAACGGCAATGATGCCGAGGAAGATAATCACGTAGCCAGGTGTGCCGCCCTGCTGGATACGTTCCTCGAGCGTTGGCACCTGAACCTGGAGCGCCAGTAACTGACCCCTCGTGGGGTCAAGCGCGACGGGCGTGAATCCACTCTGGGCCTGTTCCAGCGACGCGGCAGAACTCACAAATCGAGCGGCAGGCTGCCGAGGCAACTCGGAAACCACATCGTTCTCGACATCGAAACTGACATATTCACCGCCGCTAACCAGGTTGAACGCACCAACCCGAACGACTTCCTGTTGCTTGGTTTCGCCATCCACGCCGATCACCTGGGCGGTAAACCGGGAGATTTTGCCTGACTCCGTCATCTGCTTCTGCAGCGTCGCCCACAGCTGTTCGATTTCTTCAATCGAGGCAAGACGGGAGCTGCGACCCATCGACTGGGCGAATTCGGACAGCCATTCTTCCCTACCCGGGAACTCTGCGCTGATAATGGAATTCGAGATCACACCCTGGGTATCCCCGGAGACCTGCTGTAGCACGCCAAACAGCTCACGCAGTGAGCCCAGTCGTTCGGAGAGCTGCGCTTCCAGTGCAGCGATCTGTCGTTCGTTGGTTTCGAACTCTGCTTCCAGTCGCTCACTGCGTGCTTCTTCTTCCGCCTGCATGCGGCGGGCGCGCTCCACCTCCCGCTGCTGCTGTGCCTTGTTGTTGATGAACTCGCGTTCGCGGCGCTCGATCTCGCGCCGGTTAACCACGCGGCCCTCTTCAACCATTTTTAGCAGCTGATCAAGCGTTGCCGCCTGAATACTCGTCTCTTCTGCCAGCGCCATAGGTGCTGCAATCATTGCAGCCAACAGGATTGTTACTTTCTTATACATCAGTTGCTCTCCGGCGCAGGTACTGGCAGAACCACGAGGTTTGCGGTCTGGGTTTTACGGGCGATGCGCAAGCCATTGCGGACACCGCTGCGATATTCGTCACCGACAATGACCCAGTCGTCCTGGGCTTTGTCCCAGACGCCGGTAATTTCTCCATCAGGCGTCTGGAAGACCAGCGCCACGCGTCCCCACTTCAGCACATCGACTTTCCGCTCCTGGCCATCGATCTCGACGAAATCGGTATAGGCTTCGATGGTCGTGCCGTAGGTATTTTCCACCTGGTAAGCTTGCATGACCTGGCTGAATTTCTCTGCCACCGTCACATCCGCGCGATCCAGCGCATCCTTGAGAAACTCGATACGTTCTGAACGCTCCGTCATCAGAAACGGAAGGTCCAGCTCGATGAACTTTTCGAGATTCTCAATCATTCTGGCAATCAGTGGGCCGATCTGACGTTCAATCACCGTGACTTCATCGATCGACTGGTTCAGATCAACAATTTCCCTTTCCTGACTTGCGATCAGCCGCTCTTGTTGCTGGTTATAGACACGAAGACCATCGACGATCTTCATTACCCGTTTGTACTGTGACAACAGATCGCGTGTCTGGTCCTGCAGTTCGTCAATTTTGATTTGCGACCTGCGACCGTCTTGCGTGGTAGTAGCGCGAACGCCCAGCACGTCGTCAAGCGTTTGGGCGCTCAACTGCAACGGAGTCATCGCCGCAACCGTCAACGCCAAGGCGAGCAGGTTTCGGCAAATCTCATACTGTTTCATGGGTGATACCTACGTTTCAGGAAATTGCTCTCTTTATTATGTGTTGACGCCTCGGCATGGGATAAGTTCGATGCTTTTCCAGCCAAGTCCAACAGGCCCGACAGAATGGATAAGCCACTGGGCTTTGTCAAGCTGGCGAGCGAGGCTAAAACGGCGTATGGGCCTAGGCCAGCGGCTTTTTTTCCTGATTCGATAGTAGCTGCAAAAGCGCGGTTTCAAGTCAGGATTGGTTAAAGATTCAGGGCGAAAAAAGCCAACGAACGTTGTCGCGCAAGCTTGGCCGCAGCTTCGTCGTAGCTTGCCCGATGGTCACAGTTAAATCCGTGATCCGCATCGTAGATGTGAATCTCGACGTCGGGATGCCTCGCGCCGACCTGTTCCACATCGCTCAAGGGGATGCCTTTGTCCAGGTTGCCGAAGTGCAGCATCGTGGGGACTCTGGGCACAAGATCAATCGCATTGATAATTCCGCCGCCATAATAGCCGGCGCAACAAGCGACGTTCTCGGCTCGAGCGGCGCATACCCAGGTCATCAATCCACCGAAGCAATAACCGACCACGCCCACCTTGCCGAACTGAGCCGCATGATTGATGGCCGACTGGACATCGAGCAGGATCTTTTCCTGATCCAGTTCGCCGCGCGCCAGCTGGAGTCCTTTCTGGACCCCTTCCTGATCGTAGCCCAGCTCCACACCCCGCTCCGCCCGATCAAAGATTGCGGGCGCGATGACGAAATATCCGTCGCTGGCATAGCCATCGACGACATCGCGGATATGTGAGTTAACGCCGAAAATTTCCTGGATGACGACGAGACTGCCTTTCGGCTCGTCAGCAGGCTGACTCATGTAGGCATCGAGGGTAAAGCCATCGGCTGCCGTCAACGTGGTTACTTCTCCCATCATGGTTCCCCTGTCAGATTCGAAATGTGATGAAGGACGCTGGCAACGCCGTTGCCACGGTTTCATTGGTAATGACGGCACGGGTCTTCGGGCCGCCAGTAAGATAAGTGCTCGTCACCCGCATCAGGTCCTCCACCGTGACCGCTAGAACCTGGTCTCGCCAGCGTCGGCGGTGTGCTTCAGTACGATCGAACAGAAGGCTCTGAAAGACTTGGCGTACCTCCCCTGCCGGGGACGACGGCGCGTCCATACTGGCAATAATGCCGAGCACGGCTTCCTCGATTGTTGCGGCTGTCGCACCTTTCTGGGCCCAGCGGATGCATTCGTCAAAGACATCAAAGGTCGCCATCAGCTGCGGATCTCGGTAGGAATAAAATCGAAACACACCGTTGGCGGCATCGTGTGTCGCCCCGCCGCCATAGGCACCGCCTTTTTCCCGCAGCTGACCGTGCAGGAAGGTATTTCTCATGACACCTGCAAGGACTGACAACGCCGCCGAGTCGGGGTGATCTTCCGGTACCGTGAGATGGGCCTGGGCACAGAAGTTGACCTGGGTTGTCGTCAACCACGCCTGCTCTGCAGGTGGCCGATCCAGATCGGCAATGCTCGACTCTTTCGCCGTCGCGTCGGAATTCTGCCAGGCATCCATGACCTGTTCCTGGACTGCACTACGTGAGGTTGCATCAGCGACAATCAACAGTGACTTCGGCACCGTCACCAGCGGCGTGGCGATGGCATTGAGAGACGCCAGTAATTGATCCATCGTGCTGGCATCGTCCAGTTTGCGGTCGAGCTCCTTGATCGTGCTGATGCCAGCCAGTCCGGACAATTGAAACTGGACGCCGGGTACCGGTCGCAGCGCCGCTGCTGCCGCTGCCATAGCCAGCCCGTGACCATTACCGATGATACCTGCGTGCCGACGCAGGCTTGACTGGCGCACTAGGTCCCGGATACGGCTCCGCTCAGTCAGATTGGGTTGATCCAGCGTTCGTCTGGTCAGTGCGATAAGCGCGGCGGCGTTCCGTTCCAGCCCACGGGTCGACAATGTCAGCCACGCCCGCATTTCATCGGGGTCCGAAACTACCGCCCGGAAGCTGGTAAACGCGTTGATACCCCCGGTTATCTCATGTTGCAGCCGCTGGGTTTCAACATAGTCGTCCTTACCGGAACCGAGTTCAGTGATCAGGGAGGTAAAGAGTGGCAGGTAGCGCAATGTTTCCGTCGGGATTGTCGGCAGACGCGAGGCTACCTGGTGATAGACCAGGCCGTTGGTTCCCGTCTCGAATACCCTGAGGTTGTGAGCATTGATCTCCACCTGCTCCACAGGGGCAGGCCAGGGCCGGGGCTCGTCGATATCGTCGATGCCCACGCTGGGCAACAGCGAGATGTCGTCTTCGGATGCCTGACGCTCCGCCAGTGCCTTTGCACGTTCGATCAGGGCATCGGCCTGGTCTGCCGAAAGTGCGGTCCGCATTGCTGCCAAGCGCTGTTTTTCCTGTTCAGCCGTCTTTTCGTTCAGGACCGGATCAGGGCTCATCGTCAGGCAAATGCGATGCGGATTGTTCAGCAGTTGTGTTCGAATCAGCTCAGGGACAAAGTCGGGCGACTGAATATCCTGACGCAACCGCTCGAGTGCACGATCGAGGTCAAGCTGGGCAATCGGGTCCCCGCGATGTATCGCTGCCGACATGGACGAAAAGATAAGCTGCAGCCCAAAAGGTGAACCGTCACCGCCAATTTCCCGCTGTGCCAGTTCCAGCTGGTGCAGGCAGGCCTGAAGATTGCTCTCGGGGATACCCTGCTCGGCAACAGACTCGAGCGTGGCGAGCACCAGCGCTTCGATGGTTTCCACATGTTCCGCGTCCGTACCCTCGACGCCACAGACAAAACTCATCTCCCGACTGGATTCGTCGAGGCCGCAGAGCGGTGACAAGGCGCCGACGTATTCGCAGGTTTCCAGTGCGTGACGCAATGGTGAAGCGGCAGTATCGAGTAAGGCATCGGACATCAGGCTCAGGCGCAGCACGGAATCCAGATCCGTGTTGTCGCCCAGTAGCCAGCCGAGCACGACATGGGTCTGGTTACTCTGGTCGGTGGCATCATCGATGGCGTAACTCGATGACGCCTTTCTGGGTTCCTTAAATCGCGTTTCCCGCCCCACCTCGATGCGGCCCGGCAGGGCCTCGAACTGAGACAGAGCGCGGGCCTCCATCACTTCCTGAATATCGGCGGGCGGGATGTCGCCAAAGGTGGAAAACACGGCGTTGCTGGGATGGTAGTGGGTTCGATAAAAGGCCAGCAACTGCTCGTACTTCAGGTCAGGGATATGGGCCGGATCACCACCGCTGTTGTAGTGATAGGTGGTGGTTGGATACAACCCTTCGTTAAGAGCCTGTACCAGCCGGGAAATCGGTGCACTGCTGTCGCCCTTCATCTCGTTATAGACGACACCGCGATAGACCAGGTCGGTTGTTGGATCGGCGGGATCTTCGAACTCAATTCGAAATCCTTCCTGGGCAAAGTCCAGTTCATTCAGGTTGGCAAAGAAAACCGCATCCAGATACACATCCAGCAGATTGAAAAAGTCCTTCCGGTTCAGCGATGCAAACGGGTAGGCCGTGTAATCGTTGGTGGTATACGCATTCATGAATGTATTGAGTGAACGGCGAATCATCCAGAAGAATGGATCCCGTACCGGATAGCGCTTGCTGCCACAGAGCGCGGTGTGTTCGAGTACATGGGCGACGCCGGTCGAATCCATCGGCACGGTTCGCAGCGCGACCATAAATACATTCTCGGCGTTGTTTGCCGACAGATGATAATGACTTGCACCAGTCGCACGATGCCGGAATTCGTGCATCGTCAGGTCGAGGTTGTCGATTCGCTGACTTCGAAGAAGTTCGAAGGCAGCATGAGTCTTGACAGCGTCCGTGGTCATTGCTTGTGATCGGTCTCGGTCGGAAACTCCTTGGCGAAGTCCTCCCAGTACTGCTCAACCGTGTCGCGCATTTCTTCACGCAGCATCAATATCGAAAACAGGTTGGGGAGTGTCATAAAGGCAATCGTAATCGCAGAAATCAGCCAGACGAGGGATGTATCGGCAATGGCTGCCACGAAGAAGCCGACCACGTAGACAAAGCGATATCCCATCAGCGACTTGACCCCGAACAGGTAGGTCATGGCGCGATCGCCGTAATAGGACCAGGCTACGGCGGTGGAAAATGCAAACAGGACGAGACCAATTGAGATGATGTACTTGCCGGACTCACCCAGGAGTCCGCGAGTAAACGCCATGGATGTCAGATCGACAGAGTGAATCAGGGACTCGCCGCGCAGCGTAATCTGTGGCGACACTATTTCGCCGCCCTCGACGCCGACAACGCCGCTGTAGGGTTCACCGGCAGCCAGGAACAACACGTTCTCAGCGACCGACCGGTTGTGCAGGATGGTGACGTTGGCCGACCTGAGGCGACCATTGGCGATCTGCAACTGCCCGCTGAACGCCTCAATGGGATCATTCTCCAGGGAAAGACTCAGATGGTTGAACAAGTGCTCGCGCTGTTCAGGCACCTGGTCGCTCCACGAGCCGGCCACGATTTCAGTATCAAACGACTGGAATTCCGTCTGGAACTTTTCTGTCCAGACCCCGGACGACAATATGACGAGGCCGGTCAGCGTACAGATCACCAGCGTATCCAGGAACGGTTCCAGAATTGAGACCATTCCTTCGGAAACCGGCTCATGCGCGCGAGCAGCGGCGTGTGCT
Organism: Pseudomonadales bacterium; assembly: GCA_028281885.1. Classification (GTDB taxonomy): domain Bacteria; phylum Pseudomonadota; class Gammaproteobacteria; order Pseudomonadales; family Azotimanducaceae; genus JANQJA01. The sequence continues at coordinate 373,931 of JANQJA010000009.1, read as the reverse complement.
ATGGGTGCTGACCCCTGCCCTGCCTCGTTAGAAAATAGTCCTCGATTGACGCCGCGATTAAAGGCATAGGCAAAGGTTGCCCCCAGAAAGCCACCGCTCGCCGCCGAGCCTGTAAAAGCGTCACGGAATACAGCGACAAACGATTCGCCGACCTGGGGCAGGTTGGCCAGGATCACCGAGAGTGCCCCCACCACGTAGATCACGGCCATCAGTGGCACAATACTCTGCGCCACCTGTACGATGCGGTGAACACCGCCGATGATAACGAGGCCGAGCAGAACAGCCAGCGCTCCGCCGGTCATCCAGGTCGGAATTCCGAAGGTCGATTCGATGCCACTGGCGATGTTGTTGCTTTGCGGCAGATTGCCAGTGCCGAAAGAACTCACTACCGTAGCCAGCGCAAAGAACACTGCCAGCCACTTCATATTGAGTCGACGTTCCATGACGTACATGGGACCGCCAACAATATGGCCTTCGGTGTCAGTTTCCCGGTATTTGTGAGACAGCGTGACCTCGACAAACTTTGTCGTCATGCCAAAGAATGCGGTTGCCCACATCCAGAACAATGCCGCCGGGCCGCCGAGATAGATCGCGAGCGCGACTCCCCCGATATTGCCGGTGCCAACGGTCCCCGACATGGCGGTCGCGAGTGCCTGGAAATGACTGGCATCGCCCGCGTCGCCCTCACGGTCGTATTTGCCGCGAACGATCCGCCAGGCGTGATTAAAGAAACGTATCTGGGGGAACTTCAGATAGACCGTAAAAAACAGTCCCGTTCCGAGTAACAGAAAGGGAAAGTACGGTGCTGAACCAAGCAGTCCATCAACAAAATTCAGTAGCGTCGTCAGCTGATCCAAGCAGCGAACCTCAATAACACCTCGTCAGGCGGGTGACGATAGCAGATTCATTTTATGCCTCACACCTCAACCGGCTCCCGCATCGTGACAAACTCTTCTGCCGTGGTTGGATGAATCCCGACAGTAGCATCGAAGACTGACTTCGTTGCACCCGCTTTGAGCGCTACCGCCAATCCCTGGATGATTTCTCCGGCATCTTCACCAACCATGTGCGCACCGACTACCCGATCACTGTCCGCATCAACGACCAGTTTCATCAGCGTTCTTTCATCACTGCCACTTAGCGTGTGTTTTAACGCCCGAAAACTGGATCGAAAGACTTTCACATTGGCATATTGTTCCCGCGCTTCCTCTTCGGTCAGTCCTACTGTGCCGATATTGGGCTGGCAGAACACGGCTGTCGCAATGTGATCGTAATCCATCATGGTTGGTTCATTGAGAAATTGGCTACGGGCGAAGGCCATGGCTTCTGCAATGGCAACCGGAGTGAGTTGAATACGGTCTGTCACGTCACCCAGGGCAAAGATATTCGGTACCGAGGTCTGAAACGCATCGTTCACGACAATCGCACCGTTTTCCCTGGTTTCGACGGCAACGTTTTCGAGTCCGATATCATGTACGCTCGGCGATCTTCCCGTCGCCACCATGATGAGCCCCACGGTCATCTCGGTACCGTCGGTGAACCGAACCCGGTAGCGTTCATCCGGCGTTTTTTCCACGGCAGCGACTACGCTGTCAAAATGCAGGTTGATGTCCTTCTTGATTAACTCGTCCCTGACGGTCTCGCGGATGTCCTGATCAAAACCGCGCAGGAACAATGGCCCCCGGTAGGACAGATGGGTTTCCACACCGAGGCCGGCATAGATGCCTGCAAATTCGACCGCGATATAACCGCCGCCAACGACGAGAACATCTTTGGGGAGTTGCTCCAGGTAAAACGCCTCGTTCGATGTGATGACATGTTCGTTGCCTGGAAAATCAGGAATCGTTGGCCAGCCGCCCGTGGCGATCAGGATCTTCTCGGTTGAGATGACGCGATCGTGATCGATGGAGACATGGTGTGGGTCGACGATTCTTGCACGCCCATCGAAATGAGTGACGCCTGCGTTGTCGAGCAATCCCTTGTAAATGCCATTCAAGCGACTGATTTCCTGATTCTTGTTCTCGAGCAGTGTGGGCCAGTGGAATGTCGGCGATCCGGGATTCCAGCCAAATCCACGGGAGTCATTGAAGTCATGATGGTAATGTGCGGCTGTCACGAACAGTTTTTTCGGAACGCAACCGACATTGACACAGGTACCACCCATATACCGATCTTCGGCCGTCGCGACGCGGGCACCCCACGTGGCGCTCATCCTGGCCGCCCGGACGCCGCCTGATCCGACGCCCATCACAAACAGATCGAAATCATATTCCGGCATCATCTGCCCTCCCCTGATCTGGACTTGGTAAGCTATCACAGATGCAGTTTCGGCTGACTCCGTTTGCTCCTGTGCCTGCCATACAGGAACTGATTGCTACTTTTGAATGGGACGTCGAGATTTCCTGTGAATGGATCATCAGGGGGGATATACAGGCCATCGAATGGCCGCAGCCGGACTCCCAGCCGCGTCGGTTGGACCACCTGTGGCGGAGCACCTGTTTCGAGTGCTTTGTGGGGCCCCTGAACCAGACCAGGTATATGGAATTCAATGTTTCGCCGAGCGGTCACTGGAACGCATACAGTTTTACCGACGAACGTGAGGGCATGATCGAAGCCGTGATGACTAGCGAGCCGAGGACCTCTGTTGAGGTGAGTTCGGAGGGTGCCCGGGTTCATACTCAGTTCCTGGTCGCTGACCCGCCTTCGGCTTGTCGGCTGGGACTCAGTGCGGTTATTCGGTCGTGCGCCGCCAAGACTCATTACTTTGCACTCCAACATAGGACCCCTCGCCCTGATTTCCATTCGCCCCTTAATCATGTTGTTTTCTCCGCTGCAGGTGGTCAATGAAGTTCGGGATTGATGTGCTGCTGGAGCACTCCGAGCCAGCGCCCAAGTCCCGAATCGGGCTGGTGGGACATCCCGCCTCAGTAACCCGGGCCGGGGAACACAGTCTGGATGCACTCATCGCCCGGGGATTCAACGTGACCCGGGCATTCGGTCCGCAACATGGCATGCGCGGTGACAAACAGGACAACATGATCGAGAGTCAGGATTATGTCGATCCGCGTCATAATATTCCGGTCATTAGTCTGTATGGCGAGCATCGGCATCCGACGGACTCCATGCTGGAAGACATCGATCTCGTTCTGTTTGACCTGCAGGATGTGGGGTGTCGGATCTATACCTACATCTCGACGCTGAAATACTTTCTCGAAGCCTGTGCCCGGACCGGCACGGCGATTCGGGTGCTGGACCGTCCGAATCCGGCCGGCCGGCCGGTTGACGGGCTCTACCTTGAACCTGGCCAGGAGAGCTTTGTCGGTTGCGACGAATTGCCCACCAGACACGGGCTGACCGTCGCCGAGCTGGCCCGCTGGCTGGTGTGGAAGAACAATCTCAATGTCGATCTTTCCATTGAGCGGCTGCCCGCCTACGATCCTGACGCGGCCCCTGGTTACGGCTGGCCGGTCCAGCAACGGGCCTGGATCAATCCTTCGCCCAACGCGAGCAGTCTCAATATGGCCCGTTGCTTTGCCGGGACCGTCCTGCTGGAAGGCACATTGTTGTCGGAGGGCCGCGGCACCACGACGCCCCTTGAACTGGTTGGGGCGCCGGGATTTCCGGCCGACGAGGTCGTCCGAGAGCTCGCGATGAGTGTGCCGGAATGGCTGACGGGCATCCTGCTTCGGCCCTGCTATTTCGAGCCGACTTTCCACAAGCATGTCAGCCAGACCTGCCGTGGGTTGATGATCCATACGGACGATGCCGGCTACGATCATCATCGGTTCAAGCCCTTTAGACTGATTGCGGGCATATTGAAAGTACTGCGACGGCTTAGACCCGGTGAGGAAATCTGGCGGTTTCATGAATACGAATATGAGCTTGATCGCACACCCATCGACGTTATCAACGGCGGTCCGTTTCTGCGTCAGTGGGTAGACGACGAGAACGCAGACTTTGGTGACCTGGCTGGTCGCCTCGATGCTGAAGCCCAACGCTGGGTGGATGAGCGAGCCCCCTTCCTGATTTATAAATAGGTTAGAATCGGCGCTTTTTTAAGCGCGGGGTACTACTCATGACAAACGCCTACAAAGTTGCCGTCCTGGCAGGCGATGCCATCGGGCCGGAAATCATGGCGCAGGCGGTCAGGGTCTTCGATCTGCTGAATGAGCACCGCGATGTTTCATTTGACCTGATCGATGCGCCATTTGGTGCTGGCGCCTACTTTGAGCATGGCAAGGCGTTTCCTGAGCAGACCAAGGCCATTTGTGACGATGCTGACGCGATTTTAAAAGGTCCGGTCGGTCTCAGTTTTGAAGAATCACAAAAGATTCCGGTCGAGGAGCAGGCTGAACGCGGCGCTATCCTGCCGCTGCGGGCGAGATTCGACACGTTCGCAAACTTCCGGCCAATTTATCTATCGAAGGACATGGCGCATTTCTCGCCCCTCAAGTCGTCCGTTATCAAAGACGGCATCGATATCCTGCTGATCCGGGAACTGGTCGGCGGGCTTTATTTTGGTGAGAAAGAACGAGGTGTAAGCGACACCGGACTGCGATTTGTCAAGGAAACGCTGGAGTACAACGAGGACCAGATCAGGCGGGTACTGAAGATCGCCTTCGAACAGGCGCAGCAACGCAGGGGTCTGCTTCACAACATTCACAAGTCCAATGTGCTGATGTCCAGCGTATTCTGGAACGAGGTGCTGGATGAAGTGCGCGGTGATTATCCGGACGTTGAAGTGAAACATATGCTGGTGGATGCGGCCGCCACTGCCCTTTGCCTGAACCCGGGCCAGTTCGACGTCATGGTGATGGAGAACATGTTTGGCGACATCCTGAGTGATCAGGGAGGTGGCATCCTTGGTTCGCTGGGCTTGATGCCTTCCGCCTGTATTGGTCCCGAGAAGGCCTATTATGAACCTTCCCATGGATCCGCGCCGGACATCGCCGGCAAGAATATCGCCAATCCCTATTCGATGATTGGTTCGGTGGCGATGATGCTGGAGATGAGCTTCGGTATGAAAGCCGAGTCGGAAGCGGTATGGCAATCGATGAAACAGGTGTTCGAGGAGGGTTATTCGACCGCGGACCTTTCTTCAGGCGACGATGCGAAAATCATTGCCACCGATGAATTTGGTGATCGGGTGATGGCCGAACTGGCAAGGCGACTGGCATAAAGCTAATCGCTGTTGCCGCGTCTTGACTGCTAGAGCGCGGCGACCTGGCTGATAAAGCTCGCCACCATGACCAGCACGGAGAGCCAGCCCCAGCCGATAAATACCCAGTTGATCAGCGGCTGCTCGAAGAGATCACCAAGAATGTTCACCGTCGAATCCACCAGCAGGAATTTAAAGACGGCCTTTACGTAGTTCATGGTCATGGCTCAGCCTGCAGAAAAAACGCGATTCTACCGCGAACGACCTAAGAGTTCACCCGCCGTTCGTAATCGATAAAAGACTCGATGTCCGCCCGGAACTTCTCATAGATTGCCTGCATATCGAGACGTTCTCCGAACTGCAGGCGTTTGGAGAAGGCGGTGATGGGAAAGACAAAATTGTCGGTCTTACGCCAGCGAAGGGCCTTGCTGGCGCCCAGTTCATCTTCGTAGGAAACCCACTGCAGATTGAACTCATTGGCAAGGATATCCCCAAACAGAATGCCCATCGATTGCCATGCCCGAACCTGATCGTTGCGGAGCACGCCGCGGTCGTACAGATGCTGCAGGATCTCAAGATCCGAGCGGTCACCCTGAATCGCGAGTACTCCCAGTTCCTGTGCAATCAGGTCCCTGGCTTCCTGTCGCTGAGCCCCCAGGATATACCTCTGGCCGATAGAAAGATCTTCGATCACAACCTCGGTGGCATTTCGATCCGTTTGCTGCTCAAACTGAAAGTTTTCCAGTTCACCGGGCTCCAGCGTCCTGAGCGCCGGTTCCGGTTCTGCCGCATTCAGACTGATACAGCATGATAACGTCACCACGGCGGCAAGAAATCGAATCAGCATGTCAGGCTCCTGAGTTCTCGGCGGCGCAGTTTACGCCTTTTTCATGGCGTTGCACCTGATTGCCTTTGCTATGCTTTGACATCCGTGCAGTCAAGGTGTTCAGCAGTTGTCTTCTTACAATCTGATCCGGGCAATTCATGATGCCCCAGGCAAATTTGTATTGGCAGCGACCGGTGGCGGCGCCTCGGCAGCAACCCAATTGCTTACCGTCCCGGGCGCTTCCCGTACTGTCATCGAGAGCGTGGTGCCCTACGATCCCGCTTCTCTGACTGATTATATTGGCGGCGCGCCGGATCAGGCATGTAGCGGGATCACTGCACGGGCCATGGCGATGGCTGCGTGGCAACGAGCCCGACGGTTCGAGCCGGACGAAACCATCAGTTTCGGCATCGGCTGCACTGCGGCACTGACCACGGACCGGCAGCGCCGCGGTACTGATCGATGCTTCATCGGTTTACAGTCTGCCAGCGAAACTCGAGAGTATACACTGACGTTGTCCCGCCAATCCCGAGATCGAACCTCCCAGGAAGCTGCCTGCGCCGAGTTGATCATCGCCATCCTGGCTGAAGCCAGTGGTATTGATGCTGACCTGCCGACGCTGTTCGAGGATGAATCCCTGGATATCCGATCTCAGGCTGCTGAACAGGGCTGGCGTGCACTGTTTCGAGGTGAAGCGACCATGACACCCCATGAGGTGGACTCCCCTCGCCTGCTGTTCCCTGGTGCTTTTAACCCATTACATGAGGGACACCGTGAAATTGCCCGGGTGGCATCCGCGCGGTTTGATCACGCCCCCGTGTTGTTTGAGATTTCAGCTTTCAATGTCGACAAGCCGGCGCTCGATTTTATCGAGATGACATCGCGACAGGCAGGTATTGGCGGGGAGTTCGGACTGACATTTACCAACGCGCCCACCTTCGTCGACAAGGCCCGCCTGTTCCCGGGCACGACAATGCTGGTTGGGGTCGATACTCTGGAGCGCATCGGACAACCCCGTTATTACCATGACAGCTACGAACTGCGCGATATTGCGATCGACTCGATCCGAGATCAGGGCGTATCGTTTCTCGCCTTCGGACGCCATGCCGGCGAAGGATTTATTGAATTGGACCAGATCGATATTCCACCGGCGCTACGGGAAATCAGCATGGGGGTTGCGGAGGCCGAGTTTCGGGTCGATCTCTCGTCCACCTCGCTCAGGCTGGATCGATAAGATCGGCGCGTTAATGGTACCCCGGCAGGAACTGAACCCTTTCTTCCAGCGGTAACTCATCAAGGGTCAGCGCAACCGGGTCGCTGCTTTCCGGTGCAATGCTGCGGCACCAGTCCATACCGACGGTCAGCGCTGTCGGTGGTGGCAGATCGGCCAGCATGTCCTCGATCCCTGGCACCGCCTCGGGTAGTAATCGTTCGATCGCGAACAATGATCGCGGCGAGATACCGGATTCGGCGATCCGGCCCCGCTGCCCCCAGGCCAGAATCAGCTGACTACAGGACTCGAGTTCGTCCGGTACGGTTACCACCCCCACGTCCCGGTCGATCCCGAGCGTATACAGCATCAATGCTTCCTCAAATACCATGGCAAGATCTTCGCGGATGGTGCTGTAGCTATAAAAGTCATTGGCATGATCCAGCGGGAATGCGTTGGCGATGTCATTGGCAGTGGTTTCAAGCTGGTCCGGTGTGGGTGTTACGCCACGAAATGCTACCTGAGCCAATGATCGCATGAAACTCGACTGAAGCGGCAGTGTATTGCTGAGCTGCGTCGAGGGCAGCAGCCCCGTCATCAGGTTCTCAAACAACGGGATAGTCCGGTCGAGGGTGTCAAAGCTGTCGGGCGGAAAGAAGTCGTTGGCATGGGCAAGCTCGTGGTAGAGCAGCGCTGCCATCCGCAGACTGAGAGCATCCACCGATCTGGGCAGTGATCGGATATCGACTGAGTCAATGACGTACCGCCACAACATCAGAAACTGAAATTGGCGGATATCGTCGGTTCGTGGGTCCGCAGCGGTAGAAATATCAGCTTGTTCTGCTTCGGTCAGCCACATGCCATTCGGGTCCAGATAGATGGCGCCGGTCCTGGCCGTATAAAAGGATGGCCTGACATGGGAAGAAATCACAACTGCCGTCACACCGCGCATGAGCAGCAATATTTCGGGGGGCATCCATTCCATCATGGCGCGGAAGCGGACTGCCATCCAGGGATGCGTCACGACGACCCGTGACATGACATCGTCAACTGACGGCGACGGAGCAACCATGCCCAGAAGTGGCAGGTGGTTCAGCGTACAGGCTTGATCTTCGCGCAGGGTGACGGCGCAAAAAATGACCTGATCGGATATCGCCGTCTGCTCGGCGGGCTGGATCAATGCCCGCGTTGTTTCATCCAACAGGAACGGGGCGCCGCTATCCGGCTGTGGTTCCGGGTCCGGTACCGGTGCTGGCGTCGGTGTCGGTGTTGGTGTCGGTGGTTGCAGTGTGGCCGCGCTACTACTACCGCCGCCGCCACGAGAGCAGGCGGTGAGTAGCAAGGCAATCAACGCGATTGCGCAGATTCTGACCATGGTTAACCGCTCAATGACGTTTGGCCGACATCATTCTATCTTGCTCGCATCAAACACCGTAATTCATCCGCCGGCGGGTACCTGGTCCAGCACGAAGGCATACTCAAGTGCGTCGATTCGATAGCGCTGATATCGGGCCGAGGCACCATCGTGACCGGTTGTCATATCGATGTGGATCAGTATCTCGCCATCGCCGGTATTGTGGGCACGCAGTTTCTGGACCCATTTGATGGGTTCAAAATATTGTACCTGGGAGTCCCACAGACCGGTGGTGACCAGCATGTGGGGATAGGCCTGTTGCCTGACCCGATCGTAGGGCGAGTACTGCTTCATGTAATCGTAGGCTGACTTCTCCCGGGGGTCACCCCACTCGGAGTACTCGCCGGTGGTCAGCGGAATCGAGTCGTCCAGCATGGTGGTAATCACATCAACGAATGGCACCCGGGCGATAATCCCCTGATAGAGCTCCGGTGCTTCGTTGGCAATGACCCCCATGAGCAGGCCGCCCGCAGACCCGCCAGCAGCGAACACCTGCCCCGGGGCACCATATCCCCGATCCACCAGACCGCGAGTAACGTCGATGAAATCCCAGAACGTATTGCGCTTGTGCTGCAACTTGCCCTGTTCGTACCAGGACCTGCCCCTCTCCTGGCCGCCACGGACATGGGCGATGGCATAGACGAAGCCGCGATCGAGCAACGAAAGCCGTAACGGATTGAATGTCGGCTGCATGGAAATGCCATAAGCACCATAGCCGGTGATATAGAGTGGATTTTTTCCCGGCTGTCGAAGATCCGTGCGATACACAAGACTGACGGGTACCCGGGTGCCGTCACGCGCCGTTATCTCAACCCGCTCGGAACGATAGTTGTCGCGCCGAAACTCGCCCAGCACCTGATCCTGCTTCAGCAGCACTGAAGCACCGGTTGCCATGTCGTACTCGATTTCGGATTCCGGTGTGGTCAGGCTTGAGTAAACGAACCTCAGGCGAGTGGTATCAAACTCGGGATTGGTATGCAGCCTGACTGAGTACGCGGGATCGTGGAAGTCGATGGGATGTTGCTGTCCGGTATCCCGGTCAATGACATTCAACTGGGTCACGCCGCCGGTTCTTTCACTGACCACGATGTAGTCCGCAAAGACTTCCATATCCTGGATCAGGACATCGCTGCGATGAGCCAGCACCTCCTGCCATTCCCGTGGCAAACCGAGGCTTCCCTCTTCCGCCCGCAACAGCCTGAAGTTCTCCGCATTCCAGTTGGTCAGGACATAAAACGCACCGGGGACGTGCCGTATCCGGTATTCATTTCCCTGCCGCCGGGAGACAAAGACGTGCGGTTCTGAGCCGGGATCGTCGGCATCAATCAGGCGAATCTCGGACACGTCCGTACTGTTGATGGCAATCACGATGAACGCACCGGTTCGCGTCTTGTATACGGAGGTATAGAACTTGGGATCGGATTCCTCGTAAACGAGTACGTCAGATCCCGGGTCCGTGCCGATTTCATGGCGCCAGACCTGATAGGGAAGCAGCGTCTGAGGATCCTTGACGACATAGAAGAACGTTTTGTTGTCGTTTGCCCACGCGATGTCGCTCTCGACGCCTTCGATACGTTCAGGCAGCGTTTGGCTCTCTGTCAGTGACTTGACGCGAATCGTGTATTCGCGCCGGCTGACAGTGTCTTCAGCGTAGGCGATCAGGTCATTGTCCGGGCTGACGACCCAGTTCCCCAGTTCGTAATATTCAAATCCCCGGGACAGCTTGTTAACGTCCAGCAGCACCTCAGGTTCACCGTCACCGTCAGCGGGTTGGCGCAGATACACCGGGTGCTCGCCACCGGCTCTGTATTCCCGGTGATAAAGATATCCGCCGCGTCGAATCGGGACGGTGTCATCTTCGCTTTGAAGTCGACCGGCCAGTTCGTTGAATAGCTGAATCTGAAGTGCCTCGGTCCGGGACATGACGGCTTCGGTATACCGGTTCTCCGCCTTCAGCAGAGCCAGAACTTCTGAGTCGGAACGGGTGTCATCCCGGAGCCAGAAGTAATTATCGATCCGGGTTTCGTCATGGATCGTCAGCGGGACGGCCCTGGATTCTGCGATCGGCGGCGCAATTGACGACAACTCGTCTTCACTTTGGCCGCCGCAGCCAATCATGCTGACGATGAGCGAGATCACCGCGAGACGTCGATGGATTGATGGGATAGACAATATCTTGGGTCAATTGATACGGCGCGGGGCGACTATGCCGAGCGTGATCACCGAGGTCAAATCCAGTCTGCCTGCTATGCTAACCGGTATGAAAGCATCAGTCCTGATGACGGTTTATGCGGGGGATGATCCGAATCACTTCGCGACGGCACTTCGGAGCCTGTTGCAACAGACCCGCATGCCCGACGAGATCATCCTGGTCGAAGATGGGCCGCTGACGGCAGAGCTGCGACAGCAGTTGAATAACATTGAGAGTGATACGGATGTGCTCTGTCGGGTCCCGTTGCCTGAGAATATTGGACTGATCGGCGCACTGAATGAGGGCTTGCGACATTGTCGGGGAGAACTGATTTTCCGGATGGACGCTGATGACATATCACAACCGGACCGGCTTGAATCACAGATTGCATACCTGGATGCGAACCAGGACATCGGCGTTGTCGGTTCGAATATTCGCCAGTTTGAAGATGATGAAGATCGCGACCATGGCCTGGTGAAACGCATGCCCGAGCACCATGAAGCTATTGTTAGAGCGTTGCCATGGCGAAATCCAGTCAATCATCCAACGGTTTGTATGCGCCGGGAAGTGATTAAAAGGTATGAGTATCCGGCGCTGCGTTATGTCGAAGATTATTTTCTCTGGGCAAAGCTCATTGCAGACGGCGTGAAATTTCACAATCTCCAGCAGCCGCTGGTGGCATATCGTTTCGACGGCAGGACATTGCATCGCCGCTCCGGCTGGCTGAATTTTCGAAACGAGATGGCGCTACGGACCTGGATGCGACGTGAGGGAATGATGTCGATGCCGTTCTGGCTGGTGACAGGACTGGTTCAGTTTATTGTCCGTTTCTCGCCCTCGATGGTGCAGGGCTTGCTGTGGCGAGTGACCCGGTCTGGCGCGACCCGGTCTGGCGCGACCCGATCTGGTGTGACCCCTCCCAGATAGTCGAATGGGTCCAATCGGGGCTCTTTTGCACCTCTAAGTTGCACTTCTAAAAAGTACTGTATATATTTACAGTATGTCGGTAGAGGCCCTGCTAGAGAAGACCGGGATGTGGCGCGCATCCCGTTTTGATTACGGCACCGAGCGCAGTACCCCGAGTGGTTTTCCTGTTCTGGACAGGTATCTGGCGGGTGGCGGCTGGCCCCGTGACGGGATCGTTGAGTTGCTCTTTGAGCAACCGGGTATTGGCGAATTACGCTTGATCTCACCGGCGCTCGCCCGCCTGAGTCAGGAACAGTCCCGATGGCTGGCATGGATTTCACCCCCGTACCTGCCCTATCCCCCGTCGCTGGCCATGGCCGGTATCGATCTTTCACGAGTGCTCGTCGTGCAACCAAAAAGTCGGGCGGACAAACTCTGGATACTGGAGCAGGCACTCAAGTCAGCCAGTTGCAGTGCGGTGATTGCCTGGCCCGGTCAGCTGAATGACCGGGAAATCAGGCGCTTTCAGCTTGCCTGCAAGAACGGACGCTGTGTGGGTTTTCTCATGTTGTCCGGGCCGGCCAGCAAGGAACCCCCCGGCTCAGGTGATCGGCAATTTTCTCCTGCCGAACTGAGACTGGCCTTGGCTGCCATGCCGCCTGCGGCACTGAGCGATCGGTCCCGTCTGCACGTCAGTATCCTGAAACGGCGCAAGGGGTGGCCGGTTGGCCCCTTGAGCATCAGTTTTAACGATGCGCTGGGACAACAGACACCTGACTATTCAGAAATCAATGTCGAACGCAAAGCTGCTTCTGCCTGTGACCCGTCACCATCGGCCAACGCCCTGACAATCGCACATGCCATACCGGGATAGTCTCTGGCTTTGTCTTGATTTCAGCGACCTGCCGCTGGAGATCTGGCAGCGAGGCCTGGCAGATCCGGACCTGCCGCTGGTGGTGGTGGATCAGGGTCGTGTTTGTCGCCTCAACCCGGCAGCCACCGCACTCGGCATTGATGCCGGCACAACCCTGACGACAGCGCTGACCCTGAATGAATCGCTGATGGTCTGTGAACGGGATCGGCAAAAAGAACAAACTATCCTGACCCAGATTGCCCGGTGGCTGTACCGATTTACCCCAGCTGTCAGCACCCGCCCCCCTGATCGCCTGGTGCTTGATATCAGTGGCAGTCTTCGCCTCTTTGGCGGACAGGATGCATTGACACAGCAGGTCCTAGCTGGACTCAGGACACTGGGTTATCAACCCCGGGCGGCAGTGGCTAGAACCCCGCTGGCAGCACAACTGGCTGCCCGAAACCGCTCACCGGGCGGCAATGTTCCGGTGCGCGATCTGGTGACATCGTTCGCGGTTGATCATCTCGATATCGACCCGGCCATTATTGATGGCCTGCAGCAAATGGGTATCAGAACACTGCGGCACCTGCTGTCGCTGCCCAGAGCTCCCTTAACCCGACGTTTTGGCGTTTTCTTTGTCGATTATCTCGACCGGCTGCTGGGCGATATACCGGACCCGCAAAAGTACATCGATCCGAAACCTCACTTTTACAGTGAGATTTCATTTGTGACCGATGTAACTAACAAAAACGCACTGATTTTTCCGATCGGGCGTTTGCTGGATGAGTTGTCGAAATTCCTGAATGGACGCCAGCTCGTGACCGACCATATCTCCTGGAAACTGGGGCATCGGGCGCATCCGCCAGTCACTTTCAACATTTCCCTCGCCGCGCCGGAGCATGATCGCAACATTTTCCTGCCACTCACCCAGCTTAAGCTGGACCGTCTGGAAGACCTGAGTGAACTGGACAGCATTGCGCTCACAGTCAAAGCCTTTTCTCCCGCTAAACCTGCTGCCGGAGATTTGTTTCACGGTACCCGTTTTCAGCGCCGTGATGGACACATCAGCAGTTTGGCGGATAAATCACAGGCAGAGCATCTGCTCAATGTGCTGGGTGCACGACTGGAACCCCAGGCCTATTTCGGTCTGTCCCTTGCCAATGACCATCGGCCGGAAAAAACCTGGTGCAAAACCCGGCCTGGCCAGTCAGATCACAGCCAGTTCACGCAGGTGTCGGATGCACATAGTCCAAGACCGAGTTTTTTATTGTCCGCACCGAAGTCGCTGCCGGTTGTTGACGGCGCCCCCTGTCTCGGCGGCAAGTTAACCTTGCTGAAGGGGCCTGAACGAATTGATTTTGGCTGGTGGGACCGTCAGGACCTGCGGCAGCCACTGGGACGTGATTACTATGTCGCCCGGCAACAGGACGGCGCCCTGTTCTGGATTTTCGAATACCCGGACCCGGTCGAGCGTGACCCGGTTTCCCATGACTCGATCATAAACATCCATGCGGATAAGTCGGACAGGAAAAAAGACGACGACCGTCGATGGTATTTGCACGGTATCTTCTCCTAGAATAGCTGCTTCTCCTAGAATAGCTGCAAACAGGGAGGCAACCCGTGAACCTTTACGACCTCACCATGGAATCTATTACTGGCGACCTGGTTTCCTTTGCCGAATATCGCGACCAGGCCCTGCTCATCGTTAACCTCGCCTCCCAGTGAGGCCTCACGCCTCAGTACGCAGGTCTGCGTACCCTTCACGCAAATGAGCGAGTCCAGGTGCTCGGTTTTCCCTGCAACCAGTTCGGCGCCCAGGAACCAGGGAGCAATGAAGAGATCCTCGAATTCGCCCGTTCACGCTATGACGTCAACTTCCCGATGTTTGCCAAGATAGAAGTGAACGGTGAAGGTGCCTGTGAACTCTATCAGTGGCTCAAAAGCCAGGCGCCAGACGAGGAAGGCAATACCGACATCCCCTGGAACTTCACCAAGTTCCTGGTAACGCCAGACGGAAACGTGAAGCGATTTGGACCCCGAGTCACACCCGAGGAAATTGCGGATCAGCTCGACAGTCACCTGTAGGCGTTGATCCAGCCCTGTCGGCGTCAGGGGGTTTCGTCACACCCGGCTCCGTGCAGCGCGCCGCCCTGCCAGCCAAGACAGGGTCGCTTGACGGAGACATTCTTCAGAAACGCCTGTTGACTGAGACGAAGCTGAACATGGTAGGCCGCCCATTCACCATTACTGATGGCGCTCCAGTCCGGAAACCTGACCTCACCAAAACGACGATAGGGGCCGAACAGGAACATGGCCGGATGCTCCGCCGCCTTTTCCCAGACCGAGATCTCATCCCGGTTGGTTAGCTGCAGTCGTGCGATTCGAGTGCCGGCGGGATCGGTAACGATAATCGAGCTGCCATCCAGCGCAATCGTCAATGTCTTGTCGTTGGTCGCGAGCCGATGCAACAGAACAAACAGGTCACCTGGCCACGCCAGACGCCGGGTATTCAATTCCGCAGGTTTCAGATCGCGCAGATCCCCTCCCCGCCGGACCCAGCCCTGTTGACTCGTCCAGGCCATTTCGAAATCAATATGGTCGCCATCCCAGCGCATCCGCTCCCCGGGCGCTTCCAGATTACGCCAGTGGGTGGCAACAATCCCGTCGCCATAGACTGCATGGCGGGCTCGTTCCGTCAGGTAGAGGGTCCGGGCAGAAGCCCAGATTTCACGTCCGCCCAGGGCCTCCAGCATCGACTCGACTCGCTCACTGGCGGCGGGACTGGCAGTTGCTGGCGGCGACAGGAATGCCAGCAACAGAATTTGAATCCATTTCAGCATGACGCCATTCTATGTACCGTCGTCCGCCGGCCAAGCCAAATGAGGTCTGACGTTGCCAGACTGCGACGAAATTCAGGCCGGTGTACCATCCGCCATCATGACCAAATCACGTTACAAGCAACGCAAGGCTTATTTTGATGGTCTGTTGACCCTGTTCGGTCGCAAGCCGGTACTCGAGGCCCTCGAAAATGATGCGGTGACACCCGTCTGTCTGCACCTCGCGGAGCGCAACAGTCCTTCGCCGGAACTGGACCAGATGATTGCCCTGACCCAGGCCCGCGGCGGCGAGGTGAAATCCCATACCCGCGAGGCACTGTCCCGCATTTCACGCCACAGGCGCCAGGATCAGGGTGTTGCGATTGACGTTCAGGTGCCCGGTTACCAGCCACTCCAGACATTGCTTGAATCTGAGGCGGGGAACGCGGGCGTTATTGCCGTTGACAACGTCACCAACCCGCAGAACCTTGGCATGATTATCAGAACGGTCGGCGCCTCGCCGCGCGCTGGATTGCTGCTGGCCCGGGAAGGTAACGCCCGCATCGACGGCCTCGTTGTCAAAGCCAGTGCCGGAACCCTGTTCGGGACCCGAATTTATCATTGTACCCGGCTGCCCCAGGCCCTCGCGGAACTGAAACAGGCCGGCTACAGGATCTATGGTCTGGATGGCAGCGGAGCGCAGGCAATCGACGCGCCGATCCCGCCAGGTCCCCATGTTCTGGTATTGGGCAATGAAACACACGGGTTGTCCGAGCCTACTCGGGCGCTCTGCGATGCTTTCATTCGAATTCCTTTGGCCGCCGGTATCGAGTCGCTGAATGTTAGCGTGGCGGCAGGCATTGTCGCCTTTGCGCCATTGTTTTGTGGCGATGGCAGGTAATGCGGTAGCCACGGAACCGGATTTCAATTATTGTTGCCGCTTTTCCGCGCTATCGGCATGTTGCTGTTGTCTCCCATTCATGGTCTTTCAGGGCGTCGTATCGGTCTTGCCCTAGGTATCGCGATGAGCCTGCTTGCAGGAGGCTGCGGGACCGAAGAGGGATATACCGATATCGTGATCCCCTCCGGCTTTATTCGTACGGTCAACGCCATTCCGGACTCGCCGGCACTGCTGGTGGAAATTGGCACCCAGGCACCACTGCTGCTGAACTACGGTGAGTCCAGCGGATTCATTGCTTCGCTGCCCAATCTGACGCTGGATATGGATGTTCTTCATCGCGGCGTGGACGAGGATGTGCTGCTGATCGATGACGAGCCGGTGCTGGTGGATGTGGATGAGGAATTCACTTTGATCCTGGCGGGCACGCTTGCGGCGCCGCAGATCTTCACGATCGACAACCCTGTTGCTGGGGGTTTCAACCCCGCGTCTGAAGTCTTGTTTCAGTTCGCTCATGCGGCAGGCCAGGTTCCGGGACCGGTCACCTTTACCCTGAGTCAGGCAGGCACGACACTGTCCCAGTCCACGCTGTCATTCGGGCAGTCTGATGCCAGGTTTACTGTGGCGCCCGGCAACTATCAGATCACCGTCAGGGACGAAGCCACTGACACGCTGCTCTGGGATTCGGGGGACTACACACCGGCTCTGGGCGCTCAGCCACTGGTGATGCTGCTGGACTATTTTGGCCCGGGCGGTAATAACGTTCGTGCTGTCAATATTGACGTTGATGGCGAACGCCCGTTCACCAATGAAGACCTGCCTGCGGCAGCGAGATCCGTTCACCTTGCCGCCGGGATCGATCCAATCTCAGCGACTGTTCAGGATGTCGAGATAGGTACTCTCGCCTTCACCGAGGTCGGAGACTCGATACTGGTGCCTGGTGGTGCTGGCCGGGTTGAGATGACGCTCGCCGACGATCCGGACAATCCGCTATTCCAGCTGGACACATTTGTTACCACACCCGGAGAGTTTCAGTCACTGGTTGCGGTGTCAGTCAGCGAGGGTCTGTCCGTCAGCGCAGTTATCGAGAACCGCCGCCGAATACCGACGGTCGCACAATTGGCGGTCATCAATGGCGCCACAGAGGTCAGTACTATTGATATCTATATTGTTGAGCAAGGGGGGAGCATTGCCGACGTTCTTCCGCGCGCACGACTGGATGCGCTGCCGACGACACGATCCAGCGAAACGCTGCAGCTGATTGGCGACAACTATGACCTTTATGTGACCACGGCTGGCACGCGCGATGTCCTCTCTGGTCCCCACAACATCTCACTCGACAACAACGGGACCTACTCGGTATTTGTCATTAACCCGGTGGCCGGTGAACCCGACATCGACGTGATCCTGGCGGACGATTTCAGCCCTGACGGCTAAGCGAGACGTCGTAGATACCGCCTGATTCGGTGTGCGTTGATACGACAAACAGGTTGATAGAAAAGACGGTAGCATTTCTGTCCGGAAGACTTCAGGAGCGTCCTAACAATGTCAGCACCACTGGATGACTTAGTCGTTGTTGAAATCGACAACTGGATGGCTTCTCCCAGCGCCGGGGCTATTCTGGCGGACCTTGGCGCCACCGTCATCAAGATCGAGCCCCATGGCGGCGATGCGATGCGCGGCGACGGACGCCGGCCGAAAGTGGACGGGCCTGCTGGTCATTACGACTTCCAGTTTGACGTCGATAACCGCGGCAAACAGTCGATTCGAGTCGATCTGTCGAGCGTCGGCGGCCAGCAAGTCATTCACCGACTCATCGGGGACGCCCGGATTTTCATGTGTAACCTGCTGCCGGATCGCCAGCATCGATTCAGGCTCGACCCCGATACCCTGTTCGCTATCAACCCTGCCCTGGTCCACGCCACAGTCACGGGCTACGGCACCAGCGGACCTGACGCCGCACGACCGGGATTTGATGTCACCGCCTATTTCGCCCGGTCCGGTATGTTTGATGCGTTACGCGAGAGTGATCAGGCCCCGGTTCCCGGCGCCCGACCGGCGCAGGGAGATCACACCACCGGCCTCGCCTTTGTCGCCGGTATTCTGGCTGCACTGCGGCTCGCGGAACGAACCGGTATCGGCCAGACGGTAGAGACCTCGCTGTTTGAGGCCGCGGTCTGGACCCAGGCGGTTGACTACTCGGCGGCGGTCATTGATCGGGCACCGGTTCGCAAACGGGCGCGGCACGAACTGTTCATGCCCACCTGCAATCGTTATCCCTGCGGAGACGGTCAGTGGCTTGTGCTTCACAATCCTGAACCCGCTGCCTGGACTACCTTCTGTGAGGCGATTGACCGCGAACAGTGGCTCAGTGATCCACGATATCAGGACCCGGCAGCGCGCTTCAGACAGATGCATGAACTGGTGCCCCTGATAGATGAGGCGCTCTCTCACCGCAACCGGGATGCGTGGGGAGAGATTTTTGATGCTGCCGAACTCATCTGGGCGCCGGTACTGGCGATTCACGAAGTGGTGGACGATCCCCAGGCCAGTGCGATTGGTCTGTTTCCTGTGCTGCATGACGAGGCGATCGGCGATTACCGGACCCTGAACATTCCGATGCGGTTCTCCCCTGCCGACGTCAGGCCAAGGGGACCGGCGCCTGCTCCTGGCCAACATACCTGTAACGTGCTGGCACAGGCGGGTTTCACGGGGGCTGAGATTGCGGCGCTATTTGAAGCCGGAACGGTGTCCTGACAGGACCGTTGACCGGTACCATGGCTCGTTTATAGTCGTCTCACGCATGATCCCTCAGGGTGACAACCATGGGTATGAATCGAAGATCCTTCCTGCGACTTTCTGCGGCTGGCGGTATCGCGTCAAGCATACCCTACCGGGTAGCGACAGCCGCGTCAGACCCGACCGCACAGGTTAAATCCTATGTCCGGCTTGGGCGCACCGAGCTGAAGATTGCAGACATCTCATTTGGCGCCAGCCGGTTACGATTTGGCGAGGAAAATCTTGTCCGCTATGCACTTGACCGCGGCGTCAACTACATTGATACGGCAGAAAGCTACACCGGTGGTGCCTCCGAGGAAGTCATTGGCAACGCAATCAAGGGTCGGCGGGACGAAGTGTATATCGCTACCAAGGCCGCTGTGGGTTCACGCGACTCCGCCGAGTCGATTATGGACCGTCTGGAGGAAAGTCTGCGACGATTGCAGACAGACCATGTCGAGATCTTTTTCAATCACGCGGTTAATGACGTCAGTCGGCTAAAGAACCCGGAATGGTTCGAGTTTGTCGAACGCGCCAAAACCCAGGGGAAGATCCGTTACACCGGCATGTCGGGTCACGGTGGTTACCTGATTAATTGCGTCAACTATGCCGTCGACGAGGACATGTTTGACGTCATGCTGCTGGCTCACAATTTTGGTGAGGACCCGGCGTTCTACGAAAAATTTACCCGGGCATTTGATTTCGTCGCCAACCAGACCGGATTGCCCGAGGCGATGGCGCGAGCGAAAGCCCGGGATATCGGTATCGTCGCCATGAAGGTGCTGCGTGGCGCCCGCCTCAATGACATGCGACCCTTTGAACAAGGACGGCACACTTACGCCCAGGCCGCCTTCAAGTGGACACTGCGCATGGACACTACCGACGCGGCGGTCATTTCTATGACCTCTCCCGAACTGATTGACGAGTATCTTGGCGCGTCCGGTGAAACTGAGGTGACCGCCTACGATTTCGAACTCCTGGAACAGTATGCTCGGCTGACGGACATGACGTACTGTCGTCATGCCTGCAACGATTGCGAAGGAAGCTGTCCGTATGAGGTGCCCATCTCTGATGTGCTACGAACGCGCATGTATGCGGTCGACTACCAGGATCTGCCCTTCGCCCGGTCCGAATACGCTCAGCTTGCCACCGACGCCAGCCCCTGCCTCAACTGCGATGGATCTCCCTGCCGGAACGCCTGCAGCCACGGGCTCAACATTGCCAAGCTGTGTGGCCCGACCCACGTCATGTTGAGCTAGACCGGACAACCGGTGGTGAATCACATCCATCTTGACCTGGTCGGTGGTCTGTCGGGCGACATGTTTATTGGTGCCGTGCTGGATGCCTTTCCGGAACTGGGCGAGGATCTGCAGAGCGTTATCGAGACGGCCGGTTTCAAAAACCTTGTGCGCCTTGAAACGACTGCCACCGGAGACGGCACCTTGACGGGTACGGCCTTTCGCGTCATTGCAGACAGTGATGCAGGTGGGCACGGTCACCGCCATTTCAGCAACATTCGCAGTATTCTGACCGAGTCCGGGCTGGAACCGGACATCCGCAACTGCGCATTGGGCATTTTCCAGATTATTGCCGAGGCTGAGGCGCGCATTCATGGCAAGTCTGTTGACGATGTGGCGTTTCATGAAGTCGGTGCCTGGGACTCGATTGCCGATATTGTCTGCGCGGCAGCGCTGATCACCCGGCTGAATGTGTCGGTCTGGACAACTTCATCGCTGCCCATGGGCAGTGGCAGGGTCATGACTGCTCATGGTCCACTGCCGATACCCGCGCCGGCGACAGCAATGATTCTGGAATCATTCACATTCATTGATGACGGTATCCCAGGAGAGCGTATTACGCCGACCGGCGCCGCCATTCTCAGGTTTCTCGACCCTGACCAGCAGCGGCCAACGGGTAGATTGAGGCGCACGGGTCTGGGATTCGGCAGCAAGCGTTTCGAAGGGATATCCAACGTCACCCGATTGCTTGCCTTCGATGCTGCGTCAGATGTGGATACCTGGAATCAGGATGAGGTTGTCCAGCTTGAATTTGAACTGGATGACCAGACAGCGGAAGAAATTGCCTGGGCCATCGACCGGTTGCGTCTGCTTGATGGCGTCATTGACGTCGTGCAGTGGGCCGTTCAGGGCAAGAAGGGACGCCAGATGACAGCACTGCGCCTGCTGGTGGTGCCAGCCGAGGAGACGAACGTGATGAATGCCTGTTTCGAACTCACTTCGACGCTTGGCATCCGGCGCCAGCAGGTGACACGGGGTATCCTGCCGCGCACAGGTCAGATTCGCGCCGACGCCAGTGGAGATGTCCGGTTGAAATCGGCCCAGCGGCCGGGTGGCGCCACGGTGAAGGTGGAGAGCGACGATCTTGCCAACAGCGAATCACTGAGAGTTCATCGCGCACGACGTCGGCAGCTGGAATCCGGAGACGAAACATGAGTGAACTGGAACGCCTTGCAACCCGTCTCCGGGAGGCCGGCCCCATCGCCATTGCTGTCAGCGGGGGTATTGACAGCATGACCCTGGCCTACGTGGCGCACCGAACCTCGCCCGGCACGCGGATGTATCACGCGCTATCACCGGCCGTGCCGACCCAGGCCACCGATCGTGTCAAACATTACGCGGCCATCGAGAACTGGTCGCTTGCGCTGATTGACGCGGGAGAGATTGCCGATCCCCGTTATACATCGAACCCGGTAAATCGCTGTTATTTCTGCAAGACCAACCTGTATGACACCGTGGTTGCGAATACATCGTTACCCGTCGCATCCGGTACCAATACCGACGATCTGGGGGACTATCGCCCCGGTCTGATTGCCGCCGATGAACATCGAGTCAGGCATCCGTTCGTGGAAGCGGGTATCGATAAGCGAGGCATTCGAAGCATTGCATCCGAACTGGGTCTTGATGATCTCAAGGACCTGCCAGCCTCACCCTGTCTCTCCAGCCGGATCACAACGGGCATCGCCATTGACCCGGCCCTGCTTCCGGTGATCAATGAAATTGAACAGAGGCTATGGACACTCGTTCCGGTGGCTCTTTCTCCAACGAGCATACGTTGTCGCATCCGACCAAACGAAGTGGCACTGGAGATCGAGACCACTTGCGACATCGATGAGGATGCGGTTTGGGCCATTGCCGCCCGGGACATGACGGCCGATCAACTCATCAAGGCGGACTTTCGCGATCTTGCCCATCGGATCGTGATCGAACCCTATCGTCGTGGCAGTGCATTTCTCGTCGACGCGGTTGAGGTGATGGCCTGATGTCGGACGATGTCGTGCTGGATTTTGACCGGGTGAACCGGACCGGGCTTGCCGAAGCCGTCTATTGCGAGGGCAAATCGCTGACGCAGCTTGAATCGATCTGCCAGACGGTCTCGGATCATCGGCGGTCAATGTTACTGACCCGCCTTGATGCCAGTGAATTTGATCGGCTGGACCAGCAGTTTCCGGGACTGATTGAATATGATCCCGCGTCGCGGACCGGCTTTGTCAGGCCGACGCCACTTCGGTCATCCGTCGAGGTGGCGATTGTCTCTGGCGGGAGCTCTGATGTACCCGTAGCCAGTGAGGCGGAGCGCACCCTCGCCTTTTATGGACATCGGTCACTGGTCATTACCGATGTCGGCGTTGCCGGCCTGTGGCGCGTCACCGAGCGACTGGAGGAAATCAGAACCTACCGTATCGCTATCTGCGTGGCCGGTATGGATGCCGCGCTACCGACAGTGCTCGGGGGATTGATTCCCGCCGCCATGATCGCGGTGCCGACCTCCGTAGGGTATGGCATGGTGAAAGGCGGTGAGACCGCGTTGCACTCATTGTTGGTCAGCTGTGCGCCCGGCGTCACGGTTGTCAACATCGATAATGGCTATGGCGCCGCCTGTGCGGCCATCCGGATACTGAATCAGCTCAATCGTTAGGGGCGAACGTCGTCCAGTACGCCTCGCTCGAACAGCGGTTCCATCTCATAGGAGCGGGCATCCTGCTCGACCTTCGCTTCGATATCGTCGTCGATGCCATTTGCCGCCTCGACGGCAGCATCAAGAATAACGCGCAGCAGGTTGACGTCGCTGGAACTGTTAAGGAACAGTCCTGGCCGGCGCAGTATCCAGTGCACGGCATGACGAATAGTTTTCGTCTCCCGCACGGGTTCGTACCAGCTGAATCGTTTCGACGGATCGTCATCCCGCCATCGTCGTCGGGCGATTGACTTGATCGTCTGCATGGCCACCCCGCGTTCCTTGCAGGTCTGATAGAGCGTCTCAAATTCCTCGGCGTACTGCGGGTCCTGCATCGATGTATAGCTGTAGGGGCAAAGAACCGAATCGAATTCAAAATGATCCAGGCTCTTGAGATGCATCTCGGCGACTCTTGTTCCGTGGCCCGTCACCCCAATAAAACGGACCATACCCTGCTCCTTCGCCGCAATGGCGGCTTCCAGACAGCCTCCCGGCGACATGGCACTCTCCCACTCCTGTTCCTTGGACAGGTTGTGAAACTGTATCAGGTCGATCTGATCGACGCCCATGCGTTCGAGCGATCGCTCAATGCTCGCCATGGCTGCATCCCGCGTGCGATCGCCTGTTTTCGTCGCCAGAAAGACATCGTCACGGTGGTCCTGAAGAAAAGGCGCAAGTCGCAGTTCGGCTTCGCCATAGCTGGCAGCACAATCAATGTGATTGACGCCGTACTCCATCATGATCTCAAGGGTCTCATCGGCCTTGTCCTGGCGCATCCGGCTGAGCGCCGCCGCGCCAAAGAGAATGCGCGTACTGCTGTGCCCAGTACCGCCAAAAGGTATTTTTTCAATCATCTGGTATCTCCCCGACGGCGATGCCGCATTGTCGCAATCACTGCAGGCTTTGAACCCGGATACAGCGCAAGATCAAAGCAAAAGAACGGATCCATTGTTCCTGAAAAATTGCTCCTGAAGAATCGATCCTGAAGCTACGTTATCGTGAATTGCCGATCAGGAGAACCAACGTGAGTGAAAATGTAATAAACAAAATTTACTAGAAAAGTATGGCTTTAAAACTTGCGGAATAACTGATTCCTGGCTCATAACTCTCATAAATCTGCCGGTCCTGAGTCCAGAGGACCTCTTCATTGGTCAGGTTCTTCGCCTTGAACTCGACCGTCATGTCGGTATTCCAGAACATGAAGTTCCACTCGACCAGAAAGTCCAGTTTGCCGCGTGCATCTTCAACAAGATCCGGCGCATTGTCTGCACCCACCAGCACAATTCGCTCTCCCGTGTAGTTGTAGGCCAATGAGCCTCTAATCCCGGTATTGAAGTCAGTGTAAGACAGCATGAAGTTCCCCAGAACATCTGACTGCCCTGTCAGCTGCCGCTTGTTACTGAACAACTGTGCAATACGACGGTTACCTGTTACCGGCACATTGGCAGCGGTTTCGCCGTCTCCGAGAAGAGTCACCTCAGAATCAATCAGCGACAGGTTGGCGTTCAGCGTGAAGTTGTTCCAGATGTCACCCCATCCAAACCAGTCGTCGAGGAACAGATCCTTGCGTAGCTCGATTTCCACGCCATCCAGGGTCGCCTCTTCCGCATTGAACCAGGTAAAAATATCGTTCTGGGCCTGGACCTTGCCGATCTCAATCGGATTGGTGAAATCTTTCGTGAAGGCGCCGATGGACAGACTGTCGTTGGACCCGAAATACCACTCCCAGCGTGCATCCAGGCTCTCAAGGTCAGCGGGTTTCAGAAACACGTTACCGCGATACAGGTTGGAATCTTCCGGGTTGCGAATCGTGGTACCGGTGATTTCCAGCAGACTCGGTCGGTTTACCGACTCCGAATATGCAATCCGGATCTGCATGTCGTTGATAAACTCCCAGGTGATCGACCCACCAGGCAGTATGTCCGAATACTCAGTCGATACAGAGTTACCGGCTCCCGGCAACGTATTACCACCCCAGGCATCGGCAAACAGGGTCGTATCTTCGGATCTTGCACCCAACTGAATTCGGATGCTTGGCGTGACCATCGCGTCGATTGCCAGGTAGTATGCTGTGTTCGTTTCGCCGGCACGGGCAAAGGGGAAAATACCACTCGCGTTCGCCGCACTCGCAGAGAAGTCTCGTGCATCCACCCAGCCTTCACTCCAGTTATCCAAACCAAACAGCTGAACCGGCGTCATCAGCAGAACGTAATCGGGTGCAGAAGGTGTCACGTCAAAGCGGAACAGTCGATCCTCACTTTTTCGGACCCGCTCGTAATCAACCCAGCCGAGTTTGATCGTGATATCACTGTCTCCAACGTAGAGAGGAAGCTCAACATCCAGGCCGTATTCGCTGATCTCATCCTGGAGTTCAGCGAAATTCCTGTCCGGCGCCTGGAAAATTTCCCGGAGGTCACCCGCAGCCTGTTTGCTGGGTACGACGACTTCCTGCAGGCCATCGCTGTTAACCGAATAGGTATAAGTGCGACGATCGGGAGATACCCGCTCCGCCGATCCATCCACCGCACGCCAGCGCACTGCACCACCTTGTACTGCCGCCAGGTCGAAGAAATGTTCTCCGGTGAGACTGGTGGACTCAATTTCGTTCTCGGTCCATTGCAGGAGATAACTGGCGACTTCTGTACCTGAAGTCACATCGTCCTCTGACGAAAAACCACGCTGTTGCTGCACCTCATCATCCGTCTGACGAAGGATAATGTGAGCCAGTGACAAGGAGTGATTGTTGGATTCCATACCCAGATTGTAGAAACCGGTCAGGTTAATGGTCTGCTTGGTCGTGCTCTGGTCGAACTGAACGGTCTGGTTACTGCCACCATCGACACCGGTGAATTCGTATCGTCGAAAGTCCTTCAACGTGTTTTCAAATTCGTTGCCGTACCGCGTTGCTGCCAGAAAACTGATCAGGATGCCGTTGTCCAGTTCTGTCCTCAGGGCGAGCTCCGCGTCGAGCCCGACATTAGGTCTTAGTTCGTCCTGAAACACATCCCAGCGATTGAAGAACGAAGCACCGAGCCCGCGATCCTGGGGATGGTCAATGTCTTCGAATTGCTGGCTGGTAAGCGCCTGGATGTTCAGGGGAATCTCTCGCGTTCCATCGTCATAGCCCCAGTGATCCCAGCTGCCGCCGTCGTAGGTCAGCCCGGTACCGCCCGTAGTCTCGGAATTACCGCCAACACTGATGTCGACATTGAGGTAGGTGTCGTCGGGTGTCGGAAGTGTTCGAATATCCACGACACCGCCGCTGAAGTCGCCAGGATATTCTGCCGAGTAAGTCTTCTGTACTAACAGGCTCTGGACGATGCCCTTGGGCACGATATCGAGCGGCACGGTCTTCTGGAACGGTACGGGAGAAGACATCCGGAAACCGTTGATCAGCGTCGATGAGTAGCGCTCCCCCAGCCCTCGCACGTAGATGTACTTGCCTCCAACGAGGCTCAGGCTTGTTACCCGTGACAATGCATCTCCAACCGTCGAGTCGGCGAGCAAGTCGAGTGCTTCCTTGTCCAGTACGTTCGAGATCTCCGAGGTGTCCCGCTTCTCGTCGGGAATGAACCTGCCCTGAACAACAAGCTCCTCAATCCCTGGGCGAATATCAAGCTCTCCTGCGTTTGTCACGTTCGTCGACAACGCCAGAGCAATTGAAAGTGCGTATATCTTTTTATTCATATCAAGGTCCAATTAATGGGCGGCAATAAAACCTGAAGGCTGTCCAGTCACATTCGTGTATCTGATTCTCTTCGCTTCAATCAGCTTTTTCTTAGAAGCCAACCGTCCAGCCTGTTCCCCAGTTGTCGAAATCAGCACCCATGATGCTGCTGCCTTCCGGGTCAAGGGCGCCTGGCAGTGTTACCGGTTCCGGCGTTGAGCCTTCTTCCACGTTCGTAGAACTGTCGAGGAAGGCTTGCACTGCAGCGGCGTCAGAGCTCGAAGCGCTAACGGTTGTCTCGCAGTCCAGCCCAACACCGGCAAACGTGATGCCGCCGTCAGAAAGCTTGGCGGTCGACGAGTCACCGTCAATGCGTACACAGGTCGCGTTGCCGGAGATCAGTGTGTTGTAGAGCTGCACGCCTGTACCACGACGGAACCGAACACCGTTTTCACTGGCACTGCCTAGTGCGGTGAAGTTGGCGAGAGTCGGATTGGCGACTGGAGACGCAAGTTCATCGCCCTCGCGGTTATCCGCTTCGATCACGTTGTCCGCCGAGTCAGCGCTCTGGACGATATACAGGTATTGAATACCGCCCCGCCAGCCATCGGTCCAGTCCAGCGAGTCATCCGCGTTGCCCGACAGGACGACGTGGCTTGCAAAGATGTTTCCGCCGAAGAATTCGATGCCGTCATCCAGGTTGTTGTAGACCTGGATGTAATCAACCTCGGTACCTGAGCCAACGCCCTGGAAGGCGATACCGTTCAACTGGTTCTCCGGGTCAACGTTGGAGCCTGCAAACTTGACCACGACATAGTTCAGCCTGCCGCTGGAGTCGGTAGCGTCAGCACCGCCAAATGTACCTGAGTTGGCTTCGCCTTCCTTGATACATTCAACCGTGCCGCCTTCGGCCCCTTCCGGGCAATCGTTGATCGGCGCATTACCGTTGATCACGAGACCGCCCCACAGACCGCGGGTTGTTGCCGGGTTGGCAATCTCTCCCAGAATGTCAGCTGCAGCAGTCAGCGTGATCGGTGCCATCGCCGTACCGTTGGCGATGATCTTCGAACCGCGTGAGATGACCAGGAAGTCTTCCGGATCATCGCCGACGATCGTAGTACCGCTTTGAATGGTCATGTCGGCGGAATTGGTGTTGTCACCGCCAACGAACACCGGCCCATCAAGGACATACAGATTGTCACGGGACAATGTCAGGTTGTTGGTGATCGTTCCTGATATCTCGCAGGTTTCCGTAGCACCATCGATTGCTGTCACGCTCGTCGTGCCTGTCGGACAGGCGAAGTCAGCCTGGCTCGTCGGATTACCTACGGTCCAGCCCATGGTCCAGTCATGGTCTTCGTCTTTAATGGCGCCAATGAAATCGACCTCATCGAAGAAATCGCTGACGTTGGCTGTGCTGACAGCCGCGACGGCAGCGCCAGTCTCGGAGATGCTTTCGCTTGCATCGAGTTCAGCCTGGATTGCCGCTACATCGTCACCTTCAACCACGGTTGCACAGTCAAAGCTGACGCCGCCGAACCTGATGCCGGTACCGAGCTGGTCCAACGAGTCTCCCTGGATACGCAGACAGTTCTCGCTGCCTTCCACTACACTGTTATAGAGCTCAAGACCAGTACCGCGTCGGAGACGAATGGCACGCTCGTCTGACTTGCCGAAGATGGACATGTTGGCGATCTTCGGCAGCGCTCGCGGCTCAGCTGTTTCATCGCCTTCGCGGTTGTCGGCTTCAACGCCGTTATCGCCAGCATCATCCGCCTGGTCAATGAGGAGGTATTGAATCTCACCCTGCCAGCCATCGGTCCAGTCCAGCGAGTCATCCGCGTTGCCTGACAGGACGACATACTTGGCACTGACGTTACCGCCGAAGAACTCAATACCGTCGTCCAGGTTATTGTGAACCTGCACGTAGTTGACCTCGGTACCGGAACCAACGCCCTGGAACGCAATACCGTTCAGCTGATTTTCGGGGTCAACGTTGGAACCCGCGTACTTGACCACAATGTAGTTGAGACGACCGCTCGAGTCGGTCGGATCGTCGCCACCGAAGGTGCCTGAGTTGGCTTCGCCTTCCTTGGTACAGGCAGCCGTACCGCCTTCCGCCCCTTCCGGGCAATCATTGATCGGTGCGTTGCCGTTAATCACCAGGCCTCCCCAGAGACCGCGGTCAGTCGCTTCGTCCGCCAGGCCCTGCAGATCGTCTTCAGCCGTGAAGACGACCGGTGCGGTACGCGTACCGTTGGCGATGATCTGAGAGCCGCGGGAGATTTCGATAAACGTTTCCGGCGAGCCACCGAATACAATGGTACCGGCCTGCAACGTCAGTGTTGCTGAATCGGTGTTGTCCCCGCCGATCTGGACGTTGCCGATCAGCTGGTAAAGATTGTTGCTGGTCAGCAGCAGGTCCTGGGTGACCGTACCGCTGATCTGGCAAATGCGTTTTCCGCCAATGGTTTCAGCACTGGTGGTGGTGCCGTTGGGGCAACCGAAATCAGGTTGAGTCGTGTTGCTGACGGAACCGGGATAGACCCAGCCGGAAGTCCAGTCATCTGATCCGATTGCACCGACAAAATCGGTGTTATCGAAAAAGGACTCCCCAATGTTCACTGGATCAACCTGTTCACCGCTGGTTGAAACGTTATTTGCTGTACTGAGGTACTGTTCGACGACGCCATCACTGTCGTTGGCGTTGGTTTCAGCACAGGCGAAACTGGTGCCTTGGATCGTAATCGTGGGATCACTGGTGGCGCCCAGAATGTCACGGGAAGAGCCGTCAACACGAATACAGGTGGCCGAGCCGTCAATAAAGCTGTTGGCCAGCGTCAGGCCGGTACCTCGACGCAGGCGAAGTGCGTTCTCATCCGACTTGCCGAACACAGACATGTTGGAGATCGTCGGATTTGAAATCGGCGCGGCGCCCTCGTCACCTTCCCGGTTGTCAGCTTCAATGGCATTGTCACCGCTATCCGTCTGTTCGATGTACAGATACTGGATATCGCCCTGCCAGCCATCGGTCCAGTCCAGCGAATCGTCGGCGTTGCCGGTCAGGACCACATACTTCGCGCTGACTGTGCCACCAAAGAACTCGATACCATCATCCAGGTTGTTATGAACCTGCACGTACTCGACCAGAGTGTTGGAACCAACACCCTGGAAGGCAATGCCGTTCAATTGATTTTCGGGGTCTACATTCGATCCGGCGAATCGAACGCTGACGTAGCGCAGCAGACCAGAATCGTCCTCCGGATCGTCACCGCCGAAGGTGCCCGAGTTGGCTTCACCTTCTTTGGTACAACCCGCGGTGCCGCCGGTTTCTCCTTCAGGACAATCGTTGATCGGCGCATAGCCGTTGATGACGAGTCCGCCCCAGAGACCGCGGTCACCATCTTCTGCCGTGCCTTCAACTTCCTGCTTCGCCGTGAATACGATGGGCTGCTCGGCTGTACCGTTGGCCACGACGGCACAACCCTGCTCGATGACGATGAAATCCTCTGCCGTACTACCGACCACGACCGCCCCCGGTGCCAGTTCCAGAACACAGTCTGAATCAGGGTTTTCCAGTCCAGTGGGGGCTGGAGATGCCGCCGGAGCGCTGACCCGCAGTGCACCACCGGATACCTCGAACACAGAATCGTTGCCCAGTACCAGTCCGGTCGGATCCAGTTGCCCGCCATCCAGGGAAGCAACGTCGATTGTGATGATCGGCTTGTTGCCGAATTCAGCACTTGATGTTTCGCCGGAATCCGTGATCGAGCCTGCCAGTGCAGTCGGGATCACCGTGTCGACAACCGGTCCGGCACCGCCGTCGCCGCCATCACCGCCGCCGTCACCACTACCGTCACCCCCGCTACCGCCACTATCGACGATGATTTCTTCGACTACGACGACAGAGCCTGGTGAGACGTTGCTACCGTCATTACCACAGGACGCAAGCAACAAAGCCGCTGCCGTCAATGCGAATGCCTTCGACACATTCATTAGCTTCATACGATTTTTCCGATTCGTTTGGATACAGAACGAACCACAGACCCGGTGGAACTGTGAGACACCAGGAGTCTAGGAAGAATCAGTTAAGGGAGAATTAATGTTCTTAAAGAATGGTTAAAGTTTAGCTAAACCCTTGGTAAAGCCTGATCTCAGTGATGGCTGAGGAGATGGAACCGGCATCGGCTCAAAGAGTGAACGGCCGCCAAAGGCAAAGATGATCAGCCGTCCTGATGACGGATGACTTCCCCTTCCTCGACAAAGATGATCTCTTCGGCAACGTTCGTTGCCAGGTCGCCAAGTCGCTCCAGATTGCTGGAAATGGTGAGATAAGAAACGGCCTGGGTAATTTGCGCAGGATCTCGAGACATTACATCTTGCAAGTCTTGATAGGTTCTTGCGTGCATCGCATCCAGGGTATCGTCCATCTCCAGGACTTTGCGCGCATCGTTCAGGTTCCGACGAATCAACGCGTCAACCGATTGACGCACCATTTCAGCAGCCAACCGGCCCATACGATCAAACTCCAGGTCGGCCACGATGCGATCTCTTTCCTTCAAGAATCTGATGCGCTCGACAATGTTCATCACCTGGTCACCCATGCGCTCGAGGTCGTTATTGACCTTGAGTACCACAATAAGAAAACGCAAATCTGTAGCAACCGGTTGATGCAGCGCTAGCAACTTCAGGACCTCTTCCTCGATGTCCACTTCCATGTCGTTAATAATGTGTTCCGACTCGGCGATCTCGTCTGCCAGCACAAGATCAAAACTGCGCAGCAGTGAAGTGATTTTTCCCACTGATGCCACCACGAGCCCAGCGAGACCATTTAGCTGTTCGTTGAGCCGATTAAGATCTCTTTCAAAATGTTTGGACATTCATCCTCCTGCCTGGGCCGCCTTATCCGAATCGCCCAGTAACATACTCTTCTGTACGTTCATTCTTTGGATTGGTAAATACGTCTTCGGTTTCACCAAATTCGATCAATTTACCGGTCTCCAGAAATGCAGTGTACTGAGATACCCTCGCTGCCTGCTGCATGTTGTGCGTCACGATGACAATCGTGAAGTTTTCCTTGAGTTCAAACAGCAAATCCTCGATACGGGCGGTCGACACCGGGTCCAGCGCTGAACAAGGTTCATCCATCAGAATGACCTCAGGCTCCATCGCGAGCGCCCGAGCAATGCACAGTCTTTGCTGCTGTCCACCCGAGAGATTGAGCGCGGAGTCACTCAATCGATCCTTCACCTCATCCCACAGCGCCGCCCGGCGAAGCGCATTTTCGACGCGGGCATCCATATCTCCTTTCAGCTCATTGATAGTCGGGCCCCAGGCGATATTGCGATAGATTGATTTTGGGAACGGGTTTGGTCGCTGGAAGACCATTCCGATACGAAGCCGAATCTCCACCGGGTCCGTCGCCGGATCATAAATGTCCATATCGCCTAGAGCGATGCCGCCCGTGTGGCTGCAGCCGTGGATGAAATCGTTCATCCGGTTCAGGGACCGCAGCAAGGTGCTTTTCCCGCAACCGCTGGGGCCGATGATGGCAGTAATCTGATTCTCGTAGATCGGCAAGGTCACGTTTCGTACAGCGAGATCTTCACCATATCTGATGCATACATCGTCAATATCGAGTATCACTCGATTTTCCATAGAAGTTCGGCCCTATCGTGTTCCGCGGTTACGAATGAAAACTGCGACCGCATTCAGCATGAGAAGTACGCCCAGCAGAACAATAATGCCAGCCGAAGCGAGTTCATGAAATTCTTCTTGCGGTCGAGAAGTCCAGTTGAAAATCTGAATCGGTAACGCTGTAAATTCGTCCATTGGACCTTCAGGAACAAAAGCCACATAGGTTAACGCACCTATCATAATAAGTGGTGCGGTCTCGCCGATCGCACGCGACATCGCGAGGATCACACCAGTCAGGATGCCGGGTAGGGCGGCCGGTAGTACATGAGCACGCACGACCTGCCAGCGTGTTGCGCCCACAGCAAATGCCGCTTGTCGCAAAGATGAAGGCACAGCACGCAGCGCCTCCTTCGAGGCAATGATAATCACAGGTAGGATCAGCAGGCTCATTGTCAATGCGCCAGCCAACACGCTGCGTTCCAGAGCAAAGAAGCGAACAAAGATCGCCAGCCCCAGAATGCCGTAAACAATAGAGGGAATGCCAGCCAGATTCGCTATGTTGATGTTGATCGTTTGGGTGAGCCGACCTGGAGGTGCGTATTCTTCCAGGTAAACGGCTGCGAGAACGCCCACGGGTATTGCAAACATTGCTGTCAGAGAGATCAGCCAAAGAGTTCCCGCCAGCGCTGATTTTATGCCTGCTTTCTCCGGGAAGCGCGAAGGGAAGCTATCGATGAATTGCATATCCAGCCAGGGAATTCCGAGCACACTCGCCTGGTATACGAGAATGGCCAGCAAAACCACTGCAAGCGCAGTAACCGCAATACAGAAGTATTCAAATGCTTTGGCTTTCCGGTGACGCCATACGAGGTTCCTTGGCTTACTCATTCGTAAACCTCCCGGAAGCGATTCAGCACATAGTTCGCCAGCACATTCAGCCCTAGCGTAATCAGGAACAACACCGCAGCGACTGCGAAGAGTGTCTGGTACGCCAACGTCCCTGCGGGAGTATCACCCAGTGAAACCTGGACAATGTATGCTGTCATCGTCTGTATGCTTTCGAGTGGGTTCAACGTAAGATTCGGCGTGGCGCCGGCCGCCAGGGTTACCGCCATGGTCTCGCCGATGGCGCGGGATATTGCTAGAACGAATGCGGCAAGCACGCCGGAAAGTCCAGCTGGAAACACGACTCGCGTTGTAACTTCAAATGAGGTGGCGCCCAAAGAATAGGCGCCTTCACGTAAGCTGTTGGGTACCGCCCGAAAGGCATCGTCGCAGAGTGAAGCCACCATGGGCAGTATCATGATCCCGACGACTATCGCAGCACTTGCAGCGTTGAATACCTGAGTTTCGGGAAATACGGTCTTCAAGAGCGGCGTGACGTAAGTCAACGCAAAGAAACCGTAAACGACAGTCGGTATGCCAGCCAGAACTTCCAGTATTGGCTTAAGGGTACGCTTGGCACGGTCGCTCGCGTATTCGCTCAGAAACAATGCACTCGCTACGCCAATCGGTATTGCGACGAGCGATGCGCCTACCACAATCATGAAAGTGCCGGCGAGCAGCGGCAGGACACCATATGACTTCGGCACCAGTAAGGGTGTCCACTGGGTGCCGAACAGGAAGTCTGTCAGCGGCACGGTCTGCAGAAACGAATAGGTCTCTACTGCGAGCACCATTACCACGGCAAGGGTAGTCACCGCTGATATGCCGGCACAAACAAAGAAGAGCCCATGAAGGCTCTTCTCCAAGCGTTGTTTTTTGTGAATTGCCAACCTATCAGTTGCCAGTCAAGTTCGCTACTGTTGCGTTCTCGCCATAGGCAGTACCAGCTTCACGCTGCTCTACCCGTTGCATCGCGCGGTCATAGGCGTTCTGTGACAAGGCCACATAGCCCACCTCTTCAGCGAGGCTGCCGGCATGTTCAAGATAGAACGACGCAAATCTCGACACGGCCGCATTGTCCAGTGATTTTGGGTTGATATAGATAAAGATCGGTCTCGACAATGGCGCATACTGGCCGCCCGTAATCGTTTCTATGGAAGGCGCTACGGGACCGTCGCCATTATCGATAGGAACAACTCTCAACTTGTCCTGATTTTCGATGTAGTAAGCATATCCAAAGTAGCCCAGTGCGAACTTGTCACCGGCAATACCCTGAACGAGCACATTGTCGTCTTCGCTGGCTGTAAAGTCTGGACGAGCGGCCTGCTCTTTGCCATTGATAGCGTGAGTGAAATAATCGAAAGTGCCTGAATCAGTACCGGGCCCATACAGACGGACCTCCTCATCAGGCCAATCTTGCCGCACGTCGGACCACTTTTCGACTTCAGAACCAGGTTTCCACATGGCGTTCAGTTCACCTGTGGTCAGGTAGTCGACCCAATCGTTATCGTGACTAACGACAACGGAGAGCCCGTCAAACGCTACTGGAATCTCAAGATACTGAATCCCTTTCGCGGCGGCAGTTTCCACTTCGGAAGCCCTGATTGTCCTCGATGCGTTATTGATGTCGATTTCTTCCGCGAGGAATTTCTTAAACCCGCCACCTGTACCCGAGACACCTACTGTCACACGGACCTTCGGTTCTACAGTGCCAAACTCCTCTGCGACCGCTTCACTGATAGGGAACACAGTGCTTGAGCCATCCAGCCGCACCTTACCAGATAGCTGCGACGCAGCCTGCGACTCAGATTCCTGTCCCTCACCACCACAGCCAACGAGCAAGGCACCCACAAGTGCGAGAATCAATAACCTCATTTGATCACCCTGATCCGTTCTTTCGATGCGCGCATTAGAATGGGGCATTGTTAAGATTGGTTAAAGAAAGCTTTAAGTTATTCAACATGGTCCCGACTATGCGACCAACTCGTCGCCGAACACGACAGATCAGGTTAAGAATCCAAACTCAATCTTAATTGAGATAAGACCAAAACATCGGATTCTTAAATACCTTCTCTGATAACGGGGATATATTCATTTTTACTTAACGCGATCTTTATAAAGATTGTCTAATTTCGCGGCCAACGAATATGAAACGCACCAAAAGAGCACAAGCACCGACCGTCTACAAAGGACACTTCGAATGAGACGAGCGATTCTGATCCCTTTTCTAGTTGTAACAGCATTACCGGGCTTTGCTGCAGAAGACAGCGAGATCCAACAGCTCAAGCGAGACCTCTACCGGCTTGTGAGTCGTGTGGAAGCCCTTGAACGGGAAAACCAGGAGCTTCGAGACGCGACAAGAGACGTAGCCGTCTCTCTGAAGAAGTCTGGGGCTGCGAAGCCTGCTGGCCCGAAGATCAAGGGCGATCTCCGGATTCGATACGAGAACATCCAGGTACAAGGTGGGTCTGATCGGGAGCGAAGCCGGGTCCGGGCGCGTGTCGCGGTTGTTGCAAATCCACTCGATAACCTTGAGGTTGGTGTCGGCCTGGCCAGCGGAAATGATGATCCGGTGTCCACCAACCAGTCGTTGGGCAACGGTGCATCTACCAAGGAACTGGGGCTGGATCTTGCTTACGTCAATTGGAATGTGCGACCTGGCCTGACCCTGTCAGCAGGCAAGATGAAAGACCATTTCGCAGGGCCTGGCGTCTTTCGTGATGGTGACTATCGTCCGGAGGGCGTTAGCTTTTCATTTGCCGACGGCAACGCATTCCTGACAGGAGGTGCCCACTTTCTGGAAAGCGATACACGCAGATTGAATGAGCAAGTCGCATTTGGAATCCAGGGCGGCTATCGCTTTGCCCTCGGTGATGCCAGTGTCACAGCCGGACTTGGTTACTTTCACGCAGGTACAGAAGGCCACCAGGTATTCTATGGGGACTCGGATGAGTTTTT
The DNA here is from genome assembly GCA_028281885.1 of Pseudomonadales bacterium. Classification (GTDB taxonomy): domain Bacteria; phylum Pseudomonadota; class Gammaproteobacteria; order Pseudomonadales; family Azotimanducaceae; genus JANQJA01. Next base: position 337,759 of record JANQJA010000009.1, on the reverse strand, counting down.
CGGGAACACCCATTCTTGCAGCGCATCTGATCCGGACGACTGCCGCTACCTCAATAACTACAGCGATATTGAAATCTTCCTTCAACTCTCCGGGGAACTCGCTGGCCGCCCGGTTACTGCCTTCTTTGATGGCATGCAAAACGCAGACGCGAGCACCCTTGATACGGCCTGGGCTGTCGGTGCCCGTTTCGGCAAGGCAAGCGCGCCGGGGACATGGGAGCTCGGCTACACCTATCAGTCGCTTGAGGCAGACTCCGTGCTCGGCCTGTGGGCAGATTCAGATTTTGCCGGTGGTGGTACGGATGGCCGTGGACACATCTTCAGTGGCACCGTGGCTGTCGACAAGAATTGGAGTGTCAAGCTCACTTTCTTCGACAACGTTCGGGGTATGGATCTGGGTACCGGCCAGGATTACAGGCGACTACAGCTAGATACTGCATTCAAGTTTTGAGCTGACGCCTGAAGTTCAGGGTGATCAGGGATCAGGACTGGTCTGGTCCTGGCCACATCACTGGCTCATCCGGATCTGACCCCCACCCGCGAGTCCTGGTGCACCGAGGTGACCAGCTGTCCGCACAACCCGGCACCCCATGCAATCATCCTCCTGGCAAGGAGTTTAGCTGAGCCCTACCGAGCAATCTGCATGCCGCTGAATATCGTACCAGTAAGGTTACTCATTCAACGCCTTGTGCGGAAAACCAGGAACTTCGGAGTTTATGGGGCAGAAAATCGCTGTGGTTGGCGCAGGAGTCGCAGGGCTGACAGCCGCCTATCGCCTTGCTGACCGCCACCAGGTCACGTTGTTTGAGGCAAATAACTACCTCGGCGGTCACACCCATACCCACGAAATCGAAGTCGACAACGAGCCGCTTCGGGTCGACACGGGTTTTATCGTTTACAACGAGCGGACCTACCCAAGATTTATCGCCTTGCTGGATGAACTGGGCTGTAGGGGGCAAATCACCGAAATGAGTTTTTCGGTCCGCGATCCCGTGAGCGGCCTTGAATACAACGGCCACAATCTGGATACACTGTTCTCTCAGCGACGCAATATCTTCAATCCCCTTTTTCTGCGCATGATCCGCGACATTCTGAGGTTCAATCGTCAGCTGGCAGAGGTCTCAGTGGACGATCCCAGGGACCTGGCCACCTATCTGGATGATGAGGGTTACAGCGCTGTTTTTCGTGATCGGTACATCGTCCCGATGGCGGCGGCGATCTGGTCGACAGGCGACCAGGGTATTACCGCCTTCCCCGTCACCACCCTGGCTCGATTTTTCGTCAATCATGGCCTGCTGGCACTGAGACATCGGCCCCGGTGGTACGTGGTTCGCGGTGGGTCCGATCGTTACGTGGCAGCGATACGGGACAAACTGGATCGCGTTCGGCTGGCAAGCCCTGTTCAGCAGATTTCCCGGGAACCCGACCAGGTCATTGTCAGCACGGCTGGTTCGACTGAGCGATTCGATCAGGTGGTCATTGCGGCCCATAGCGATCAGGCGCTTTCCCTGCTGGCGGATGCGACACCGCTGGAGCGTGAAATCCTCGGTGCAATCCGCTACACCCCGAATCGCGCCTGCCTGCATACTGACGAGTCGGTCATGCCCCTTAGTCGGCGGGCCTGGGCAAGCTGGAATTACACCATCGATCCGGCTCAGCCTGATGCGGCGACACTGACCTATTATATGAACAGGCTCCAGCACCTGCCCACACGGACGCCCCTGTTGGTGACACTCAATGACAGAGGCAGTATTGATCCAGCCAGGGTGATCAAAAACATGGACTATGAACATCCGTTCTTCGATCGTGCTGCCACACGGGCGCAGTCCCGCAGGAGTGAGATTTCGGGCCACAACCGGACCTGGTACGCCGGCGCGTACTGGCGTTACGGCTTTCACGAGGATGGCGTGATGAGTGGTGAACAGGTGGCCGAGCAGATAGACCAGGTTCGGAGCCAATGCAGAGCCTGACGCATAAGACGGCGCCAGGGCCAATGAGCCGACTCTACCGCGGCGATGTTTGGCACAAACGCCACCAGCCTGCTGAACACAGTTTCCGTTATCGTCTCACCTACCTGTACATCGACCTGGCCGAGATCGACCGCGTCGCCGGTCTGTCTCCCTTGTTTTCGATCGACAGGTTCAATCTGGGCGCGTTTTATCGAACTGACTACCTGCCCTCCAGACTCACACTGAGAGAGGAGGTCATTAAACTGATCGCGCAACAAACCGGCGAGATCTTCTCCGGTGCCATTCGGCTGCTGGCATTACCGCGTTCCGTTCACTTCAACATGAACCCGATCGCGTTGTTTTTCTGTTTCGACGACGCAGAGACACTGAGGTATGTGGTGGCCGAGGTGACCAATACCCCCTGGGGAGAACGATTTCGTTATGTTGTGGATATGCAGAAGACCGATGCAAACACGCCGAAGAAGTTCCACGTCTCTCCCTTTATGCCGCTTGGCCTGAACTATCAATGGCAGATCAGTGATCCGGGTGAGCATCTGTCCGTATCTATTCGAGTATCACGGCACGAAACCAGACTGTTTGACGCATCCATGAAACTGACCGCCATTCCACTGACACCGCTTCGGCTAACCATTGGTACCCTGTTGCAACCCCAAAAAACACTGGCCGGCATCTACCTGGAGGCTGTCCGGTTGTGGCGCAAGAAAGTGCCCTTTTATCCGCATCCAGGATTGCGTCAGAAACTGATAGAAACCCTCGATGAGATCACCGGCGGCAGAATTGTGGTTGAGGATGGCACGGCGCGGTATGAAGTGGGTACGGGTGATGATGCGACTATCACGGTTCGCATACTCGATGAACAATTCTATACGAGGCTGATTGCTGGCGGGTCGGTAGGCGCCGCGGAAGCCTACATCCATGGTGACTGGCAATGCGACGACCTGACCGGATTACTCAGATTGCTTCATCGTAACCGGGAGGTGCTGAAAAAACTCAATGCCGGTGCCTGGCGCAGGGCGCTGTACTGGTTCAGGCACAAGCTGAATCGGGATACCCTGGCGGGTAGCAAACGGAACATTGCCGCCCACTACGACCTGGGTAATGACCTGTTCCAGCGGTTTCTCGATCCCACCATGACTTACTCGTCAGGGATATTTGCCGATGCCTCGACATCAATGGAGCAGGCATCCATCGCGAAACTCGATCGTCTTTGCCGCCAGCTGGAACTGAGCGCCGAGGATCACGTACTTGAGATTGGTACAGGCTGGGGGTCATTCGCCATTCATGCCGCCTCTCGCTATGGCTGCCGGGTTACTACCACAACGATTTCAGACGAACAGTTTCGACTGGCATCGGAACGAATCAGGGATGCCGGCGTCGATCACCTCGTCACCGTACTCGACCAGGATTACCGTCAGCTTACCGGGAGGTATGACAAACTGGTTTCGATTGAAATGATCGAAGCGGTTGGCCTGGACCACCTTGAAAGCTACTTTAGTCAATGTGCTCATCTGCTGAAGCCCCATGGTCGGATGGGTATCCAGGCAATCACCATTGCCGATCAGCATTTCGATGAAGCTCGTCGTAATTCCGACTTTATTCAGCAATTTATCTTTCCCGGTGGCGCCCTTCCTTCTGTCACCGAACTGACGCGCACGGCGACAATCGCTTCTGACCTGCGCCTCTATGATCTCGTAGATATCTCCGAGCACTATGCGACAACGATTCGGCACTGGCGTGACAGGTTCAACCTTCATCTCGATGAGCTTGCTGAACTGGGCTACGACGATCGGTTTCAACGGATGTGGGATTATTATTTCTGTTACTGCGAAGCCGGATTCGAGGAACGGCATATTGGCTGCGTTCAGGCCGCGTTTCATAGGCCTGGGTGGCGAGGTGCCCTGCCGGTAGCTGGCTGAACCTGACAAACCCGTTGCAATTGGCGGCCAGGACGTCAATACTATTGTATATATATACAGTTTCCAAATCTCGTGGCCGCCAGCGTCCAGCCCTATGCAGAACTGCACTGCATCTCTAACTATTCCTTCCTTCGCGGGGCATCTCATCCCGAGGAACTAGTCGCCCGGGCTGCCCTGCTTGGCTACACCGCCATTGCCATCACCGACGAATGCTCAATGGCCGGGGTGGTCAAGGCCCATGTCGCTGCCCGTGACTGTGGCATCAAGCTGATCATCGGTGCCGAGTTCCATCTTGAAGAGGGAATTCACCTGGTTTTGCTGGCGACCAATCGCGAAAGTTATGGCCGCATCTGTCATCTGATTACATTGGGTCGTCGCCGGGCGAACAAGGGCGAGTATCGACTGACCCTGGCTGACCTGGAACGCTGCAATCTGCATGAGGCACTGGCGATCTGGTTCCCTGCCCTGGCTACCTCACTGCCGGAACAGGCCAGGGTCCGGCAACGGGGACATCGACTGAAGACACTGTTTGCCAAACGACTGTGGCTCGGCATTGAAATTTTTCCCGACGGGCAGGATGTAACCCGTTATGAGCAGAGCTTTCGATTATCCAACGATCTCAACATACCGATGACAGCCGCCGGCGACGTTCACATGCATCGTCCGGATCGCAAGGCACTGCAGGATGTGCTTTCGGCAGTGAGAATCGGTCAGCCAGTCCGGGTGGCAGGGCGCTTGTTGTTCGCCAATCGTGAACGATATTTAAGACCGCTGAATGTCCTGGCCCGCTTCTATCCGTCTGCCCTGCTCGCTGAAACAGTCAGGATCGCTGAACGCTGTCACTTTTCGCTGGATGAGTTGCGTTATGAATACCCGGAAGAGCTGGTACCTGCCGGACTTTCTCCGTCTGCCTATCTGCGCGAACTGACAGAAGCAGGTGTGCGGAAAAGGTGGCCTGCTGGTGAATCGGAAGCCGTCAGAAAACTGATTGAAAAAGAACTCACCCTGATCCGGGAGCTGTCCTATGAGCACTATTTCCTGACGGTTTACGACATTGTCCAGTTCGCCAGGTCAAACAGTATTCTCTGTCAGGGACGAGGTTCCGCCGCCAACAGCGTGGTCTGTTACTGCCTGGAAATCACCGAAGTAGACCCGGCGCGCATGAATCTCCTGTTTGAGCGTTTTATATCCCTGGAACGTAACGAACCGCCGGACATCGATGTCGATTTCGAACACGAGCGACGCGAAGAGGTCATTCAGTACATTTACAAGAAGTACTCCCGGGAGCGGGCCGCTATCGCCGCAACCGTTGTCACCTATCGACCCAAAAGCGCCGTTCGTGATGTCGGCAAGGCACTGGGACTTGAGGCCAGTTTGGTTGATCGACTGGCGAGTTCCCTTTCCTGGTGGGACAAACGTGAGGAACTGGTCCAGCGTTTCGAGGAGTCTGGTGTCAGTGCGAAACATCCGGTCATCAGCCAGTTTGTGACACTGATCGATCAGATACTGGGATTCCCGCGACACCTTTCCCAGCACGTGGGTGGCTTCGTCATCTCACGAGGTCCCCTGTCACACCTCGTACCATTGGAAAACGCAGCCATGGCTGATCGGACCATTATTCAGTGGGACAAGGACGATCTTGAATCCCTGGGATTGCTCAAAGTCGATGTACTTGCGCTTGGCATGCTGACAGCGATTCGTAAAAGCCTGGATCTAGTCAATCGATACCGGGGGACATTACTGAATCTGGCAGGCATTCCCCCGGAAGATCCGCAAACCTATGAAATGCTGACTCGCGGTGACAGTGTTGGGGTCTTCCAGGTGGAGTCCCGGGCGCAGATGTCGATGTTGCCGCGGCTGAAACCCCGCATGTTTTACGATCTGGTGGTGGAGGTAGCGATTGTCCGCCCGGGTCCGATCCAGGGAAATATGGTGCATCCCTACCTGAAGCGACGTAATGGCGAGGAGCCGGTGAGCTATGCGAACGATGCCGTCAGGGAGGTACTGGAGCGAACCCTGGGAGTGCCAATTTTTCAGGAACAGGTCATTAAACTCGCGGTGGTTGCAGCTGGCTTTGAACCCGGCGAAGCAGACCAGCTTCGTCGGGCGATGGCGGCCTGGAAACGCAGGGGCGGACTGGAACATTTTCGTCAGAAAATCATCGATGGCATGCTGGCACGCGGCCATGACCTGGATTTTGCTGAACGTATCTTTGCCCAGATCAAAGGTTTTGGTGACTACGGATTTCCGGAATCGCATGCCGCGAGCTTTGCCCTGCTGGTCTATTTCTCTGCCTGGATCAAGCAGCATGAACCGGCTGCATTTTACTGTGGCCTGCTCAACAGCCAGCCCATGGGATTTTACTCCGCGTCGCAACTGGTCCAGGACGCCAGGCGACATCACATCGACGTCAGGCCCGTGGATATTTTATGGAGTGACTGGGAATCTACCCTTGAAGCACCTCTTGATGACAGCGATCAGCCAGCTATCCGGCTTGGACTGCAACGCATCAAGGGCATTCGCCGGGATACGGCAGAACGCATTGTCATGGCCCGACGCCAGGGCGTTAGCTCCTTGCATCAGTTGTCCCGGCGAGCGAATCTCGATCGCCATGATCTGGCCTGCCTGACCGAGGGTGGCGCCTTGAAAACATTGTCAGGGCACCGCTACCAGACTCACTGGGAAGCGCAGGCTATCCTGCCAGAAATTCCTTTGGCGTCACTGGATCAATGTGCAGAGCCGGAAACAGTCTATCTGCCCGCGCCTACCGAACGGGAAGACCTGTCAGCCGACTATGACAGTCTCGGACTCACCCTGGGACGCCATCCCATGGACCTGATGCGACATCATGAGGTTTTCAGTTGTCTTGCCACCGCGCGGGATCTTGATGTCATGAATCATGGACGGTTTGTGCAGGTTGCCGGGCTGGTCACCGGGCGGCAGCGCCCCGCCTCTGCTTCCGGCGTGATCTTCCTGACCCTTGAAGATGAGTTCGGCAATATCAACGTCGTCATCTGGACAAGGGTGCTGGAGCGGTTTCGCAGTGCTGTGGTCCGGGGGCGATTACTGCGCATTCGCGGTGTACTGGAACGGGAAGGACGGGTGATCCATGTGATTGCCGGCCAGGTTGAGGACCTGAGTGATTACCTGTCTGAATTCAAAACCCGCTCGCGTGACTTCAGATGATCAGGCGCCCCGCAGAACCACTCTCGCGTCAACGAGCCCGGACACGTCCTGGCGATCGATCGACAACTGCCGAATCTTGATTCCCTGCTCTGATTGAGCCTGCAACCAGCTGATCAGGTCATTGAATGAAACCTCATCAAACCAGACGCTGACACCACTATCCCCTTCAGGCTGCAATCGGTTCGGCTTGATCTGAAAATTCTGAGCACTCTTCGACACTTCCGTCAGCAAATCCTGTCCACTGGGCAGGCGTCCTGCATCGACGCCCAGCGTTCTGGCTTCCTGTTCCGTCGAACGCATGTACTGTAGCAATTCAAACTGCCGATCCCTGTCCTCCAGCTGGTCTTCATAGTAATGGTTCGCTGGCAACCAAAGGCCATAGACGAAAAACAGGCCGGCGAAGAAAACACCCAGCCCTGACACGGCCAGCCGCTCACGGGGCTCCAGTGCCGCGAACCTCACCTTCGCCGATTGCCACCGTTGCAGGAGTATTTGTTTCATCGCAACCTGATCCGGATATTTCCACGTGCACCGTCATCGGCCTGATTAATCGTGCCGACTTCGGCATTGAGCCCCGCTTCTGACAAGCGCTGGGAATACTGCACAAACTGGCTTGACTGATTCGCCGCCAGCTGCAGACTGACATCGCCGCGACCTTCGTTGAAATTGACGTTCTCCAATCGCAGGTTGGATCCCGGAATGATCCGGGCCGCTTCGGCAAACACATCGAAGAAACCGTCGTCCACATTGCCCGAACCTGCGTTGATCCGGGATCGCCAGCGTCGCCCAATGTCCCTGGGATTCCTGTCATTTGGAAACACATCGGCATACAGCGCCTTGATCTCGCCCTCGTATTCGTTCGCCTTGAGTTCAAGATAGATACCTTGGGCCACCAGCAGCATCAGGTGCAAAACCAGCGCGACACCCGCAAGCACGGCCACCGCCTTCCAGGGCGAACCCACTTCCGGTCGTCGGGGCTTCACGTGAAAATCCCCCTGCAACAGGTTGATCGCAGCGCGGTCGAACGAGCGGCACAACATCTCAAACGGTGAGTAAGACAGCGTTTCCACTCGGGTCTGCCCTGGACCCGCTTCAATCTGGGCGGTGATCATCTGTTCCGACCCGTCAGCATCGGGGTCAACGCCAACAACAATTTCCGTGTCATCATCGGCGACGTGCAGGCTCAGCGACAATGGCAAGGCACCAACCTCAATCGCAGACGTTGTTGTCCGATAAGCCCTGAACAAAGCCCGGCCACCATCCAGCAGCACAGTGACATCGGCGACGTGCGGCACATGAACCGCATCCGCGGTCAGTGTGTCGGGGGTCAACCCAATTGATGAGAGCTGGTCAAGCCAATCCTCGATCAGGGTACGGCTGACGACCGCCACTGCCGTGGAACCATCGTCCAGGCGAGGACCCACGGCAAAATGACACTGATCGACATCACAGGCCAGTTGTTCCTCAACCATATAGGGAATGGCCTGGATCACCTGCCGCCGCTGCCGGCTCGGTACAGTCGCGCTGGTGGTAAAAACATCTTCGCCGGAAACAAACACATGTGTGCCGCCTTCCCAGGTAATACCCGATACCAGCGCACCGAATTCGTCCCAGCCACCATGACCCCTCACCCTGATCACGCCGGAGCCGTGATCGAGCAGCAACCACTCCAGCTCAGCCGGACCAATTCGGATAAACAGATCCTCAGCCATCGGCGGCCACCAGCAACGGACGAAGGTTCTTGTTCATATCCCGGTACACCACTTCCATAACACCGTCAGCCGGATTACGACGAATGACACTCGTCAAGTACACCACACGGTCCAGGTAGCGTGCGCTGACCTGCACCTCAAAAAAGCTGGATTGTACACCAAGCCCCGTGGCCGAGAGGCCGGAACCGGCGAGTACCGGTTCCTGCAAAAACTGGGCGACAGAATCGTATCCAACCTGTCGACCCTCAGAACTCGTCAACATTTCGGCAGCCTCAAATGTCAGCTCCGGTACCAGAGCTGCCAGTACTGCGGGCGTTGCCGTGTTCACGTTCACCAGTGGTGTTGCGGTTGGCAGTGCTGCCAGATTGGGCGCCAGGAAGTCCAGCGCTTCAGGTGTGATCTCAAGAATCAACCGTAACTCTGACAGGTTGGTCATGGCATGGTCGGCCGTTCTGTAGGGCGGCGTCAGTCCCAGATAGTCAAAGTCCTCAGCACCGAGCGGACCCTGACTGTCGTCGGAATCGATCCAGTCCTTGATTCGTTCCGCCAGTGCGACGTCGAATCCGCCAAGCGTCACCAGCCTTTGCAACACCGCGGAAGCATCCAACGGATCTTCCGTTCCCTGCCCGCCGCGGTTGTCTGAAACCGCCAGGGCGTTGACATTGATGCGCCCCTGCAGGTCCTCGATGACGATATCCACGGAACCGTTTTCGAAACTGAAGCTAAGTTCAGGACTCGCCCAGGCTTCCCCGGGATAGTCTTTTGTCGGCTGTTCCTGAAAATCGCGATACAGAATCTGACGTGCCAGTTCCTCACCGCCGAATGCATACTGTCGGGCCTGGATGACATCGACCTGGGTTGCCGTCCGGCCGATCACCAGTCGCTGTTCATTGGTCATCTGCACGGCCAGTACCGTGGCGATAACGACCACCACCATGATCGATATCAGCGCGATACCTTGCTGTGACGAAAGGCGTGATCGATTCATGATTCGACCGGCCCGGTTACGACAGCTGGGTTATTCACTGTCGGCAACAGACGCCTGACCTCCCCGACCCGTTGGGTCGCAATCACCACCTCGATTGCCTTGGGCAGCAACGCGCCCGTCGATGTTGGCCAGCTGTCCACCGACTCTCCATCCGCGTCCAGCAGATTGACGCGCAGGTCATCCACCTGACGCAAGAGGACCTGCTCAATGGGCACGGAATCTTCGGCCCGATCAAGCACGATCCAGAAATAGCGGACCAGTTCACCTTCGGCATTGATGTCATAGGCGACCCGCTGTAGCTGGCTGCGTGGCAACTGCGCCGGATTGGACCAACCGGACCGGGTCAGCTCCAGCAAAAACTGCCCGGTTCCTACCATCAACGCCGGCAGGGGCTCACCATACTCGTCGCGCACCGAACGAGGGGTCACCTGGTAAAGGTCACGTTCAATGACGGCCATGGCCTGGCCGAGTTCAGTCATGTTATCGGCAACGGTTCGTACACGGTCATGGGTATCCACGATCGTCGTCAGCAGACGATAGGAAGCAAGGCCAATGAACGAGAAGATTGAAACCGCGATCAATACTTCCAGCAGTGTGAATCCACGCGACTGCATCAGTGTTTACCCAAGAATGTGGACAGGATTGCCACTGGCCGCTCCAGGTCGTCTTCGCGATAAACATTGATTTCAGCCCGGCGCACGTCCTGATTCTGAGTATCGTTGATGTTTATCCTGACTTCCCACTCACGTTTGGCCATCAACACGGGAAACCGGTCGGATCCGGCACGTGATATTGAATCGCGATCAAGCCGCAGTCGATTGGCTTCGTTCTCGGCGATCCAGTAGGCAACGGTTCTGTCTTCGATAATCCCGGTCTGACGCACGGTCAGGACCGCACTTCGCGTCAAGGCTGCGGCTACGATGGCGAAAACCGCAACGGCAATCATGATCTCCAGCAGAGTAAATCCGCGACTAGTTTTCATCGGCTATCCATGCCGGCGCCCGATATCCATCCGAATGAATCGTGCGCGATAAAGCCAGCTCAGGCATCGACATGGTGAGGTCAAACGGGGTTATCTCACCGCTGGACAGCAGCATTACCCCCGGCGAATCGCCAGCGTCATCGTCATCATCATGGCTGCCCAGTCGAAGGCTGGACTCGGTTACCGTCAGTTCCAGCTCGACCCCTTCCGGCAACCGTCGGGGTTGAAACGGCGGTTCAGAAATCGGTTGCCAGACGCGGCTGAGGTCGTTGAAACGCATGAATTCATAGTGGTCCAGTCCCACCGCGAGTCCAAGTTCCGTCGACTGCAATACCGCCTCCTCCCGGGCCATCAGCAACAGCGTCATCAGTCGACGCTGCTCGGTATCAAACTCGCCGGTCCGGTTGAAAGCCGGCAGGCTGGCCACGGCGATTGCCGCCATGATCGTGACGATGACCAGCACCACCATGATTTCGATCAGGGTAAAGCCGGCGGTCCGTCTAGCCATTCGGTGTTGGAATCAGAGATCGGAGAAATAGATGTCAGCGTCGAACCCTTCGCCGCCTTCCTTGCGGTCTGCGCCAAAGGTATAGACGTCAAAGTGGCGAGTCCCCTCGCTGAAATAGAGATAGGGTTCGCCCCAGGGGTCCACATAGACCTTGCTCAGATATCCCTCCGGGTTCCAGTTTCTGGGTTCCGGGTAGCCGGATGGTTGGGTGACCAGCGCCTCGAGCCCCTGCTCGGTAGACGGATAGGTGCTGTTGTCGAGCAGGTAGAACTCCAGTGCCGTGGCAATGGCACTGAGGTCATTACGGGCCGCAGCAACCCGGGCCTCCTCCGGTTTGCTGATGATATTGGGCACGATCAGTGCGCCCAGAATCCCGATGATGACCACGACAATCATGATTTCGATCAGGGTAAAACCAAGTTCTTTTCTTTTATTCATAATAGGTTACAGCATCTATATAAGGTATTTTCTAGACAGTTAGAACACGAGTTGGTTCAGGTTAATGATGGGCAGCAGGATTGCCATCACGATAGTGAACACCGCACCGCCCATGAATAACAGCATCAACGGGCCAAACAGACTGAGCAGTACGGCCAACAGCGATTCGACATCCTTCTGCACATAGTTCGCAACCCGTGCCAGCATGCCATCCAGTTCGCCACTGCTCTCGCCACTGGCAATCATGTGCAACATGATCGGAGGGAAATACCCGCCCTGGTCCAATGCCGTACTCAGGCTGGCGCCTTCACTGACCCGGCCGGTGGCCTCCGAGACCTGGCGCTGGAGCCAGCGATTGGTGAGCACCTTACCGGAAATATTCATCGCTTCAACCAGTGGCACACCGCTGGAGGAGAGGATACTCAGGGTACTGGCAAACTGGGCCGTATTGGTGCCCCGGCTGAGTTTGCCGACCAGTGGCAGACGAAGCAGACGGCGGTCATAGGCCAGTCGGAATGCCGGCACGCGCAACGCCTGGGTAGCCGCAACCACCAGGCAGATGATTACCAGCAACAGCATGAGCCCCCAGTTCTGAACAAAGTCACTCGCCCCGATGATGAACCGTGTCAGCGCCGGCAGTTCCTGACCCGAATCGCTGAACACTTCGACGATATCGGGCACGACATAACCCAGTAAACTGGCAAGAATAATGACCGTCAGGAAAAACAGGACCACCGGGTAAACCAGCGCCTGAACGATACGTTGCCGGGCCTCGTAACGAGATTCGGTGTAGTCGGCCAGTCGCTCCAGTACCAGGTCGAGGTGCCCTGCCGACTCTCCGGCTGCCACCGTTGCCCGATAAAGCTCCGGAAATGCCCGTGGATAGTCCGCCAGACTGCTTGCCAGTGAGTAGCCTTCCATGACCCGGGAGCGAACCGTCGCCAGCATCGTCCGGGATCGCGTACTCTCAGTTTGTCTCGACACGGCGAGCAGCGCCTCTTCCACCGGCAGCCCCGCGGCAATCAGCGTTGCCAGCTGGCGGGTAATCAGTGCGAGATCACGAATGGACAGCGATGCCCGCAACCAGCGCCACCAGCCGGCACCGGTCGCCTGCTGCTGTCGTTCACGGGTCGCCGACACTGACAGCGGGGCCAGGCCACGATCTCGCAATATCTGCCGAACCTGCCGCGACGAATCCGCCTCGAGGACGCCCTTCTCTTCACGACCTCGACCGTTTAGCGCAATGTATTCAAACGCCGCCAAGCTAATCGTCCATGGTTACGCGCAGCACCTCATCGATGGTCGTCAGACCTGCAAGAATCTTGGCGCGGCCGTCCTCCCTGATGCCAGATCCTTTTTGACGCGCATGTTTCTCCAGTTCCAGTTCCGAAGCACCACTGTGGATGAGGTGGCGCATCTCATCATCCACCGTGACAACCTCATAGATACCAAGCCGTCCACGAAAGCCCTCCTGTGCACATTTATCGCATCCGTTCGCCCGATAAATCGTGGGTGGCTTAGCCGGATCCGCGCGCAGAAACTCACATTCATAGTCATCCGCCACATGTGTTTCACGGCAGAACTCACACAGCACGCGAATCAGTCGCTGGGCGACCAGCCCAACGATGCTGTTACTTAACAGGTAGGGCTGAACGCCCATGTTCGCCAGCCGCGTCACTGCACCAATGGCCGTATTGGTATGGATGGTCGACAACACCAGGTGACCTGTCAGACTGGCCTGGACCGAGATCTCGGCGGTTTCGAAGTCTCTGATCTCACCGACCATCACCACATCCGGGTCCTGCCGCAATATTGCCCTGAGGCCCTTGGCGAATGTCATCTCTGCCTTGAGATTGACCTGGGTCTGGCCCACGCCTTCCACATCATATTCAATGGGATCTTCGACGGTGAGTATGTTCCGTGACCGATCGTTCAGCGTATCGAGCGCGGCATAGAGGGTGGTCGACTTGCCTGAACCGGTGGGACCGGTGACCAGGATGATGCCGTGCGGTTTCGCCAGCAGCGACCGCATCGCCTCAAGGTCGGGCGGGCTCATACCCAGGTCTGCCAGATCGCGCCGTCCTTCCTGCTTGTCGAGAATTCTCATGACGACGCGTTCGCCATTGGATGCGGGAATGGTTGAGACCCGCACATCCACTTCCTTGCCGCCGACCCGAACCGAGATGCGACCATCCTGAGGCAGACGCTTCTCAGCAATATCCAGCTTGGCCATGACCTTGATTCGGGACACCAGCAACGGTGCTAGTGCCCGCCGCGGACTCACCACCTCACGCAGTACACCGTCAACCCGAAATCGCACCACCAGCCTCGTCTCGTAGGTCTCCACATGAATATCCGAGGCAGATACCTTGATGGCTTCCGTGAGCAGACTGTTGATCAGTCGAATCATCGGTGCGTCGTCATCCTGATCCAGCAGATCACCGGTTTCCGGAATCATCTCAGCGAGACTGGTGAGATCCATATCGTCACCCAGACCCTCGATCATCTGCATCGCTTCACCGGAGTCCGACTGATAGGTCGTCGACAATTGCTGATCAAACGTTGTGCTATCGACTTCCCGGAAATCGGTCGAGGTCGCCACGAAACGGCGAACCTCTGCCATAACAGCGGGTCTCAGCCCCGGTCGGTAGATCACTTCGACGGTCCCGGGCTGCCCGTTTGGGACCACCAATACACCATGGCGCTTGGCAAAGCTGAATGGCAGCCGCAAACCGGCCTGGTCCTGTTCAACAACGGACATTAGATAATCCTCATAAGCGATTGTTTTTCATCTAATATGAGGTGGGGCTGTTCCCAGATACTCAAATACACCATTCACCATCCGATAAGTTTCGCTTATCCTTACAATTACCCCGGATTCAAGCGTTTTATTCTATGAAACTCAGCGATATTGACCTGAACCTGTTCGTAGTCTTTGACGCCATCTACACCGAGGGAAACCTGACCCGTGCCGGCGAAATCATCGGTATTACCCAGCCCGCCGTTTCAAACTCCCTCGCCCGTCTGCGCAAGGCACTGGATGACCCATTATTTGTCCGCACGGCGGATGGCATGGTTCCCACACCCGTCGCTCAAAACCTGGTTGGTCCGGTCCGTCATGCGCTCGGACTCATCAGGGACAGCGTGCAACAAAGCGACCGTTTCGACCCGACGAAATCCGACAAGAAGTTCCGGCTCAGCATGTCGGACCTGTCCCAGTCTATCGTATTTCCCGGGCTACTGGACCGCCTTGCACGCGAAGCGCCCAACATTTCCATTGACTGCATCCAGGCGCGTCGGCGCGACATACCGATGGATCTGACGGCGGGTAATCTCGATCTCGCCGTCGATCGTCTGTTACTGCCGGACCAGACCCTGTTGCAGGCACCGCTGTTCTCATACGGCTATGTCTGCGTCTTTCGCAAGGATCACCCGATTATTCGCGAGAAACTGACGCTGGAACTTTTTCTTCAGCTCGGTCACATCAGTGTGTCCAACCGCGCTGACGGCCTCGGGCAGGTTGACCTGACCCTGGGGCGCCAGGGAAAACGCCGGCGCATTCGGCTGCGAACCCAGCACTACCTGTCGACACCGGAACTGATCTGCCGCACCGACAACGTGCTCACGGTGCCCCAACCCTTCGCGGATATGCTGGTTGAGCAATACCCGATCCGGTACCTGGATCTGCCTTTTGAAGTCCCGAGTATGGAAATCAACCTTTACTGGCACGAAAGTACCGATCAGGCTCCGGCCAACCGCTGGCTAAGGCAGATCATTCAGGAAGTGCCCAAGGAAACAGGAACGAGACTAAGGAGCAGCAAGAACTCATGAATTTCGTCGGCAGTCATATTCTCTCGGTATCGCAATTCGACCGGGATGCCGTCGAGCAAATTTTCCGCGTCGCAGATCGCATGGCGCCTTACGCGCTCAAGCAACGGGTCACAAGGGTGCTGGAGGGTGCGATTCTTGGCAACATGTTCTTCGAACCGAGCACCCGGACACGGGTCAGCTTTGGTTGTGCCTTCAACCTGCTCGGTGGCGAAGTTCGGGAAACAACCGAGATCAAAGCATCCGCCATTGCCAAGGGTGAATCCTTCTATGACACCGCCCGAGTCCTGTCCGGTTACAGCGATGTGATCGTAATGCGCCATGAACGTGAAGGATCGGTCGCCGAGTTCTCCGAGGCAAGCCGGGTCCCGGTACTGAATGGTGGAGACGGTGCAAACGAACATCCCAGCCAGGCCCTGCTCGACCTTTACACCATCCGTAAAGAAATGGAGGCCCAGGGCAAAGACATGGAGCATCTCAGGATCGCATTGATCGGCGACCTGAAAAACGGGCGGGCCGTACATTCCCTGTGCAAACTGCTGACGCTGTACAGTGACGTTCATTTCACACTGGTCTCGCCGACCGAACTGCGCCTGCCTGGCGACTACATCGAACAGATGCGCTCTGCCGGTCACAAGGTGGTCGAAACGGACCAACTGCTTTCGAGCATCGCTCACGCAGACATCCTTTACGTGACACGAACTCAGGAAGAACGCTTCAGTGACGCTGCCGAGGCCGAAAAGTACAAGGGCCTGTTTCGACTGAACCAGAGCATCTATACCGAGTTCTGCGAGCCAAACACGGTCATCATGCATCCCCTTCCGCGTGACTCCCGCGCGGAGGCAAGTGAACTAGACAACGACATGAATGAGAATCCCAACCTGGCGATCTTTCGCCAGACTGATAATGGCGTCATTATTCGGATGGCGTTGTTCGCGCTGATTCTGGACATCGTTGACCAGGTTGATCAGCACGCCCGTGAGGTGAACTGGTTTACCGCCAAGCGTTTCTAATCAGTGGCGCATTTCATTATTGACTGCGATCCCGGTCACGACGATGCAGTTGCCATCGTGATGGCCGCGCGCCATCTTGATGTCGTCGGTATCACCACCGTATATGGCAATTCGACGGTAGAAAACACCACGCGGAATGCGATGGCCATCCTCGATGCAGCCGGGCTCGAACACATTCCGGTCGCCATGGGCGCTGGCGAACCGATAAAAGGTTCATTGCACTCAGGTGCGGGCATTCACGGCAAGACCGGGTTGGACGGCGGCAACTTCACCGCCTCTGTTCGCGAACCCGATGTGCGTGCAGCGGCTGATTTCATCAACGATATGTCTAAGGAGTACAATGATCTCGTCGTGATTGGAATCGCGCCGGAAACCAATCTCGCCGTTGCGCTGACGACATTTCCGGAACTGGCCAGCCGAATTGCGGGCTTCTCTCTAATGGGCGGATCAACGCACATAGGCAATGCCACGGCAGCGGCGGAGTTCAATATTTTCGCGGACCCGGAAGCTGCTGAGATTGTGTTTCGTTCCGGGGTGCCCATTACCCTGGCCGGGCTCAATGTGACCACCACGTTTGGCGTCAGCGAACGCCAGGTCGCAGAGCTGCGCGCTGCCCGGTCCCACCTGACGCGAGAACTGGGCGGTGCACTTTCGTTTTATCTGTCCCGGCAGCGGGCGTTCTATGATCGTCCCTATGCCCCGCTGCATGACGTCTGCGCCGTCATTCCATTCAGTCATCCCGGATTGATCAATCATGTGCCGATGCATGTCGCCGTCGAATGCCAGGGACAACATACCCGGGGAATGACGGTGTGCGATCAACGAGGTGTGATTGCCAGCCAGGGAATCGCGGCACCAGAACCCGTTAACGCGCGGGTCGCGATTTCGGCTCGCGGTAATGCCATCGTCGGGCACGTCCTCGACACCCTCAAGGAATTCTCCTAAGCTTCGACGACTTTAGCTGGAGGGACGTCATGATCTACAACAATATCCTGGAAACCATCGGTAATACGCCCATCGTAAAAATCAATCAGCTCGCTCCCGCCAACCAGAACATGTATGTGAAGATCGAGGCGTTTAACCCGCTCGCCTCAGTCAAGGATCGACTCGCGATTGCGATCATCGAGGATGCCGAACGCCAGGGCAAAATCAAACCCGGTCAGACCGTCGTTGAAGCAACTTCAGGCAACACCGGCATCGCACTCGCGATGGTATGTGCGGCCAAGGGTTATCCGTTCGTCGCCACCATGGCCGAGTCCTTCTCGGTGGAGCGCCGCAAGATCATGAAAGGGCTGGGTGCAAAAGTGATCCTGACGCCTGCTGCCGAACGTGGCTCAGGCATGGTGAAAAAAGCGGAGGAGCTGGCAGAACAGTTTGGCTGGTTCAAGGCCGATCAGTTCGAGAACCCGGCCAACCCTGCCTATCATCGCAATACTACCGGCCCCGAAGTGCTGCGGGACTTTGCCGGCCAGGATCTCGACTACTTCGTCAGCGGCTGGGGTACGGGTGGCACCGTGACCGGTGCCGGCGAGGTTATCAAACTTGCACGGCCGGAAACCAAAATCATCGGATGCGAACCGGAAAATGCCGCATTGCTGTCCGGCAAGGATTGGAGCCCCCATAAGATTCAGGGCTGGACCCCGGACTTTGTGCCCGGTGTGCTCAACAAAACGGTCATGGATGAGATCGTCCAGGTTCCAGACGACAAGGCCATCGAGACAGCCCAGCAACTGGGCAGTCAGGAAGGCATCTTTTGCGGAATCTCCAGTGGCGCGACGATGTATGCCGCGCTGGAGATCGCCAGGCAGGCGCCCGACAACAGCACCTTCTGTATCATGCTGCCGGATACCGGTGAACGCTACCTGTCGACGCCGCTGTTCGAGAATATCAGCGAGGATTCCGACGACGAATGGCTGGCGAGCCTGTAGGCCCGCCTTGAGCCAACGTCAGGATGAGTAGTGTCAGAGCTTCTCGTCGAATTCCGGCACTGCCTTGAACAGGTCGGCGACCAGTCCATAGTCAGAAACCTGGAAGATCGGTGCGTCCTCGTCCTTGTTGATGGCAACAATGACCTTGGAGTCTTTCATTCCCGCCAGATGCTGGATCGCGCCGCTGATCCCTACGGCAATGTACAACTCCGGCGCAACGATCTTGCCCGTCTGACCCACCTGCATGTCGTTCGGCACGAAACCCGCGTCGACCGCTGCTCTGGATGCGCCGATGGCAGCACCCAACTTGTCAGCGACAGATTCAAGTAGCTTGAAATTCTCGCCGTTCTGCATGCCGCGCCCGCCGGAAATAATGATCTTCGCGGCTGTCAGCTCCGGTCGATCCAGTTCCACGATGTCTTCTTTCATCCAGGTCGATATGCCTGCGTCCTTGGCCACATCCAGGGACTCAACAGTTGCGGTGCCTCCTTCTGCGCCAACCGCATCGAATGCCGTGCCACGGACCGTGATCACCTTGATCTCGTCGGACGACTGTACGGTTGCAATCGCGTTACCGGCGTAGATCGGACGCTGGAACGTATCGTCGCTGACAACCGCCACAATTTCCGATATCTGGGCAACATCCAGCAGTGCAGCGACGCGAGGCATGAAATTCTTACCGGTGGTGGTCGCGGACGTCAATATATGGGAGTAGTTTCGGCCGATCTCGGCAATCAGTTCTGCAATATTTTCAGCCAGCTGATGACCGTAGGCGGCATTATCTGCTACCAGTACCTTGGAAACACCGTCAATCTTGGCGGCACCTTCTCCGGCAGCACCACAGTTGTCACCTGCAACCAGGACCTCAATATCACCACCAATCTCTTTGGCGGCTGCTACGGTAACCAGGGTCGCGGCTTTGATCGACTCGTTATCATGATCTGCAATTACCAGGGTCGTCATGTCAGATTACCTTCGCTTCGTTCTTGAGTTTCGAAATTAGTTCGTCGACGGACTCGACGATGATACCGGCCTGACGCTCGGGTGGCGGCTCAACCTTGATTGTTTTCACCCGGGGTGTTGCATCGACGCCCAGGTCATCAGGTGTGTATGTATCCATCGGCTTTTTCTTTGCCTTCATGATGTTCGGCAGCGAGGCATAACGCGGTTCGTTCAGACGCAGGTCGGTCGTAATCACGGCTGGCAACTTCACTTCGAGTGTTTCGAGGCCACCATCGATCTCACGGCTGACAGTCGCACTTGAATCGCCGAGTTCCAATTCATTGGCATAGGTCGCCTGCCCCCATCCCAGCAAAGCGGCAAGCATCTGGCCGGTCTGGCCATTATCGCCATCAATCGCCTGCTTACCGGTGATGACCAGCGAGGGCGATTCCTTCTCGACCACCGCTCTCAACAGTTTCGCAATGCCGAGCGGCTGAACATCTTCATCGGTCTCAATCAGGATGCCACGGTCAGCGCCCAGTGCCAGGGCGGTCCGGATCTGCTCGGCAGCGGTCTTGGGTCCTACCGAAGCGACGATCACTTCTTCCACCTTGCCCGCTTCCTTGAGTCGAACAGCTTCCTCAATGGCAATTTCATCAAAAGGGTTGACCGACATTTTGACATTGTTCAAATCAACGCCAGTGTGATCATTCAGTACGCGCACATTGACGTTGTAATCGACAACGCGCTTCGCAGTTACCAGAACTTTCATGCGATTCCTCTAACTAGATTTTAGAAACTCAAAAGAAGGGACGGCGACACTTGGATCGCTATATTTCTGGGGCGCGGCCCATTCACGAAGCGCGTATTCTGCCGGTTTCATACATCCCGGTCAATCTGCAAAGGTTACTCATGACAAGCTCGCAAGCCGCTGATTACAAACTGCAAATGACTGCCAATCACTGGCTTCTATTTCCCTTGGAATGACCGATTTCATACAATGTAGCGTTCATCCGAAGTGGAGTAAGTCGTGACAGAAAGAGAATCCATGGAATTTGACATGGTAGTCGTTGGTGGCGGACCAGCGGGACTCGCAACCGCGATCCGATTCGCCCAGCTGGCCGCGGAATCTGGCGACGAATTCACTGTCTGTCTCGTCGAGAAAGGCTCCGAAATTGGGGCCCACATATTGTCCGGGGCCGTGTTTGAGCCCCGCGCCCTGAACGAACTGATTCCCGATTGGAAGGAAAAAGGCGCTCCGGTCAACAACCCGGTCACAGAAGACGAGGTCTATTACCTGGTAGACCAGGAACAGGGACTGCGAATGCCAGGATTGTTTATCCCCCCTGCCCTGCACAACTCCAGCGAAAGTCACGCCATCAGCCTCGGCAACCTGTGCCGCTGGCTGGGCGAACAGGCCGAGGAACTTGGCGTCATGCTATTCCCGGGATTCGCTGCAAGCGAAGTGCTCTATGGCGATGACGGGTCAATCAAGGGTGTTGCCACCGGTGATATGGGTATCGGCATGGATGGCGGGCAGAAACCCACCTTTCAGCCCGGATACGAACTGCACGCCAGGTACACGGTTTTTGCCGAAGGCTGCCGCGGCCATCTCGGTAAACAATTGATTGAAAAATTCGATCTGACGAAAGACTCGGATACCCAGCATTACGGTATCGGTTTCAAGGAGATCTGGGAGATTGCTCCGGACAAACATGTACCCGGCAAGGTGCTGCACACGGTAGGCTGGCCGCTGGGTCATTTCCCGGGTGAAACACTGGGCGGGTCCTATCTCTATCATATGGAAAATAACCAGGTCGCACTTGGTCTGATTGTCGATCTTGGCTACAAAAATCCGCACCTGAGTCCTTTCGATGAGTTTCAGCGCTGGAAGCATCAAAAGACCATCCGCAGGTTCCTGGAAGGCGGAAAACGAATTTCCTATGGTGCGCGAGCTGTCGTCAAAGGCGGCTACCAGTCGTTACCTAAACTGACCATGCCGGGTGGACTGCTGGTTGGCGACGATGCAGGTTTTCTCAACAACCTGAAACAAAAGGGATCGCATACCGCCATGAAGTCGGGCATGCTCGCGGCCGAGTCGGTCTATGCGGCCGTTAAGGACGGATCTGAGAGCGGTGAAGAACTGGAGAGCTATCCGGCCGCCTACAAGGCCTCCTGGCTGTATGAAGAGCTGTACACCGCACGCAACACCATGCCGATGCAACACAAGTTTGGCCTGTTCCTTGGTGCCGCGCTTGCGTGGATCGATCAGTACATCTTTCGTGGGCGCCTGCCTTTCACGCTGAAAGATCCCGCACCAGACTATTCCAAACTGAAGCTCGCATCGAAGTCGACCAAACCGGAGTACCCGAAACCCGACGGGGTGATTAGCTTTGACAAACTGTCGAGCGTATTTTTGACGAACACCAACCACGAAGAAGATCAGCCCTGTCACCTGCAGCTTGGTGACAGTGCGATTCCCATCGGCAGCAACCTGCCGCTGTATGATGAGCCCGCGCAGCGATACTGTCCTGCCGGGGTTTACGAAGTCGTGGAGAATGAGCAGGGTGACAGGCAATTCAAGATCAACGCGCAAAATTGCATTCACTGTAAAACCTGCGACATCAAGGACCCGGCCCAGAACATCACCTGGGTTGTACCGGAAGGGACAGGCGGGCCGAACTACGGCAACATGTAGGCGTCAACCGGCGACCAGTGCCGGAAGCGTCGCAGGCGAGCCAGGAATCAGCTCCTCCTGGCTCGGAGCCTTAACCAGCAATATCAGGCCAGATCATTGGCAGGACTCGCCCCAAAGAACTCGCCATCACTCCACCACCCCAGCCACGGAGTGCCATCGACCTCACCTTCAGCAAGATACTCGATCATTTCGTAATAGACGCTGCGACTGATCAGAGCCCATAGATCCTCTCGTATCAGAATGTAGGGCGCCGGTTCACCGGTTGCTGCGTCAACTTCCACCCGAATCGGATGGTTCATGCCGGCAATCACATCTTCAGCAACGTTGGTTGTGAATCTCAGATTCTGGCTCGCCCCTTCTCCCGATTGTTCTACCGCGATTGCCAAAAAAGGCGCGTCTTCTACCTTGATCCGGCATTTTTCTACCGGCGTCACGAGGAAATAGTCATCGCCTTCCCTGCGAAGTACCGTTGAAAATAAACGAACCAGTCGTGGCCGGGTGATGGCTGAACCTTCATGTTCCCAGACGCCGCTACGGCGAATCACCAGATCAATATCCTTGACGGTGTCCGGATTCCAGAGATGCAATGGAGGATGAGCGAGATCTTTGACAGACTCGAGCTGGGCCAGCAATGAATATGAGGCATCCGGCATGGCTCTATACCCTTGTTCGGTTCAGGTCAGTACAAACGTCAATCACCAGCCGCTGAGTCAACACTCGGGGACAGAGCCCCTCGTTTCAGCGGCGTAAATTGCCTTGGCAATTTACCCACCAATAAATTTCATGACAGTGACCTCGCCCTCGAATGCCAGCTTCTTGTCTTCCAGCGCGGACATCAACATGGACTGAAGTTTTGACAGGGCGATGGGCGTCGACTCATGAATCAGGTCGCCGACGTACTGATTTCTGCTATTGGACAAACAGCCATAAAGATGACCGTCTGACGAAAGGCGGAGTCGTGTACAGGACTTGCAGAAAGGTTCGCTTTCGTTCGCGATAATTCCGAACACACCCCGGTCCGGGATCTGGAACCTGACCGCGGTCGAGTCAAACGGCGCATCTGTCCGGGAGAATTCGTATTTTTCACCGATCAGGTCCAGCAGTGACGCCATCGACATATAGTCCGCCTGAAACTGATTCCCATGCAGCAAGTGCCCCATACGCATCAGCTCGATGTATCGAAGTTCGATACCGCGCTCAAGGCAGTAGTCCAACATCGACACGATCTCATCGCCGTTCTTCGTGCGCAGGGGAACCATATTGATCTTGACCTTAACTCCCGCCTCCAGCATCTGATCAATGCCTGCGAGGACCGTTGCCAGGTCACCGCTCCGAGCAATATCACGAAACTTCTCCGCCACGAGCGTATCAAGGCTCACATTGATTCGACGGATACCCGAATCGACGATGACATCACGTTTTTGGGTCAGGAACTGGCCATTGGTCGTCAGACTGACATCATCCAAACCCAGTTGCATAACGCCCTGCAGGAACTCATCAAACTTGGGCGAAATAAGCGGCTCACCTCCAGTGATTCGGAGTTTGTCGATTCCTGCCGCTTGCTGCAGCAATGTGACCAGGACAAGGATTTCATCCGCACCCAATTCGTTCTTAGCCGGCATCAATCGCTTGCCGTCAGGCACGCAGTAGGTGCAGGCATAGTTACAGGCCGCCGTCAGGCTGACCCGAAGATTTCTGAAACGGCGCCCGAGGCGGTCGACGATCATATAGCTTCCTCTGAACAGAGCGCGATTATGTCATGGATATGGGGATCGCTTCAGTTGGACTCAAGCGCCCGGGCCAGCTGATCGACAAAACCGTGGGCCCAGAACACCTTGTTGGACCCCTTGACGAGCACCGTCGGTCGTTGATCCCGGAGCCTCGCAGTCAGTGCATCGAGGTCTATTTCGTTCGCACCGGACGCATGCTGCCAATACCGGTCTCCCAGGCCAGCGCCCCAGTCTGCAAAGCCCTCGCCCACCGTGATCACGCCATCGAGGTCACCGCAGTCCTGCTCGATGCCCGCGTGGAGTGCCGGCCCGTCTGCGCCCAGTTCAAGCATCTCCCCGAGAATGGCGATTCGGGGGCCAGGTTCGGCGGCCAGTGAGCGAAGCGCAAACTGCATACTGACCGGATTGGCGTTATAGCTATCATCGATGATGACCGCGCTGGCCATCTCACGTCGATCGCCGCGTCCCGCTGGCAAATCCAGTTGGGGGAAAACATCCATCGCCGCATCGAGACCGGCACCGAGCGCGTAGAGCGTCGCGAAGACAGCCAGTGCAGTGCTCGCTCTATGCTCGCCAGTGACTGGAAGACTGGTTTCCCACGTCTTGTTCCCCGCCCGGAAGGTGAGCGCCATACCGTCCGCCAACATGTTGACCTCACCGCGGATGTCGGCGCTGGCGTCAGTACCAAATGCCAATACCCGCCTGTTCTGTACTTCGGATGCCAGTTCCACGGGCAGGACCAGGGTACCCGACGGACCAAGCCCGGCAGCAATCGAAAGCTTCTCTTCTCTCAAGGCGGCCAGGTTTGCAAAGTTGCCGATATGTGCAGGCAGCACATTCAGCAATAGCGCCACCTGGGGAGAGACCATGCGCGACAGCGGGCCGATCTCTCCGGGGTGATTGGTGCCGACTTCAAACACACCAAACTCAACATCTCGCGGCATCCTTGCGAGAGACAGGGGGACGCCCCAATGGTTATTAAAGCTGCCTGTCGAGGCATGACACACAGCCTGCGCCGTCAGAATCTTTTCAAGCCATTGTCTGGCGGTGGTCTTTCCGGCGCTGCCCGTGATGGCCGTCACCTGTCCCTGCATTCGATCCCGGGATGCGATGCCGAGTGACCAGAGACCATCAAGCGTATCCGCCACTGACAGTGTCGGGACATTGGCATGGGTGCCTGGCTTCACCATCACCCCAACCGCACCGGCACTGATCGCGTCATCCAAAAACTGATGGCCGTCGCGACCACCAGCAATGCCATGGAAACGTGGGCCGGGGTCGCCCGACAACGCGATAAACAGCGCACCCGGTTCCACTGCTCGTGAGTCGATACTGATACTGGCAACATCGGGTCCGTCGGTTTCGGGAACGCCGACTGCCCGACACAGTTCACGCCATCGCCATAGCGGTGTTGTGGTCATTAATCTAGGTTCACGATGTTATTTCGGCCTTTGGGCGGCAACTTCCGGCGCCATCAGCTCCAGCACCATTCGCAACGCATCCTCCCGTCCCCGGTAATAGCCGTCGAGTATTTCTTCCGGTTTGAACCCCATACTATCGTAGAAATCACGCGCCTCCTGGTTACGGTCACGAACTTCAAGCACGATCCGGGAGAGGCCGGCGACACGAGCCGATTTTTCCAGCCACGCAAGCAACGCTCTTGCAACGCCCGCTCGACGATGACGAGGTTTGACCGCCAGTAGATTGAGATGTGCATGTTCGTCATGAAACTCCATGATGGCGAAACCGGCGGTTTCGATACGAGTTCGTGCGATCAGTACCACCGCCTCGGGATGTTGAATCATTGACAGGATTCTTGATGGCTTCCAGCTCCATCCCAGACCACTTTCCACCAGATCACGAGACATCTCCGCCAGTGCCAGTGCATCCGTTGGCCGAGCCAGCATAATCTCTACATTGGGATCTGTTTCAGTCATCGGAGTCGTTGGTCAGCCTGACCGACAAACGTTACCATGTTCGCCTTTACGAGTGCATCGAGGTCATGGTTCCAAACGTTGTGCTGCTGGATCTGGGCGGTGCTCAAACCGGATCAGGACATATTTCATCATGTGATTGAGAGCCTAGGTACTCCACCCCGGAACATCCTTTTCTTTGACGATAATCGAGCCAACGTCGAAACCGCCAGACAGCTGAGCATCCGTAGCTTACTTGCCAGGAGTTCTGAAGAGGTTTCTCGCCAGCTGATCCAGATGGGCAAAGAGGCAAATATGCTGTGATAGCATAGGCGCCGATATCGTCTGAGGGTAAATCATGGCACTGTTTCGAGCCATCTGGAACGGCATATCCGCACTGCGTAATATCACAGTGAACCTGCTGTTTATCGCAATCGTGATCGCGATTGTCATCGGCCTGAGCAGCCAGGAAGCGGAAACCATTCCGTCGACCGCCGTTCTCGTTGTGAACCCATCCGGCCAGATTGTCGAACAAAAACAGGGTATTGATCCAATATCCCAACTCCTCACCAGCGAAGAGCAGCTGTCCGAAACCCTGCTCTCAGATGTCCTAGCCGCCATCGATCAGGGCCGCGATGACGACCGGATTCAGGCAATGGTGTTAAGCCTTGATCACTTCACTTACGCTTCCATGAGCATGCTGGAAGAAATCGGCCGGGCGATCCTGTCGTTCAGGGAATCGGGAAAACCAGTTTATGCTTTCGGTGCAGGTTATGGTCAGTCGCAATACTTTGTGGCTGCACATGCCGATGAAGTCTTGCTTGACGAACATGCCTTCCCGGCACTTGGCGGTGTATTCCTGACCGGATTCGGTAGCTTCCCGCTATATTTCAAATCAGCGCTGGAAAAACTCAGCGTTGAGATACATGTATTTCGCGCCGGTGATTTCAAATCCGCCGTCGAGCCTTATACCCGGGACGACATGTCCGAGCAGGCAAAGTCATCCAATCGACGCTGGCTTGGTGAACTTTGGGACCGGTACGCCACCGGGATTACCACACAACGAAGTATCAGTACCGACGCATTTGACACCTATACCAACAGATACGATGAGTTGCTGGCACAATCCGATGGTAACTCGTTGCAACTGGCACTGGATCAGCAACTGGTCGACGCGTTGATGACGCGTGAGGCATTTGATGAAAGACTAATCTCACTGGTCGGTACCAGCGAAGACAAGCGTTTTAACCGGATTGGATTTCGTGAATACCTGAGCGCAACCCGGCCCCCCATTGCATTACCGACACCTGGCGCCAATCAGATCGCCGTCATTACGGCCAAGGGCACCATTCTCGATGGTGAACAGCCGAATGGGACCATCGGTGGAGAAACCGTCACAAACCTGATCAGAAGTGCTCGCGAAAATAACGCCGTCAAGGCTGTGGTCATGCGAATCGACAGTCCCGGTGGCAGTGCGGCCGCGTCTGAACGTATACGTGCCCAGTTGGCCATGACCCAGCGCGCGGGTAAACCGGTCGTGGTATCAATGAGTGGCGTCGCTGCTTCCGGCGGCTACTGGATCGCAGCAACCGCCAACAAGATCTTCTCGCAGGCATCAACCATCACCGGTTCGATTGGGATTTTTGTTGTCCTGCCAACCCTCGATCAATCACTGGCCCAGCTTGGCATCACCAGTGATGGTATAGGTACGACCGCGCTGTCTGGTGCGCTTGATCCCAGCCGCCCGATCAATCCGGTGCTTGAAAGCACACTGAACATCTCTGTCGCCAGTACCTATCGGCGTTTTCTCGACATTGTAGCGAGCGGCCGTGACATGCCTGTTGAGGCCGTCGACGACATTGCCCAGGGTCAGGTCTGGTCCGGACAGACGGCTCTTGAGCTGGGCCTGGTGGACGCGATTGGCGATCTCGATGATGCCATCGCTTCGGCTGCGCTGTTGGCTGACGTGTCTGACTACGAGATTCTGCACGTTAAACGAGAACTTAGCGCACGGGAGCAAATCATCCAGCAGCTACTGAATATTTCGAGTCACCTGATTGGCCAGCTCAAGAACGAGCTCCTCTGGATGTCAGGTCTCGAGCCAATATCGAGTGAGGTTTACAGTCTCAGAATGATCAGCCGTTCTCCAGGAATCTACACTCAATGCTTCGCGTGTAAACTGAATCCGATGTAAAGGGTCAGGTCTAGAGAACTTAACGTTAATTTAATGCTAAATAGTGTCTTTCCTTAATACGCCATCTCTATAAAGCCTTTGATATCAAATGCTTGGGGATGGATATGGCCAATCTGCACTATCGCAGTGTATTTATATCGGACGTACATCTCGGCACCTCAGATTGCCAGATAGAACTTCTCCTCGAATTTCTTGGCTCAACCTCCAGCGACTATCTATATCTGGTCGGGGACATCTTTGATTTCTGGAAATTGCACCACGCCATCGTTTGGTCGAGGGTTAACAATGAGGTCATGAACCTGGTCATGGAGAAAGCGCGGAATGGTACCAGGGTAATTTATATTCCCGGCAATCACGACGAACTCATGCGCGATTTTATCGGTATTGAGTTCAACGGTATTGAGCTCCGGCGAGAAACCGTCCACAAGACGGTGACAGGCAAGCGTCTTCTTATTCTGCATGGTGACGTATTTGATGAGGCAGTCAGAAACTATCGTTTTCTCGAAACCCTGGGACGTCACCTTTACCAACTCATCATGACCATTAGTTGCAACTTTAACCGGGTACGAAAGCGTCTTGGCTATGGGTACTGGTCGTTTGCGAATTTCATCAAGTATCGTTTCAAGGAAGCCGTGCGATTCATCGAAAACTTTGAAAAGACGGCAGCCGGGCACGCCGCCCGACTGGGATTTGATGGCATCGTCTGTGGTCACATCCACCACCCCAATAATTTGACGCTATCCGGGGTGAAGTACCTCAATACCGGCGATTGGGTGGAACACTGTACTGCCCTCACAGAGGACGTAAACGGGCATCTTGAGATTGTTGAATGGCTGAAGTTTCGTGAACAGGTCCTCCCGCCAATTGAAGATGGCGTTGCCGCCAGACACGCTGCCTGAACCAGGCTGAACGCATGAATTCAGGATAAATTCATGATGATCCGCCTAAAGTGGCTCTGGGCGTTACGAGAAGGAGCTGTCTATGAATACCTGCAAGCTAACGTTGGTTGCCGGAATCCTGACGCTGGCTGCCGCAACCTTTCCGGCAACTGCTGACCACAAATACTCCAGCCGGATTCTGATCGGCTATGGCGAACCGGTTTACCATACCTATCGCGTGCGAAGGGACTATACGAACCATCGGATCAGAAGCTATCCGTACAGTCATCCCTACAATTATCACTCTGGTCTGCTGCTGGGGCTCTCGCTGAACCCTGAAGTTCACGAACGTCGGCGCCACCATCATCGCGATGCTGAACGCCTTTCCCGTGCCTACCAGCGTGGCTACCGGGATGGCCATCGGGACGGTCGTCGTCATCGCCATTCCAGAAGCCGTTAACCGCCGAGGATAACGACTGGCAGGAACGGGTTTCCGTGACCTGCCAGTCGTTTGGAAGATGCTGGCGCCACCCAGGCTGGGCAAACCTTCGGTCAATCAGACACACAATGCCACGATCCTGGCTCGACCTGATCACGCGACCTGCGGTCTGAATGACCCTCACCAGCCCAGGATACTGGTACGCAAACTCGAAACCTCCCGAACGGTCGTTGACATCAATCTCCGCGATCAAGTCTCGCTCGACCGACAAGGCCGGTAATCCCACGCCAACCACCAGTGCCCCGATCAATCGCTCACCCACCAGATCAATTCCTTCACTGATGGCGCCCCCCATCACTGCAAAGCCAAGTAACGTCTCTTTTGAGTCCTCATCGAACAGCGCCAGCAACTCCCTGGTTTCTGCCGTGGTCATTGAACGACGCTGACAGACACAGTGGATATCGGGGTAGCGTTGCCGGAACCTCGCATAGGCCAATTCAAGGTAACGATAGGACGGAAAGAAAGCGAGATAGTTGCCGCTACGACCCGCCAGCGCCGTCGCGAGGACATCGGTCAGTTGATCCAGTGTCCGTTCCCGATCCCAGTAATTGGTCGATACGAATGGCACGATATAGGTACCGAGGTGCTCCGGTGGAAACGGTGACGCAACCCGATACCAGCAGGATTCTTCCTTCAGACCAAGCAACACACGGAAATATGAAGTCGGCTTCAGGGTGGCGGAAAATGCAATACTGGCATGTCCGCGATCAAATCCGGCTCGTAGTCCTTTGGCCGGATTGATGTTGATAATCCGGATCGATCCGTCGTCTGACATCACCCACCGATCATTCTCATCGGCCATGTCGGACAGGCGCGCGAAACGCAACAGGTCAAAGTAACAGGACAGCAGCACCTCGTCCGCGTGCTCTGCAAGCCAGGGTTCTGCTGTCTCGCAGAACCTGTCGATGGCTTTGCTGAGTCTGGTCGGGCCAGTATCCAGCACCGCTGGTTTCCGTTCCGACGGTGATTGCGCAAAAAAGTCTCGATGGTTTCGGCGCTCTGCCAGCAGTGCATCGTTGATGCTGGACAATTGCCTGGCCAACACGGGCGCCTCATCTCGGAGACGTCGTCGCAACTCAACAATCCGGGTACGATCGAGTTGTACCGACAGCATGTCACGCCCACGGTCCACCAGGTTGTGTGCCTCATCCACCAGCAGGATGTATCTTTCCTCTTCCTCGTCGAAAAACCGGCGCAGATAGACCCAGGGATCAAACAGGTAGTTGTAATCCGCAATCACCACATCTGCGATCAGCGCCAGGTCCAGTGACAGTTCAAACGGACAAAGTCGTTGGGCACGAGCGATATCGGAAATTGTCTCCGGGCTCAGCGATTGATCAGTCAGCAGGACCTCCTGCCTCGCCATCTCCAGGCGATCGTAATATCCCTTTGCGTACTCACAGTGATCCGGATGACAGGGTACGCCAGGATTGAAGCAAACTTTCTCTTTCGCCGTCAGGGTGATGTCGGTCAGCTGCAATCCCTGGGCCCGAAGATCTGCTACCGCACGGCGCGCATTCTCCTGACCTGAACTTTTCGCTGTCAAAAAAAAGACCTTGTCGTACTCGAGATGCTTAAGCGCAGTGATGGCCGGATAAAGCGCGGCCATGGTTTTTCCCACGCCGGTGGGCGCTTCAATCAACGTCTCGGCACTCTGCTGCAGCGTTCGCCAGACACTTACAGCCATCTCGCGCTGGCCCGCGCGAAAGCCGCCATAAGGCGGCGTCAGGGCAATGATGGACTTATCACGGGCCGACTGACGCCGTGCCATCGCCTGGTCCCATTCGAAATAGCGTCTAACAAGCCCATCGTAGTAGGCACGGAGTGCATTGATCGTCATGACTTCCTCGACCAGCACCTCGGAGTCATCGTCAAGCTGCAGATAGCACAGCCTGACACAGACCTTTTTACATCCTGCTTCACGGCCCAGCAGAAAAGCGTAGACCTTCACCTGACCAAGATGAATTCGACGCTGATCCTCAGGGATACGCGTCGCATCACCTCGTACTGTCTTGACCTCCTCTACAATCAGCGGAGAGGCATCCGGGAAATACCCATCTGCACGCCCACTCACTACCAGGGTGGTTTCACCTCGGGTGATTCGATCGCGAACGGTTTTTTCGGCGACATAATCGGCGCCGCGTCGCCGCTGCAGTCGCTGATGCCCCCTGATCCCTGCAAGAGCATTGCTTCGTGATGAAAAGCGTGAATTGAGATCTCCCCGCTGCTCGCCGTGCAGCACCAGCGCCCGGACTGATATTCTGACGCTGCGTTGGTGCTCTTTCGAGTCAGAGCCAAACGGTGGTTTCGACGCTTCTTTCAACGCACTTATCGCCATGTCACGTTGACTACCTCGGCTGGAATCTCCTGCTCGACAAAAAACTCCAGCCACCGTCGCTGGTGGCGTTGTAATGCATCGCCTGGTCCTTTTACTTCGATCAAACGATAGGATTCCCCAGCCGGAAATGTCACAAGGTCAGGAAACCCTGACCGGTTGGTACGCACGTCTCGCAGCAACCGTTCAAAAATCGCAATGCAGTGAGTCACAGGAATCTGTTCAAGCGCCATGGCAAGCAGCGCTTCATCCAGGCCACCCCAGTGTACAAACGGATTCGCCCTGCCCCAACGATCCTGAAAAGTCGCCGCTACCCTGCTACAGAATGCCTGCTGATCCTTTATTTCCTCGAATCGGGCAGCGATCTGTTCAGCACGACGAAACCGGAAATCAGGTTCATACAAGTCAAGGGGACCCCGCTGAAATGGATGCAGGAACGCACCTGCGACCGGATGAAAAATCACATCCCAGAAAGCGAGGCCGAACAACCCCGGAAATAGCAGATTCTCCACGTACCAGGCACGGTCGCCACAACATTGCCGGTACTCACGCACACGTTCCTCGACCCGTTCATCACCCGCCGACAATTCCAGCGATCGGGTCTCAATCTCAATGTGTTGTCGCTGCGGCCAGTCAACCAGCGCGAGATTCCAGCCGCGTTGCCGCCGTCGCGGGAAATCCCGGGCAAAGTCATATTCGGTCTGGTCTAACGGAGACGCCAGCATGTCCTCGCAAAGGGATATCGCCGATGTTGGATCACCCTGCGCTGACAGCAGCCGGGCTCGGCGTTCTCGTGCCGGTGGAAATTCTGACCGTTGATAAACCGAAAGCGCTGCCGGTCCTTCATCCAACCGCTCGAGCTGGCGCCCTATTCTGCCGAGCAGCCTGCCGGCCCGCCGACGAAAGACAGGTTCTTCGAATGCCGGCACCCGGGCGGCGAGATTGACCAGCGCGGCAGCATCAAGTTCCGCGATAAGTTCGCTCGCTTCTCTCCGAACACCATAGAACGTCAGCGCCTCATCGAGTTGATGTCGAGTGTCAAATAACGAATTTGGCTCGCAGACATAATTTTCATATTGCTGGATACCAAGCTCAGACAGAATGAACTCGGTCAGGTCCTGGTCAAGATTGCCAAAGAACAGCAGTCGAAAGACATCGACGGTTTCGATACAGACTGGACGCAGCACCCTGAATCCGATTTTCTCCCGCAGTCCTTCCGTAGTCAGCGCCGAGCTGACCTGTTCGACCAGCGCGGCTCGATCCACGCTCGCCGGCAAACTGCTTTCTGGCAGGAGCTGCAGGAGCTCCGGTTTAACCAGTAAGTCAATCAATGACGCCTTGTCGGCCTCCGGCGCTTCGTCCATCACACCGGCGGCAATAGTTTCGGAAGCCGCTTTGGACAGGTCGCCGATCTCGGGGTAGCTGAGTTTGTCTTCTCTGAATAACGGACCTTTACGACTGTACAACCTCACATAGAGACGTCTGGCCGACAGGGACAGGTGTCGAAAAGTCTGCAGAAAGGTCCATTCCGTGGGACCAAGCAGGGACGACCGGTAATCAGCGACGTGATCCAGAACCGTTGTGAAGTTATCGAGGTAATAACCTTCGGAAAGTGGCTCGGCCATGCCGGGCCATGTTAACTGTATATTTATACAGTTTCAATCGAGCCGACGATAGATGGTGTCGGTACCGCTCAGAGGATCCAGCTGGTGCATTTCATCGGCGGACGGAAAACTCACCACCCGGCGGTGTGAATCGTTTTCGCTGAAACGTAGCTCGTTACCGGAGAGGCTATAGGGAACCGGCTCACTGCCCTCAACGGTCACCATGTCGCGGTCATAGCTCACGATCACAGGAAATCCGCCAACCTCCGTTTGCCAGCGACCCAGAATGGACTCAGATGGATCGATGCCGAGCGACACGCAGGCGGTCAACGCCAGGATCGCGACACACCCTGTGACGACACGAATCATTTCAGCTCGACCTCTTGCAACGACCTATCCGGCCAGTATGCCATAATAATCACGATGACCATCGACAACGAAAATGACCTGAAGGAACTCCGCGCGATCGGTCGCATCGTTTATGAAACGATGATGCTCATGCGAAAACACCTCAAGGCCGGCATCACCACCCGCGAGCTCGATCATATCGGTCGAAAGAACCTCGAAAAATATGGCGCCCGCTCTGCTCCCGAGGTTTCCTATGACTTTCCCGGCGCGACCTGTATCAGCATCAACGAAGAAGCGGCCCACGGTATTCCCTCGGATCGACGAATACAGCCCGGCGACCTGGTCAACATTGATGTTTCGGCGGAACTCAACGGGTATTTCGGAGATACCGGCGCGACCTTTCCGGTCGCACCGATTTCACCGCGACTTGATTATCTTTGCCAGTGCACCCGGAAAGCGCTACGAGAAGCAATGAAGGTGGCACGTGCCGGCGCGCGCCTCAATCAGATTGGTCACGCCATCGAGCAGGTTGCCAAGCGTAGCGGTTTCGTCACGCTCAAGGACCTGGGCAGCCACGGCATCGGCAAAAGCCTGCACGATGAACCTCACTTCATCCCCAACTTTCTCGATCGAACTGACCAGCGCAGGCTGACAGAGGGTCAGGTGATTACCATCGAACCCTTTCTATCGACTGGCGCGGAGCAGACATCCACCGCCGAGGACGGCTGGACGCTACTGACCGGTCAGGGAAACTACTCCGCCCAGTACGAATACACGATGGTCATCACCCGGGACAAACCCATTGTGATGACCAGCGTTTAGGCCGCATCGCGATAGTCGGACTCCCTGTCGTCGACCGACCGCTCCGCACTTGAGGCAGCCGCCTCGGCCCGACGCACTTCACGCAGCATCGGCAACAACAGGCTGACGAAGATCACGAGTGCCACCCCGCCCAGCACGTACAACGTGACCTCCATACCCTGCCAGGCAATCAAGGCACCGACGGCCGGCCCGGTAACGATATAGATGGCCCGAAACATAAACGAGGTCATCGAGTTCGCCGTCGCCCGAAAGCTGCTGGGCGTTCGCCGGTTCAGCGCGTCCACCAGAACCACGCCGTTGATGCCACGACTGACAAAGAACAGAAAGCTGAACACGATCCCCGCGATGCCACCGGCCGCCGCCATGCCGAAATATGCCGCCACCGGCAGAAGGCCCATCACCACCAGCACCGGTACCGCACCGAATCGCCGTTCCATTGGAATAGCCAGTCGCGTCGATGCTGCAAAGACGAAACTTTGCGCTGCCCACAGTACGCCGAATGCCGTGAGCGGTACGCCGCGGTCCTCCCAATAGGGCTGCAGTATCCAGACGACATAGAAGGTAACCAGGCCGAACAAGGTGATTGAGAGACAGATCTGACGCAGTAGCCTGTTCTCAATATACAGGTGGGTCATTACCCGACGCAGATTGGCGATCGGTGATGTTCCTTCCATTCTCAGAAACGGTGCCTCCGCCAACCAGAGCGATAATATCAACGGGACCCAGGCAAATGCGGCATTCGCAATCACCGCCGCCTCGAACGACCAGAGCACTAATGCGCCACCAATCAGTGCCGAAACACCTTCGGCGATCGACTTGATGAACCGCATCTGAGCCACGCCTTCCGCCTTACGGCGATGACTGTGGCCCAGCGCTTCCTGGGTATCGTAGAGCAGAGACAGGTCGGCACCCGACAGGAGGCTGATGCCGATCCCTACCAGTGCTTCGAAAATCATCAGCTCAACGAAACCATGGGCGAAGCACAGCCAGGTAAATCCCGCGCCATGAAACAGACTGCCTGCTATGAGCGCGTTGCGTCGTCCCAGCACATCCGCGACATATCCGCTGGGCACCTCGAACAACACCACAACGAAGGCGAAAAATGCCTGCAGATAGAACACCTCCGCGAGATCCAGCCCCCGAGATTCAAACAGGGGGACCATGACCGGAATGATGACCAACGCCAGCCAGAAGAAGCTGAATACATAGAGTATCGGTATATTTCTTTTCAGTTGTTGTTCCACAACACTCTCCTTTTCAGGCAAATCTCACGCAAAAAAAAAGCCCCCGGAACTTTCGTGCCGGGGGCTTTTTAAAAAAATTGATCAGCGAATCGCTAACTCATCCTACATCCCGGCCAATACCTCACGGTCACAACATACGCGCACGACTTATCGCGACCGTCGGTTGCGATGGTCAGCATCGTGTTGTGGTTCCAATGCGTCGTTTGCATTTGAGGTTTCTGCCGTTGGGCTTGTTTGCTGAAGCGATGAATCATACGCTTCGAAATGGCTGGGTCAATCTCTTTTTGGAAAAACTCTGTTTATGTCGTGGGCCTGGGTTCTGAATTGTCGAAGATGTCCTTCCAACGCCCCGAACGGAATCGCCAGACCAGCATCACCACCTTGACCATATAGTCGGCTATCAGGGCAGCGTAGATCCACTTCACCTCCAGTTCCAGGTAAGTGGCAACCGCGGCAAGGCCGACACGAACCAGAATCAACCCGATCAGTGTCGTCAACAATGGAAACCGCGTATCACCTGCGCCCCGAAGACAGCCACCGAGCGTGAATTCAATCGCGAGCATTGGCTGTGCAATGGCCATGATATAGATAAAGATCACCGTCAAGTGAACGACCTCATCATCGTCGATCAAAAATCGTGCGATCGGTTCAGCCAGCAGCAGGATGATCGTGCCCAGGGTGACCATACTGCCAATGGCAAAGAAGGTTGCGTGCCACCCCTGCCGGGTAGCGCCGTCAGGATCTCGCGCACCCAGATGCTGTCCAACCAGGGTCGCACCGGCGATGGAAAAACCGAACCCGACGACAAATGACATCGAAAGAACCTGTACACCGACGCCGTAGGCGGCAAAGGCTGCGGTGCCATGTCGCGCGACGAGCCACAAAAAGCCGATGAAGCCGGCATGAAAAACGAACTGTTCGAGCCCAGCCGGGTAGCCAATGTGCACGAGCTGCCGGAGTCTGGAAACTTCCAGCGCGCCGGTCCTGCCCACCTGCACCCTGAGTCGCCCTGCCAGCCACAGCGACAAAAACAACATCCCGGAAAGGGTCAGCGACAGCCCATTGGCGGCGCCAGCGCCAGCCGCCCCAAGCGACGGCACACCAAACCCACCATAAACCAACCAGTAGGTCAGACAGACATTGGCGATGTTTGCCACCATGCCAAACCACAGGGGCGTGCGCGTGTCGCCGGCAGCGCGAAGTGCAGCGCCCAGCACAAAGTTGATGGCAAAACCAATGCTGAACAGGCTCAGATAGAAAATGTAGTCCGACGCTGCCGCGGTGGAGATGGGATCCAGTTGAAATACGCCGGCAATTTCATCGCTGAATGTCAGGAAAGGAATCATCAGCAGCACAGCGACAGCTGATCCGACCAGCACGGATACCGTCGTGACCTTGGCCGCCTCATCGTAATCCCCTGCCCCCCAGGCCCTTGCCACCAGGGCACTGGTGCCGGCAGATACCGCCATGAGTACTGCCGACAGTACAAAGAAAATACGGTGCCCGGTGGTCACGGCAGCGACCGCCGTCTGACCAAGTTCGCCAACGATCTTGATGGTGATAATCCCGATCACCGAGAACAGCAGATTGCTGAGTATCGCCGGCCACGCAAGCTCCCAGATACCCAGTTTGGGTTTTTCAACAAGGGGCTGCTCGTCGCCGGACGACGATGAAGTCTGGGTCATAGAAAATCCAAGGAGGTGCGCGACAGCGCGGCGCTACCTTACAGGATGGGTACAAACGGTGTCAAAATGCGGGCCATGGGGAAGCGTGTCATCATCGTTGGCGGCGGACACAATGGTCTGGTGTGCGCGTGCTACCTGGCCGGTGCCGGCGCCGAAGTCACCCTGCTCGAACAGCGGCAGATACTGGGTGGGGCCGCCGTCACCGAGGAGTTCCATCCAGGCTTTCGCAACTCAACTGCCAGCTATACCGTCAGCCTGCTCCATCCCCGGATTATTCAGGAGCTGAGACTCGTCGAGCACGGGCTGCGAATCGAACCGCGGCAGGTGAACAATTTCCTGCCTTCAATCGAGGGCGAAGGATTCATCAGCCATGGCGACCCGGATCGGGCCAGATCGTTACTCGCTGAACAATGTCCGCAAGACATTAACGCCCTCACCCAATACGAACTGGCGCTGCACCGCCTGGCGCCTGTGTTGCGGGACCTGATGTTAACAACGCCGCCGGATCTCACGACCCTGTCGTTCAGTGACATCCCGCGTTTGTTCCAGCTAAGCCGTCACTACGGGAGGCTGACCAACGAAGACAGGCGCCTGCTACTCAAACTGTTCACGGTCAGCGCCGGCGAAATACTTGACGATCTGTTCGTGTCGCCACAACTGAAGGCCCTGTTGGGTTTCGACGCCATCGTCGGCCACTACGCCAGTCCCTATACGCCGGGTTCGGGTTATGTCTTGCTGCATCATGTGATAGGCGGAATCAACGGGAAGACCGGTACCTGGGGGCACGCACGCGGCGGCATGGGTGCCATCAGCGATGCCATCGCCGCCGAGGCCAGATCCCGCGGCGTCACCCTGGTCACGGAAATGCCCGTTGAGAGGATTGAAGTGCAGGACAGAAAAGCCCGCGCTGTCCGAACCCTGAACGGAGACAGTTTTGAAGCCGATATCATTGTCGCGGGGGTGAATCCGAAACTGCTGTTTTGCCAGCTAATCGATCCAGCAGCAATTAATCCTGAAACGCGATTACATTTCGAACACTACAAATGCCAGAGCGGCACCTTTCGTCTTAACGTCGCGCTGAACCAGATACCTTCATTCACTGGCCAGCCCGATCCATCGGTGCTGACCGGCGGTGTCATTCTGGCCCCCAGCCTCGATTATATGGATCTCGCCTATACCGATGCCCGGCAATCAGGCTACTCGGCCAGTCCTGTCGTCGAAATGATGATCCCCAGTCTTGTCGACGATACCCTCGCGCCACCGGGCAAACATGTTGCGAGTCTTTTCTGCCAGCACTTCGATCCGTCGCTGGCCAGCGAATGGACACATCGGCGGGATCAGGCGGCCGACACAATTATCGATACCGTCGATCAGTTCGCCCCGGGATTCAGCTCAACGATCATCGCGCGCCAGGTCCATTCACCCTGGGATCTTGAGCAAAAATTCGGCCTGGTCGGTGGCGATATCTTTCACGGTCGCCTCAGTCTCGACCAGTTGTTTTCCGCTCGCCCCATGCTGGGGATGGCGCAATACCGAACCGAGATCGACGGCCTGTGGATGTGCAGCGCGGGCACTCATCCGGGTGGTGGTGTCAGCGGCGTTCCCGGATTGAATGCCGCCAGGGAGATTATTCGAACGCTCTAGCTGCTGAGGGGAAGTCGAACCGTGAACACAGACCCCTTGTTGACCTGGCTCGTGACCATCACCGATCCGCGATGGGACTGGGCAATATGCTTGACAATCGATAGTCCCAGTCCGGTACCACCCTGTTCCCTTGAACGCGCCCGATCAACGCGGTAGAACCGTTCAAAGATGCGCTGCTGCTCATCCTCGGCGATCCCGATGCCGGTGTCTTCCACTTCGATCACTGCCATCCGGCTAAGCGTTCGAAGCCGCACCCTGACAACTCCGTCAGCCTGGGTATACTTGATGGCATTATCAACCAGGTTACTCAGCATCTGGTACAAGGCTTCCTGTTCGCCTGCTACTTCAACTTCCTTGTCGATGATGTCCAGCTCAAGCATCACACCGGCATCGATCGCATCCTCGGACTTGTCGGCATGGACTTTCCGGATCAAAAACGCCAGATCAATCTGGCTGACGGACATCTCGCGAGCGTGAGTATCAAACCGGGAAAGGTGTATCAGGTCCTTGACAATCTGGTCCAGCCGCGCACTTTGGCTGCGAATGCGTTTGATAAAACGCTGCAGGACTTCCTCAGGCATGTTCGCATCATCGAGAATGGTTTCGACAAAACCACGAATAGCAGAGATCGGCGTCTTGAGTTCATGGGATGCGTTCGCCACGAAATCACTGCGAACCTGCTCAAGGCGCAGCATTTCCGTGATGTCCTGGAGTACTACAATTGCACCCGCTGCCGATGTCCAGTCCTGATTGCGAAGCAGTACTACTGACACATCCAGCGTCTTGGCATCGACCTTGACCGTGGAATTGGTGGTGATGAGTTCTGCCAAGCAGGTATCGACCGCCTGCACGATCTCCTCGACTCTAACGACGTCACCAAGCTGGCGGTTGACAATTTCACGCTGGCTGAGATGCAGCATGGCGCGTGCAGAATCGTTAATGTGCAGGATTGTCTGGTCCAGATCCACAGCGATCACGCCCTCGGTCAGACCGGACAGGATCGCCGCCAGCTGATTCCTGGAACTGGTCAGTGCCTTGATTCTTTCCTGGGTTCCCCGGGCGAGCTCGTTCAGCGCGACGGCGAGTTGCCCGATCTCGTCACTGCGCCCCTCGGGTAATCTGAAATCGTAGTCGCCCCGGGAGATTCGGGATGCTCCTTCGGTCATCCGGGTGATGGGAATGGTGAACTGTCGCGCCAGCAGGAATCCGACGACCAGAAAGATGGCGGCGATAATCGTGCCACTGAGCAATATCTGATTTCTGAGCGCCGCGAGCTGGCGCTCGACACTTTCCAGGGGTACCGCGACCCGCACGAACCCCAGTACTTTACCTTCGTCGCCATCGACGCGAAGCGCCACATAAAAAAGGTTTTGGTTCACGGTATGGC
The DNA here is from genome assembly GCA_028281885.1 of Pseudomonadales bacterium. Classification (GTDB taxonomy): domain Bacteria; phylum Pseudomonadota; class Gammaproteobacteria; order Pseudomonadales; family Azotimanducaceae; genus JANQJA01. Next base: position 297,367 of record JANQJA010000009.1, on the reverse strand, counting down.
TGTAGCGTTCTGAACTGCCGAAACCAGTCGCCATGGCCTGAACCACTTCCGGCCGGGTCAGATGATTGTCCATCGCTTCCGGGGCTTCGCGATTGTCAGCCAGTACCAGGCCTTTGGCGTCAATCAGGGTGATCCGATTGTTGGCACCGCCGGTTGTCTGCTCCAGTGCCTCCCGAGAAATTGGCACCTCCTGCAACAGGCTCGGCAACAATAGTTGCCTGAGAATGGCAGCCTGGGTCCTTAGCGATTCACGAATGGTATTGCGAGCATCAGTCTGGATCTGGGTCGTCGCGAGAGAACCGAAGACCAGCGTACTGACTAGTAAGATTGCCCCCAGCGCGCCAACAAGTTGCCAGAGGAACCGGGAACGAAGCATCAGTCTTCGACGAACCGGTAACCAACACCCCTGATGGTCTGGATCATCTGGCTGTAAGCGCCAAGCTTCTTGCGCACTGCGCGAATGTGGACATCGATGTTGCGATCCACCACGACAACGCCTTCACCGACAACACGGTTCAGTAGTTGTTCCCGGGTGAAGGCACGTCCGGGCTGGGACGCGAGCTGATAGAGAATCTTGAATTCCGTCGCCGTCAGCTTGACCAGTTCTCCGGACACGCGGACTTCATGTCGGGCAATGTCGATCAGCAGGTCCTTGATGACGATCCGTTCCTTGTGCTGATCTTCCCGCACCGGCCCACGGCGCAGCACGGCCTTGACTCGAGCGAGTAACTCTCTTGGACTGAACGGTTTGGCCAGGTAATCGTCGGCCCCGAGTCCCAGACCAATCACCACATCACTTTCTTCGCCCTTGGCAGATATGATGATAATGGGAATGTCCCGGGTAATGGGGTCTGACTTGATCTGCTGGCAGACAGTGAGACCATCCATGCCAGGCAACATCAGATCCAGTACCACCAGCGAAGGCGAGAGATTTCGAACCAGATTCAGGCCTTCGTCACCACGACCGACTGACGCGACCTGGAAGCCTTCCCGCTTCATGTTGTAACTGATCACTTCGACGATATCGGGTTCGTCTTCTATGATGACGACCTTCGATCTGCTCATCGAGGAGTCCCCTGCCGAAAACGGGTGTATTCAACCATCACAACCCCTCGATTGGTAGCCGGCATCGATAAAGATACGATGAACAATCTATCAGGTCTTTATCAAAAATTTACCTCACCAGACGATCAACTCGGGGTCTTTACCTGTTCTTCACGACATCCTGCTGTAGGCCAGAACGGCATTGGTTCCGCCAAATCCGAAACTGTTCGACATGATGTTGTTCAGGCCGGCGTTATCGACCCTGGTTCTGACAATCGGCGCATTGCCAACCGCCGGATCGAGCGTCTCGATATTGGCCGATGGGCAGATGAAGTCGTGATGCAGCATTAATAGCGAATAAATGGATTCATGCACACCTGCTGCGCCCAGTGAGTGGCCTGACAGGCTCTTGGTGGAGCTGATTTGCGGCATATCCTCGCCAAATACCCGGCGAATGGCATCGACTTCAGGAATATCCCCCGCCGGGGTACTCGTGCCATGGGCGTTGATGTAGTCAATCGGTCCCTCAACGGTAGCTATCGCCATCTCCATGGCCCGCTGCCCCCCCTCACCCGAGGGTGCCACCATGTCATGGCCATCCGAGGTGGCGGCATAGCCCGTCAGCTCTGCATAGATCTTGGCGCCCCGCGCCCGCGCATGCTCGTATTCTTCGACCACCACGAATCCGCCACCACCGGCAATAACAAAACCGTCCCGGTTTTCATCATAGGCCCGCGATGCTGTCTCAGGCGTCTCGTTGTAGGCCGTCGACAGGGCACCCATCGCATCGAACAGCGAGGACAGACTCCAGTGTTCTTCTTCGCCGCCACCGGCAAACACAATGTCCTGTTTGCCCAGCTGGATCAGCTCAGCCGCGTGCCCAATGCAGTGCGCGCTGGTGGAACAGGCGGACGTGATTGAATAGTTCACCCCTTTGATTGCAAAAGGCGTGGCCAGGCAGGCGGATACCGTAGAGCCCATGGTTCTCGTGACCCGATAGGGTCCGACCCGACGAAGTCCCTTTTCCCGCAACACATCGGCTGCTTCCACCTGATTCGCCGAGGAAGCGCCGCCAGAGCCCGCGACGATACCGGTACGCACATTAGACACTTCATTGGCCTCAAGGCCCGCATCCTCGATCGCTTCACGCATCGCGATATACGCATAGGCCGATGCGTCTCCCATAAACCGTAACAGCTTGCGATCAATCAGTTCGGACGTATCCAGCTTGACCGTTCCTGCGACGTGGCTACGCATCCCGATCTCACTGTATTCTTCCTTGAATCGAATCCCGGAATTTACCTCCCGGAGGGACGCCAGTGTTGCGTCGATGCTATTGCCTAAAGGAGAAACAATACCCAGACCAGTGATGACAACGCGCTTCATATGATTACCTAAAAATCGTCGAGGGAGGTAAACAGTCCTACCTTGACGTCTTCCGCTACATAAATCTGTTTTCCATCAACAAGTACCCTGGCGTCAGCGATTCCCAGCACAGTCTTGCCCTGCCGGACCTTGGTCATGTCGATTTCATATTCGAGCTTCTTCGCTGTTGGCAACACCTGTCCCCGAAAAGAGACGCGCCCACAGCCGAGGGCCCTGCCGACGCCCCAGTTGCCTTTCCAGGCAAGAAAAAAACCCACCAGTTGCCATAGTGCGTCCAGACCCAGACAGCCTGGCATGACAGGATCGTCGACGAAGTGCACCTTGAAAAACCAGAGGTCCGGATGAATGTCCATCTCCGCCCTGATCTTTCCTTTGTTATTGATGCCACCGTCTTCAGTGATTTCGGTAATGCGATCGATCATCAACATTTCGTCGATGGGCAGATGCGCCCGACCCGGCCCAAACAGTCGTCCGTAACCGCAATCAAGCAGTTCCTCGCGGCTGAACGAATGTTTGTCGATCAGGGAGCGATCCAGCGGTCTGGCCGTCGCTTTGGCTTCTTCTATCATAAGAAATCCGGTATCGCGGAGTTGGCGGTCAGTGCCATTTCAGGCATCAAAACCATGCAATCAGAAGGCTGAAATTATATCATTGAACATCAATAAGAACACCGTGTCCGAAATCGGGAAAACCACCAGTTTCAGCATTCTGCGCAAGACAGTAGACAAGGTGTCATCGTTAGCAGGGGACAGTCGCCAAACCACATCTGGCGGCGATCTGTCGAATTTTCAATTAACAGCATCACCGGAGAGCCACGATGATTCAGGTGGACAAACACGCGGTCGTGGACCCCAAAGCCGAAGTTGGTGACAACTGCACCATTGGCCCATTCTGTCGCGTCGGCCCCAATGTCAGAATCGGCGCCAATTCAGTCCTGCAGTCGAACATTGTTGTCGAAGGACACACCACGCTCGGAGAAGAGTGTCAGGTTTTTCCATTCGTTACGCTCGGTATTCAATCCCAGGATCAGAAATATGTGTCCGGTACCGTCACCTACACCAAAATTGGTGACCGCAGCACGATTCGAGAGTTCGTCAGCATTCACAGTGGCACGGAAGAAGGATCGCTCACCTCTGTTGGTGATGACTGCACGTTGCTGGCACAGTCACATGTCGCCCACAACTGCCAGGTGGGCAACCATGTCGTGATGTCTCACGCCGCGACCCTGGGCGGCCATGTGATTATTGGCGACCATGCCAATATCGGTGGACTCTCTGCGATTCACCAGTTCTGCCACGTCGGCAGGGCTGCCATGGTTGGGGGGATGTGCCGGGTCATCCAGGACGTCCTGCCGTTTACGATCGCCGAGGGTTTTCCGGCCCATATGCGGGTCATCAACAAGGTCGGCATGGAGCGCGCCGGTTATTCCAGCGAAGAGATCGCTGAGGTCCGCAAGGCTTTCCGCATATTGTTCATGCGGGAACTCCGGCTTGAAGAGGCCGTGAAGCAGGTGCAGGAAGAGTTCAGGAAATCTGCCAACATTCAGCTAATGATCGACGCAATCAATTCATCCCAGCGAGGTCTGGCCCGACCGGATTCGGCGATGTTCGAGATCAACGTCAGCGAGTAGTCGATGTTTAAAGCAGTTCTCTGGGATTTCGGTGGCGTCATTAGCTCCAGTCCTTTTGACGCGTTTCGCGAATACGAACTGGCGCGGGGTCTTCCCGTCGGATTCATTCGCTCGATCAATGCGACCAACCACGAAAACAATGCCTGGGCGCAACTCGAAAGCAGTCGAATCAGTCGCGAAGAGTTCGATCGCCTGTTTGCCGAAGAGTCCCGATCCCAGGGACATGAAATCCCCGGCCGTGACGTGCTGGAACTGCTCGGAGGATCCATTCGCGAAGAGATGGTGGAGGCCCTCCGGCGGATCAGGGAAAGGTTTCGCATCGGTTGTATCACCAACAACATGCGCAGAAAAGAACATGCAGAGAACAAGCCATCACCTGCGGCACAGGTGATGGCGTTGTTCGATGTAGTTATCGAATCCAGCAAAGTTGGCATTCGCAAGCCGAATCCCGAGATCTACAAGATTGCCTGTCGTGAGATCAACGTGAGCCCTCAGGAGGCCATTTTTCTCGACGATCTGGGAGTAAATCTCAAACCCGCCCGACAACTTGGCATGACAACCATCAAGGTCGTTGAACCGGATCAGGCGCTGGCGGAGCTGGAATCACATCTCGATATGGTACTGCGCTGATATGCACGCATTGCTGACAGGGGGCGCCGGATACGTCGGTATTCATACCGCTGTTGAATTAGTTGCCAATGGCCATGACGTGACTATCGTCGACAATTTTTCCAACAGTTCCCCTGAGGCGGTGAAGCGGGCGGAAAAGCTATCCGGAAGAGCCATCTCGCTGGTCGAGCTCGATTTGATGGATGACGCCGGCCTGACCGCACTGTTTAACGAATCGAGATTCGATGCAGTTGTCCACTTCGCCGGACTCAAGGCAGTCGGCGAGTCTGTGACAGACCCGCTTCGCTATTACGAAACCAACCTGGGCTGCACGTTCAATCTGCTGCGCCAGATGATTCGCACAGAGGTGCCAAGGCTGGTCTTCAGTTCCTCCGCGACAGTTTATGGTAAGGACGCCATCTCACCGATCACAGAAAACACACCGCTGACTGATGCGGCGAGCCCCTACGGTCGTACCAAGCTGATGATAGAACGGGTTCTCGAAGACGTCGCCAGCGCCCACAGTTTTCTGGGCATCGTGAGATTGCGGTACTTCAATCCTGCCGGCGCCCATCCAAGCGGAGAGATCGGTGAGGATCCGGCCGGTATTCCGAATAACCTGATGCCTTTCGTCACCCAGGTTGCCGTCGGTACCCGAACTGAACTCACCATCAATGGGGATGACTACCCTACTCCCGATGGCACCTGCATTCGCGACTATATCCATGTTGTGGACCTGGCCGGCGGTCACCTTGCTGCCCTGCGCTACATTGAAAACCGGGCGGGTCTTTGGACCTTTAATCTGGGGACCGGTCGCGGCTCATCCGTCAAGGAGGTGATTCACACCTTCGAAGAGGCCAATCAGATCACGTTGCCGAAACAAACGGGTCCCCGCCGGCCCGGCGATGTGCCGACAAGCTTTACAGACCCGGGGCTCGCCGCAAGCGAACTGGGATGGCAGGCAGAAAAAACACTGGAAGATATCTGCCGTGATGCGTGGCGCTGGCAGCAAAAGAATCCGAACGGCTATCGTTAGCCGCCTGAAATTCGATATAGAAAATGGACCTCGCTGTTCGGGTCAACCGATTCAAGTAGCGGGTCATGAATAATCTCGCCGTCAATCGCAACCGCCATCGCCATCAATGTATCAGCGTCAAGCTTCGCGTAATGACTCGTGAGGCTGTCAATCAACTCGCGGTAGCTCTTCGCGTCGACGGTTGTCTTTTCTTCTCCAGTGATCCGTTGCAGCTCACTGGAGAAGATCACGGTAGCCATTGAAAATCAGGCGCTTGCCCCTTCGGCGATTGCTTTCAACACACGCGGGGGCGAAAGCGGCAGCTCAGTCACATTGATCTTTGCCGCTCCGGCGACGGCGTCACCAACTGCAGCCAGCGGTGGAATGATCCCACTCTCACCCACGCCGCGAACGCCGAACGGATGGAAGTCGTTAGGCACTTCGACAATAATCGTTTCGATCATGGGCAGATCTGACGCGAGCGGAATCCGGTAATCGAGGAAACCGGGATTCTCAAGTCGTCCGTCTTCGTTGTAGATGTACTCTTCATTCAGTGCCCAGCCAATTCCCTGGGCCGCTCCGCCCTGATACTGACCTTCAACGTAACTGGGGTGGATCGCCTTGCCGGCATCCTGACATGCGGTATAGCGAACTACCCAGCAGCGGCCTGTTTCAGCGTCACATTCCACATCCGCCAGGTGAACGGCAAAGCTGGGACCCGCACCTCGCGCGTTGATATTGCCGCGCCCGGAAATATGACCACCGGTGCGATCTGCACCAGCACATATCTCAGCCACCGTCATACTGTCGTCACCTGCCGTATTGGTGACCGTGCCGTTGGCGTATTCAACCTGTTCGGGCGTGACATTCCAGGTCGAGGCAGCCCGTTCTTTGAACTGGCGAACAATATCTTCAGCTGCCTGAATCGTCGCCATCCCGGTAGCAAACGTCGTCCGGCTGCCGCCGGTGGCACCACTGTAGGCCAGAACGTCAGTGTCTCCCACCAATGGCTTTACATCATCGAGAGGCAACTGCAGGGTCTCTGCTGCCATCAACTGCATTGAGGCGCGCGATCCGCCAATATCGGGATTGCCTTCGATGAGAATCGCCGTTCCGTCGGGGTTCATATTGATCGACACGCTCGACGGTCCACCAATATTGAACCAGAAGCCGGCAGCCACACCCCGTCCCTGGTTTTCTTTCAGCGCGCTCCGATAATGATCGGATGCCTTGACGGCCTCCAGGCATTCGACGAGACCAACTTTTTTAAGCTTCGGGCCATACAACGTCTGGGTTCCTTCCCTGGCCGCGTTCTTGAGACGCAGGTCAATCGGATCCATATCCAGTTCCCGCGCAATCTCGTTGATCAGCATCTCGCAGGCAAACTCGGATTGCGGCGCCCCCGGTGCTCTATAGGCGGCCACCTTGGGTTTGTTAACCACCACGTCGTAGCCTTCAACAAAAGCATTTTCGATGTCGTAAGGCGTGAACACGGTCATCACACCCGGCCGCATCGGCGAGCCTGGAAATGCGCCGGCCTCGTAACAGAGACGCGCCTGCATTGCGACCAGGGTGCCGTCTTTCTTGGCGCCGATCTTGACCCAGTTTCGGGTTGCTGATCCGGGACCTGATGCCATGAACACTTCATCCCGGTCCATGACCATCTTCACCGGGCGCCCGGATTTCTGCGACAAGATCATCGCCACCGGCTCAAGATAGATCGTGGTTTTGCCACCAAAGCCACCGCCGATCTCACTTGGCACAACCTTGATCTTGCCAAGTTCCATATCCAGCAGTTTGGCCGTGGCCGCCCGGACATCGAAATGTCCCTGGGTCGAGCAGTAAACCATCGAAGTACCCGCATTGTCGTACCGCACGGTACAGGCGTGAGGTTCGATATAACCCTGATGAACGGTTGGGGTGTAAAACTCGCGCTCGATCACCAGGTCTGCTTCCTTGAAGCCCTGTTCGATATCGCCTTTCTTCAGTTCGAAGCGCAGCGCGATATTGGAGGGCTTCGAAGGTTTCTCTTCCAGACCTTCAGTGAACATGTCCTCGTGCAGCAACGGCGCATCGTCCTTCATTGCATCAGCGACATCCATGACCGGTGGCAGCACATCGTATTCGATATCGATCAAGTCCAGTGCCTGTTCAGCCAGTGCCTCGGACGTCGCTGCGATCGCGCAAACTGCGTGCCCATGGTACAGAACCTTGTCGTCAGCCAGAATGTTTCTGGCCAGATCATTGAGTGCTGTTGACCCCTCACCCGACTGAAACTCTTCGGTTGAAACCGCCGGAAAGTCCTTGAATGTGGCAACACCCATGACGCCAGGCAGTGCTTCAGCCCTGGTAGTGTCCAGTCTGGTAATTCGCGCGTGAGCGTGCGGACTTCTTAAAATCCGCCCCCAAATCATGCCAGGCAGGTCCAGGTCGGCAGCATAGTTTGCTCGTCCTGTCACCTTATCGAAGCCATCCGGTCGGATGGACCTCGTCCCCACATACTTGAACTCTCGCGCTTCACTCATATCAAGCAGCCCCTTTCATTGTCTCCGCCGCGTCGAGAACGGCTCGAATGATTTTGTCGTAACCTGTGCATCGGCAAAGGTTGCCCGCCAGGTAGTAGCGTGCTTCTTCTTCGGTTGGGTTTGGATTTTCTTCCAGCAGCGCCTTGGTCGAAACAATCAACCCTGGCGTGCAGATACCGCACTGTAGCGCCGCATGTTCAAGGAATTTCTCCTGGATCACATGCAGCTTGTCATGATCGGCAATGCCTTCAATAGTGCCAATTGACTTGCCTTCCGCCTCCGGCGCCAGCACCAGACAGGAGCAAACCAGTTCACCATCAACGGTGACAGAACAGGCGCCGCAGTCGCCGGAACCGCAGCCTTCTTTGGTACCGGTCAGGCCGACATGGTTTCGCAGTGCATCGAGCAGGGTTTCGTGCGGTTCACAAAGGAATTCGACTTCTTCGCCATTAATCGTCGTTGTTACATGGGTTTTCATCAGTCTTACGCTCCCTTCGCTCGCTCGGCTGCAATTAACGCAGCACGTTTAACCAGAACGCCAACCACGTGACGTCGATATTCAATCGTACCGCGACGGTCCGTGATGGGACTGGACGCGTCCGTCGCTGCCTGAGCTGCCGCTGCAAGGGCCGCATCATCCAGCTTGGTACCAATCAACGCCTGGGCTGCGGCATCAACCAGCAGCGCCGTGGGTGCCACTGCACCGATACCCACTCGGGCGTCAGTACAGGTGCCATCACCATCCAGCGTGATACTCACGCCAGCACCCGCGACCGCGATGTCCATCTCGGTACGGGGGATAAATCGAAGATACGCGTCCGATGTCCTGGCAGCAGGCCGCGGGAACTTCAGTTGGACAAGAATATCGCCCTTCTCAAGCACATTCTGGCCAACGCCTGTGGTGAATTCTTCCACCGGTACTTCGCGTGTACCGTTCGGGCCCTGAATGACACAGATCGCGCGATTGGCGATGAGTGCGGGCCCGGTATCACCTGCCGGCGATGAATTACAGAGATTTCCGCCGACACTCGCCCTTCCCTGGACCTGGGTCGACCCGATCAGGTAAGCCGCTTCTACCAGACCTGGATAGACAGCCTTGATGTCGTCGCGGGCAGTTAAACGGGCACAGCTCATTGCCGGACCCAGCTTGAGACCATCATCGGTCAGTTCCGCATCAACCATGGACGCAATGCCCTTGATATCAACGACAGTCAGAGGTTCGTCATATTTACCCTTTGACTGAATGATCAAGTCTGTACCACCTGCCAATACTTTCGCAGCATGGGGCGAACTTGTCAGGAAGGAGATCGCCTCCTCCACAGAAGTGGGCGACTGGTATTCCACTACGGCCATTCGATACTCCTAATAAAAATGCGAATACGCGGCCCACGAAGGACCACGACCAAAAATAAGCGCCTTATGATGCCACCGGGTTTCAGTAGATGAAAGTCGCTCAACCTCCAAGAAAACTTAGGGTTGCGGCGATCAACGAACCCAGCACCAGCACCCAGCATGGCAGCATTGAGACAAGCATCCCAAACCTGCGGCCAGCCGGATTGCGGACATAGGAAATGGCATAAATAGTGCGGCCAACCAGATAAACGACACCGAGTGCCGCAGCCCAGTACTGACCGACGAAATAGCCGAATGTCCACAGCGAGGGCAGAAATAACACCAGTTGTTCAATGGTGTTGTAGTGAACGCGGTAATATCGCTCGAATAACTCATTGCCGCTGACCGCGGGAGCCTTGACAGCATACCGGCCCCGAGCCAGGCCGACCAATGTTCCGAAAACACTGACCTGAACCAATGCTAACATCGTAATGATCGCCAGCAATTCCATCATTTAGCCCTCATTTGCGCCAGCCAGTCTATCATCAACAGTCAGTCGCAACGCAACATCCGCGGACCCGCACAACGATGCTGGCTGACCTCACTATCGGGTTACTGGCCCGATTACCCCTATCGTGGCTACAGACGATCGGTGCACTGATTGGCCGGTTCGGCTGGCTGACCCGGCACCGCTATTGCCGGGTAACCCGCCAGAATATTGAACTCTGCTTTCCGACCCTCGGCGTTGCCGAACGCCGTGTTCTGGTCCGGCGACATCTGACCGAAGCCGGCAAGCTGATCAGCGAGGCGCCCTTTGCCTGGGCTGCAGACCCTGATCGCTGCCGCCGCTCCATCGTCGCAGTCGAAGGCATGGATCGCATCACAGCATCATCCGGCCCACTGATTCTGGTACTACCGCATCTGGGCAACTGGGAACTGCTCAATCACTTTCTCGGCGAACGTTTTGGCCTGATCCACATGTACCGACCCCTGTCACACCCGTCACTGAACAATCTTTTACTGGGATATCGCGCCCGGACCGGTACCCGTTTCGTCACCAGCGGACAGTCAGGACTCAGAGCCCAGCTCCGCGTGCTTCAAGATGGCGGCACGATCGGCGTGATGCCTGACCAGGAGCCTGGCGTTCATGACGGCATATTCGCTGACTTCTTTGACATCAAAGCGCTGACCTCCACTCATGTCAGTCGGCTTGCCGAACGAACCGGAGCCCGGGTCGTCGTGTGCTGGTGCAAGAGACTCGCCAGGCGACAAGGATTCAAGGTGATCTTTGAACCTGTTCCCGATCCACAAGACATCGCGTCAATGAACAGTGCAATCGAGCACGCCGTACGATCTGTACCGGAACAATACCTCTGGGGTTACAAGCGTTTCAGAACACGTCCCGCCGGGGAAGCCGAGCTTTACCCGCCGCCTCCCGCACCAATTCGGCAAATGCTTCTCAAAAGCTGGTTGCGGTTAACTCCACATCTGCCATTGGCCTGGCTCGGCAACCTCGGAACCATCGCGGGCCGAGTCGCGGTACAGTGGAACAGTTCACCCGCGCGGGTGGCTGATATCAACATCCGCATGTGCGAAATCGCCAAAGCACCCGCTGCTCTCGTGAAGCAATCCGTGATCGAACATTTCCGGCGATACGTTGAGATGGGTTACATCTGGCAGGCACCGCTGGATTCGCTGATTGTTGACGCCGACGCCCCGGATACCCTGGGCAGTACGCTGGTTCTCACTCCCGCTCTGGGACAGCCTGAACTGGTGATCCGATATCTCGCCGCAGAGGGCAACCTGGATGAGTACTTCTACCCACCCGACTCGACCACAGTCAATCAGCTTGTCCGGCGCCAACGGCTCGCCTGCGGTATCAGACTCCGGCCCTGGACCGAACAGGGTGAAACGGCACTGGTGCGACACCTCCGGGCCGGGGGCATCGCGTCAATGCGACCTGACCAGCAACCACGCCTGCGTGGCGGCGAGTTTGTCGAGTTCTTTGGCGTTCCCGCGCTGACGACTTCAATGATTGGGCGGATCGCCGGTCAGGAATCGATACGACTGGCGATTGGTACTGCCTTGCCTGATCGAAACCACAGCGGATTCAGGTTGAAGATTACACCGGTCCAGGTCGGAGAAGACGTTTTGAGACAGGTCAATGCGGAGCTGGAAAAGCTGATCGAACAAACACCCGAGCAGTATCACTGGACGGCCAGACGCTTCAATATCCGACCCCGCGGAGAGCGGAAAGTCTACTGATCACGTAACATGACCATCATGACCACCTCATCGACCAATACGCTCTATGCAGACCACCTGTCCGCGATGCTCGCCAGAATCCATACCGCCCTCGACAGAGCCAGCATGGACGGCATATTGATCGCATCCGGCGAACCACGGACCGCATTTCTCGACGACATCGGCTATCCCTTCAGGATCAACCCGCACTTCAAGTCGCTCGTTCCGCTGACCGACGTGCCGGGCAGTTTCATCCTGATTCGCAAGGGCGTCAAACCAAGGCTCTTTTATTGTCAGCCGCAGGACTACTGGCATCTGCCTCCTTCCCTGCCGGAGGGAGACTGGACCCGGCACTGGCAAATCACTGCAATCGAGTCGCCGAAGGACATGCACAACCTGCTGGGTCCCAACACCACGCTCGCGTTTATTGGCGAAGACGAAGCACTCGGGCGGAGGTTGGGTATTGATCACATAAATCCCGGCCTTCTGCTTGCCGAACTGCACTATGCCCGCGCCTGCAAGACGCCCTACGAGATTGATTGCATGCGCCGCGCGAACATGCGCGCCGTTGCTGGACATCGCGCCGCCCTTCGCGCCTTCAATGAGGGTAGCAGCGAATTCGACATCCAGGCGAGTTATCTGGCAGCTACGCGCGAACGGGAACAACAATCCCCGTACAGCAATATCGTCGCCTTGAATGAACATGGCGCGGTACTGCACTATCAACACTATGAACTGGAACCGCCAGCAGAACATCGGTCACTGCTGATCGACGCGGGTGCGGGCCACCAGGGCTATGCAGCCGACGTCACGCGTACCTACGCCCGGCCTGGCACCGAGTTCGAGTCCCTGGTCGAACGTATGGACCAGGAACAGCAAGCGATCATCGGGGAAATCCGTTGCGGCATGAACTACGCCGACCTCCACCTCAGGATGCATGAACGAATTGCTCAGGTGCTGATCGACGCCGAACTTACGACATCGAACGCCGAACAATTAATTGAGTCAAACACGACCTTCACCTTCATGCCTCATGGACTTGGACACCTCATTGGTCTGCAGACCCACGATGTCGGCGGGTTCCAGCAAAATCCGGCAGGCGACACACAGGCACCACCAGATCGTCACCCTGCCCTCAGACTCACCCGTCCAATCGAGGAAGGTCAGGTATTTACCATCGAACCAGGTCTCTACTTCATTCCGATGTTGCTGGAAGAACTGCGCGCTTCACCGGCGGGCAATACCTTCAACTGGGATCGGATAGCGCAGCTCAAACCCTTTGGCGGGATTCGGATCGAAGACAACATTGCGATGATCGATAGTGCGCCTGTTAATCTGACCCGGCAGGCGTTTGCGGCAGTAGCGGCATGACCGAGTTGACCGTGGAGCGCCTGTTCAGTGCCCCGGACCTGAACGGGCCGCAGCCAAGAGCGCTCAAATTCTCCCCGGACGGCAAACAAATCAGCTGGTTGCAACCGGCAGATGGCGACGATGAACGCCTTGATCTTTGGCACTATGTCATCGAGACCGGCAGTACTGAGATGCTAGTCGATTCGGAGACGCTGCTAGTGTCGCGCGAATTATCTGACGAAGAAAAAGCACGCCGCGAACGGAAACGGATATTCAACTCGGGGATCATCGAATACTTCTGGCACCCCAATAGCGAGGCGATCCTTTTTCCGCTCGAAGGATCGCTCTACCTGCATCATCTGGGTCCCGACAAAACCGAACAGCTGACTGACGACACCACCTTTGAAACTGATGTCAGCTTCTCCCCTGACGGTCGTTATCTCGCCTTCGTACGTCGCAAGAATCTTTACCTGCTGAATCTGGAAACAGGCACAGAATACGCAGTGACCGACGACGGTGGTGACACTATCAGTAACGGCCTTGCCGAGTTCATCGCCCAGGAAGAAATGCATCGATTCGACGGCTACTGGTGGTCTCCGGACAGCCAGAAGATTGCCTTCGTCCGGGTGGACGAATCCCCCATCGACATCACCCACCGATTCGAGATCGAAGCAGATAGTTTCACGATCCACGAGCAGCGCTACCCCTACACCGGAGGCCCCAATGCTTCGATTGAGCTGGGGATTGCCACGCTCGACGGCCATATTGAATGGCTTGACCTGGAGCGCGATCCGGATTCTTACCTGGCCCGAATCAACTGGTTTCGTGATGCCAGCTCCCTCGCCGTGCAGATCCAAAGTCGCGATCAACAGATTCTGGACCTGGTCCGTGCGGAACCAGGTAACGCCCCAACCCGCCTGCTGACCGAAACCAGTGAGAGCTGGATTAATCTGCAGGACCATTTTCGACCCCTGGGACCAGAAGGTGATTTTCTGTGGGGCTCGGAACGTTCGGGTTTCTGTCACCTGTACCGGCTCGACAAGGATGGCCAGGTGCTCAACGCAGTCACTGAAGGAGACTGGGTTGTACGCCGTGTCTGTCATGTTGATTTGCAGACGCGCCGGGTCTGGTTTGAAGGCCACCTCGATACACCGCTTGAAACACACCTTTACGTCACTTCACTGGATCAACTGGAATCGCCCCTTCGCCTCACACGCGCAGGTCTGAGCCACGCTGCAGCGATCGGGCCAGGCGGAATTCATTTTCTGGACCGTTATTCAGGGTCGGCCCAACCAGTTTCGGTTGATCTTTTTGATGCCACCAGTGGCGCCGTTGTCGAGCGACTTTCGGTGAACGACCTGACCGATCGCCACCCGATGTTTCCCTTCATCGGCAGCGAAGACCGGTTTCAGTTTGGCACGCTGCATGCCGACGACGGCCAGGAGCTGCATTATTCGCTGCTGGAACCTCGGCAGCTCGAACCTGGCAGACGCTACCCGGTCATCCTGGCGGTCTATGGCGGACCAGGGGTCCAGCGCGTCACCCGGGAGTGGCCCGGTGCCTGGATGCATCATATGGCAGCCCGAGGCTACGGCATCCTGCGTCTCGACAATCGTGGCAGCAGTCATCGTGGCAAACGGTTTGAAGCACCGATCTTTGGTGAACTCGGTGTTCATGAGGTCAATGATCAACTGGTCGGTATCGATTACCTGAAAACGCTGGACTGGGTCGACCCGGAACGTATCGGCGCGTTTGGTCACAGCTATGGCGGATATATGACTCTGCTACTGATGATGAAGGCGCCTGAGGTCTTTCAAGCAGGTATCAGTGTGGCACCGGTCGTCGACTGGCACCTTTATGACACTCACTATACTGAGCGTTATCTGGGTCAGCCGCGAGACAACACTGACGGCTACCGGAACAGCGGCGTCCTGCCATGGGTCGATGGACTGCGTGGCAAGCTGCTGCTGATTCATGGCATGGCCGACGACAATGTACTGTTCACTAACAGCACCATGCTGATGAAGTCGCTACAGGAAAGAAATGCAGCCTTCGATCTCATGACCTATCCCGGAGCCAAGCACGCAATCGCCGGCCGCGCCAACAACATTCATCGATACACGATGATGGATCGATTTTTCGATGAACATCTGGGTGACCGGCTGAAATGATTTCCGTCTGGGTCACCAGAGCATCTGATGTCGACGCCATTGCACGTTTTAATTGTAAGATGGCTATCGCCTGCTCGAAATTGAATTCGAGTAATCTCCTGCTTTTTGTAGACTGTTGTTATGGACACAAGAACCTACAAGACTTCAGCCAATACCTTCGATGAATTGTTTACCTCGGCCGGTCGCGCCAGACCAGGCATGGGGCAGCTCGCTCGGTTTCTGAAACTTAGCACTGCCCGGGACCTGAACGAACGAAAACACGCTGCCGAGCTCGCCATCAAAACGCTGGGTATCTCGTTCACTGTCTACAGCGAAGGTGACAACATCGATCGAGAGTGGCCGTTCGACATCATTCCCCGAATCATTCGGGAACGTGAGTGGCAATATATCCATCGCGGCCTGGTCCAGCGTCTGCGCGCCCTCAACATGTTCATCAATGATGTCTACAACGAAGGCAGAATTCTGAAAGACAAGCGGATTCCGTCCGACCTGCTCAAGTCATCACGTGACTACCGTAAAGAGTGCCAGGGCATCCGGCCCGTGGCAGAAACCTGGGCGCACATTTGCGGTACCGACCTGATCCGCGACGCGGACGGTACTGTTTACGTGCTTGAAGACAACCTGCGTGTGCCTTCAGGCGTCTCCTATATGCTGGAGAACAGGAACATCAGCAAACGGGTTTTGCCGGAACTGTTCGAGGATCATCAAATCCTGCCGATGGATGAGTACCCGACCCAGCTGTTCGACACCCTGAGCGCATTGTCGCCACGCCCCAAGGACTTTCCTGAAGTTGTCGTGCTGACACCGGGTATCTATAACTCGGCCTATTTCGAGCATTCTTTTCTGGCCCAGCGAATGGGCGCAGAGCTGGTAGAAGGCCAGGACCTGATCGTCGGGGATGACGATTGCGTCTATATGAAAACCGTGGAAGGTCTATCGCGCGTTGATGTGATTTATCGCCGGATCGACGACCTGTTTATGGATCCGGAGGTTTTCAATAAGGAGTCCGTGCTCGGTGTCCGGGGCCTGATGCGAGCCTGGAAAAAAGGCAACGTTGGCCTCGCGAATGCACCCGGCGCCGGCGTCGCCGACGACAAGGTCGTGTACACCTACGTGCCTGAAATGATTCGGTATTATCTCGACGAGGATCCGATACTGCCCAACGTGCCAAGTTATATGTGTTCGGATGCCAAGCAGCGCCAGCACGTATTAAAAAATCTTGAGAACCTGGTCGTTAAGCCCGCCAACGAATCGGGCGGCTACGGTATGTACATTGGTCCCCGGGAGACCCGGAAACGGACCAGTGAGATGCGTCGGCTGATCAAGGCCAATCCACGCAACTATATTGCACAACCGATTATCAGTCTTTCCACCGTGCCGACACTGATTGATAACACCATTGAGCCTCGTCACGTCGATCTTCGACCCTTCATCTTGCAGAGCGACCGCAGCTATGTCACAGCCGGTGGGCTCACCCGTGTGGCCATGGTCAGAGGATCACTGGTGGTCAATTCATCCCAGGGCGGCGGCAGCAAGGACACCTGGATCGTTGCGGAAAATGACACGGGAGCGCGCCTCTGATGCTGGCAAGAACCGCTGAACGAATGTACTGGTTTGCTCGTTACCTGGAGCGCGCGGAGAACACTGCCCGACTCCTGCTCGTCAATACCAACCTGGTGCTGGATCTTCCCCGCGTCAAGCACATCTGGGGGGGCACCATCGACATCACTGGATTCCGCACCCAGTTTGAAGAACGATTCTCCCGTGAAGACGAACGGAATGTGGTCAAGTTTCTGCTCGACCACGAGGCTGGATCGCTCAGCAACGCTGTCCGGATGGCCCGGGAGAACGCACGCACGACACGGGAGATCATGCCCACGGAAGCCTGGGAAAACATCAATGAATTGCACATCTATGTCCGCGAGAATCTGGACAAGGGCTACACCCGCGAACGCCGCCACGAGTTCTTAACCAATGTCATGAAACGTTGTCACCAGCTTACCGGACTGCTGGCCGGCAATATGAGCGTCGAACAGGAATACAACTTCGCGAAGATCGGCCGCAACCTCGAACGGGCAGACATGACCACGCGCATCGTGGATGTCGGTTGCCTCAACCTGATGAATCCCGACCGGGCCGACCTGGCGGAGTACGAGAATATTTTGTGGATGAATGTGCTGCGATCACTCACTGCCTACCAGATGTATCGTCAGCACGTCCAGGACGTCGTTAATGGCGAGGATGTGGTCGACTTCCTGCTGCTCAATCCGGGCTTCCCCCGCGCCGTGGCGCACTGCCTCAATGAAGTCGGTGGATGTTGCTCCTCGCTGCCAGGCAACGAAGATGTACTGCGCTCGATCAACCACACCCAACGACTGGTTTCAGCCGCGCGTATCGCGGAACTGCTGGCAAAGTCCCAGCTACACGAGTTTATTGACAACATTCAGCTCGATCTCGCATCGATTCATGAGCAGGTCGCCAGCAGCTGGTTTGGTCATGAACCCGTCGAGCACGCCAGTCAGGTCGAGCAAACAGCCTGAATCAGAGCGGTGACGGCCACCGCAGGTCGAGTGTCAGGGGGTGTTCGGGATGACTTTCGTCCGGTGGCAATTGCATCACACCCTGACTTTTGCCGATCTCCCAGAACCGTGCATTGCGGCGGGCCTCAGCCTCGGCCGCATTCACCGGGAAGGTTTCATAGTGGCGGCCGCCAGGATGTGATACGTGGTAGGTGCAACCGCCCAGTGAGCGCCGGTTATAGGTATCCAGCACGTCGAACACCAGCGGCACATTAGGGCTAATCGTCGGGTGCAGGCTTGATGGCGCTTCCCATGCTTTAAAACGAACCGCGCCAACCTGACGACCCCGGATACCGGTCGCACGTAACGGTACACGGCGACCATTGCAGGCCACGATGAATCGATCAGCCACCGCGTTGTCGAGGGTCACTTCAATACGTTCCACTGTTGAATCGACGTAGCGCGCCGTCCCCTGCTCAGCGGCTTCCTCACCCAGCACATGCCAGGGCTCCAGTCCCGTAAACAACTGCAGCTCCATACCGGCGACGTTGATGCCGCCAATTCGCGGGAATCGGAATTCAAAGAACGGCGCAAACCAGTCAAGCCTGAAACCATAGCCTGCACCTCGCAGATCCTCGATAACCTGCTCGAAGTCCTGCTCAATGAAATGTCGGAGCATGAACTTGTCATGGAGCTCGGTACCCCAGCGAACCAGCGGCCAGTCAATGGGGTCCTGCCAGAACTTCATAATGAGCGCACGCAACAGCAGCATCTGCACCAGACTCATCTGTGGGTGCGGGGGCATCTCAAATGCCCGGAACTCGAGCAGACCTCGACGCCCGGATGCGGTATCCGGAGAGTAAAGCTTGTCGATACAGAATTCGGCGCGATGGGTATTGCCGGTCAGGTCCACCAGGAAATTTCTGAGTAGACGATCCACCAGCCACGGCTGATTGGAATCACCAGCCGGGATTCGTGACAGTGCCAGTTCAAGCTCATACAGATTGTCATCACGAGCCTCGTCGACTCGCGGGGACTGGCTGGTGGGTCCAATAAACATGCCTGAAAACAGGTACGACAACGACGGATGATTCTGCCAGTAGGTAATCAGACTCTTTAGCAATGTCGGACGACGGAGAAACGGCGAGTCTTTCGGCCTGGATGCACCCATGGTGACGTGATTGCCGCCCCCGGTACCGGAATGGCGTCCATCGACCATGAATTTCTCTGTACCCAGGCGGGACTCACGTGCATCCGCATAAATGCCGTGCACGATGTCACTGAGTTCGGTCCAATTCGAAGCCGGATGCACGTTGACTTCGATAACACCCGGGTCCGGGGTGATCTGCAACAGCCTGAGCCTGGCATCCTTCGGCGGCTCATACCCTTCGATGACAATCGGCTGACTCAGGTTCGCTGCCACCTTTTCCAGCGTTGCAAGCAGTTCCGCATACACTTCGAATCTGGTGAGAGGCGGCATGAACACATATAGATGCCCGTTGCGCATTTCGAAACAAATGGCGGTATGCGTAATCTTGCCGTCATCCAGCAAGTCATCATCCTTCCGTCGATGATCGCGTCGGCGGGATGACGTCCCGGATGATTTTGAAATCGTGCGAACGGATGACGGCGAGGAAGCGAACGGATCTACTTCGGGTTCGGCTTCGCGCTTCTTCGGATCTTCCCAGGGCAATGAGGCCAGCGGCAAACGAAATCCGATAGGCGAATCACCCGGTACCAGATACATGAAACCGGTCTTGAACGGCCAGCGCGAAGACTTCCAGCTACCCTCCTCTTCGCTGATCTCCTGCCACTTGACTGGCAACGCGAACCCCTTCGGCTGTACCAGCCCTTCGGCAAACAGTTTGCGGAAGCGGGTGCGCTCCATGGGATCATCGAGACGATTATTGGCAGGATCGAGATTGTCCGGCAACTGACCTTCGCGCCAGGTGTAGTAGCCAACATCCTCATAAGCCGGGACGATGCGGGACGGATCAATCTCCAACTGCCTGGCAACTGCTTCCGAAAAAGCCTGGGCCTGCTGAGTTGTCGTCTGGCCTTTCTCGGTCTCATCCGCCACCAGCTTCTGGTCATGCCACAGTGGCTCGCCATCGATCCGCCAGAATAGTGACAATGCCCAGCGCGGCAGCGGTTCGCCGGGATACCATTTACCCTGGCCAATATGGGTCAGGGCTGACTGACCGAATCGCTGCCGCAGCCGGCCAAACAATTCACCTGCCAGTCGACGCTTGTCTTTACCCAAAGCGGCCGTATTCCACTGGGCCCCATCCATATCATCGATTGACACGAATGTCGGTTCACCGCCCATGGTCAGGCGAACATCATGAACCTGAAACTCATGGTCCACCTGGGCCGCTACCGTCTCAATGGCCTGCCATTGTGATTCATCATAGGGCCGCGTTACCCGGGGATCTTCGTAAATCCGCGTAACCTTGTTTGCGTATTTGAAATCCACTTCAGCCGAGTCGGTCGCACCCGTCACTGCCGCTGCGGTCGCTGGTTCCGGCGTGCATGCCAGCGGGATATGGCCCTCGCCGGCAAAGAGGCCAGAAGTCGGGTCCAATCCGATCCATCCGGCACCAGGCAGGAATACCTCGCTCCAGGCATGCAGATCAGTGAAATCCTGTTTCGGACCTGAGGGTCCATCGAGGGACTTTTGATCCGAGGTCAGCTGAATCAGGTAACCGGATACGAATCGCGCTGCCAGCCCCAAGTGGCGAAGAATCTGTACCAGCAACCAGGCGCTGTCGCGGCAGGAACCGCGCGCCGACCCCAGCGTTTCCTCACAGCTCTGAACCCCCGGCTCGAACCGGACCACATAGCCGATGTCGTGCTGAAGCCGCTGGTTGACATCCACCAGAAAATCGACCGTCCTGCGTTTCGAGCGATCCACACCAGTGAGCCACTTCTTGAGCAGCGGTCCTTGTTCTTGCACTTCAAGGTAGGGAGCGAGATCGCGGGCCAATGACTTTTCATAACTGAACGGAATCTCTTCCGAGATCTCTTCGAGGAAGAAGTCAAACGGATTGATCACCGTCATCTCCGCAATCAGCTCTACATGAATCAACAATTCCCGGGTCTTCTCCGGAAACACATAGCGTGCCAGGTAGTTACCAAAAGGATCCTGCTGCCAGTTCAAAAAGTGATCTTTTGGCGTGACCTGCAGTGAATAGGCGTGAATCGGTGTTCGACAGTGGGGCGATGGCCGTAGCCGAATGACGTGCGGGTGGACTGTAACCGGTCGATCAAATCGATATTCGGTATCGTGGTTTAACGCAACCTTGATGGTCATGTCGCAATGAAACTATCCTTCACCCTGACCCGTAGAAGCATCCCAGTTTTCGCTCCAGCTGATCGGCGGCATAGTGGCAAAGGCTTCTTTAAGTCTGGCATCCCAGCTTCGATTGATCTCTCGCAGATACTCGCTCGACTCTTCATACCGATAGCGTCGACCTACCAAAAGCGAATTCGTCTCGTAGATCAGCACCTCGATGGGTGGACCGACAGTCAGGTTACTGCGCATGGTCGAATCCATCGAGACCAGGCCACAGACCGCCGCGGTATCCAGCGCCGATTCCAGACTAATGATGCGATCAAGGATCGGCTTGCCGTACTTGCTTTCGCCAATCTGAATAAAGGGCGTGTCGGCAGATGTCGTGATGTGGTTTCCCTGGGGGTAAACCAGAAACGCCTTGTGATCTTCCCCGGCGATCTGACCACCGATGATGAAACTGGCCTCGTAGGACGCACCGCCGCCCGTATGCTTCTCCTGTTGGGCGACATTGATTTCACCGACATAATCCGCCGCATCTTCAAGCGTGGCGATCGTCAACAGGTTTTGTCGTTTGCTCTGACGAATGTCTTTCTCAAGCTGACCGATCACACCCTGGGTGGTCGCAAGATTTCCTGCAGACAGTAACGCAATCTGACGATCACCGTCCCTGCCAAAAGTATGCATCTTGGAATAAGTGCTGACGTTATCGACACCCGCATTTGTCCGCGAATCCGAAATAAAGCAGATCCCCGCATTCACGGATATCGCAACACAATAGGTCATATGTGAAAAAACTCGAGGTAGTTTCCGTTACATCGTGGCGGTTGAGTTCGCCGATCCGAGAGAGCCCGCAAGGTAAGTTTCTATCTTGTCCTTAGCGATGTTGTCAGGGTCAGTAAACTGAATTCCCACGCCAGGCGTGTGCGGGCTTTTGACACCCTTTTTTGCAATCCAGACAACCTTGCCAGCCACCGGAATTTTTTCGGTCTCATCCATCAGATTGAGGAGGATGAAGACATCGTCGCCCAGGTCATATTCGGTACGGTTTGCAATGAACAAACCACCCTGCCTGATAAAGGGCATGTAGTAGTTGTGCAGCACGACCTTATCCTTGATCGTCAGTGCGATCATAGTCTTCTTGGCGCCGCCCCTGGCTAACTTACCCATTCAAGGCCTCGATTCTGAGCCAACGATTTTCCGCTCGAAGCATCGATTCTGCACTATGCCCCCATCTTCTACAAGTTACAGTAGCCGGCCAGTTCAATCATCAATGATTCAAATAGCATGGCCAGGTTCGGATTCCCTGAACTAGCCGCAGCCCGCCTGTCCCGGGCGATTGCGTCGACACTCTTGACCAGTCCATCCACAGGCATGGTTTTCGCTGCAAGTTCAACGACCTCATCCAGATCCCGGTTCCGCACATTGACCAGGTCCCCGGACATCGCCAGCCGCAGCGCATCGGCAAACAGGGAATAACAGATCCACAGGTCCGCATCCGGATCGCCGCGAGTGAAAGGGCGCGCCACCTGAAGCGGGTTGTCTCCTCTCAGCAGCGCGCCGATCGCTGCCGCAATCTCTTTTCGACGGACCAGGAACTCTTCGCTCAACACCTCCGTGACGGCCAGCGGCGCACCACCGCTGATCGATAACAACTGTGCTAACTCCTCCCGAGAGTGATCAGGCAAACACTTGCTCAGCCAATCCAGACTCACTTCATGGTAAGGGACCGGTAAGTCAACGTGACGACAGCGACTACGGATAGTTGGTAACAAACGTCCAGGCATGTCGCTGACCAACAGAAACACGGTGGCCTCGCCCGGCTCCTCCAGACATTTCAGCAACGCGTTGGCTGCATTCAGATTCATTTGCTCGGCGGGAACCACCTGCACCACACGCCTGCCACTTCGTTGCGCTGTCTGCCCCGCCCACTCAATGAGCTCCCTGATCTGATCAACCCGTATCAGCTTTGAGTCTTCCGGTGCAACAAGGCGGTAGTCCGGATGAGTACCTGCACGGAAGTAATGGCAGTCATCGCACTGATCGCAGGCAACACCATCTTTGGGTTCCCGACACAGCAGCAATTGCGCGATTGAAGTCGAAAACAGACGCTTGCCGATGTGCCGGGGACCAGACATCAGCATGGCATGAGGCACACGACCAGCCACCCGCAATCGCTCAATAAGCTTCCGCTGTTCCGCCTGCCAGGGGAGCGCCGTCATGGCCGAATCACACCGCCAAGAATCTTCGATATGGATGCGCCAACCGCATCCACACTGGCGCCCGCATCGATGACCTGGATTCGGTCACAATGTCTCGCTCGTTCAAGATACGCCGCCCGAACCCGCGAGAAGAATTCCAGCCCCTCTATTTCAAAACGATCCTTCTCGCTACGAGCCGCAGCCCTTTCAAGTCCCGTTCCGGGGTCAAGGTCAAGCAACAGAGTCAGGTCCGGCTGAAAGCCGGCCAGCGTTAGCTGTTCGATCTGTTCTATGAGTACTTTATCCAGCCCGCGCCCACCTCCCTGGTACGCATAAGTCGAGTCGGTAAATCGATCGCAAACAACCCAGGTACCCATCTTGAGTGCTGGCGCGATCAATTCCCTGACATGCTGGACGCGAGCTGCAAATACCAGCAGTAATTCCGAGATCGGATCAATCACTTCGTCACCGTGTTCGACCAGGATGGATCGTATGGACTCGGCAACAGCCGTACCGCCAGGTTCCCGCGTTTTGATAAACGGGATGCCCGCATCGTCAAGCAGGCCACCGATCAGTTCGAGGCTCGTGGTTTTACCGACGCCTTCGATTCCCTCGATGGTAATGAACTGACCTCGCTGATTCATGGAGAAACCCTACCAGCTTTCTGATAACGGGCAACTGCGTCGTTGTGTTCCTGCAACGTGACAGAGAACTGACTACTACCGTCTCCCCTGGCGACAAAGTAGTAATAGGGAACGGCCTGCGGGTTCATCACCGACGCGATCGCATCAAGACCCGGATTGCAGATCGGTGTCGGGGGCAGGCCTTCAATCAGATAGGTATTGTACGGAGACTCACGTCTGAGATCCGCCCGGCGCAGGTCACCATCGAACTCCATCAGTCCGTATATCACTGTCGGATCCGATTGCAGCCGCATACCCGCCACGAGGCGATTGACGAAAACCCCTGCAATGAGTGGTCGGTCAGATGGCTTTCCGGTTTCCTTTTCAACAATGGAGGCAAGAATCAGTGCCTCCTGAGGGCCGGGCAACACATCCAGTGACGTGCGCTTCCGCCACTGTGATTTCAGTGTGTCCGTCATCCGCTGATGGGCCCGGCGTAATATGGAGAGATCAGTGTCGCCGGCGGTGTAGTGATAGGTGTCCGGGAAGAACTGCCCCTCCGCTGCCAGACCCGGCTTTCCGATTCGATCCATGAGCGCCTGATCATCCAGCCCCTCCAGCGTATTTCGAATCGTATCGATCCCGGTCAGGTAGTCTCGCCATTGCGCCAGGGTCCAGCCTTCCACAAACGTGACTTCCCGCTGAACGACCCGGCCTGAACGGAACAGCGCCACCAGCTCTGCTGCTGTCATGCCTGGCTGGATCAGGTACTCACCGGCCTTGAAATGTCCTCGCGACCGGGTGATGCGAGCATACAATCGCATCGCTAAGGCCGAGCCCGTCAGCACGCCCTGGGATTCCAGTTCGTGAATCGCCTCATTGATCGTACTTCCGGACCGCAAGACATAGATTCCATCGTCCGCCGGCACGTTCACCCTGGCGCCAAGTGAAGTCATGAACCAGCCCATGGAACCGAGCGACAGCAACACCGCCACGATCAACGCATACCCGCCACGACCCATCTTAAAGCGTCCCCAGTTGCTCGTTCAGATTGCGCTGTAGTGCCAGGGTCCTCTTGCCCACAGCGTAGGTCACCGTGTCATGCGCGGCAGTGAGATGTATCACGGGGTAGATCCCGAACACACTATTACAGACAAAGATCTCACTGGCTTCGGCCAGTCTCTCCAGCGTTACATCCACCTCTTTGACCTCCTGGCGGTTCAGCAGGAATTCACGCATCACACCAGCCACACCACACTGATCCAGTTTCGGCGTCATCCATTGGCCATCGCCGTAGAGGAAAAGGTTGCTGCGGGTGCCTTCGATAACCCGGTCATTGCTGTCCAGCATCAGGCCTTCTTCCATACCGGCCGACAATTCCGCTGACGCGAGCACCTGTTCCAGCCGGTTGAGATGTTTCACGCCGGCCAGCGAGGGGTTCATGCCCAGACGATTCCTGCACACCATGACGGAGATGCCTTCAACAGCCGCAGTCGCGTTCGGCGTATAAGGCTGGAGGCTCATCACCCGGCGGCACGTGCCGGTGGCAGGCGGTCGGTAGCCACGTCCGCCGGACCCACGGGTCACGATGATCTTGAGTACACCATCATTGACTGTGTTAAGGGCAAGCCCAGCCAGATCTTGCTGCAGCGATTCGGTGAGGCCGGCCGAGGCTATCCCGAGCACATCACAACCTCGCAACAGTCTGCTGAAGTGCGCATCAAGCAGTACCGCCTGGCCAGACAGCACACGAATGGTTTCAAACAATCCGTCGCCGTAGGCCAGCCCGCGATCACGCGCCGAAATGTGCGACGTCGGTTGTCCGTCTACCAGGGTAACTTGAGGAAAGTCAGTCAATCTTCCTGAAGATCAGCGTACCGTTTGTGCCACCAAACCCAAATGAGTTGGACAAAACGACATTAATGGGCATCTCCCGAGCTGTCGACGGCACGTAATCCAGATCGCAACCTTCGTCCGGGTTGTCCAGGTTGATGGTTGGCGGTGCGACCTGGTCACGCAATGCAAGAATACTCACGGCCGCCTCGACTGATCCCGCCGCACCCAGCAGGTGGCCAATCATCGACTTGGTGGAACTCACCGCCACCTTGTCCGCAGACGCGCCCATGACCGTTTTAATCGCCATCGTCTCGGCCACATCACCCAGCGGGGTGGAGGTACCGTGCGCGTTGATGTAACTGATCTCTCCTGCATCCATCTCGGCACTGGCCAGCGCATTTTGCATCGACATTGCCGCCCCGGCGCCATTCTCTGCCGGCGAAGTCATATGACTTGCATCGGCGCTCATGCCAAATCCTGCCAGTTCGCAGTAGATATCGGCACCACGGGCTTTGGCGTGCTCGTATTCCTCAAGCACCAGTACTGCCGATCCATCGCTCAACACGAATCCATCACGGTCTTTGTCCCAGGGTCGAGATGCCAGCTCAGGTTCATCGTTGCGGGTCGACAGTGCCTTCATGGCAGCAAAACCCGCCATAGTTGTCGGTGAGGTGGACTTCTCCGCACCACCCGCCAGCATGACGTCAACATCGCCAGCTGCGATCAGTCGCGCCGCGAATCCGATATTGTGGGTCCCGGTGGTACAGGCCGTCGTAATCGCTATATTCGGCCCCTGCATGCCATACATGATCGACAAATGTCCCGCCACCATGTTGATAATGCAGGAAGGCACGAAGAACGGAGACACTCGTCCAGGACCCCTGCTCTCCACCACTTCGTGGCAGGTTTCAATGGTCACAATGCCGCCAATACCTGATCCGACAGCCACCCCCATACGATGGCGGTTCTCGTCGGTCACCTCGAGGCCGGAGTCCCGCATGGCCTGCACGCCAGTGACAAGACCAAACTGAATGAAGCCATCCATTCGACGAGCTTCCTTGGGCGAGATGTATTCGCTGATGTCGAACTCCGGCACTGCACCGCCAAAGCGAACCGGATATTCAGAGGCGTCGAAGGCTGTAATCGGCCCTATGCCACTCTTTCCTGCCAGCATCCCTTCCCAACTCGACTCTTTGGTGCTGCCAAGCGGAGAAATCATGCCAATCCCGGTAACCACGACCCTTCGGCTTTTCATCAAACGCTCCTTTTAAAGTTCGCTAACGACCATATTGTGTCGCAAAGCAACCGCCGCACAAAAAACAAAAGCCGCATTGCGAATTTGCAAGTGCGGCTCTTGAGTCATCATGGTGGCGTACCACCTGAAGCTTAAGCTCAGGTGTGCGCTTCGATGTAATCGATCGCTTCTTTTACCGTAGTAATCTTTTCGGCTTCCTCATCAGGAATTTCGGTTTCGAATTCTTCCTCGAGTGCCATTACGAGCTCTACCGTATCCAGCGAGTCCGCTCCAAGATCTTCGACGAATGACGCCTCTGGTTTTACTTCTTCTTCTTTGACGCCAAGTTGCTCACAGACCAGTTTGGTGACTCGTTCTGTTATGGTGCTCATGTGTTTGTTTACTCCTATACAGGCAAGCTGCGCTAGTTTAATGAAATGCCAGTTCGGCGATCAAGTATTTAATTTCTCGGGTAAATCACATCAATTCATGTACATGCCGCCGTTTACATGAATGGTCTCGCCAGTCACGTAAGCTGCCGCATCGCTTGCGAGAAAAGCCACGACAGCGGCAACCTCGCGGGCCTCGCCCAATCGCCCGGCAGGCACTCTGGCGAGCAGTAGTTCCTTCTGCGCGTCCTCCAGGTCATCCGTCATGTCAGTCTCGATAAACCCTGGTGCGACACAATTTACGGTGATGCCACGTGAACCCAGCTCACTGGCCAGTGCCCGGGAATAACCTTCCATACCCGCTTTGGCAGCGGCGTAGTTGGTCTGGCCAGGATTGCCCATGCTGCCAACAACCGAACTGATGTTGATGACCCGCCCCCACCGTGCTTTCGTCATGCCGCGAAGACTGCCTCGGGTCATTCGATAAATGGAACTCAGGTTGGTTTCGATCACCGCGTCCCACTCTGCGTCTTTCATTCGAAGCGCGATGTTGTCACGGGTGATGCCGGCGTTGTTCACCAGTATCGTGGGGCTTTCGTGAGCATCCCCAATCGCCGCGTAGAATGCTTCGATCGATGCGGGTTCGCTGACATTCAGAACATAACCTCGACACTGCCCACCCAGTGATTCCGAGATGGCCGCAGCACCGGCCTCCGTTGTCGCGGTACCAAGGACGACAGCGCCTGCGTCTCTCAGTGACTCTGCGATCGCACGCCCGATACCGCGACTGGCGCCGGTGACAATAGCCGTCTTGCCGTCCAGCGTCATGACCAAAGCTCCTCGGCTGCCGCATCCATTGATGCCTGATCCCCGATCGAACGCGTATCAATCGATTTGTCGATACGCTTGACCAGGCCGGCCAGCACCTTACCCGGACCACACTCGATGGCCATCGACACACCGTCATTTGCCATGTTGCGAATCGTTGACGTCCACAACACCGCACCATACATCTGTGCGACCAGATTGGCGCGCAGCTTCTCCGGGTCTGACTCCGCTGCGGCTTCCACATTCTGGATAACCGTGATCCGGGGCGCCGTAATCGATACCTTCGCCAGCGCCAGCGCCTGCGCCATCTTCTCTGCTGCAGGTTGCATGAGGCGACTGTGAAACGGTGCGCTGACTGCCAGCGGCATGGCACGTTTCGCGCCTGCCTCCTTGCAGGCGTCAACAGCCCTCCCCAGCGCGCCATTGGCACCGGCGATGACCACCTGACCCGGGGCATTGAAATTAGCTGCCTGAACCAGGTCGCCATCCGCTGAAACAGATTCACAGACGGCCACCACCTGCTCATCGTCAAGTCCGATAATCGCTGCCATCCCGCCTTCGCCGACCGGTACGGCGGACTGCATAAACTGACCTCGTTGCTGGACCAGTTCAATCGCATCGCCAAACGCAATCGATCCGGCTGCCACAAGCGCGGAATATTCACCGAGACTATGCCCCGCGACGACATCGGGCATGGGCGCTCCCCGCAGCTGTGCAATGCGCCAGACTGCAATACTCGATGCCACCAGCGCCGGCTGGGTAAACTCGGTCTGGTTCAGTTGTTCTTCCGGTCCCTGGCTGACAAGGTCCCACAGGTTATATCCGAGTCGCTCACTGGCTTCGGCAAAGGTTTCCGCGACCACGGTCTCCTGCTCCGCCAGGTCTGACAGCATCCCTACCGATTGCGATCCCTGTCCTGGAAAGACGAATGCGGTTTTACTCATGATTTCCTCTTGTTTTTCACTAACCTGTCAATTCGGCGATTCGCTCGCCCAGCAGTGCCGGTATGCCTTGCTCCACACACCGCCGGGTTTCTTCAATGGCATGAAAGAAGCCGGTTTCGTTGGCGCTGCCATGACTCTTTACAACAATGCCCGTCAGCCCGAGCAGCGTTGCACCATTGTAGTTTTCCGGACTGAGCGTCTTTTCCAGCGACCTTAGCACCGGTTCAAAAACCAGCGCCGCCGCCCTCGTGGTGAAGTCTTTTCGAAACGCCTGGTTAATCATATGGGCGACGAAACGGGCCAGCCCTTCACTCGTCTTGAGCGCCACGTTGCCCACCCAGCCGTCACACACAAGCACATCCGCGTCACTCTGATAAATACCATCGCCTTCGACGAAGCCGATGAAATTAATTCCCGCATTGGCGCGCAGCATTTCGGCGGCTTCCCTCACGGCCTCTTCGCCCTTGCCTTCTTCCTGGCCGATATTGAGCAAACCGACCTTCGGTCGCTCAATGCCTTCGACTGCACCGCACATGACGCTGCCCATGGCAGCGAACTGCACCAGCTGATGCGCAGTGCAATTGATATTTGCGCCCAGATCGAGCAAATAGCAGCTACCGTTGACGGAGGGAATCCCCTTGATGATCGCCGGCCGATCAACGCCCGGTAAGGTCTTCAGCACATGGCGAGACATGGCCATCAGAGCACCGGTGTTTCCTGCACTCACGCAGGCATCGACAACTTCATTGGCAACGGCTGAAACCGCCTCGTACATGGATGATTGACGCCGGCTGCGCAGTGCCTGCCCGGGCGTGTCATCCATTCGGACCACATCGGCAGCATGTTGCACTTCAATACGAGGGTCCGATGCAAGCTCACCGGGGACCAATGACTCATCGCCTACCAGTAAAAACTCGCTATCCGGGTGGGTGTCCAGAGAACGCTGGATCGCCGGCATCAGGCTGGCTGGCTCCCGGTCTCCGCCCATCAGGTCAACGGCAATCCGCATCGCCGGAGTGGAACGGATCAGTCGTTGTCGTGCTGGACAACTTTCTTGCCGCGATAAAAGCCATCGGCCGTCACGTGATGACGTCGATGAGTTTCACCCGTGGTCGGATCTTCCGATAACGTGGCGCCCTTGAGTCCATCGTGCGCTCGTCTGCGACCACGCTTTGAACGGGTCACCTTGTTTTGTTGAACCGCCATTATTCGCTCCTGTCTGAATCTTTCTTCAGTCGTTCGAGGCCGGCAAACGGCCTGTAAGTGTCCGGCGTTTCGTCATTTGGCGAGGAATAGGTTTCACCACAACGACCGTCGTGCCTTGGCACCATCGGCAGGCTGACCAGAAGATCGTCTTCGATGATATCGACCAAAGGCAACATCGCACCTTTACATACAATGCCGTCGTCTTCCTGTTCCAGCGCCAGCAGCTGCTCGACACTGACAACAATGACGCTATCGATATCCACCTCGACGGCCACTTCCACCGCCTCCAGGCAGTTCTGGCACTCCATCACCACCCGACCCCGGCACTGACCCGTAACACGGGGCGTTGACCCCTTGCCTGGCTCAAAGCTGAGCTCGATGTTGATATCTCCTGAGTAGCTGAGCAGCAGACTCCGAAGTCGAGAGAATGATTCGATCGGCACTGAGCCGTTCAATGACGCCCGCCGCTCCGCCAATTTGCGGAAATCCACGCTTGCTGGCAGCGGCCCCATCGACATAAGGGGCGCATCTTAGGGCTGAGCCTGTATACTGTCAAAGAAAATTATATGAATTCAGCAAGATAACGAGGCTTCATCGGGTTGGATCTGATTCTCGCATCCACTTCACCCTATCGTGCATCCCTGCTCTCCCGACTTAACGTCCCCTTCCGACAGCTGGCACCCTCATTTACAGAAACCTATCGGGATGACGAGGCAGCCTCGGACTGCGCCCGCCGACTTGCGCGCGGCAAGGCGCAATCGGTCTCTGGTCAGCTGGGTCAGGGTCCGTGGCTGGTCATCGGATCCGACCAGGTCGCCCACCTGTCAGGCCGCCGCTTCGACAAGCCCGGCAGCCGGGAACGCGCGCATGCGCAGCTGGCGGCCTGTTCCGGTCGTTGGGTCGCGTTTGAATCCGCTATCGCGCTGATTGACCATACTGGTCGAGAGGACATTCGCCACGAGGTTTATGAGATTCATTTCCGCGAACTGACCGCAACTGACATAGACGGCTATCTGGATGCCGATGAGCCTTATGACTGCGCTGGCAGCATTCGCGCCGAAAGCCAGGGCATCACTCTCCTCCGGGATAGTCGTGGCCGCGATTTCAATACGCTGATCGGCCTGCCCCTGATGTTACTTCAGGACATGCTCGCCGACTTCGGCATTAACGTGCTGTCTCAATAGACTGAGAACGAGCACTAAGAATAGCTTCCAAACTATTGTTTATATTGTCTTTAATAAACGACAAGAACCGCGGTTCAGGAGGTGCGGTGACGATGACAGGCTGTTCATCGGCGCCCAGCATCACCAGTCGATAAGCATGCAGCATCATTCTCTCGACTGACAGGGCTTCATCGCGTGCATGCCAGCCGTACTTGTCATCGCCAACCACCGGATGTCCACTGACACCGCAATGTACCCTGATCTGATGGGTACGACCCGTAATCGGGCTTGCCTCCAGCAGCGTCATTGATGGCCTTGCCGCAAGCACCGCAAAACGGGTCAATGCCGGCTTCCCGTCCTCGGACACCTCGCTCAATCGCCCCCCCGTCGGCAGCTCCCGACGGGCAATCGGCCACTCGATGGTCGTTCGCGCCTCAGGCCACTCTCCATGCACCACCGCAAGGTAGTATTTCTCGAGACCAACCTTGTCGCGCAGGGCCTGCTGGAGGCGCAATAGGGCTGAGCGCCTCTTCGCCACCATCAGGCACCCCGACGTCGCCCGGTCGAGCCGATGCACCAGCTCAAGTCGGCGCTCATCGGGCCGGAGCCGACGCAGCGCCTCAATGACACCGGCATTGACACCACTGCCACCATGGACCGCAATGCCTGATGGCTTATTGAGAACCAACATTTCATTATCTTCATAAATGATTGAATTTTTTACCTTTTCAATCACTGAATATGAAGGCGCCCGGGATTCTGCCTCATCTCCGACACGCAGTGGTGGAATACGCAATGTGTCGCCTGCCCTGAGCCGTCGCATCGGTTTGGCGCGCCCCCCATTGACGCGCACCTCGCCACGTCGCAGGAGGCGATAGACCCTCGACTTGGGTACGCCCTTCAGTACCCGAAACAGAAAATTATCGATGCGCTGACCGTCGTCTTCCGCACCAATTTCGATCATCTGCACTGCTTTGATGGTCATGATATTTGCTGCTATGATGCCGCCCGGGCGACCTAATTCACCAGCTCTATGAAGCTGAGAGGCCCCGAAAAAAAGCGGATTATCTCACACCGATGACGGCGAGATGACTGCAAGGAATTTTGACGCACCAGCCGACTGGGCTGGGCTACATTAACTGCGATCGGAAGACCGCGAACGAAAAATCGTCAAATCTGTACACTCAATTAGCTGTATCAGGGGTTAGTGACAGTTCAGGGAATATCGAATCCATACCCTATTCCACCGGGGATATTCATAAAAACTCCTCCCCTGTCATAGCATGAGACAACAAACCGGAGAGCGAACCACCCAGTAGTTCAAAGCCCAACAATTTGGCGATTTTCACGCTGGCGGCCCGACGCCCCAATAAAGTGAAATCGTAATGAAAAGAATGCTGATCAACGCTACTCATAATGAAGAGTTGCGTGTCGCTCTGGTCGATGGCCAGAAGCTGTTTGACCTGGATATTGAAGGCCAGGCACGAGAACAAAAGAAAGCCAATATCTACAAGGGTAAAATTACCCGCGTAGAACCCAGCCTCGAAGCGGCATTTGTCGACTTCGGTTCAACCCGCCATGGTTTTCTGCCACTCAAGGAAATTTCCCGCGAGTATTTCACCGGCAATAGCAAAGGCGGCGGCCGCGTCAACATCAAGGACGTGGTCAAGGAAGGCACTGAAGTTATCGTCCAGGTCGAGAAGGAAGAACGCGGCAACAAGGGCGCCGCGCTGACAACCTTCTGTAGTCTGGCCGGCCGCTACCTGGTGCTCATGCCAAACAACCCCCGGGCAGGCGGCATCTCCCGCCGCATTGACGGTGATGACCGGGACGAGCTGAAAGAGACCATGTCGCAGCTCGATATCCCGAAAAACATGGGTGTCATTATTCGCACCGCTGGCGTCGGCCGTTCGGTGGAAGAGCTGCAATGGGATCTCAACTACCTGATCCAGCTGAATGAGGCTATCGATCAGGCAGCCAATGAGAAATCCGCGCCCTTCCTGATTTACCAGGAAAGCGACATCGTGACCCGCGCGATTCGAGACTATCTCCGGGACGATATCGGCGAGATCCTGATCGATACTGACGAAGGCTATGAACAGGCTATCCAGTTCGTCAGCCAGGTCATGCCCCAGTTCTCATCCCGGGTGAAGCGATACGATAGCGATGTCCCCCTGTTTAACCGCTACCAGATCGAAAACCAGATCGAATCGGCATTTCAACGTGAAGTACGTTTGCCCTCTGGCGGGTCCATTGTCATCGACCCAACCGAGGCACTGGTCTCCATCGATATCAACTCTGCTCGCGCCACCCGAGGCTCGGATATTGAAGAGACGGCCCTGAACACCAACCTGGAAGCAGCGGACGAGATTGGCCGCCAGCTTCGACTGCGCGACATCGGCGGGCTGATTGTGATCGACTTCATCGACATGTCCACCGCCAAAAACCAGCGCAAAGTCGAAAACCAGATGCGGGAAGCATTGTCAGTCGACCGGGCCCGCGTCCAGATCGGCAAAATATCGCGCTTCGGCCTGCTGGAGATGTCCCGTCAGCGGCTGCGGCAATCACTGGTGGAAAGTAGTGGCATCGTCTGCCCGCGCTGCAGCGGACTGGGCTCCATTCGCGATGTCGAATCCTGTGCCCTGGCCGTTATTCGCCTGATTGAGGAAGAAGCCCTCAAGGACACCAGTTCAGAGATTCGCGCGTTCCTGCCCATTCCGGTTTCGTCATTCCTGCTGAATGAAAAGCGGACCGATCTGTCCGAAATGGAAGCCCGCTGCAAGGTACGCATCGTCATTATTCCTTCCATTGATATGGAGACCCCGCACTTCAAGGTCGAACGTATCAGGGCGCAGGATGAAGATGAGACCGAAGCAAGTTACGAAATTGACGTTGAGGTAGAACCGGATCCCATTCATGGCAATCGTTCTGCATCCGCCGAACAAGCTGCCGTCAAAACGGTCACACCGAACAATCCGCCGCCGGCCGCGACTGAAAAAGCAGAGGCACCCACAGGCAGGTCTCGCGCCAGGCGAGCCAAACCCAAGCCCGAAAAAGGCTTCTTTGCCCGCCTGATGGGAACACTGTTCGGCGACAATGATGCCAAGCCAGCCTCGAAATCCTCCGGCAAGCGCAAACAAGGCGGAGACAAGGAACAAAAACGTGGCGACGGTGGCTCATCTCGACGCGGTCGCAATCGGCGACGGGGCAGCGGCCAGGGCAAACGCAAACAGCAGGAGAATGCCCAGGGCGATGCCGCCAGCGATAAGCGCCAGAACAGAAACGACAATCGCAACGATCGTCGTGACAACAACCGCGACAACAAGTCCGATAATCGGAATAACGAGTCACGGGGAGGCGACCAGAATCGGCGACGGCGACGACGCAAGCCTGACAATGAGGCAGCCGATGTCACGTCGCAGACAGAAACGCCTGATGCAAGCGCGACCGAGTCGCACAACGACAAGCGCAACCAGGGTAACCGCCGTCGCGGTCAGCAGCGTCGACGCTCAGCGGAACCCGCGCCGCAGACCAGCGATGAAACGACAACCGCGGTCGAAACGGTGAGCGCGGCGTCTGAGGCTTCCGCGGCAGAAGCGCCAGCGCCCGTTGCTGAGACGGAGATCGGCAACCTTGCCGATCAGGCTGTCGCAGTGGAATCTGAACCGGCGCCTGCATCCGAGGTCGAAGCAGCCGCACCTGAATCGCCAGCCGCCGCTACAACGAGTGAAGTGGTGACCGCTGCCGAAGGAACTACGTCCGTGCCTGCGGTAGACGCTGCATCGATGACTGAAGCAGTCAGCCATCCTTCAACCTGGGGCCGCGCGGCCAATGACCCTCGGGTCAACCCTGCTCAACCCCTGACAGGACCGGTAACGACCAACACACCGGCACGGGTCGCCGAACCGGCACTGCCACCGGCAGATCGACAGATCGATGATTCACATCCCAGTACCTGGGGACGTGCGGCGAACGATCCACGGATTGAATCAGAGCAGGTTGCAGTCTCAGCCGAAGGCTGACTGCCCGTCACTAACGGCTCGTTCTAACCACCCATGAGCACCGGTTCGGTTTCCAGCAGGATATCGAACCGGTCACTCACCACGGCGACCACGTTTTCTGCCAGCGTGGTCACGTCCCGAGGCGTCGCATCCCCGAGATTCACAATCACGAGGGCATGATGCTCGTAGATGCCTGCATCCCCGACCCGCGAATCTCGCAGACCGCATTGGTCGATTAACCAGCCAGCGGCCAGCTTGAATTGTCCATCCGGTTCCGGCCAGTATGGCAAGTCAGGAAATTGGGTCTGTATCTTGCTCAGGTGGGCCTCAGCGACAACGGGATTCTTGAAAAAGCTGCCGACATTGCCGATCACAGCCGGATCAGGCAACTTCCGGCGCCGAATCTCACACACGGTCCGGCTTACTTCGAAGGGATCAGGATTCTTATTATCGGCAAGTGCATGACGCAGCTCAGCATAATCAAGCCGCGGACTGAACGTCTCTTCAAGCCGAAGTTCCACGCTGGTGATCAGGTATCGCCCCTTACCCTGCCGTTTAAAAAAACTGTCCCGGTAACCAAACTGACAGGCGGCTCGATCGAAGCTCACGTCCTCCAGCGACTCGCAATCAATCGTGTTGACTGTCTCGACAAACTGCGCAAGCTCGACACCATAGGCGCCGATAT
The DNA here is from genome assembly GCA_028281885.1 of Pseudomonadales bacterium. Lineage (GTDB taxonomy): Bacteria > Pseudomonadota > Gammaproteobacteria > Pseudomonadales > Azotimanducaceae > JANQJA01. Next base: position 261,140 of record JANQJA010000009.1, on the reverse strand, counting down.
TCTGGATGGGCGCCCCACCGACCGAACCCGGAATCAGGGAAAGGTTTTCCAGCCCGGTAAGACCTTGTGCGAGGGTCCTGTCCACAAGTGTCTGCCAGACCTCACCTGCCGCAGCGACCACCCTGGCTCCCTCAAAGGTGATGCCTTCCAGCCGATTCACGATGACCAGACCGGAGACGTTTCCGGTCAGCACCACATTGCTGCCACCGCCGAGCATCGTAACCGGCCAGGACTGCTGCTTTGCCAGTGCCAGCGCTGAACGCGCTTCGGTGACGGAGTGCACCGGCAACAGGTATTCAGCCAGAGCGTCGAGTCCGAGCGAATTGTAAGCGCGCAGCGAGACTGCCTGCCGGGGTTTTGGAATCACACGGGGGGCCTGGCAGCCAACACGGCGCGAACCCGCTCGAGATCCTCGAGCGTATCCACTCCCGGGGGAATTTTCACGGCGGCGGGCGCCATCTGGATGCGTTCGCCGCGCCACAGGGCGCGCAACTGTTCCAGTTTTTCAATTTCTTCGACCGGGGAGCTACCCCACTTCACAAACTGCTGCAACAAGGAAACCCGATAGGCATATATCCCAAGATGACGTTTGTAAGCGGAGCTCATACCATCTCGATCAAACGGTATCGCCGCTCGACTGAAATATAGCGCCTCATCCTTCTCGTTAGTCACAACCTTGACAATGCCGGGATCATCGACCCCATCGCCGTCATCAACGTTTTCATAGAGCGACGCCATCGATACCTGCGAATTCGCAAGACAATCAGCGACCTGATCAATCACCGCTGGTGGCATCAACGGCTCATCCCCCTGCAGGTTGACTACGATATCTTCCTGGCCGAGTCCCAGCTGGCACGCGGCCTCTTCCAATCGATCCGTCCCCGACGGGTGATCCGCGTCCGTCAGGCATGTCCTGATCCCGAGGCGAGCGACCGCATCAATCACTTCCTGGCTATCGGAGGCCACCGCTACAGTCCTGGCGTGACTCTTCATCGCCTGCTCGACAACCCAGTGAATCATTGGCCTGCCACAGATGTCTGCCAGCGGCTTGCCAGGCAGCCGGGTCGAGGCTAATCGGGCTGGAATGATGACCGTATACGCCGACGTCAATCCGGTTTCTCTTCGCTGGTTAGCTGCCTTGCCTCTGTTGCCAGCATGACCGGGACGCCATCGCGAATCGGATAGGCAAGTCTCTCAGCCAGGCAGATCAATTCTTCTGCATCAGGGCGGTAATCCAGCTTTCCCTTGCAGAGCGGACAAACAAGCAGGCTGATCAGACGTTTGTCTACCGTCATCGAATCTCCTGTGCCGTTTTCGCTGGCGCTGACTGAATTTCAGCGCCCGATTTTGTCGGGAAGATACGGGCCATGACCTGGTCAACGAAAGACTCGTCAAGCTGAACTTCGACCTCAAGATACCAAAACTCATCGTGAATCACTGAGGGTCCCAGCTTCTGGACCTTGATCGCGTCCTTTTCTGTCATCACGACAGGAATGTCATCGCCAAAGGTCAGTTCGTCCAACTGGAACCTGTGGTGGTCCGCGAACGGATGCTCGATGATCTGCAATCCGAGCGATCTCAGCGCGTTGAAGAATCTCGTAGGGTTTCCAATACCAGCGACGGCATGTACCGCGCTGGAAAACTCAAGATCCCGGCGCTCCCCCGTCATCACGTTGACAAAGGTCGCGGGTACCAGTTGCATTGTTGTGGTCTGCCCTGTAAATCGATCATCTGTTTCGCCATTAATCACAATAAAATCAACCTCACCAAGGCGCGATGGCGGTTCTCTCAGCGGGCCGGCAGGCAGGCACAGCCCATTACCCAATCCCCTTTCCCCATCGACTACCGCGATTTCAAGATCACGCATCAGGGCGTAGTGCTGCATGCCATCATCACTCAGCACAACGTCACAGCCAAACACATCGAGCAGGTGCCGGGTAGCCGCGACACGATCGGGGTCGACCACCACGGGACACTGGGTTCGTCTTGCGATCATCACCGCTTCGTCCCCGCAGACGGCGGGGTCAGTCAACGCATTCACCTCGACCGGGTAATGATTCGAATGCCCCCCATAGCCGCGGCTGACAATCCCGGGTGAAAGCCCTCTCTCTACCAGCCTGTCCGCCAGCCACATGACCAACGGAGATTTACCGGTGCCACCCACGGAGATGTTGCCAACAACGATGACCGGCGCCGATGGTTGCCAGCGAACGCTACGCTCGAGTCGCCTTCGCCGACGTTTTGCAATGGCGGTATAAAGAAAAGCGAGCGGAGCCAGTAGCCGAGGCCACATGGAATCGGAATGCCAGGCTCTCGGTAGCGGATTGAAATCATCAGAGATCCATTCCCAGGGAGTTTCCCGCGTCATTGGCACCGGCCGGAAGGTTGATGGTGGCGGCGTCCGGATCGTCTTCGACGAAGGCAGCATGCCCGAATGCTGATGCTGGTGTAATTTAGCGTAGGCACCCCCCCTGGCCAGCAGCTCGTCATGACTACCCTGTTCAACGATGCAACCGTCATCAATGACAAAAATTCGATCCGCCTTCTCAATCGTAGAAAGACGATGGGCAATAACAAACGTGGTCCTGCCCTCGACCACAGCATCCAGTGCCTGTTGAATATACCGCTCGGACTCCGAATCCAGCGCTGATGTGGCCTCATCAAGAATCAGGATGGGCGAGTCCTTCAGAAAGGCGCGCGCGATGGCAATCCGTTGACGCTGGCCGCCAGAAAGTAATACGCCATCATCACCGACGATGGTATCGAGTCCCTCGTCCAACTCGCTGATGAAATCCCAGGCGTAGGCACGTTTTGCCGCTTCCCGAACCTTCTCGGTACTTTTGTCATTCAGAGTTCCATAAGCGATGTTGCGACCGACCGTGGCATTAAAGAGCGTCACATCCTGACTGACGATCGATATCTGGCTGCGCAGCGACGCCAGCTGAATATCCTCGATGGGCACATCGTCGAGCAGGATACTGCCCTTGTAAGGTGAATAAAAACGCGGGATGAGACTGGCGAGCGTGCTTTTGCCCGACCCGGAACGTCCAACCAGGGCGATCGTTTCACCCGGCGCCACAGTAAAACTGACGTCTTTCAGAACCGGGGCATCGTCTGTGTCGTCATAGCGAAAGTAAACATGCCGGAACTCGATCTTGCCATTCGCCCGTTTGACGTCCCTCGTGCCGTTATCTACTTCAGGCGTCTCGTCAAACAGATCGAAGATATCCGCAGCAGCAGCCAGCCCTTTCTGCACCGTCGAATTGACCTCAGAGAGCTGACGAATCGGCTTGGCCAGCAAGCCGCCGGTGCCGATGAACGCAACGACCATCCCCTCACTCATGTTGGCCAGCAGCGCCGGTTCGAGAACCAGCCACACCAGGAATGCCAGTGCAATGGCAACAACGACCTGAACCACGGGCGTTGCAATCGAGGAAGTCACCACCATCTTCATCGACTGGCGACGATTGTCATGGCTGACGCGGGCGAAGCGGTCCCGCTCATAGGCAGTGCCGCCGAAAGTTCGGACCACCCGATATCCCTGCACCGCCTCCGAAGCAACATGGGTCACGTCCCCCATCGAATCCTGAATCCGCTCACTGATACGTCGAAAGCGCTTGCCGGCATAATCAACGAGCAACGCGATAAAGGGAGCCACAGCCAGAAAAATCAGCGTCAGGCGCCAGTTCAGGTAAAACAGGAAGGCCAGGTAACCGATGACCGTGAATCCTTCCCTGATAATGACCCGAACCGCATCAGTAGCCGCACCCGTCACCTGCGTCACATGAAAGGTGACCTTGGCAACCAGATGCCCCATCGAATTTCGATCGAAAAAGCTGCTGGGAAGACGCAGTAACTGATCAAACAGCTCGCAACGCAGGTTATGAATTAGATTGGTACCGATCAGGGTAATGAAATAGTTGCCGATAAATGTGCCGCATCCCCGGGCGACCGCTATCGAAACAATCGCCAGCGGAATCACGTTACGGTTCAGCGAGTCGCTGTCGCCAAATAGTGCCCGCAGCACTGGTTCAACCCGCGTATCCACCAGCGGGTCCTTGCCACTCAAAGAATCCACGATATAGGCAACGAGCTGCATGAAACCCACGTTCGACAGCGAATACAGGATGAAACCAAACATGCTGAGCAGGAACGCAGCCCAGTACGGTGTCACATAGGACAACAACCGACCATAGACCTGGGTATCCGTCGTCGTCTTGGGGCTATCGTTGTTCGGCATTGCGAGTGGTAATACTGAGTGCTGTAAAGCCCAACTGACCTGCCGCATCCATGGCGGAAACGACAGCCTGATGGGGCGTCGCTGAGTCGGCGGTAATAATCAGTGGCGTATTCTTATCCCCGCCACTGACCTTTTCCAGGGCGGATTTCAGGGTATTCAGCTCATTGTTCACCAGTGCGACGCCATTAATGGCGTAGTCACCGGAACGGGTGATGGCGATTTCGACCTGGCGGACCACCACCTGACGTGCTTCGCCGTCAGCCTGCGGCAGGTCGATACTGAGCTGGGTCTCCTTGGTAAAGGTGGTCGACACCATAAAAAAGATCAGCAGCAGAAAAACAACGTCGATCAGCGGCGTCAGGTTGATTTCCGCCTCATGCTTCGCTCTGCGCGCAAATTTCACGATCTTTATTACCTGCTCGCGATCTGAGCAATCTCGGGTTTGGTAGGCTCAGAACGATCGCCGCGATCAGTATTGAGCACTTCTACCAGCTTGATGGCTTCCTGTTCCATATTGATCACCAGCTCTTCCACCCTGCGCTGGAAAAACCGATAGAAAAACAACGCGGGAATCGCCACCGTCAGTCCTGCTGCGGTCGTAATCAACGCCTCGGAGATTCCGCCAGCCAGTACCTGGGCGTTGCCGGTTCCTTCCAGCCGGATCGCACTGAACACTTTGATCATCCCGATCACCGTACCCAGCAAACCCAACAGTGGCGTGACGGCAGCGATGGTACCCAGGGTATTAAGATAACGTTCGAGGTCATGGATGACATGGCCGGCCGCTTCTTCGATCGCCTCTTTCATCTGGTCACGACCACGTCGGTGATTAGCGATACCTGCCGCGAGGATTTCACCCAGTGGCGACCCCGTCTTCAATTCCCGCAGCTTCCGGGCATCCATCTCATGAGTACGAATCTGATTCCATACCCGGGCAAGCAGGTTGCGAGGGACAATCTGGTCTGTCCGCAGCGTCCAGAATCGTTCCACACAAATCGCGGCAGCGATGATGGAACAAATAAGAATCGGGATCATTAACCAGCCGCCGGACTGGACCAGTTCGAACACGCGAGGAGTCTCCTGCCAAGTTTGGACTACTCTATCACAAACATGGCAATTCCCTAATTAAATCAATGGATTCCGACGATATGACCGGTCTCTGGATTCAACAACCGGCCCCCTTACTCAGGCGACGATGCCCTGATCGTGCAAACGGCCGATCTGCTCCCCCGTCAGCCCCAGATCCTCGGCCAGAATTTCATCGGTATGCTGGCCCAGGATCGGTGCCGGACGCGCCTCAAGGTTAGCCGCCCGTGAAAAACGAATCGGTGAACCCGGCGCCAGATATTCACCAATCCCTGGCTGATCGAGCATCGAGAACATCGGATTTTCAACACTGCAATCCGGATCGTCCTCAACCATCTGGCGAAACGACTGATAGGGACCAAAACAGGCACCCTCGCGTTCCAGCGCCGCGCTGATCTCAGCTGCCGAACACCGTGCGAACCAGGCTTCAACCAGCCCGGACAGTTCGTCTCTCAGCCGGAACCGTTCTCCTTCCAGATTCAGGTCAACGTCATACCTCGCGGCGATCTCATCAACCTCTGCCTGAATGCCGGCCGCTTCGACGATGGCCCGCCATTGCCGGCTAGTCAGGCCAACAAGCATCATTCGCTTGCCATCCCGGGACAGGAAATCGCGACCAAAACCACCAAACAGATGATTGCCATAGCGTGTTCGGTCCGAATCATTGATCTGGACTTCCGCAATGTTGCCAAGATTGCCGGTCGTGGCGAGCGCAACATCCTTTAGCGCGAGCTTGACCAGCTGTCCTTCCCCGGTAGCGCGTCGGTGCCGCTCTGCCGCAAGCAATGCCACTGCCGCCATCTGACCTGTAATGTTGTCCCAGGCCGGCAATACATAGTTGGTCGGTTGATCGTTATCTTCAGCACCCGTCACATCAGGAAAGCCCACCGCGCAATTAATCGTGTAATCAACCGCGGTCCCACCAAGTCGATCTCCCTGCACATTGACGTAAATGAGATCGGCTCGCGCCTGACATAGCGAGTCATAGGACAACCATCCTCGCTCCGGGAAATTGGTGAGAAACATTCCGCCGTTTTCATCGTTGCGCCCAATCAATGCCGTTAGGAGTTCCTGTCCTTCCGGTTTTCTGATGTCGACCTGAATCGAGCGTTTACCCTTGTTCATACCGGCCCAGAACAGGCTCTGATTTTCCGTCGTCACCGGCCAGCGCCGGTAGTCGAGACCACCTCCGATCGGATCAAAACGTATGACGTCCGCACCCAGCTGCGCGAGTGTCATTCCGCCAAGCGGCGCAGCGATAAAGGCAGAGCCTTCTACGACTTTCATGCCCGTCAGGATGCCCTGCATTATTCCCCCTGTTTTTCCGGTCCCAACAAGACAGCCAGGCGCCAGTCGAGCACGGCAACATCCTTGCCCTGCTCCGGCGCCTGATCACCACGTTCGGCGAAGGTCTCGACATGGACCACCGCGACAGTCCCAATCGAAACCGGTGCAACAGAGTCGACGGTGACGACAGACGACAACATGTCGCCCTCGAATACGGGCGCCACGTGATTGCAGTGATACCAGCCCAATGTTGTTGCCATGGACGGCAATACCCGCGAGAGCTGGGCTGCCGCCATGGAGATCGTGTGGCCGCCATATACCAGACGTTTGCCATAGATGCTGCGACTCGCATCCGTATGCGTCATCGCCAGATTCAGGGTCAGTCGGACCAGTTCTGGTGCCAGTGTGACGGTATCCCGCGCTTCGACTTCCGTGCGCTCACCTGTGTTCGGCCGGGAACCGTTTAATCCCGTCAGATCCCAGTCAGGTACTGCCGCCTCAAGCGTCGCTTCGTCGAGCAGTTCCGGCAGAAAGTCGAAGTCATCGCTCTTGCCTGTATCGGCACGGGGATCACGACAGGGAATCATCGGGCAACGCCAGAAAAGCATCACAACTTCATCGTTCTGGTTCCTGACATCTACCTGCAGGACCACCATCCCTGACGCAGGTCGTCCCGGACGAATTGAATTTTGGCGCAGCGCCTCGATTCTTGTACGGGTTGTGAGCGTATCACCCAGATACACAGGTCGCCGAAACACCAGGCCCCGGTAAAAGAGATTTCCCATAACCCGCTGGGATGCGATCGTACTCTGACCGATGGCGATATTACTCACCAGTGATGTCGGAATGACCGGTTGCTCCCGGCCGGTCACTCGCTTGGACAACACATGATCAAGGCTGAGACGCAGACGATCCCCAAACAGTGCCTGGTGAACTGCCATGTGTCCCGCTGTCAAGGTGACTGCAGGGACATCATTGAATTCATCACCGACTTCTAAGTCTTCGAACCAGGGCGCGTTCATTGCCAGTTCCATCAGTCAGTCGCAGTCAACGGGGCAGGCGGGATCTCGTTCAACCTGCAAAGTAACATAGTGAATATTGAACTACCCCGCTTCCTCGTCACTACGTTATTTACGGCCATCGCTGCCTTCCCAAAGAATTGTATCGGGCAGATGAGCGTGATCGTTATCTAAATGACTGGCTGAATGCGCATGCATGGGGACAACGTTAACCTGTCCTGTATAGCAACTACAGGGTCAAGCATTCCGCAACATGATCTGCGATGGCCAAAGCAGAAGTCAAACCAGGCGACTCAATACCAAACAGGTTAACCAGTCCTGGAACCCGGTGTTCAGCCTCGGTCTGGACCATGAAATCTGCTGCCGCCTGGCCCGGCGCCTGGAGTTTTGGTCGAATGCCGGCATAGCCCGGAACCAGCCTGTCCGCCACGAGTCCTGGATAGAATCGCCGGATTGCCGTCACAAACTCCTCAAGGCGAGTTTCATCGACAGCGTAGTCTTCCTTCTGGATGTACTGCACATCGGGCCCGAAACGTACCTGGCCTCCCAGATCGAGGGTCGCGTGAATACCGAGTCCGGTACCGGTTGGTTCCGGCACGGGATAAATCAGTCGTGAGAACGGTGCGCTACCCGACAACATAAAGTAGTTCCCTTTCGCCAGATAAAGCGGCGGTACCATCGAGGGATCGAGCAGCTCACAGCTTGCGGCGATCTGTTGTGCCCCCAGTCCACCCGAATTTACCACCCGGGCAGCCGACAGTTCGTAAGCTGCACCATCCACGCTCCCTTTCAGTACAAACCGTTGATCGATGCGAGTGAGATGCTCAACCCGAAAACCACCGACAAACATGCCACCCGCCGCCTCGACATCTGCCAAATAAGCACGCATCAGTTCACGACTGGAGACAATGCCCGTCGAAGGGGAGAACAGAGCGAGGCTAGCAGTCAGTTGGGGTTCGACCGTCGCGAGCCTGGCCGAATCCCAGACTTCAAGATCATTGACGCCATTACCTCGCGCCCGATCGAGAATGTCAGCCAGGCTCGGTTCCTCATCCGCGCGGGTCGCAACAATCAGTTTGCCGATACGGCGGTAAGGTACGTGCCTTGACTCACAATATTCATAGAGTTGTTCCTTGCCGCGAACACACCACCTCGCCTTCGCCGAGTCTTTCGCATAGTAGATACCGGCGTGGATCACCTCGCTATTCCTGCTGCTGGTTCCCTGCCCAAAGTCGTTGGCCTGATCGACCACCAGAACTTCGATGCCCTTTAACGCCAGCGCCCGCGCCACGGCGAGACCGACCACGCCGGCACCAATCACGCATGTATCAATCTGATCCAAAGTATTCCGCTCCCCGCGATGCCACTTATAATGCACTTTTAACGCCAACAAATGCCATGAAAGAACGAAGCCGGACCCAGCGATTACTGATTGTCAGTGCTCTGATCGATGCCTTGCTGGGACTGATCAAGGTGATCTTTGGTGTGCTTGCGCATTCACACGCGCTGATCGCCGACGGTATCCATTCGTTGTCGGATCTCGCCACAGACATTCTTGTCTGGTTGTTCAATCGTGTCGGCACCCAGGCGCCCGATGCCGATCATCCTTATGGTCATGCCCGATTTGAAACACTGGGGACCATGATTCTCGGCGCGGTTCTGATCACCATTGCCGGCCTTCTGATCTACGACAACATCATGCGACTCATTGACTATCAGGAAGTCCCACCTCCCGAGTGGATGGCACTGTTGATTGCCGCATTCTCAATTGCCGTCAAGGAAGCGCTATATCACGTCACTCGAAGGGTCGGCGAGGCAACACGGTCCAAACTCCTGGTCGCCAACGCCTGGCATCATCGCAGCGATGCGCTCTCTTCCATCATCGTATTCGTTGGTGTTGGCGGGGCGATGGCAGGGCTGATCTGGCTGGAGATGGTTGCCGCCATCGGAGTAGCGCTGATGATAGCCGCCATCGGCTGGGATCTGACGCGCCAGAGTGTGGAAGAACTGGTTGACACGGCACAATCACAATCCTATGTCCGGGAGCTGCGCAAACAAATCCAGGAGATCGAAGGAATCCGGGGTGTCCACAGTATCCGAACCCGACGAATGGGTCCGGATGTTCTGGTCGATGTTCACGTCCAGGTTGAACCCTACGTGAGCGTTTCCGAGGGACACCACATCGGTGAGTGGGTCACTCGCAACCTGTTGGATTCCTTTGATGACATCAATGACGTGATCGTCCACATTGATGCAGAAGATGATCGTGATGCCGAGCCTGGCGCAGGCACCCCGTTGCCGCCCCTTCGCAACAAGATTCGCAATGAACTCATTGAGACCTGGTCAGACCTGGTAGCGCCCGAGGACATCAGGAAATTGACGCTGCACTTTCTTGGCAATCGCATCAACGTCGAACTCTTTTTGAGCCGGCGGCTGCAAACAGAGCCAGATTTGCATCAATCCCTTAAAGGAGCAGCCGCCCGCCTACCCTGGCTGGGTTCCCTGACCATCTGGTTCGACTAGCTAGAACGCGAGAGATGCCTGACGTTCGTCGATGTCAGGAATAGGCACTGCTCTTTCAATCTGCGGCCCCCGTTGGCCACGAGCAGATTGCTGTGGTTCCTCCAGCATCCGCAACAGATGGCGGCACACTTCGTGTCCCATCTTCTCCTTCTGGCTTTGGCGACGTGCCCGCCGGAGCTTCTTCGCCGCCTGCATGGCCCGCTGCGCATGCGCTGGCGCCGCGCTTGATTCACCCATCTGGAAAGCCATCTTCGCAAATCCCCGGGTCAACGCTCGTGCATCTACCTGAAAATTCATACGCCTGACTCCTGTCCCGAGACCACCGCCGATACTGAATATTTGTACAGTATCAGTATACTGTTTTTTTGTACAGTACTTTTTGGTCCCTTTTGGGGTGGCGGGCGAAAATGTCCGCCTACGCCGCAGCCAGCACCTCGCCTTCTCTTCGCATCACCACCTTGTCGCCAGCCCCGTAACGACCGGACAGTATTTCCTGGGCGAGCGGATTCTCGACATATCGCTGGATCGCCCGTTTGAGCGGCCGTGCGCCATAGACCGGGTCGTAACCGACCTGACACAAGAAATCGAGCGCATCCTCATCGATTTCCAGCTCGATATCCGTGTCGGCGAGCCGACGCTGCAATATTTCAAGCTGGATCCGGGCAATGCCCTTGATCTGGTCTCGCGCCAGCGGGTGGAAAACCACCACATCATCAACGCGGTTCAGGAACTCAGGCCGGAAATGTTGCGTGACAACGCCCATCACCGCTTCCTTCATATCGCCGTAGCTGGACTCTCCCGCCAGTTGCTGAATCAGGTCAGACCCCAGGTTGGAAGTCATCACCAGCACGGTATTCTTGAAATCAACCGTGCGCCCGTGACCATCTGTCAGACGGCCATCATCGAGCACCTGCAATAGCACGTTGAATACGTCCGGATGCGCTTTCTCAATTTCGTCCAGCAAGATCACGGAATAAGGTTTACGCCTGACATGCTCAGTCAGGTAACCACCTTCCTCGTACCCGACATAACCCGGGGGCGCTCCAATCAGCCGGGCGACAGAATGCTTCTCCATGAATTCCGACATGTCGATCCGGATCATGGCCTCTTCGGTATCAAACAGAAAACGTGCCAGCGCCTTGCAAAGTTCTGTCTTACCCACACCGGTTGGTCCGAGGAACAGGAACGAGCCATTTGGCCGGTTCGGGTCGGCAATACCCGCACGGGATCGACGCACGGCATTGGATACAGCTTCAACGGCTTCTGACTGACCCACGACCTGCTGGTGCAGTTCTTCTTCCAGTCGCAACAGTTTCTCTTTCTCCCCTTCGAGCATTTTCGAGACAGGGATACCGGTCCACTTGGAGACCACCTCGGCGATCTCCTCATCCGTAACCTTGTTGCGCAATAGCTTCATGGTGGAGGTTTCGGCCGCCACCGCCGCTTCAAGTTGCTTTTCCAGTGTCGGTATTTCACCGTACTGCAGCTCCGACATTCTCGTCAGGTCACCGTTTCGCCGCGCACTTTCCAATTCCAGCCTGGCCTTCTCCAGGGACTCTTTGGTTTGCTGAGCGCCGGACAGGGTCGACTTTTCGGCATTCCAGATCTCTTCAAGATCGGCGTATTCTTTTTCCAATTCCTCGATGGTCTCGTTCAGCGTCACCAGGCGTTGCTTCGATCCTTCGTCACTCTCTTTCTTGAGTGCTTCACGCTCGATCTTGAGTTGTATCAAGCGTCTTTCCAGTCGATCCATCTCTTCGGGCTTCGAATCCATCTCCATACGAATGCGACTCGCTGCTTCATCGATCAGGTCGATCGCCTTGTCCGGCAATTGCCGATCAGTGATATACCGATGGGACAGCCGTGCCGCTGCAATGATGGCAGGGTCCGTGATATCGACACCGTGGTGCACTTCATAGCGCTCCTTCAGGCCGCGCAGAATGGCGATGGTATCTTCAACGTTAGGCTGATCGACGAGGACCTTCTGAAAGCGACGTTCAAGCGCAGCATCAGATTCAACGTACTTGCGATATTCATCCAGGGTGGTGGCACCCACACAATGCAGTTCACCCCGCGCCAGCGCCGGCTTCAGCATGTTGCCGGCGTCCATCGCACCCTCGGCCTTTCCCGCGCCAACCATGGTGTGCAGTTCATCCACGAACAGAATGACATTGCCTTCTTCCTTGGCCAGTTCGTTCAACACGGACTTGAGTCGTTCCTCGAACTCGCCCCGATACTTGGCGCCGGCGATCAGAGACCCCATATCCAATGCCAGGATGCGCTTGGTACGCAGTCCTTCCGGCACCTCGCCGTCAACAATTCGTTGCGCAAGGCCCTCGACGATGGCCGTCTTGCCCACGCCGGGCTCACCAATCAGGACTGGATTGTTCTTGGTTCGTCGCTGCAGCACCTGGATCGTGCGTCGAATCTCGTCATCGCGCCCGATGACCGGATCAAGCTTGCCCGCCTCGGCCCGTTCGGTCAGGTTCACCGTGTACTTGTCCAGGGCCTGGCGCGTGTCCTCCGCGTTGGGATCATCCACACTGGCACCGCCGCGCACCTGTCCGATCACTCGTTCCAGCGCGTCCTTGCGGATGGCATACCGTTCAAACAGTTTGCCCAGATCGCCGGGATCCTCGACGGCTGCCAGCAAAACGAGTTCACTCGAGATGTATTGATCGCCGTGTTGCTGCGCCAGCTTGTCCGCGTAATTCAGCATCCGACCGAGTTCGGGCGACATCTGTACATCGCCATAGCTGTCCTTGACGGTCGGCAGCGCAGCCACCAGGTCTTCCAGCTCTTCGGTAAATTTGGCGACGTCAGTGCCCATCTGAGACAACAACGGGCGAGTGGACCCACCCTGCTGGCGAATCAGCGCCAATACCAGGTGCAATGGGGTGATGTAGTTATGATCCTTGCCGACCGCAATAGACTGCGCATCTGACAGCGCCTCCTGGAGCCGGCTGGTAAAGCGGTCAATTCTCATCGACGAGTCCTGTGTTGAAATGTCTGCTAGAGCCTAAGTGGGGCCACGCACCCGGTATTCAAGCACAGGCGGTGCCCCTTTAGGTTGCGTTACGTCAAGGCCTATGGCAACTTGCGCACTTTCAAGAGCTGACCCCTTGTGCCATGGCCGAAGAACGTCCCGCATTCTTTGACAAGTCTGCCAATACCGGCCTGACCCACCTGCGCAATGCCGCTCGCTTCTCGGCGCAGGGCTTCATCGAGGCGCTACGCCGGGAATCTGCCTTTCGCCAGGAGATCGCGGTCCTCATCGTATTGATGCCGCTCGCAGTCTGGATGTCCCGCTCCATCATGGACTTTGTCGCATTGATGGCGGTCGCCGGCTTCGTCCTGGTCGTTGAATTGCTGAATTCAGCAGTGGAGGCAACCGTCGACCGCATCGGCACGGACCATCATGAGATGGCAGGACTGGCCAAGGACTACGGCTCAGCGGCAGTGATGCTGTCATTGATCGTCGCCGCCATGGTGTGGCTCGCCTTCCTGTTTCAGCGAATCTATGGCTGACAAGGTATACATTACTCCCGAGGGTGCCCGACGCCTTCGGGACGAACTCAATTTCCTGTGGCGGGAAAAACGACCCGAGGTCACCCAGAAGGTTTCTGATGCTGCAGCTCTCGGCGATCGATCCGAGAATGCTGACTATATATATGGCAAGAAACAGCTACGCGAGATCGATAAACGTATCCGGTACCTCACCAAGCGACTGGATAACCTGGAAGTGGTTGAGCGGAAACCCGCAGACCAGGACCGGGTGTACTTTGGCGCCTGGGTTCGCCTGGAAGATGAGGATGGAGAACAAAATGAAGTTCGTATCGTGGGTGCCGATGAGTTCGATCTCGGTCGCGGCTGGATCAGCCTGAATTCACCGATGGCAAAGTCCCTGCTCGGCAAGTCCCGGGGTGACGATGTGAGTGTCGACCGCCCGGTCGGGCGCGTCACCGTCTCCATTATCGATGTTAGCTACACGCCTTTTGACGCGCCGTGAAAAGTCGACAGTTCGAACGCGACAACATCCGTCAGATGGCTGGCTATACCTCCGGGGAGCAGCCAGATGATGCGGATACATTAAAGCTCAACACCAACGAGAATCCGTTTCCGCCTTCTCCGGCAGTTGCCCGCGCGCTCGCCGATTTTGACGCGGCTTCGCTGCGACGTTACCCGCAACCGGATGCCAATCCGTTTCGCGATGCCGCCGCCCGACTACACGGCATCGATCGGGACCAGATCATCGCTACTCGAGGCGGAGATGAACTGCTGCGCCTGGTCATCACGACCTATGTCGCTCCGGGTGAGACCATCGCCATGAGTCACCCAACCTACTCCCTCTACCCCGTTCTGGCGCAGATTCAGGATGCGGACATTCTGTCCATTGAGCTGACTGACGCATGGGATCTGCCGGAAGACTTTGCGGAACGTGCCAATCAAAACCATGCGAAGCTGACATTTATCGTCAACCCGCATGCGCCCAGCGGACGACTAAGATCGGTCGAGCAGATCCGCAGGATCGCAGCCGAGCTCAATGGTTTGCTGCTGGTAGACGAGGCCTACGTCGATTTCATCGATCCGGACCTTGGCTACAGCATCATGGAACTGATCAATGAGTTCAGCAACATCATTATTCTGCGATCCATGAGCAAGGGCTATTCGCTGGCGGGACTGCGATTTGGCTATGGTATCGGACCCGCCAGCCTGATCGACCCGATGCGAACCAAGACCCGGGATTCCTACAATCTTGATGCCATCAGCCAGGCCCTGGCACTGGCCGCGATCCAGGACCAGTCTTATGCGCGCCAGACCTGGCAGACGGTGAGAACAGAACGAAAACGGTTGCGGGACCAGCTGGAAAACCTGGGTTTCAGCATGCCCGACAGCCAGGCAAACTTCGTGCTGGCAACCGTGCCGAAGGCACTACCCTCCGCGCCAGAGATCTATCACTCTCTCAAGCAGTCGGGCGTGCTGGTACGGTACTTCGACGACCCACGCCTTAACGACAAACTCAGAATCACCATCGGGACCAGCGCCCAGAATGAGGTGCTTGTCACCGCGCTTCAGAAACTGGCTTAATAGTCCGACAGTCCCTGAGTCTGTTAAGCCATGGTCGAAGCTGATATCGACGATAGTTCACATACCGGCCGAATTGTTCTCAGGCCCAACGCCTCCTGGAGCTGGCGGGCCAACCTGAGATTTTTGTACCTGCTGATGGCTGTCTCGCTGACTATCGGCGTCGGGTTCCTGTTGATGGGCGCGTGGGTGGTGTTGCCGTATTCACTGCTTGAAATGTCAGTGCTGGCCGCATGTATCTACTACTGCGTCCGCCAGTGCAATCGGCAGGAAGTCATTACGATTTCCGAACACCGGGTACAGGTGGAGCGCGGAGTCAGGATGCCAAGTGACCGTCGGGACTACCATCGGATCTGGGCCCAGTTTCTGGTGCGACCTCCACGGCATCCCTGGGATCCCGAGGTTGTTGCGATCCGTTCACATGGCCAGGAACTGGAAATCGGCCAGTTTCTGAATCGGCGGGACAAGTTAAAGTTGATTGCGCAATTGCGACGCGTTGTCGGGTCACCCCGAAGCCTCGCGGCCTAGCCTACCTCGCGAATTAATCCTTCCTGGGCAACGGATGCGATCAGCGTTCCGTCCTGGGTGAACATCAGGCCACGATTAAACCCGCGGGAACCGCCGGAAGCCGGACTATCCTGGGCAAACAGAATCCATTCGTCGACCCGAAACGGCCGATGGAACCAGATGGCATGATCGAGACTGGCCGTCATCAGGCCTGAAAGAAATGATTTACCGTGTGGCAGCGTGCAGGTGCTCAGCATACCCATGTCGGACGCATAGGCCAGGATACACTGATGCAGCGAATCGTCGTCGGGCACCTCGCTCTTCGCCCGCAGCCAGCAATGCTGGTACGGGGGTCGTTTCTTCGGGTTGATGAAAGAATGATCCTCCACCCGGCGCATCTCGATGGGCCGTTCCCGCCGCATAAAATTGAGAATCCCCTCGGGCAATTCATCCTCGTGAGTGCGAAAGGACTCGGTCTCATCAGCGCAATCATCAGGACCAGGCACTTCAGGCATGGAGACCTGATGTGACAATCCCTCTTCCGCCACCTGGAATGAAACCGACAGATTGAAAATCGCTTCACCTTTCTGCACCGCCACTACTCGTCGCGTGGTAAAGCTTTTGCCGTCACGAATACGATCCACCTCGAATACGATCGGGATCGACGGGTCGCCAGGGCGAAGAAAATAGCCGTGAAGCGAATGGCAGGGACGCCCTTCCACCGTACGTGATGCTGCAATCAACGCCTGACCAATGACCTGTCCTCCGAATACGCGCGGTGGCCCCGGTAACGTCGTATAGCCACGGAACAGATTCACCTCGATCTGTTCAAGATCAAGCTGGGCCAGTAAATCCTTAAGAATACTCATAGAACCTCAACAACCTAAGCGCTCAATCATACCAGAAGCGGCGCCGATCAAACCTGGCCTCGTCAATTCGTGGCGGTGCTTCTGGTGACAACGTCACTGTCACCGCACCGGAATCCGCCGTATTCAGAAAACGTATTCCCCGATGCAGGTATCTCGCCACAACCTCGTCATGGGGGTGGCCAAAACGATTGCCGCGACGACTGGACACAATGGCAATGTCCGGCTCAAGTAGATTCAGCAAGGCTGGTGAAGACGATGTCTGACTACCATGATGGGGCACGATCAGGACATCGACTGCAGGGACTGCCAGCGCGGTGAGCTGCGCTTCTCCCATCTGTTCTATATCACCTGGCAACATGACCCGATGTCCGCCGCTGGCAATCCAGACAACGCAGGACCTGTCGTTCTCGGAACCACTACCAATGATCGGTTGCACGTTAACGCGAGTATTCCCTGTCACCCATTGCCGGGGCCGAGTGCAATCTGATCGACGCCCGGGCAGCAGCGTGCGATTGATCAGCATGTTCCGTCGCACCGCCGGGGCGCCGCCTGCGTGATCGAGATGGCGATGACTCACAACAAAGGTGTCAATCCGTCCAAAATGGCCACGACGACGCAGCGTCGGCACCACGATCTGTTCTCCTGCATCAAAACCTGATCCATGGGCGGGCCCCGGGCCCGCATCGTAGAGCAACACTTCATCCGCGGTTTCTATCAGGACCGACAGCCCCTGTCCGACATCCATCACATGAATGCGCATCTGCCCTTCTGTGAGGTCCGCAGGCCTGAAGGTCATGATCGGCAGCCACAACAGTAACGCAGGCCAACGAGGCAAGGGTGACGCCGGAACAACGAGCACCACCACACCGAGTGCTGCCGCCAACACAACAATCGGCGGAAAAGATACTGCGAACACCACCGCATCGAGACTCGCCAGCCATTCCAGCAATGCCCAACAGATCTGCAACAGTTGACCGACGATCACCAGCAGCGCACTCGATGCGGGTTCATACAATTCACCCACAAGATTCGCGACCAGCAATGCAGGAATCACCAACACGCTAACGAAGGGGATCGCAATCAGGTTCGCGGCCATGGAGACAAGCGATAGCTGACCGACGAGATCGAGCAGAATGGCCGCAGTTCCGATAAACACAATCCACTGTGAGCGAATCAGGTCCAGCAGCCGCGCCCAGACCCGCCCCCGCCAGTCAATGGAGCCCGAAAACACCAGCATCAGACAGCAGACCGCGCCAAAGCTGAGCCAGAATCCCGGACTCAGGGTGGCGAATGGATTGACCAGTGTCACGCATCCCAGGGCCAATCCAAGCAGTGACCTCGCCGGCACAGACCGCGACAGCGTCAACCCCGCAATCCAGACAGACGACATCACCAGCGCCCGTTGCACCGGCAAGCCCATCCCGGCGATGAGGCCGTAGCCCAGGCTCACACTCAAAGCGACCAGCGCGGCACCGATCCCCTGCCCCAGAACCCGTCTTGCGATCCACCAACCAGCGCCCGCCACCAGACCGACATGTAATCCCGAGATAATGAACAGGTGATTGGTTCCTGTCCGCGACAAGATGGTCCAGTTGTCGCTGCCGATTGCCGCAGACTCGCCAATGGACAGGGCGATCAGCAGGCCGGCCACAGCGGCAGGTAAAGGCGCCCGGGAAATTCGTTCGGCGATGGACGCGCGCAGGCCCTGTCCATTGAACGAACCCGCTGCCGCCACCCGGATCGGAGCCGGCGACAGTCGAACATATCCGGTCGCACCGATTCCCTCGGCCAGGAGCCAGCCCTCGTAGTCAAACAAGTCCGGGTTAACCAGCCCGCGGGGACGACTGAGCCGCACCGTCATCTGCCACCGTTCGCCTGCCACCGGCCGAAAGTTTTTATCGTAGGTCGTCAGCAATAATGTTCGTGGCAGGTGGACATGGGCCTCGCCTTCAGGACGAAACCGGAATCGTGTTGATCGATCTCGGTGCTGAGGCAGGGACACGACCTGGCCCACAACTTCAAGGTCGTGACCTGCCGCTGACGCCGGTAATCGATCGTCGATCACCAGCAACCCATAGCCGGCCGCGTAAAACCAGCCAAGTCCCATCGCACCCAACACCCGGCCCCGTCGATCGGCAAACAAAGCCAGGGCCAGGATTCCCACTCCCGCCATCAGCGCGCCAGAAGGCAGCGCTGTCATCTGACTGAAGCCAAGCGCGCCGACCACAAAACCCACGTACATCATGGCCGCATATGACCCGGCCCGAAGCGCATTCACCATCAGTCGGGCAACTGATTCCATGTAGGCGAATAACCTTTGCTGGAACCGGTCGAACCAAATGGACACGGCAGGCATAATGGCGCTTCCAGCCACCCGATTTCGTTATGAGCCTCCGAAAGTACCTACCCTCCCGGGACCAAGTCCGTTCGATACAGGCGCTTCAGTTCCTGGGAGAGATGATCTTCGAGCCGAATCTCTGGCACCTGAATCGGCACTCAGTATCGTTCGCGCTGTTTGTCGGACTGTTCTGCTGTTTTCTGCCAATGCCGGGTCAAACCGTCATCGCCGTGATCCTGTGCGTGTGGATTCGCTGCAACATCCCCATTGCACTGGCAGGCGTGTGGATCAGTAATCCTCTCACCATGCCGGCGATGTTTTTTGCCACCTACAAGCTCGGCACATGGCTTCTGGGACAACCCGACGAAATCACGCGAGTCAATCCCAGTTTTGAATGGCTGTCAGCACAACTCTACGTGGTCTGGGCACCCCTCTTGCTAGGCTCCCTGATCGCCGGCTTGACTGTCGGCAGCACGGGGTTTGTGCTTGTGCGCCTCGCCTGGCGATGGCGAGTATCCAAAGAGTGGGCGGAACGCCGGGAACAGAGACGGCACCTTGCGCGGGCTACTCATACCTCAGCACAGAAGCAGGCTGCAAACGGGACGCCTGATACGCAGGATAAAGCGTCGCAATCACGCTGATACCCACTGACACCAAAGCAATAATAACAAGGTCAGGCCAGCGCACATCGACGGGTAGTCGATCGAAATAGGTACCGGCAAGCATGCGGGCGCCCACCATGCCCTCAACCGCTGCAACAATGTCCGGAATCAGGAAAGCGAGCGGAATGCCGACCGCCAGTCCCAGCAGCGTTCCCAGCAGGCCCACGACGATGCCCTGGGTCATAAAGACACCCATGACCGCGCCCGGCGTCATACCGAGGGTACGATAGATGGCGATATCGGCCTGCTTCTCCTTGACCATCATGCTGAGGCTGGAAACGATATTGAAGGCAGCGATGGCAACGATCAGTGTCAGCAACACAAACATCATCGTCTTTTCCCGCTGCACGGCCTTGAAGAAGTCACCGAACTCTTCGGTCCAGTCCACCGCATCCCGGGCTGCGCCCGCGTTGGTGAGCTGACGGGAGATCCGGGGCGCCGCAAAGACATCGTCAAGCCGAACCCGAATACGGCGAAAAGGCTCACCCAGCAGCATCGCGAGATCCTCGCCATGGAGGACGAATAACTGGTAGTCGAGTTCAGAACCAAGGTCGAACGTGCCCGCCAGCGTCAGGCGCAGCAATCTGGGACGAATCGACTGTTCACCTGGCTGTGGCACGATGACTGTCATGGCATCGCCCAATCGAACGCCCAGCAGCATGGCCAGCGACCGGCCGACGATCACACGATGACTGCCAGGCTCAAGGGCTGAAAGACTTCCGGAAACCATGTGTTCCGGCAACACCGAAACAGCCGCTTCACGCCCAGGCTCGACGCCAAACAGCGAGACAAGTCGACTCCCGTGGCCATTGACGACAACACCCTGCCGCCGAATGAAACGAGCATAGCCATTCACCTGCGCTATCCCTGCCAGCAAAGACTCGGCGCTTTCGGTTGCGGCCGGTTCAATCACGATGTGGGGCGTTACCCCCAGGATTCGATACTTCAGCTCGCGATCAAAGCCGTTCATGACAGACACCACGACGGTCAGTGCGATCACACCAAGCAACATGCCGAAAAAGGAAATCCCCGATACAAACGAAAGGTAGCGACTGCCCTTTCGCGATCTTGAATAGCGCAGCCCGATCCAGACGGGGAGCTTCACTGTTCGATCTTGCCGTTGTGAAGAGTCAGCACGCGATCCATCTTTGAGGCCAACTCACGGTTGTGTGTCACGATCACAAAACTGGTCTCATGACGCCGGGAGAGATCAAGCATCAGTTGATCGACCTCTGCCGCCGTTTCCTCGTCCAGGTTGCCGGTTGGCTCATCGGCAAGCACACAACTTGGGTTGGCGACCAGCGCACGTGCGATCGCCACCCGCTGTCGCTCACCACCGGACAGCTGCCCCGGACGATGCTCGGCGCGATCGGCAAGCCCGACATCATCCAGCAAGGCAGTCGCCCTGGTCCGGGCCTCGCGGTCACCCATCCCGGCAATCAGTAGCGGCATGGTGACGTTTTCAAGCGCGGAAAATTCAGGCAGCAGGTGATGAAACTGATAGACAAACCCGAGCTTGACGTTACGCAGACGACCAAGCTCAACCTGTCCCAGCGCACTAAGGTCAACACCGTCTATGAGTACAGTGCCTGAATCCGGCGCATCGAGACCGCCCAGCAAATGCAACAGCGTACTCTTGCCACTGCCCGACAGGCCGACAATCGCAACCCGCTCTCCTCGTGCCACGGTCAAATCAATACCACGCAGGATGTGGAGGTCGCGATCTCCCTGACGATAGTGCCGATGCACGCCCACTGCCTTGACTGCATCAGGCATCGTATTGCAACGCCTCGACGGGGTGAGCAACTGAAGCGCGCCAGGCAGGATAGAGGGTCGCCACAAGACAGATCAGCAGGGAGATACCGCCGACCAGCAACACATCAGACAACAACAGCTGCGACGGCAGGTACTGAATAAAGTATTCCTCCATCAAGCCGGTTCCGAGCATACGCTCAAGCAAGGGGAACAGGTCACCGATTCGCAGCGCGATCACAGATCCCAGAACAATGCCCGCGCCAATGCCCAGCGCCCCGATCAGGGCTCCGTGAATCACAAACACCAGCATAATAGCCCCCGGCGACGCGCCCATGGTTCGCAGGATGGCGATATCTGATTTCTTTTCATCGACAGTCATGATCAGATTCGACACCACATTAAAGGCGGCCACCGCAATCAGCATCATCAGCAACAGGAACATCGTGGTCTTTTGCAACTGGATCGCATCATAAAGGTTGCCAAAGCGACGCATCCAGGTTGAGCCGTACAGTCCATCATGTTGTCGCGTGATACCAAGCACGACTTCGGGCGCAGCAAACAGATCTGTCAGTCGCAACCGAATCGCTTCTACCCGCGTCCGGCGTAGCAGTTTGTTGGCATCATCAATATGCATGAGCACCTGACCAAGATCGATATCTGCGCCCGCCTCGAACAACGCCATCACCTGCAGGCGCCTGGTTCGCGGCAGGGGCCCGGCCAGCGTCAACTGGGCATCCGGCAACACCAGTGTCACAGTGTCACCGACGGTGACGTCCAGACTACTCGCCAGACGTCGCCCGATGGCGATGGCGAACGATCCCGAACCGAGCGCGTCGAGGCTTCCCGCCTGCACGAACTGGTGCAGGATCGAGACATCCCGTTCCAGCAAAGGATCCATGCCATAAAACTGAACGCCGGCAATCTCGCCGTGCGCAACCAGCAACCCTGCCCCCTCGGCGATTGGCGCACTGGCTTCAACGCCCGGGACATCGATCAGTTGCTGCGACAGGGTCCGCCAGTCAGGGAAACCCCCGTCCTGGTACACCACCGCATGAGGCAGAACACCAAGAACCCGCTGGCGTAACTCTCGCTCAAAACCGTTCATCACCGACAACACGATGACAAGCACGGCAACTCCGAGCACCAGACCCATGATCGATATCAGTGACATGAACGATATCAGTCGATCCTGCGCTGTCGATCGCGTATACCGGGTCGCAATGGACCAATGCCAGCTCAACGATGTCTCCCCTCAAAATGGCAGTTATATTGAACCACGAATGCCGGATCCGATGCGCTTTGTTTAAAATGGCCTCATGCTGACACCCGACAAACGTGATCATTATCGTCTGGCGGATCATATTCACGTCCGCTATCGATTGGTATCCGGTGCCGACCTGGACACCGATCCGGCGGGATATTTCAGCACCGCCGGCGCGATCGAAACGGTCAAGGAACTGTACCGGCTCGACCTTGAAGCGAAAGATTCGCTGAGAAAGATCGCATTGAAAGACAAGGCACTGGGTGACTTCCTCGCGAATCTCAATCGGCAGGTGAAGCTGCTCGGCCAGACTGCCCTCCTCCATGAAGGCGAACCGACGAGCTTCAATTCACCGGCAATGATCAGCCAGGGGGGCATTTCTTTTGTCGGTGAAGAACTGCTTCCACGAGGCAGTTATCTTGCCATCAGGCTGCTGTTTCGGGATTCATTGCTTGCCCTGATGGCTTTCGCTGAAGTCCGCCATTGTCGGCTGGCGGAGCAGGCAGAGCGTTACATTATTGGCACTCGATTCATCGATCTGCCCCACGAAGACGAACAGCTTATTCAGCGCTATATCATTCATCGCCAGGCAGAAGATCGTCGGAAGCGCCCAGGGAGCACTCAACCATGATCGTGATACTCAATCCGGATACAGACACCGATAGTGAAGAGTTCAAGGAAGTCATCGCCTATCTTGAGCAACTGCCCAACATCGCGCTGCGACAGCACGAAGTGCAAGGCGCTGAACAAAAATTGACCGAGATCTATCTGCTGGGTGACACACACAAGGTCAACCAGGAACCCATCGAGGCATTCAACGCGGTTGATCATGTCATCAGGATCTCGGAGGAGTACCGGATACTGGGACGGCACAAGGATGAACGTCGCAGTGCCGGCTTCTCATACAACGGTGTCGAGTTTACCCAGGACAACTTCCATGTTTTCGCCGGACTATGCGCGGTCGATATCCCCGAACACGTCGAGATGATGATGCGTGCCCTGGCGGAGCATGGGCAGGTCTGTACCCGCATGGGCGCCTACAAGCCTCGCACCAGCCCGTATTCATTCCAGGGCCACGGCAAATCCTGTCTGCCATGGGTATTCGAACTAGCCGGCAAATACGGCATCAAGGTGATTGCGATGGAGGTCACACACGAAGATCACATCGACGAAATCAGCGAGGCGCTGCAGACAACCGGAAATCCCACTGGCGTCATGCTGCAAATCGGCACCCGCAACACGCAGAACTTCGAGTTGCTCAAGCACGTCGGCAGGCAGCGGGAATTTCCAGTGCTGTTCAAGCGGGGTTACGGCGTCACCTTGAACGAGTCCCTGAACGCCGCGGAATACCTTGCCAGCGAGGGCACTTCCAATGTCATCTTCTGCCTTCGGGGCATGCACGGCTCAGCCGGTGCGCCACACCGGAACATGGTGGACTTTGCCCACGTGCCGGTGGTGAAACGACTGACCCGCATGCCCGTGTGCGTCGATCCTTCACATTCGGTGGGCAATCGGGAACGATCCAGCGACCATATCCTCGACGTTGCCCATACCGCCGCCCAGGGCGTGGTTGCGGGCGCGAACATGGTCCTGGTGGACTTCCACCCGGAACCCGGCAAGGCACTGGTCGATGGGCCCCAGGCATTATTGATGCAGGAATTACCGAAATTTCTTGAGGATATGAACGCCAGCCATGCGTTTTATCAGCAGCGGCGCGCCATCTGGGAGAATACGAACTAAGAATGCAGACTGATAGTACAGGCTGATCTACTCGGCGCGGTAAAAATTCCCGCTGGTGTTGTCACCACCCTGTTCCTTGCATCTGGACATGTCACCGCCACAGATCTCGCAGGCGCCGCCGACACCCAGCGAATTCAGGCCGCCACAGGAGCCGCTGATAGGCTTGCGGCCATTCATGACGCCAACTGCCATTCCGGCCACAACCGCCAAAATAATCACCAGCGTTAATACAAACTCGATCATTACAGGTAGTCCTCGAACGCGGACGAATGCCGTACTTCGAATCCGTCAGATTGTTTGATGATAACAAAAACAGGCAATCCCTGCGCCTCGGCCAGCGCCAGCCCCTCATCGGCGCCCATCACAAATATGGCCGTCGCGAATGCATCGGCGAGAGCCGTGGTGGGTGCAATAACACTTACGGACGCCAGGTTGTGATGGATTGGTTCGCCAGTGGCTGGATCAATCAAATGTGAATAACGTGTCCCGTCGATCTCAATGTAATTTCGGTAATCGCCCGAGGTCGCAATCGCCTCATCGACCAGTTCGATCGCGGTCACCGCACTCCGGGGACCCAGCTCCGGTCGTTCGACTGCCACCCGCCAATAGGTATCACGCTCATTCATGCCCCGGGCAAGCAACTCGCCGCCGATCTCCACCAGATAGTTGGATAGTCCATGCGCGTCGAGCACGGTCGCTACCTGATCGACACCATAGCCCTTGGCCACCGATGACAGATCGAGATAAATCGGGACATCCTTCATCAGGGCATCGTCCCGAATACGCAGGTGATTCATACCGACCTTTGACATCGTCTCTGCGATGGCCCCGGCCGAGGGCGCCTCCATGTCATCCGTTGGCGTCGGCCCGAAACCCCAGAGATTAACCAGCGGTCCAATCGTCACATCGTAGCGGCCGGCTGACAGCGAATGGATGTCCTGAGCCAGCCTGACGACTTCGATCAGCCCCGCCGATGCAGGGAACCACTCGCCAACCGGCGCCTGGTTGAACCGGGAGATCTCCGAGGTCGGTATATAGGTACTCATGGCATCGTTAACTGCCACCAGCCGGGCATCGATTTCGGTCTGAAGCCGATCGCGATCAACCTCCTCCGCCACCACCTTGACCACGTAGGTCGTGCCCATGGTCTGGCCCGTGAACACTATCTGGCCAGTCTCCTGGCACCCGGCCACGCCGACCAACAGCAAAAGAACGCCTGCGACCCGATACAACAATGCCCTTCTCCCCAAGTTTGCCGCCAATATTGTATGCTGACGCGCACACAACTGCAGTGCATGGATCATTGAGCGACGCAAATAAAATCACCGACATCGAGAGCCTGGAGGCAGCGTATCGCTCTCTTATTCCGATCTCCGAACACCTCGGAGTGCGGGTCAAGTCCTGGCAGGATGACCGGTTGGTGCTGACCGCACCCCTGGCGCCCAACACCAACCACCAGGGCTCGGGTTTTGGCGGCAGCCTGTTCTCGATCGCGGCACTCGCCGGATGGGGACTGATCCAGCTTTCCCTGGCGCAGTTCGAAGGCGACTCGAACACGGTGATCGCCAACGGCGATGTCAGTTTCAAGGCACCGGTCTACGAGCCGTTCGATTGCATCTGCGAGTTGCCGGACGCCTGGAAATCCTGTGAACAGACCCTGCGGGACAATGGCCGGGCATCGCTCATCCTCACACCTCGCGTCATGGTCAACGACACTGTTGCCATGACCCTGTCCGGTCGGTATGTCATTTCCCTCAAGTCATGAAGGAAGCACCGCGGATCAAGCTGGCACGTCTGCCAACACCTCTCGTTCCCCTGGATCGACTATCGGGTGAACTGGGTGGCCCCCGCATCTGGCTGAAACGGGATGACCTGACCGAAACTGCCGCCAGCGGCAACAAACTGCGCAAACTGGAGTACTCCGTCGCCCAGGCGCTGGCCGAGGGTGCGACGACGCTGATTACCTGCGGCGGCGTTCAATCCAACCATTGCCGTGTCACTGCCATCGTCGCCGCGCAACTCGGCCTCAAATGCCAGTTGCTACTGAGGGGACAACCCGAAGACCCGGACGGCAACCTGATGCTGGATCGCCTGGTTGGCGCCGAGGTTCGATTCCTGACTATGGACGAATGGCGACGTGTCGATGAAATATTTGCGGAGGAAGCAGAACGATGGCGGAGCCTGGATGAAACGCCCTTCTGCATCCCCACCGGGGCGAGCGACGAAATCGGCCTTTGGGGTTATGTCAATGCCACCCGCGAACTGGCCAATGACTTTAGTCAGCTTGGCATCGAACCCGATTATATCGTTTCAGCCACCGGCTCCGGCGGGACACTCGGCGGTCTGATCGTCGGCCGCGCGCTGCATGGTCTCGGTTCGCAGGTGGTTGCCTTTAATGTGTGCGATGACGAAGCCTACTTTATTAACAAGATCAGTGCGGACATTGCGAGCTGGGAGCGCCGCTACGAACACCAGCTTGATCCATCGAATCTGCCGATCAACGTCATCGACGGGCATGTCGGACCAGGATACGGAGAAGCGGCCCCACACGTCTACGATACAATTCGACGGGTAGCTCGCCTCGAAGGCGTTGTGTTCGACCCGGTCTATACCGGCAAGGCTTTCGATGCATTGTTAACCGAATTGAATCGGGGGCAGTTCACCGACAGCGAAGATATTGTTTTTCTGCACACAGGCGGAATTTTCGGCCTGTTTCCCCACCGCCAACAGCTATGATTGAATGCACGCCATGAAAAGTCGCACAACTCTATCCCGAGTGGAGCACTCCACTACCCCTTTTATCCGCATCGTTGTTCTGCTGCTCGCCGTCAGTTGTGTCGTCAGCGGCTGCGGCCTGCTACGCAACCCCGAAAACGAGCGGGAACGAAATGCAACGCGATTGCTGGACACGGACCAGACCAAGCCGACCCGCTGGTATTGTTACGGTCAGTCCGAAGAGGTCTGGGAGTGTCGCAAGGCCCGTGACCTGACGCTGGTAAAAACCATTCAGCCGGAACCCCGCAATCCCGAGACGCCAATGGCAACTGCACCAGAGCCGAATCCCTGGCCGGTGGCGAGCGATCCCCTGCCCGCCTCCATCGAAGACAACCCGTTGCTCAGTGCGCCGGCGGATTTCTTTACCGTCCAGCTAATCGCCCTGGATAACGAAGCCGACATCATTGCCTATGCAAACACGAACGGCATCGAATCGCCGCTCTACGCACGAATTCAATCCGGCGATGACGTGCTGTATGTCCTGCTGCTCGACATCTATCCTGACCAGGCGTCCGCTACCGCCGCCATGAATGAGTGGATGCGGACCAGGGCACTCAGGATCGATCCCTGGATCAGGAGGCTCGGTCCGCTACAACAAGCGATACAACTGGCCCGGGCGACGCAGTGAAATGGGCGACCGGACACTGGCCTCGCTTCCTTCGGTAGACCGACTGCTTGGTGCCAGTGCTGCTCAACCCCTCATTTCCCGGTTCGGGCGCGAACCCGTCAAGCAGGCGATTCGACTGACGCTCAACCATATTCGATCGAATCCGGCAGCCGCCATACCTGCCGATACGGATATCCTGGCAAGTGTCAGTGATCACCTCGTGAATCAGGATACAGCTCCACTGACCACCGTCTATAACCTGACTGGCACCGTGCTGCACACAAATCTCGGCCGTGCCTCCTTGCCCGAAAATGCGCTCGCCGCCATTACCGCCGTCGCGCGCAATCCAAGTAACCTCGAATTCGACCTTGAAACCGCTGCGCGGGGCGATCGCGACCGGCACATCGAATCCATTGTCATGGAAATCACCGGTGCCGAGGCAGCAACGGTCGTCAACAACAATGCGGCGGCCGTACTCCTGGTGCTCAATACCCTCGCCCAGGGACAGCAGGTGCTGGTATCGCGGGGCGAACTGATTGAGATCGGTGGTTCCTTTCGAATCCCGGATATCATGCAGCGCGCCGGCAGTGAGCTGAAAGAAGTCGGCACCACCAACCGTACCCATGCCCGTGACTACGCAGATGCCGTCAGTCCACAGACGGCCCTGATCATGAAAGTGCATACCAGCAACTATGAGATCAGAGGATTTACCCACGAGGCTCAGGAGTCGGACATCGCTGCCATCGCACACGAAGCCGAACTGCCCCTGGTCATTGACCTCGGCAGCGGCACGCTGACGGACCTGTCACGTTTTGGCCTGCCCCGGGAGCCCACCGTACAGGGAGCGCTCGCAAACGGTGCCGACCTGGTGACTTTTAGTGGCGACAAACTACTCGGCGGACCGCAGGCCGGTATCGTCGTCGGTCGACGAGATCTCATCGAACAGCTGCGTGCCAACCCGATCAAGCGCGCCCTTCGCGTCGACAAATTCACCATCGCCGCCCTGCACGAGGTGCTCAAACTGTATCGGGACCCGGAAACCCTGCCGCAGAGATTGCCCACCCTCCGCCTGCTAACGAGACCGGCAGAGCAGATCGAGCAGACCGCCCGGGATATTGAACCGCACCTGGCGAAAGCACTTGGCGATGACATCCGGGTCACCGTATCTCCCTGTGACGGCCAGATTGGTAGCGGCGCACTCCCCACTGACCTGTTACCTGGATTCGGACTCACGATCAAACCCGGCAGCGAACAGCAACTGCAGCGCATCGCGAAAACCCTTCGAGAATTACCGGTGCCGGTGATCGGTCGCATCAGTGACGGCACAATTGTCCTCGATGTCAGAACGATCGAGTCGAGCGACGATTTCATCCGGCAGCTGGCGCAGTTAACGCTGTCATGATTGTCGCCACCGCGGGGCACGTTGATCACGGCAAGACACGTCTCGTGCACGCGCTGACCGGGATCGAGACAGATCGGCTGGAAGAAGAGAAGACGCGGGGGCTCACCATTGATCTCGGCTTCGCCTATACCGACTTTGGCAGCCATCGCGTTGGCTTTATCGATGTACCGGGACACATCCGCTTTATTGCCAACATGCTGTCAGGTGTTTCGATCATCGATGCAGCGCTGCTGACCGTCGCCGCGGATGACGGACCCATGCCCCAGACACGGGAACACCTGGCGATTCTGGACCTGCTCGGCGTGTCCCGGGGCTGGATTGTGATTACCAAGACCGATCTGGTCGATCCCGCCAGGGTTGCTGAAGTTCGACGTGAAGTCACCGAACTGGTGCACGAAACCTCACTGGCATCCGCGCCGGTTCTGGCCACCTCCGGTGAGACCGGGGCTGGTATCCGGCAGCTGAAACAATTGATCGAAGCAAGCGCGGCCCGGATTGAGTCCAGGTCCGGCGATGGGATATTTCGTCTCGCCATCGATCGCGCATTCACACTAAAGGGTGCGGGCCTCGTGGTAACGGGTTCGGTCTTCGACGGCCAGATCAACACAGGAGATGCGCTGTGGCTGTCACCTGACAACCACCCTGCGCATATTCGAAGTATCCATCGTCAAAATGTCACAGCGGACACGGGTCATGCCGGCGACCGGCTCGCATTGAACCTCAGGGGACCGGTCCAGGCCAACGAAATCAGCCGGGGTCACTGGGTGACGTCGAGGAAAACAGAGACCACTCGCCGAATCGATGTCCAGCTTCGCATTCTCGAAGGCAGCGCCCCGGTTCGCCACTGGATGCCCGTCCACTTCCACACCGCTGCCAGTCATGTCACCGCAAGAGTGGCCATGCTGGACCGCAAGGTGATCAAACCGGGGGAATCCGGCCTCGTCCAGTTGATCCTGGCACGCCCGCTGAATGTCTGGCGTCATGATCGTTTTATCCTTCGCACGCAGGCCGCTGATGCAACCATCGGTGGCGGCCAGGTGATCGATCCCTTTGCGCCACAACGAGGCAGAAACCATCAACAACGACTGGACCAGCTGCATCACTTACAAGGCAAATCACTCCGGGATCGTATCGAAAATCTCCTCAACCACTCATCCAGCGGCTTTTACTGGGCCGAGTTTGTTCAGTCGGAAACCAGTCAGGAGGACATCGTCGCTGCGCTGCTGGCAGACTGCGGCGGACACATTATCGGTAACACCGCCATTCATGCCAGCCAGCTCGACGCCATCAAACAGGAAGTGGTTGGTTTCATCCACCGATGGCAGGCAGAACACCCCATTGAATCCGGTGCCCACGTGGCCGATATCCACAAGGGACTCAACAGGAAACTGTCGCCCGATTTTCTGAATCATTTGCTCAGGCGTTTTTCACGCGAACAGTTGATCGAGCATCAAGGCGGCAAGTACCAGCCCGCCGGCAGGCGAGCCATGATGGACCCGTCACTGGCAGACCTGTGGCGAGAGGTCGAACGCCTGCTCCAGGAAACGCCCTCGAATCCGCCTTCACTGCATGACATTGCCTCAAAGTTGCAACGCCCGGTGGCCACCGTTGCCCGGCTGTTGGATCATTGTCGATACCATGGCCTGTTGATACAGGTTTCTCCTCGCCACTTCTTTTTACCCAACGCCATCGAAAACCTGTTCACCCTGGTCCGTGAAACAGTGGACGCCAATGGTGGCGAGATATCAGTGCGTCAGTTCCGGGATGCCTCCGGTCTGGGTCGCAATCTCTGTATTGAAATCCTGGAATATTTTGATCGTGACGGTCGAACCGTACGCCAGGGAGATAGCCGAAAGCTACGCCAGGTTCAGGTGAACGCATGAAGCAGTTTGCGGGCAAGGTGGCAGCCATCACCGGCGCCGGTTCCGGCATGGGGCGCGCCCTCGCCCTCTCGCTGGCAAACCAGGGCTGTCACCTTGCGTTGGCAGACGTCAGCGAAACCACTCTTGTTGAAACCGCTGACATGATCAAAACGCCGGTCAAGGTCACCGCTCATGTGACTGACGTGGCGAGCAGGAAAGAAGTTGAACAGTTCGCCGATACGGCCGTAGCCGAACACGGTTGCGTGCACATGATCTTCAACAATGCCGGTATCTCTGTCACCGATACCGTCGAGCACTACGACTACGACGACTTGGAACGAGTGATGCAGATCAACTTCTGGGGCGTGGTCTACGGTACCAAGGCTTTCCTGCCATACCTGAAGCAGGTGGACGAGGCGCATATCGTCAATACCTCCAGCATCTTCGGCACCATCGCCGTGCCGACCCAGTCCGCGTACAACGCCTCAAAATTCGCGGTACGCGGTTTTACCTATGCACTCAACGCCGAGCTGGAAGACACCGGTATCCACGTCAGCTGTGTACAACCGGGCGGCATCAAAACAAATATCGTCCGAGACTCCAAGTACGTACCACCGAAAAACTCATCGCCTACCCGGGAGGAATTTATTACACGGTTCGACGATTTCGCGGGATTGACGGCTAACCAGGCGGCGGAGCAAATTCTTCGTGGCGTTCGCAGAAACAAATTGCAGATTCTGGTGGGACGAGATGCACGCATTGCCGCATGGCTGGAACGGCTGATGCCAACGGGATACCTGAAGTTGCTGCAAAACGTGTGGGTCAGGGAAACCGGCGGTTAGAGCAGTGGATCATCGTCCACCAGATTAGTGTGGACCAGTACTTCCACCATGTTGCTGGTATCGATAAAGCTGATGTACATCTCGCTGTCACCCAATGCGTCAAATGGCGTATAGGTTGACGTGAACCCGGTCGGCGTCGCATTGCCCGAGATCGCGGTCATGTCGAAACCTTCAAGATTCAGCACGTCGGTCATGTCACCGTCGATCAGAATTTTCTGGTAACCATCGGTCGCGCCGCTCTCGCCAACACCAAGAATATCGAGCTGATTGTCGCCGACAATGTCGAGAATATCGGCCACGTTGAGATTCAGCGTGTCGCTGCCGCCATTCTCCATATCGAGCCGCTCGATATTCACCAGGTTCACGACCCCTGACAGATCAATCGAATCTTCCAGCAGGATTGCAGTATCCAGTCCGGTGCCGCCGTCAACCAGCGTGTCCCCAACCTCGTAGTCAAGCGTGTCGTTGCCGATCCTGCCATCGAGCTCATCCGCTTTTGCATTCACACCGAGCAATACGTCATCGCCGGAACCACCATAACGAATCACCGAGCCATCGGTGCGCAGAACTTCGAGCTCAGTATGCTGGTCGAGATACAGTGAGACGTTGCCTTCGATATGGGTGAATATCTTGAACTCTTCATTGCCATCGCCCGCATCGTGAAACGCCGTACCGTTACTCATGAAGTCGCCGTCCAGCACCACCTTGTCACCGACCGAACCGATCACAACCAGCGAGTTATTGATGCCTGTCAGGTCGTTTGCCCCGTCAACCACGGCGTAGATTGCGCCCATATCAAGGGTTAACGTTTGTGCGCCAGGAGCATCGCGCAGGGACCAGATCTCAAAATTCTCTATCGAATAGCCAACGAAACCATAACCGTCAGAAGTTAAATCCTGCGTCATATCGGTCATGACCAGCGTATCAACGCCACTACCGCCATCAACCGTAGCAATGTTGGTGTCCACTTCCATGTAGTCATCGCCGCCCTGCCCAAAAGCAATATCGTCCATACCCAGGCCGGTGATCTGATCATTCCCGTCCCCACCAAGCAGGACATCCGCACCGCCCGTACCCGCGATGATGTCCGTACCCGCAGTGAAGGTTCCGGTGTTGTCGACGGCGACCGCTGTCAACGCGAGAGTTTCGGTCGCCGAAACCATCTCCTCAGCGTCCCACACAATCGAGCTGCTGACATCACGGCCTGCGATCTCATCGAACCCGCCGAGGAACCCGCCCATCACCGAAACGATGATCACGGAATCGGCCACGGTCGGCGCATAGTTCGTGGTTACATTGATCCGACCGCGCTCGGTAAACGCCCCCTGAACCGTCAACTGGTCGTGACCGCCCACCACACCGGCACCATTGGTCCCGTCCACCTCGATCTCCAGTGTCGACAGCTGAGTGAATGTGGTCGCCCCGGTTCCGGTATTTGAAATGTTAAAGGTGCCGATGGCTGTGGAGGTATCGCCGGGAGAAATAGTGCCGGAATTCTTGAACAGGGTTGTGCTCGAGACCGAGATCGAACCATGTCCTTTGATCTGCCCATCCGGCGAGTTTTCGAAATCGTTTCCGGTAGCGAGAACCAATGTCTGACCGGTATCAATCACCATCGTACCCGTATTGGAGTGGACCGTTGTACCGGTATTGCCGAATTCCAGGCTATGCTCGATATTGACCGCACCCTGGTTAACGAACGTACCCAGCACAATATTGTGGGCGGTGGATGCCAGCCCACTGTCGGTCACGGTGAACGTACCGACATTAGTAAACGTGCCCGAGAATTCAAGCCGGTTGAAATCGGCTACACCGGTCGACGCCACATCAAAGGTCATCGATCCTTCATTGTTGATCGGAAAAGCGAACGATTTTGACTGCGCGCCACCGACCGAGCCAGTGAGAATGAGCTGGCCGCCGGGCTCGACGAACACCTGTCCGTTAACATCCACATCCCCGCCGGACAGTATCAGCTCGCCACCCGACTTGATGACGGTCGATACATTGCTCGAGATAGCGTCGTTGGAATCAAGCTCGAGCGACGACGAGATCACCAGGTCAGACAGTCCGGCATCATCCTGGATCGTCGTTGCCGAGGCACCGTTGGACGTAATCGACACATGTTTCAGGTCCAGGAAGGCATCGATGGTCACGGTCATCGAGCCCGACAAGCTGATGGTGCCCGTGCCCGTGAAATCGGTATTGGTTCCGAGCTTAAGCGTGCCGCCAGTGTTACCTTCCAGCGTCAGTACCGTGCCACCCAACACGTCAAACTTGCCATTTTCAGCGTCCAGTTCGGCCAAGCCAGCAATATCGATCTCGCCACTATGATTCACATCAATGGTGCCGTTGTGCAGTAGCGTTGATCCTGCAGCGGTATCAAGGACACG
The DNA here is from genome assembly GCA_028281885.1 of Pseudomonadales bacterium. Classification (GTDB taxonomy): domain Bacteria; phylum Pseudomonadota; class Gammaproteobacteria; order Pseudomonadales; family Azotimanducaceae; genus JANQJA01. The sequence goes on along the minus strand of JANQJA010000009.1, from coordinate 226,890 downwards.
ATTACCACCCCCGCCGCCCGTGTTGTTGAACTCAATGGTCCCGTGGTTGGTAACCATTGCCGACGAGATATTGAGTGTCACATTGCGAGACACTGCCTCAGAGTTGTTCAAGGCCAGAACACCATCGTTAACCAACGATCCCGTATCCGCCAGGGTAAAGATGGCGTTGCTGCCATTGGCCTGAAAGATCGCCACACCGCCCACCTGGTTCGAGAACAGTGGATTAACGGTGACCTGATCTTCAATCGTCAGGTTGCCATGGTTGTCAATCGACCCCGTTCCCGTAAGCGTTTTAGGCGACACCTGGGGAATGATCGTGCTGGTACCGTGCAATTCCAGCGTTGTATTGAGCGTATGGGTATTGCCAAGGTCAATCGTTGCCTGGCCATTGACAACGACGTTCCCCGACCCACTCAGCACTCCTCCAGTCCAGTTAAACTGCCCATCGACGGTTAACAGATTGTTGACCACGAAACCGCCCTGCGAAAACGCCAGGGTTGTCCCTGCGTTGGTCCGGGACACATCGGTCAAAGTCAGTTGATTTCCCTGAACATCAAGCGTTGCCGTGTCTTCAACAGAAACAGAATTGACCGTTTGAGTAACCGTGCTCGTGTAGTCCACAACATCCGTATTGACGATACGCACATCATCGGTACTGATTGGGGGTCCACCACCCCATGGCGTTGTGGTGCTAAACAGTCCATTCCCTATCGACGTCAGTTCAAATCCGTCGGCAACAATATTGACCGAGACGGTGGAGGTGGTCGTGCCCAACGACACAGAATAACCACCTGAGAGATTATGAATCACGGAGGTCCCGCCGGCGACGGTGACCGATCCCGCATTGACGATGGTGAACGAGCTAACGCCCGGATTCGACTGGAACCGAATGTCGTAGCTGCCCACAAGGTCGTAGGCACCGCTCACGACCAGCTGATCGTGAGTTGCCACCGACTGGACATCGATGACCAGCGTTGCGGTCGAGTTCTGATCAACATCGCCCGTAATTGACAGCGTGCCGATCGTTGAGTCAGTACCTGGATCCAGCGTACCGTTATTCGTGAATGCGCCACTGAGGCCGGTTTCGTCCAGCACGCCTGTACCCGTAATCACGCCAGCCGACGAACTGACGAATGAGGTTCCGGAAACAGACAATGTCTCGCCAGCATCGATATGAATCGATGCGTTGTTCTGATGCGCACCCGACGAGGAAACTGCCAGACTTTCTGCGACCTCGATATAGCTGTTGTTGGTGAGCGTTGCCGACAATGTGTTGGTCTTGTTGCCACCCAGGGAGGCCTTTGAAAACAATTCGCCATTGTTGATGAAGGTCCCCGTCCCCGAGTTAACGGTCAGCGTCGCGGCATTCGTCGTATTGCTCAATTCATCGAAAATGACCGTTCCGGCATTGGTGAAGTTGTTAGCGAGATCCAGAACCGCATTGGTGGCATCGGCCTGCAGCTCGAGCACACCGCTCGCACCCATGACAAACGAACCGTCAATACTATTGTTTGCCCCCAGCACATGAATAACGCCATTACTGGTCGTCGGCACGGTGATGGTATCGTTCACCGACAGGCTCAGCGTTGCACTCTCCGCCAGAGTCAGCGTCTGCACACTGGTCGCGGTAAATGTGACATCACCGTTACTTAGCTCAAACGTCGGGGAATTGTGATCCAGTGTGACGTTACCCGTCAGATCGACCGTCGACACGCCCGTAAAATTGAAGGTCCCGTCACTGCTCAACAGTGTGCCGCTGCCGAGACGCAAGGTGCCCGCGGTGAACGTCAGCGTGGCACCTGAATGGACATCCAGCGAAGCAGACCCCGCGTCCAGTACGTGCCCACTCAGAAAGATGGTATCCGTGGCAAACTCGAAGGCGCCGGTACCGCCAAGGTCCCCGTTGATCTGATGAACACCGGTGCCACCCGCGGTATTTAACGAACTAAAGGTCCCGTTGTTCAGGATGACGCCGCCTGTCAAAGTCAACGTCGAGTGATCGGACGTATTATCCTGGTTGTCCAACAAGATGATGCCGTTGTTGGTGAAACCGGTTGGCAATGTCACATCCGCATTGGCACCGCTGACCGCTAGAATCTCGAGCTTGCCGGTTGGGTCCAGCGTAATGGAATCGTTGAGTTGATTGGTCGCACCCTTGATGACCAGGCGGCCTTCGATATCCAGATCGACGTTGAGGATCTCCCCCGCATTGAGTTCGACCTCTCGGTCCGACGGGATAGTCAACGTGCCGGTACCTGTCGCCGTGACATTCGTGTTGCTGAAATCGAACACGGGAGCGTCCGACCCCAACGACACAACGCCCGAAAGATTGAGCGTGCCACCACTGCTGAATGAGATCGTTCCAACACCGCCAAGAGTGGTCCCCGAACCCAGGGACAAGCTGGAGCCAACCAGCAACAAATAGGCATTGCCATCGACATACAGCGAGCCGTTCGAGACATCGAGCGCACTGCCCGATACAAAGCGAGTGTTCTGATGAATGTCGACGATACCGGACGCACCGTTGACCAGAGTACCGCTGAAACTGTGCTCCGGTGTAAACCCGCTACCCGTGTACTCGCTGACAAAGACCCCATTGTTGGTAATCGAACCACTCGAGACAGTGAGTGTCGCGTTGTTGGACGATGCCGTCGCCGTGGAATCCAGCAAAATCTCACCGTCATTGATAAAGGCATTCATGACAGTCAGCGCGGCATTGGCGGCATCGGTGCCAATAACGCCCAGGGAACCCGCCGGATTGATCAGCAGTGTGCCATCAACAGCGTTGCCCGATTGTTGGGCATCAAGTACACCACTGACGTTGGTCTGTATCGTGGCCGCAATCGAATCACTGCCATTTAGTGTGAAGTCCTTACCGGACTCGATATCAAACGGCCCCGTCCCGGTGATCGATACAGTGCCGGCGGACAGGTCAAACTCCGGCGTTGAAGCCCCCAGGCTGAAAGCACTCGCGAGTGCGATACCACCCGTTCCGGTGAACGCAATGGTTCCAGCCCCTGACAACGCCGTACCGGCGCCGACGGTCAGGCTCGATGAGCTCAGTGTCAGCGTCTTGCCCGTCAACACATCCAGCGCGCCGTTCGCTGCATCAAGCGAACTGCCAAACTGCAGGAACAGGCTTTCGTTGATGTCGATGACGCCGCCAACGCCATTGACCAGATCGCCACCAAACTGATGTTGCACAGCGGCGGCGCCACCGACATTGTTCGTCTGGAAGGTGCCGTTGTTGGTCAGCACCGGTGCCCCGCTGATCACCAGCGTCGCATTTTCCGTCTGTGTACCGGACTGCTCCAGCAACACGAGACCATCATTGACAAAGCCCGCGGCGACAGTGAGGGACCCATTGGCGCCGTTGATCGCGTGAACCTCGATCGCGCCCGCAGCATTGAGCGTGACCGTACCGCCGACGGTGTTGGATCCACCTTCGGCGGAGAGTACGCCCGCGGAAACAACCAGCGGAACGTTCACGGAATCAGTGTCACTTAACCTCAGATCCGCACCCGACCCAATCGTGAGGGTACCGGTGCCCGTGAGATTGACGGCGCTGTTGCCAAGATCGAAGGTAGGTGTCGATGCTGTCAGCGCAAAAGAATTGTTAAACGTCATGGTGCCGCCACTAGTGACATTGACAACGCCCGCCCCTGTCAGGTTGGAAGCACCCCAATCGACAGTGGAACCACCTGAAAAAAGTAGTTCGGCGCCGGCAGCCACATCGACAGTGCCGGCGGACAGATCCATGATCGCGTTATCGAACTGCAGGTTTGCATCGACATCCAACGTACCCGTCGCCTGATTGGTGAACGAGCCGTTAACCAGATGATAGGTCGTGGCCGTCATGCCGCCGCCAGTATCCAGCGATTGAAAAGTGCCGGCGTTCTGAAAAGCAGGTCCGTTCTGGATGATCTGGCCGCGATGATTCCCAGTACTGGCGTTATCGAGGACAAACAGTGCACCGGCCTGATTGGTGATGCCGTCCGTTGTAAACACACCGTTCGCATTGGCAGCACCGTTATCGATCGTCACCGTACCGCCGTTGTCCAGGGTCTGGATCAAGGTTGTCGTTCCGGCCACATCCAATGCGCCATTCACAACAAGGGTGCTGGTGCCCGTGGTGGTCGACGCGAATGTGCCACCGGGCAAGATCGACAGCGACGAACTTGCGTCGATGACAGAACCGGCTTCGCCGGTCAGGGTCAAGTCCCCTCCACTAATGGTGAGGGATGCGCTGTTAGTCAGATTCAGACTGGCGACATCGCTGGTTCCGCTCGAATAATCGACCGCGAAGCCATCGATGACCACGTTGTATCCAGACATTGGCACAACATCGCCAACCCAGTTTGCCGCCGTGTTCCAGTCCCCATCGACATCGCCATCAAAGTCAGCAATGGCCGGTTGAATGGTGACCGTAATGTCGGTCGAGTTGTACTGAATGGAATAGCTGAGGCCCGCGTCAAGGTTTGTGGCATTGACGGTACTGAACTGTGAACCCGTACTCGACGCAAAGGTCACGATTGTATAACTGTCGCCATTGGCCTCGGTACCCAAAAAGTCGAGATTCAAGGTGCCATCGATTTCGTAGTTGCCCGAAACGGCTAGCGTATCGTTACTGCCATTGGCCAGCGTCTCGATGTTCAACGCCGAATTCGTCGTTTGCTGAAGATTGCCCGTCGAAATCGTCAGCGTTCCGGTGAGCGTCGTTGTATTGCCAGGATCAATCGCGCCGTCGTTAATGACTGTCGATGCGGCCAGCAGATTGAAACTGCCGAGCCCGGCCAGGGTACCCATCGTGTTGGTGAAGTTGCCGCCGCCTGCCAGTGTCAGGGTGCGAGCCGCGCTAACGCGCAGGACACCGGAAGAAACCTGAACGCTGCCATTAGACGTCAAATCCCCGTCCAGCTGCAGATCCCCTGTCGAATTCACGGTCAGATCAACGATTGTGGCGGTGGCGGTATTGGTCACCGTGTGGTCGATCACTACAGCGTCATTAGAATCCGGGACCGCGCCCAGGTCCCAGATCCCCGGCGTACTGAACGTCCCGGCGCCGATCGTCGTCAACGTGGCATTGTCGAGATTCAAACTGAAAGAGTGGCTCGCGGTCGAGACACCGCTGTCACCGCCGGTCACCGAGGTATCAACCAGGACATCGTTGGGGATCGTGCTGTCGCTAAACGATGAATAGGTATCGTCGAGCAACCTGACATCGAGACCCAGTGCCGAACTCTGAATGGTCGATACAGCTGGTATGAAACGAATAAAAGACGATGCATCCAGCGCAAGTGCACTGCCAGCATCGTCTACCGTCAGAGGTATCGCCGTCCATGTCGTTCCGCCATCGGAACTGTATTCCCAGACACCGTCGCTCACCGAGTTGTCCTGAATGCCAATCACCGCGAAACCGGCAATCGAACCGTCTATATCCGATGAACCCAATAGCGCCGATCCGATTGACTGTCCCGCGGGGTTCGCATCGCCGATGGTGACTGGCGACAGCAGATTCAATCCACCAAATACCGGCGAATCGTTAATTGGACTGACCGTTACGGGAATCGTGTCCGAGCCGGTCGCCGCCAGATCATCGCTGGCAACGACTATGATCGTGTCGGCACCGAAGTAGTCCGGTGTCGGCATGTAACTTAGACTGGCGAGGGTCGCCAGAACGTCGGCCTGCGAACCCGACATCATGATCGATGAAGTAGAGTCTCCGCTGATCGCCGCTGGCCCGGTAGCAGACAACGTGCCGTTCAGCGCAGTCACCTGAACCGACGAGATCGATCCATCAATGTCCGAAGCGCCGATGGCAAGGCCACCCGTGAAGAGAATACTGGCGTCTTCATTAACCACTTGAGCGCCCGGCACCGTCACTGTTGGCGCATCGTTGACCCCGGTCACCGTAATGGAGATCGTCGCCGATGTTGTGTCGATACCGTCGGTGACAACGTAACTGAACGAATCGACGCTGGTCGCCCCAGGAGCGAGGGCATCGAACGCACCGTTTGGATCGTAGATAATCGATCCGCTGGTTTCGAACGTCACCAGCGCGCCGCTCGTCACGGCAAATGGCACGCTCGGCGTCACACCCGACTCGACGCTCACGACGTTGATCAGATCGAGATCGGCGTCGGAATCGTTACCCAGTAAGTTGAACGTTGTTGTTCCGGTGGCGCTGACAGCTCCGACGTCAGCGACCGACGTCGGCGCATCCTGAACCGGCGTCACGGTAATCGTCACCAGCCCGGTCACAGACTGGCCGATTGAGTCCTGCAGGGTGTATTGAAAACTGTCGCTGCCGTTGTAATCGGACGAAGGAATATAGGTGAAAGAACCATCTGCGTTGACGACCGCGGTACCATGTGCCGGCGTCGTCGACCCCGCAACGGTCAAACCACTGCCTATATCGTTCGCCAGCACCCCGGTACCGACGGGGATATTCAGGTTCGCGTCTTCGGCGACGGTATAGAGGTCACTCCCCGCCGACAAGGGTTCGGGCAACACCGTCACGTTGATCGTGCCAACGGCCGTATCGCCCGCACTGTCAGTGACGCGATAATCAAAACTGTCGACGCCGGCAAAGCCAAGGTTCGGCGAATAACTAAAAACACCGCCTGCGCCAATCGCCAGGGATCCGTTGGCAACGCCTGTCACCAACGAGAAAGTCAGCAGATCACCCACATCAGGATCACTGACATGGACCGAGACATCGACATTGGTGGGTGTATTCGCCGGAGTCGTGACCGAAGCAGGCGCAGTCGTCGGCGCATCATTGGCTCCGGTCACAACAATGGTCGCGCTCGTGTCCGCAGGGGTCGCACCGTCAGTGACCTGATAGGTCACGACAATCGTTTCCGTCTGTCCGTCACTCAGCCCGCTATAAGCGGCGGGATCGACGGTCGCCGTACTACCACTGATGACGATGCCCGAGGCATCCCCGCTCGTGACCACCGACACGACCGACAGCGGATCGCTGTTATCGTCTGAGCTATTGGCAAGCAGGTCGACGTCTGTGACCGGATCGTCCTGGCTGACATGGACTAAAACAGGCGCCGTCACCACCGGTGGCGCATTCGGCGACACTTCCAGTGTGACGCTGGCATCCGCAATGCCGCCACTACCGTCACTCACCTGGTAGGTAAATGTATCGAAGCCGACAAAGGACGGCTCCGGGGTGTAACTAAAAGCCCCATCGGCTGACAGCACCAGAATCCCGTGAACTGCCGATGTCACAATCTCCGCACTCAGCGCATCGCCGTCGGGGTCAGAATCGTTGGCAAGCACGCCGTCCGCGGCAGCGATCTCAAAGGTCGTTCCCTGTGTCACCACATAGCTGTCGTCACCAGCAATGGGCCCGATATTGTCGACGCCGACGCGAATCAGCGCGTTGCCGTTGCTCGATGCACCGCTGATGTCCGTGATCTGATAGACAAAACTGTCTGTGCCGGTGAAGCCCGCGTCCGGTACGTACTCAAATGAGCCGTCATCGAAGATCTGCAGCGTCCCATGCTCAACGTCAACGACGGGCGTGGTCGTGAGCGCAAATGAATGCCCCTCCGGATCTGCATCATTGGCCAACAGACCGGCCTCGATGCCCGGCGAAAGCGTCTCGTCGCTCAGGATCTCATAGACGTCCTGGCCCGCCGTCGGCCCGTCGTTTTCACCCATCAAACTGATCCGCGCAAACTGGGTTGTCTGCAACCCACCGGGATCAGCCACCGTGTAGGTAAACGAATCGACGGCCGTCTCACCGTCGTCGAGGTGATTAAACGCATGCAGGGGGTCATATTGGAAACTGCCGTCCGCCCGCACCGCGACATTTGCCCCGCTGTCGAGTCGCACAACCACCGGTGTTAGATCGGTATTGTCGATCGGCGGCGAAATCTGCGCGCTGTCGCCGTTCACCCCAACCACCTCAAGCCGGCCTTCATCGGCCCGGTCGGGATCACGGTCATTGGCGAGCAGGCCATCTTCGGCAGACCTGATGACCGAGGTATTCTCCCCGGTCTCAAACAGATCCCTTTCCGCTACCGGGGCGTCATCCAGACCGCTCACTGTGATCGTGACGCGCCCAACCGAGGTCGCGCCTCCCGCATCGGCGACGGTGTACTCGAAGAAATCCTCGGCGAACTCGCCGTTACTCAGGTAGTCGAACGCGTCTCCCGGGTCATAGACAAAGGCACCTGTCGAAGTCACGGCGGCCGAAGCCCCGCTCTCCAGGTCGAACCGGATACCGACAAGTTCAGGGTTGCCCTGGGCAGCGACAACGCTTAACGGCGATCCTTCCGGATCAGTGTCGTTGCTAAGTAACCCCGTTTCCGCCAGGACGGTCAAAATCGCGTCTTCATTGGTCGTCGACGAGTCCGCGACCGCCATCGGCACGTCGTTAACCGGCTCAACCCGCAACGTCACCCTGGCACTGGAGACGCCGCCCTGACCGTCACGTATCTCGTACACAAAGCTGTCCACGCCCGTGAATTCAGCGTCCGGCACATAACGAAACGCGCCGGTTTCCGTCAGGATTAGTGTGCCGTGAGCGACATCCTCGACCGGCGTTGGATTAACCGTCAGCGGGTCACCGTCAGGGTCGATATCATTGGCGACCACACCGTCTGACGCTGGCACTTCCAGTTCAGCGTCTTCCAGCAGATCATAGGCATCGGCGCGGGCTGTGGGCGCATCCGGCAGGCCGCGCACGTTAATTGTCACCGTCGCCGCATCGACACCGCCGGCCGAGTCAACAGCCCGATAGACAAAACTGTCGGTCCCGGCGAAATCCTCGTTGGGTCGGTAGCTGAACGTACCATCGGCCCGCAGATTCAATTCACCATGACTGGGCGCGCGAACCGGCGTTGGGTTCACCCGCAGCGCGCCGCCCTCGGGATCGGCATCATTGGCGAGCACGCTGGTAGCCTGAAGCGATGAGTCTTCATCGATGCTGAACACATCGTCTGCCGCCACCGGCGCATTGTTGGGCGGAATCTCTGTTTCTCTGACCGGATCGTCCCGGGTATTGGTGGGGTTCTGGGTGTTATTCGTCGGCGTGCGAGTCGTGGGGTCTGTCTCATTGCCTGTATTGGTCGAGGACGAATTGTCACCCTCCGTTGTCGTCAGGCTGTCGCGGGTATCGTCAGCGCCAAAATCCGTACCGGTGTCCGTGTCAGTGCTGACTCTGGTGGCGCCAGACTCGTCGTCACTCCCGTCCGTGGTCGGCGAGACGGGATCCGCGTTCGGATCAGTGCCCTCGCTGGTCCCGTCGTTATTCTCTGAACCAGTATTCTCGGTTGCCGGATTTCCTGTTTCCCCGTCGGGGGATTCAGTCTCCTCGGTCGAGTCGCCATCAGTGCGTTCCGTCTCTTCCGCGTTTTCGTCCTCGGCGGTCTCGTCCTCATCGCTCTCGTCGTCGGCGTCAGTATCTTCCTCGGCCTCGTCGCGAGTCTCCTCGGCCGCTTCGTCGGTGTTATCCGACTCTTCGGTTTCTTCTGTGCCGCTCGCGTCTTCCTCGTTCTCTTCTTCCCGGTTCTCGTCCTCAGCGCCAACCGTCTGCTCAGTCGTGTCCTCCGCTTCTTCTGCATCAATCTGCTCATCGACCTCAACGGACGCCTGTGGCGGCAGGAACTGCTGCAGGATCTGCTGCACGTCGGGCGGCAACTGAGGCAGCAGTGTCGGCGCATCGCCCAGGGTGATAATCGAGGTCTCGCCCGGCTCATCCAGTGTCTGCGGGTTGTTGCCGAGCACGTCAGTCACATCCAGTACACCGGAACGATGAACGATAATGGTCTGGCCGGTGAGCGGATCGACGGAGCCTTCCAGCTCACTGCCGCGGACGCCGATCACCGCACTGGGCGTCTTGATGGTGGTATGTCGCTGCGCACTGCCGAAGGTGCCAATCCCGCCACTTTTGAACTTGAAACCACCGGCGCGAACCGTGGTCTCAAATCGGCCGACCTGCTGGTCAGGCTCATAGGAAAAATCATCCAGGCTGGCGGATGCATTCGCGCCCAGATTGAAGCGGGTACTCTTGGCCCCCACGCCATCGTTGAACCGGATGTTGATAAACGAACGGCTACCGGTCTCGATCGCATCGCCCTTGTAAACCGGCATGCCCCGAGTGGCCTGTACCTCCGTGCCATCCGCTCGCGTGATCGTGACATCGCCGCGAACAAACCGGACGGTCCCAATCTCTTCCAGTACCGCACCTGAGGTGGCGGGGCCCGCGAACATGACGCCGGCCAGTCCCGCCGGCAGGAACGAGGCCACCATTTCTGGCGTCAGGGCAACATCGTATCCTTCAACCGTCAGGAGAGGCGGTGGCTGAAAGGCAAAGTAGTCGTGAACAATGAAGGTCTGGCCATCGGCCAGCGTAATGACGAGATCAAAACCGTCACGGTGAAAATCGCCGTTAAGCAGGAAAGCAATATCAGGCAGCAGTACGGCCGGATGATCGACTGGGTTCAAGGCTAGAGACCGCGTGATTCCTGACGAAATACTATCTCATTATGCAGAACAAGCCGACCGCGGAGGCCGACCGAAGGTAAGTGATTTGTAATAAACGGCACCCTCTGTCGGCCTGTCTTTATAAAGTGGTCTATGTCTTGACGAGCCCTGCCAGGACAACTGTCGACATAGCGGGCTGCGCTGTTATTTGCCCTTCCATTCCGGCGGTCGTTTCTCGACAAAGGCGCGGGGTCCTTCAGCAAAATCCTCGGTCTGACGCAGCCCGACGAACGCCTGGCTACTGGCTGACCAGAGCTCGTCATCCGTATCCGTAAATGCCCGGATCGCAACCTTGCGGCTGGCCTGAACCGCCAGCGGCGCAGCCGTACAGATCCGTTCCGCGAGCTTGATGGCTTCATCCAGCACCTGATCGTTCGGCACCATGTAATTGACCATCCCCAGCTGATAGGCCCGCTCTGCGGGCAGTGGGTCGCCGGTCATGATGCATTCCAGCGCTGGCGTCATGCCAATCGCGCGGGGTAGTCGAAACAGTCCCCCGGCAGCCGCAGCCAGCGAGCGCTTGGTTTCCGGCAAGCCGAAATTGGTTTCGGTCGAACAAACAATCAGATCACAGGAAAGGGCAATCTCGGTTCCCCCCGCCAGGGCGCTGCCCGTCACCGCCGCGATCAGTGGTTTGGTACGCTCGCGCCGGACAATACCCCCAAAACCGCCCTTCTCGGTGCCCGATTCTCCGCTTTTGCCGGCCGCGATCAGCTTGAGATCGGCCCCGGCACAGAAAACGGGACCATTGGCGGCCAGGATGGCACACCACACATCAGGATCGCTTTCGTAAGCGTCAATACCGCGCTCGATACCACCGGAAATCTGACCATTGACCGCGTTACGCGCCTCGGGTCGATTCAGGGTAATGATCGCGATCTTGCCTCTTTTTTCATAAAGGACTTTTTCTTCCTCAGCTGCCACGGGAATCCCTCCTGACGGGTTGCACGGACGCCCTTGCGATGCGTCGTTCAATTGAATTAGTTTGCTCCGGCATCATACACGAGAGTGATATTGAATGAGCGTCTACATGCTGAATGCCCTCTGGTTCAAACCGGATGGCGGTCGCGAGACATACCTCGAGTACATCAAGGCCGCTGACCCGCTGGTGCAGAAGCACGGCGGCCGTAGGGTGACCGAGCTGTTCGCGCCCGTCTCCGCGATTCGCGGCCATCTCGATGCCGACATGCTGTTCGTGGTGGAGTATCCCGACGACGCGGCGCTGCCCGCATTGATCGCTGACCCCGAGTACCAAAAGATCCGTCATCTTAGGGACGACGCCATCACCGACTCCTGGCTGATCAAGATGGAAGCGGCACCGGGACCTGAGTAGGCACCGGATTCAGCGCCACCGGGAACCGCACATTTTGTTATTATCCGCACATTAACTATCTGAGGAGTCTCTCGTGGAGATACAGGGCAGCAACGGGATTTTTGTCGGCGGTGCATCGGGTATGTGTCGGGCAACCGCGCAGAGATTTGCCGATCGGGGTGGAAACGTTCTCATCCTTGACCTGGAAAAGTCAGACGGACAGCAGGTCGCCGCCGATATGGGCGCCAAGTATCTGCCTTGTAACGTCATGGACTTCGAGGGCATGGAAACCGTCATCGCCGACGCCGTGAACGCCCTCGGCAGTGTCCAGTTCATGCTCAATACCGCCGGTGGCGCAGTCGCGCAGCGCACCCTGCAGCGGGACGGCACCCGGCACTCGCTGGACGATTTTCGCCGCATCATCGACCTGAATCTCATCGGCTCGTTCAACGTCAATGCCATCATTGCCGAACACATGGCCAGAAACGAACCCAACGAAGAAGGCGAACGTGGCGTCATGATCAACACCGCCTCGATCGCCGCTTTTGAAGGCCAGATCGGCCAGGTCGCCTACACGGCCGCCAAGGGCGGTATCGCCGCGATGACACTGACCATGGCACGAGACCTGGGCACCCTGGGCATCCGTTGCATGACCATCGCCCCCAGCCTGTTCGAAACCGGCCTCACCGAACGCATTCCCGATGAGATGGCCCAGCAACTGACCAAGGATGCTGCCTTCCCCAAGCGGATGGGCAAGCCGGACGAGTTTGCGGCGATGGCTATCGCGATATTCGAGTGCGCGATGATGAACGGATCGACGATCCGGGTCGATGGCGGGCAGCGGTTCGCCCCCCGCTGATACTTTCCTGTCAGATCCAACGGGCATGAGATACTCATGCCCCTCCCATCGTTTTACGGACAAACGACCTATTGGTTGCATCAACCTGGTTACCCCGACGCGCTAGATGATTGCCTGGCGTCGACAATGGCTTGAGCGTCTGGAGACCTCCGGGCGCTACCCGGCCTGGGTCCTGTTTGCCGTGCTGGCGGGTGTCTTCGCGACCAATTTGCCGTTTACAGTACTGGCCGTATCGCTGGGTTCCATCGCCGATGAACTCGGCACCAGCGAAGCGACCCTGACCTGGGTCATCACGGCGCCGCTGCTGTTGTCAGCCATGGCTTTTCCGGTACTGGGCAAGTTCGGTGATCTGCGCGGGCATCGCCGCGTGTTCCTCGCAGGGTTCATCGGCGCAACCATTCTTGCATTTGCCACCGCATTCTCCTGGGATGCCCTGTCTCTTATTACCCTTCGCTCCGCTTCCGCGCTTTTGGGCAGTGCCACCCAACCCGCCGCCATGGCAATTATCTTCAGCGTTTACCCGCAGGAAAAAAGAGCCCGCGCCATGGGATGGTGGGGTATGGTCAGCGCGGGCGCCCCCTCTGTCGGCCTGTTAGTCGGAGGTCCCGTCATCGACTGGATCGGCTGGCGCAGCCTGTTCGTGCTTCAAGGTGGCGTCAGCGTACTTGCCCTGACCATTGCTCTATTAGTGCTCAGGGAAACAAAGCCGCAGCAGGTCAAGATGGACTACCCCGGCGCCCTGACCCTGGCATTGTCGGCCTGCGGATTGATGTCGGCGTTTATTGCCGTCCGGCTGTTTGGGGGGCTTTCCTATTGGGCGTTCATCGGTGTCGCCGTCGGTGTCATGTTCGCGGTGTGGTTTGTTCGCATCGAGCGCCGCGCCGCCCATCCGCTACTGCCACTCTCCTTGTTTCGCAGTCGACTGTTCAGCGCAACGCTGGTCTGCACCATGTTGCTGTCGGCGGCGTACCTCGGTGCGCTGGTGATGTCGTCGCTGGTTTTCTATGAGTTCTTCGGCTTCTCCGTCACGATGGCCTCCTTTATTACCGCCCTTCGCACTGCCTCGGTGTCCCTGTCAGCGCCGGTCGGCGGGCGATTGACGGATCGTCTCGGTGAACGGGCTGTTCTCGTCACCGGCAACAGTCTCATGAGCCTGGCCATTGGCGGCATGATCGTGGCGCTCCTGATCGACAACCCCTGGCTATTCGCACTGGCGATGATTTCCCAGGGCGTCGGGGACGGTCTGAACCAGCCCGCCGTCGCCACAGCCACTGCGCGTGCAGTCGATGATAATTCACTGGGTATTGCGACCGCGGTCAATCGCATGTTCAGCCTGGGCGGTGCATCCTTTGGCATCGCCTTCATTACGCTCGTATATTCAGGTTACGCCGCGCCGGACTCTTTCATCCTTGCCCTGGCGGCCACCCTGTCACTGTCATTGGGTGCCCTGGTCGCTGCGGCTGCCATCACTCGACGCAGCTAGTGCACGTGATATACCCGCGCGGCATTGTCGTGCAGCACCTTGCCGATCATCTCGTCTGACAAGCCCGCCAGCGCTTCTGAGGCATAGTCGCGCGGATGCTGCGCCGGCGTCGCCGGGCCAGCTGTCATCGAAGTGGGATGGGGAAAATCCGTCTCCCAGAGGATGTTGTCGGGATAGAGGGCAATCACTTCTTTCAGTAACGTTTGCTCGAACCAGAAACAAGCATAGACTTGGCGTCTGAAATATTCACTGGGCAGGAGGTAATCAGGATGTTCAATGTGCCCCCCGGCATTCTCCCATTGCCAGTCCAGCGCTTCGAGCAGCGACGGCAACCAGGACACACCACTTTCCACCGCCACAAATTTCAGCTTCGGAAAACGATGGCAGACACCGCCCACAAGGATCTCACTAATACCCAACCCCAGGCCCATGAACGCCAGCGCAGAAACCCGGGCAAAAGTTGCCCTGATGCCCATCTCCGCGACATCAACGAAAGGATTGCCGCCCTCGGCACCACCGATCCATTCCTGGCTGCCAAGATGAAAGCTGATGGCCAGGTTCGCATCCTGCGCGGCCGCCCATATCGGATCCCAACTCGGATGAGCCAGCGGTTTGAAACCGAAGTCCTGCGGCTGGCTGGGAAACAGGACAGACCTGTGGCCCTTCTTCGCACAGCGTTCGATCTCGGCAACGCTTTTTGCCACATCCCAGAAAGGTAACGATGTGACCGGAATCAACCGATTCGGGGCAACGCTTGCCCAGTCGCTCTGGAAATCGTTGTAGGCCTTAACACAAGTCAGCATCAGCGCCTCATCGTCCATCTGCAGGAAGCGCTGGGCGCCAAAACCGCCCACGTTGGGATACAGAACCTGGGCATAAATCCCCTGCTCATCCATGTACTTGATGCGCTCGTGGGGATCGTAACCGCCAGGATGAAATTCATCGTAGGTGCTCGGAAACTCAACCGGCGCGCGACCATCGAACCCGGCCATGTTGACGATGCCTGGCCGCAGGCCCGGCTTGCCATTGATCACCCACTGATCGACTCCGCCGATCCGTTCGATGTGTGGCACCTTGTCGATATATTTTTTGGAAACCCGCGACGTCCAGGTGTCAGCGGGTTCGGTGATATGGGTGTCTACATCGATGACCTGGAAGCGATCGAACAGATCCATTGGGAGTGGCTCCACGGGCAGGTGCGTGAAACCAGTCTAAGCCGATTGAATTGGAGGTCAACCAGGCGAGATTTGACGAGTGCGGCAGGTCTACTGGAGGCCCTGCTGCATGCTCGTACTCTCAATCTGCCGATAAGCCTCCTGCCCCTTTCTTCGCATTCTTTCAATTTCATCCCGGGTACGGCAGACCCTGGTCTTGAAATGGGATCCCACCGGACGCTCATACGTGCAGACGACCTGGCTATCAACAAATTCCTTGATCGCCTGCTGATCGGCAGTCAGTGCCACCTCCTCGGTCTGCTCACCACTCGCACCCTCGGCCGTCACGTTTGTCGGTGCTGAACTGCAGGCAGTCAGGACAAAAGCCATTGCAATGATCATCATCAGGTAACGCATCTCATCTCCTCAGCACTCTACAATCCGGGCGGAATACGCATTATGCACCGAACTGTCTCGGCGTAAACAGAATCACGACGTGGCGGTCGAAGCCAGCTCCTGTTCCCGGCGCCGCTCAATAGCGCCCCCTGCCTTGATAAAGAACGGACAGATACAAACGGCCAGCAGGAGTCCGCCCAGAATCAGAAACGCGGTGTTGTAGCTGCCCGACACATCATGGATGTATCCGGCAAGCGGTGACGCGATCATCACCAGGGGCAATTCAACCCACTCCAGCAGGCCAACGGCCGAGCCAATAGAGCGGCTGCCGAAGTTCACCGACAACATGAAGGTGCGCAGGGTCACCATGCCCGAATAGCCAAACCCATACAGGAGCGAAACTGTGGCGCAGCCCATAAAGCTGTCCACGGTCGTCATCAGAAACAGCGCCCCCGCCTGACTCAGCAATGCCATCCAGCAGGCGATGCGCCCGCCGAAAAAGTCGGACACCCAACCGACAATCGGTTTGCTGAGGGCCGACGCTGTCGCCGTCAGGGAAACAACGATCGCAGCCTGATCAGCGCTGATACCCAGATCGAGCATATGCCCGTAGAAGTGCAGCATGACGGCACCAAAGACGCCCGCCA
The DNA here is from genome assembly GCA_028281885.1 of Pseudomonadales bacterium. GTDB lineage: Bacteria > Pseudomonadota > Gammaproteobacteria > Pseudomonadales > Azotimanducaceae > JANQJA01. Next base: position 210,533 of record JANQJA010000009.1, on the reverse strand, counting down.
TGGCACCGATAATGATTCCCACCGCCCAGAACGGCGGCGCCTTGAGCAATGCTCCCCACGACACCAGTTCGCTTTCCGCAATGGACTCGAACGTTTCGTGAGTGTTTTTCTCCACATACTTCCGACCATCGCGCACGTCGCCGATCTCTTCGGGACGGTCTTTCAGAAAGAAATAGACAGGCAGGCCAAGCCCGATGAGCGCGAGAACGCCGAACACCATGTAGCCTGCCCGCCAACCGTGAGTTTCCACCAGCCAGCTCACCAGCGGCGGGAACACCATACCCGCAATGGAGCCACCCAGAATCGTGATCGCAAGAGCGCGACCGCGCCAGTGATCGAACCAGTACATGATGGCGCGCCCCTTGGCGAGGTTACCCATCAGTGACATCGACAGGCCCAGTCCCACCACCACGACCACCATAAAGTGCCATGGCTCTGTTATCGTGGCCAAAAGGAAGTAAGTCACCGCCAGCAGCAAAACACCAACGAATATCAGCTGGCGTGGAGATGCCACATCCATGCGACGACCGATGTACGGCGCAATAATGGCGGTGATAACACTCATCGCAGAGAACGCAATCGACAGCGCCAAGCGATTGCCATCGGCAATATCCTCCGCCAGTGCTGGCAGGAAAATTCCCTTGGTGTAGTTATAGATGCCTGTACCGACGAGACCGAGTAGAAAACATACCCCGACCACGACCCAACCGTAGAAAAACTTCGGCTTCAAAACGTTCCCCCTTCTATCTCAATTTTCGGCACAAGCCCGCTAACAATCGGAGTCGTCAGACGACTTAGGCAACCTTGATCATGCAGGATTCCCCACAGTTGGCGGAAGAGGTAGGAGTCGAACCCACCAGCCACCTCGACGGCAGCTCAACGGCTTTGAAGGCCGCGCAACCCACCGGGGCCGTCGCTCTTCCACCTGCCATATTCATTTCATCGCTGCTCAGATGCAAGCTGATGCCCCACTCGCTTCTCTACCACCCCCTGCGCTAGGACGCCTGCTGCAGCAGTTCTGATTCTGCGTATTCGCGAATCAACTCGTAGTTCGCCTTGCCGTTTGGGGCCCGCTCGAGTGAGGCACGCGCAAGCACCCGCTTGGGTATCTTGTAGGCAGCCAGACGAGTCCGCGCAAAGTCACGCAGTTCTGCTTCATTCATCTCCGCGTTCTCCTGCAACTGGACGACAGCGGTAATCGCCTGACCCCATTTTTCATCCGCCACACCTACGACCAGACAGTCAGCGACGCTGGGGTGATGTTTCAGCGCTTCTTCCACCTCTTCGGGGTAAACCTTCTCCCCGGCCGTGTTGATGCAATTGCTGCCGCGCCCCAGCAACGTCAGCGTGCCATCCGGCTCTACCTTGACCCAGTCGCCCGGCACGGAATAACGAACACCGTCGATGGTCTTGAAAGTCTTGTCGGTTTTTTCGGAATCCTTGTAATAGCCCATCGGCAGCGGGCCCGTGACAGCCACCAGACCGGACTCCCCCGACCCCGGTTCAATCTGCCTTGAGAAGTCTTCGGAGAAGACGCGGCAGCGAACACCGATCTTGAAGTGCGCGACCTCCTGCACCTCGCCTTTGGTAGTCACCGATGCACCCATGCCCAGTGCTTCAGAAGAGGCAAAGGAATCGGACAGGGTCATGTTCTCATTGTGTCGAAGCAATCCTTCTTTTATCGATCGTGTCCACATCACGCCGGAAGAATTCATCAGCCTGATCGACGAGATATCGTAAACGCCCGGATTAGCATCCAGCAGTTCAAGCATGGGCCGGGCAAAAGCATCCCCCACGATGGTGACATTGGTGACGCCGTTTCGGCCGATCGCCTTAAGGGCCTCGTCAGCATCAAAGCTCTTGCCCTCGAGGGTCACACAGGTACCTCCCATGTACATGACCCGCATGGCCATGAAGAAACCGGTGCCGTGCATCAAGGGCGGCAGCGGCAGACTGACGATATAGTCACCCGTGCTTACCCTGCGCTGGTGTTCTTCGATGCTCGCGCTCGGCTGCTGACCCAGCCGCGGATTGCCGCCACCACCATGGGCGACCCACAGATCACCATGTCGCCACATCACGCCCTTGGGCATCCCCGTGGTGCCGCCGGTATATAGAAAAATCAGATCATCCGGCGAACGTTCAATCTCGAGCGGGCTGCCATCGCCGATGGCCGCCAGGGTCTCGTAGGCAACGGCGTCCTCACCGCCGGGCGCGCCATCGTCTACTTCAACCCAGTGTTTCACCTCCGGCAGGGATCCCCTCACGGATGCGACCAACGGTGCAAATTCCGCGGCATAGATGCAGACCTTCGCGTCGGAATTATCGAGCAGGTAGATCAGTTCGCTGTCGATGTAGCGGTAATTGACGTTGACGTGAACGAGGCGTGCTTTCAGTGCGGCGGCAATCCCTTCGCTGTACTCGGGCCGATTACGCATGTAAAACGCGATCTTGTCGCCGGGCCGAACGCCCAGATTCAGCAGATTCCGCGCCAGGTTATTGGACCGGCGGCTAAAATCAGTCCATCGAACGACCCTGTCGCCATGAATCAGCGCTGGCCGGTCTCCGGGTATCGCGGCATCCACAGCGTCGAGGACATCGCCAATATTCCACTCTTCACTCATTGCTTTCCCTCATTTGAAATCTGACTGTACGCACGGCAGTGTCATCACAAGATTCTCCAATCATCATCAAAAACTAGGCGGCCGTGCTTGAACGCTCCAGCTGCGATTCAGCGTAAGCCTTGATCAGCTTGTAGTTCGCTTTGCCGTTGGGCGCTCGCTCGACGCTCTCTCGGACCAGCACTCGCCTTGGCACCTTGTAGGCCGCCAGGCGCTGGCGGGTGAATTCACGCAGTGTCTTTTCGTCCGGCTGCGCATCCGGTATCGGCTCTACCACGGCAACAACAATTTGCCCCCACTTCTCATCGGCAATGCCGACCACCAGGCAATCGACCACCGCATCGTGCTGCTTGAGCACTTCCTCGACTTCCTCGGGATAGACCTTCTCGCCGCCGGTATTAATGCAGTTGCTGCCGCGGCCGAGCAAGGTCAGCGTGCCATCGGCTTCCACCATGACCCAGTCGCCCGGCATCGAATAACGCACGCCATCGATGGTCCTGAAGGTCTTGTCAGTTTTTTCCTGATCCTTGTAGTAACCCAGCGGAAGCGTACCGGTCACCGCCACCATACCCGGCTCATTGGAACCCGGCAGCACCTCCCGCAGATCCTCGGTAAACACCCGGCAATTGGGACCACGGGTAAATTTCGCCACCTCGATGACTTCATCTTTTGTCGTCACCGAGGAACCGATTGCCACGGCCTCGGACGAGCCGAGCGCATCGGCCAGTGCCATGTTCTCGTTGTGGCGAAGCAGGCCCTGTTTAATCGGCTGGGTCCACATGACGCCGGACGACACCATTACCCGAACCGACGAAATATCATATCGACCCGGATTGGCGTCCAGTGCCTCAAGCAAGGGGCGGGCGAACGCATCGCCCACAATGGTGACGTTGGTGGCCCGGTTTCGTTCCATCGCCTTAAGCCCTTCGATGGGATCAAAGCTTCGGGTTGGCAGGGTGACACAGGTGCCGCCGCCCACCATGGCTCGCATGGCATTGAACAAGCCGGTGGCATGCATCAAGGGAGGCAGCACGAGATGAACGACCGGCGATGTATTCGCTGCTACCTTCTTTCTGTGGTCATCCAGATCCACACTCGGCGGAATCCCCGCACGGGCATTGCCGCCGCCACCCTGGACATGCCAGAGATCGTGCTGGCGCCACATCACACCCTTGGGCATGCCGGTGGTGCCGCCGGTGTAGACAAAAAACTGATCGTCGGGTGATCGTTCAATGTCGAGCGGCCGACCGTCACCCTCCCCGGCCAGCGTCTCGTAGCGAATCACATCGCTGCCACCGGGTTCGCCATCGTCCACCTCGACCCACTGGGTGATCAGCGGGAGTCTGTCCCGAACGCGCGCCACCAGTGGTGCGAAATCTGCCGAGTACACACAGACCGTGGCATCGGCGTTGTCCAGCAGGTAAATCAGTTCATCATCGACGTAACGATAGTTGACGTTAACGTGAGTCAACCGGGCCTTCAGGGCAGCCGCGACCGCTTCGCAGTATTCGGGACAGTTGCGCATGTAGAAACCGATCTTGTCGCCGGGTTTCGCACCACCCGCGAGCAGACCACGAGCCAGATTGTTGGACCGTCGGACAAATTCAGACCAGGGCACGACGCGATCCCCACAGACCAGCGCGGGTCGATCGGCAGGGGCCACCTCGCCTGCCACATCAATCACATCGCCGAAATTCCACGCCTGGGTCATGATCCTCTCTTTTTTCCTGTCACCGGGGGAACCCGCATTTTTACCATAAATAAGCTAGGATGCGGCTCGTTGGCAGTCAGAACCATCGCCCGATGCCCGGCAGACTCGATAATCTCTATATCGAACGTTACGACAATGGCTTTGAAGTCAGCGTCGACATCACCAACAGCGGCGACGAAACCCGGGACTTCGCCCTGGTGCTTGCCGTGAAATGCCCGACGGACAGCGCCTTTCGTCCATGCGGGGAAAGCGTGATCAGGGCCGATCCTGGCAAACTCACCACGGCCACCTTCGAACTACTGGATACGGAAATCGAACCGGGCAAACTCGTCTCCGGCAATTATGACTTCGGCGTGGGATTCTCCGCCGATGACCCGGAAGCGCTGACTCAGCCCTGGGCGCTGGACGGCGAGGACTTCACGCCCATCTGACGCAGTTCGATCGTGACATCACCGGCCACCACCTCTCCCACCACGGCTGCGCTGTCGTAACCGGCTGCACGGAGTTCCTCAACCAGGCGCCCGGCATCAGCGCCCGGGACGCCTGCCAATAATCCCCCGGCTGTTTGTGGATCGACCACCAGCGCCCGCCGCAGATCACCGCGCCGGCCGTGAAGTCGTTCGCCGAGCGTTCGCTCGTTACCCGCTTGCAGGGTGCTGGCGATTCCCTTCGAAATCATCTGATAGGCCCCCGGCAAATCCGGTATTCGATCCAGCGACAACCAGGCGCCCACTTTCGACGCCTCAAGCATTTCCATCAGATGGCCAGCTAGGCCGAAACCTGTCACGTCGGTCATGGCATGGGCGCCTCCTGTCGTCAGAATCTGACTTGCGGTGCGATTGGAAATCAACATGGACTCGACCGCCTTCTCAATCCAGCGTCCCCGGGCCTTGCCCTGCATATCGGCGGCAAACAGGGCACCCGTGCCCAGCGGTTTGGTCAGGATCAACGCATCGCCCGGGACCAGCCCTCCCTTGCGGTGAATGTCATCCGGCTTTGCCAGACCGTTGACCGATAACCAGACGGCGAGTTCCGCACCCTCGGTGGTGTGTCCACCGACCAGCGCCACTTCCTCGGCATTGAGTCCGTCACGAATTCCCCGCATGACCTGAACAAGCAGTTCGCGAGTCTTCGTCGCCGTGGCATAGGGCACGGTCACCGCCGCCAGCGCGGTCACCGGTCTTCCCCCCATGGCATAGATGTCGCTCAGCGCATGGTTCACCACGACCCGCCCAAACTGATGCGGGTCATCGAGAAAACTGCGGAAACCGTCCACGGTATGAAGCAGCACCTCGTTCGGCGGTGGCGTGTAGACGGCTGCATCTTCCGGTTCCACAGCGATACCCAGTTCACGAAGTACCTCGGTCAGCAGATCGCCCGCGACTTTCGATCCGCACCCGGCACAACGCATCTGTTCATCCAAATCCGCAAGCAGCCCGTCTCGTTTTTTCGGTGCTTTCATCACGGGCTTCATCGCCGGCAATCGATTGAACCGATCCATGAAGCTCCGGTCGATGCGGTCCTTCCAGCGCCAGACCCAGGCGCCGCTCGCCATCTGTCCCCACTTCGCGGCAACTGCACTACGATCACCGGTTGAGATCAGCGACAGGAATTCCTGCTGCGGACGAAACGGCTGCGGCGATCGACCATGCAGCACGCGCCTTAGGTTCCGATACAAGGGCGGTCCCTGGCGCACAGCGAACACGCCCGCTTTCGGGCGCGGATGATCCACATTCGATGCCACGTCACCCACCGCAAAGATGTTGTCGTCGCTACAGGTCTGTAACGTGCTTCGCACCTCGATAAAACCGTCATCATCCAGGGCAAGACCCGTTTCCCTGAGCCAGGGATGGGATGCCGCACGCGTCACGATAAACGGCGCATCAATCGAGACGCGATCACCCCGATGGGAGAACATCTCGGTCGGGGATATCTCCACCACACGGAACCGGGGATACAGCTTGATACCCCTTTTTTCCAGCAGCCTGATGAAATGGGTTCTGACCGGAAGAGGATAGCCCGGCAACACCGTGTCATCTTCCGCAAACAGATTCACACCAATCTGATCAAGGCCTTCCTGCTGTAACCGATAGTGAACCGCCAGACACAATTCCACACCGCCCGCGCCAGCACCGACAAATCCGATCTGCGTGATCTCGCCGCGCCGGGCGCGTTCAAGAAACTGTTCCCACTTTTCGAGGAACTGGCCGATGGGTTTTACCGCAATACCGTAGGTTTCCGCGCCGGCAATCCCCTCCAGCGATGGGGTGATACCGATGTCGAGGGATATCACGTCATAGGGTATATCCGGTCGACCCGGACACGAGATGGTCTGAGCCTCCCGATCAAGTCCCGTGACCGTTCCCTGAATCCAGCGCGCGCCGGCAAATCGGCAGAGTGGCGCCAGCTCGATATGCATTTCGTCAGGATAGTAGTGCCCGGCGACCACTCCCGGCAGCATGCCGGAATAAGCAGTTTCCGGATCAGGGCTGACCAGGGTCACCTGCAATCCAGGAATCGGATGCATGCCGAGTTTGCGCAGCACGGTCACGTGCGCATGACCGCCGCCCACCAGCACCAGGTCACGGACAATCGGCTCGGGTCGGCTAGTGCGCATGCTAACCAGCGCTCGTCGTCCGCCGTTCCCGAAGGAAACGACCCAGTTGTTCAATGGCTTTACGTCCCTCCGGCAGACGGCTGGCAAACACGGGAAATGCGTGAGGTACGCCCGACCAGAGATCGACGCTCGCCTCACCACCCAGAGCGCGAACCGTTTCTGCCAGCCGGTTCGAATCACTGAGCAAAATTTCATTGTCGGCTGCCACGATCATCATCGGCGGCATGCCAGAAAGATCACCAAACAATGGTGACGCCAGGGGCGCCCGAGGATCACGGTCACTCAGGTAGGCCAGCGCCATCTTCTCAAGCCCGGCCGGATCCAGCATGGCATCGGCTTTGGCATTCAAGGCGACGGTATCGCCGGACAGGGAGAGATCACACCAGGGCGAAATGAGCGCCAGTGACAGTGGCAGCGGCAACCCCAGGTTTCGGGCATTCATCACCAGCGACAGCGACAGGCCGCCGCCTGCCGAGTCACCGGCGACCGCGAGCTTGTTCGGCGCGTAGCCATTGTCGAGCAGCCAACGATAGCATTCAGTCGCATCTTCCAATGCGGCCGGAAACGGATGTGCCGGTGCGAGCCGATATTCAATCAACAGCACCCGGCAGTTGGCCGACCGGGACAGTCGCCAGGCAACATCGCGATGGCTGTTCAAACCGCCAGTGACATAACCGCCGCCATGCAGGTACAGTAACGCCGCGTCCCGGTCACCGCTCTGGCCCCCTGCCCACAGCCACTCGCAGGGAATCTCGCCGATGCTGAAGGCCTCGACTTCCACATGTCCGGGCACCGAGGGCAGCAGGCTGTCAGCCGATGCAATCTGTGCCTGAAATGCCTCAACGTCGGTGATCCCTGCCATTCGTTTTTTCAGCGTCCGACGTAACATGAAATTCAGGATTCCAGCCTGAAGACTCATTCACTTGCCACCTTCGATACCACGAAGGTCATACTAACACCCCGTTATACTTCCGAGATGGACTCCCCACGCCGGCTTCAACGCGATCTGATCTGGTACCTGACCAGCGTTGCACTGGTGCGTGGTGAAACCTGGAGCGAATTCAATGAAGGCGACGTCTCCGATACCGCTGTCAGTCCGCCGCCCGATCCTCACCGTTTTCGACTGGGCCAGCACATGGAAAAAATGCTGCAGGCCTGGATCGAGCAGAGCGACAATTACACACTCATCGACCACAACCTCCAGGTATTTGAGGGGCAGCGAACCGTCGGTGAATTCGATTTCCTGGTGCAGGTTGAAAACGGTGATATCGAACACTGGGAAGCAGCGATCAAGTTCTACCTGGGCACCGGTGACCGGACTATTGCCGCCAACTGGTACGGGCCGAACACCACGGATCGTCTCGACAAAAAACTGGCGCGGCTCGACCAGCATCAGCTGAGGCTCGGTGACCACCCCGCCGCCCGCGCCCTATTGCACGACCTCGGCATCAGGATCGCACGCAGTCGCTGCCTGATGAAGGGACGTCTTTTTCACCCCTGGGACTCGGAACGCATCCAGCCGGACAGCATCAACCCTTCACACGAACACGGCTGGTGGCTGACCAAGTCGGCCTTCCCGTCCACGCTTGCCAGCACTGACAACCGCTTCGTCTATCTGCCCAAGTCGTTGTGGCTTGCCCCGCTTGAGGTTGACGATGCAACGACGGTGATGGACGCAAACGAATTGACCACCATGCTCGATCGCGATACCACGGAGCAGGCCACTCACCTGGCGGTGCTGAACGATAAGGGAGAAATCAACCGCGGCTTTGTGGTGGATGATCGCTGGCTGGCAAGGACAGCGGCGCCCTAGCTTTCTTCAGACTCTTCCGTGATGGGGTTGCCGTCGTCGTCCAGCGAAACATCCTGGAACTGGAATTCATGCAGGGTGTAATAGATGCCCTTGAGTGCCAGGAGCTCTTCGTGTGTACCAAACTCCCTGACGACGCCATGGTGCAACACCAGCACCTGGTCAGCTTCCTGAATGGTTTGCAGGCGATGGGCAATCAGGATCGACGTGCGCCCCTCCAGCAGCTTGCGCAAGCCGTCCTGAATCAGCAGTTCCGTTTCGGTGTCGATACTGGCCGTGGCTTCATCGAGGATCAGAATCTCCGGGTCGGCCGCCAGCACCCGGGCAAACGCCAGTAGCTGTCGCTGCCCCTGGGACAGGTTCGCCCCCCGTTCCACCAGCGGCGTGTCATAACCCTGGGGCAGGCGCTCGATGAACGAGTCGGCGTTGACCGTTCTGGCGGCCTCGATGGCACGTTCCCGGGTGATACCCGGATTGCCCAGAATAATATTGTCGATCACGCTGCCAGAGAAAATGTGAAAGTCCTGCAGCACGACGCCAATCCGACGGCGCAGGTCGCTGGAATGAATGTCATTGAGATCGACATCGTCCAGGAAGATCATGCCACGATCGAAATCGTAGAACCTTCCCAACAGGCGAATCATGGTGCTCTTGCCGGAGCCGGTCGGTCCCACAATGGCCATTTTCTTGCCCGGCTCCAGCGTAAAGGACACATCCTTCAGGATCGGGGCGCCGCGATCATACTCGAAGTTCACATGGCGAAATTCCAGCTTGCCGGCGATACGATCCGGCAGGTTCGCCGGCTCTACGGGTTCATGAATCTGCTCATCCCAGTCAAGCGCCTGGAAAATGCGCTCCCCGCTGGCCATCGCCCGAAACAGTACATTCAGTTGTTCACCCAGCATCACTACCGGGGTAAACAGCATGTTCATGAAGCGGGTGAACAGGATCACCCCGCCCAGCGTCATTTCATCCTGAATCGCCGAACCGCCGCCGTACCAGATAATGAGGCCCAGCCCGATAGACGCCAGCGAATCATTGAAGGCGCCATAAAAAGTCGACAGGTTGATCGAACGGAATTCGTAACGCCGGTTGTTCTTGTTGATCTGAGTGTAAACGTCCAGGTTGCGCTGCTGCCGCTCACTGAGCTGCACCACCTGGATACCGGAAAGATTTTCCTGCAGGTTCTGGTTCAATGCAGAGACGCTATTGCGCACCAGCCGAAACACTTCGCGACTGGCGCGGCGAAAGAAATAGGTGGTGATGCCGACGATCGGCACCAGCAGCAGCAGGATGAGTGTCATCTTGACACTGGTGGAGAACATGATGGTCAGCGCCACCAGAAACGGCACGAACTCACCGATCAGGCTGCCCATGCCCCGCAACATTTCGTACAGCGCCTCAACGTCGTTGGTGATCCGGGTCATGATCCGGCCCACCGCGACCTTGTCGTAGAACGAGCTGGGCCGGGTTTCCATGTGGGCAAACAGGTCCTGGCGCAGGTCACGCAGCGCCCGCACAATCGAACTCACCAATGTGAGTCGGTGGAAGTGCGCCGTCAGGCCGAACAAGATCATCAGCACGGCAAACAGCAGGCCTGCTGACAACACCAGGTCAAGACCGGTCTGTTCATGAATCCACTGGGTCAGCTCGATCATGCCCAGGTCCGGCATGTTGCTCTCGGTGACGCCGGAAACAATGTAGTCAACCAGTACCCGGGAGATCACAATCTCCATGGTCACCACACAGGTACTGCTGATCAGGATCAGGCAGGCACTGACGGCTAGGGTCACACGATAGGGCTTCAGCCACTTCAGGATGCGAACAAACAGCTGCAGGTTGAGGATCGCGCCGGAAAGCTCGGCGTCGAACATCGAATGATCGCGGCGGACTTCACTCATGCCGGCGACACCTCCAGATCTTCCAACCCCTGCCTCGGATCGGCGCCCTGGGTCTGGATACGTTCCAGTGCCGCGTAGATGCCGTTGGCGCGGAGCAGTTCTTCGTGGCTGCCCAGTTCAGCAATCCTGCCCTCTTCGAGGACCAGGATGCGATCGCAATGGCGCAGCGTCGAAACGCGGTGGCTCACCAGAATCGTGGTCTTGTCACTGCGCATGGATTTGAGCCGCGCCAGAATGTGTTCCTCGGTCTCGGTGTCGACGCTGGAGAAACAGTCATCGAGAATCAGCACCGGCGCATTACGGATCAGGCCACGCGCCAGGGTGGCACGCTGTTTCTGCCCGCCTGACAGCGTGACACCACGTTCGCCAACCACCGTGTCCATCTGCGCCGGAAATTCCTCAATCGTTCCACGCAATGCCGCCGAATCCGCCGCATCCCAGACCGAATCCAGACCGCGCTCCGGATCGTCGTAACTGATGTTGTTCTTCAGCGGTTCGCCGAACATGAACGGGTCCTGTAGCACCTGCGCAACCTGCGAGCGAAGCTGGGCCAGGGGGTAGTCACAGACATCGTGACCATCGAGGAACAGTTGCCCGCGATTGGTATCGCACATGCGCGTGAACTGTTTGAGCAGGGTCGATTTGCCCGCGCCGACCCGACCGACGATGCCGATCGACTCTCCGGCCCTGATATGCAGGTTGATATCGTCCAGCGCCGGGGTCTGGATGCCGGGATAGCTGAAGGTCAGATGACGAAGCTCAAACTCACCGCGCACCGTTGCCGGCGCCGCACCGCTGGGCGCATCGACGATTTCAGGTTCGGCATCAAAGATTTCACTGAGACGTCCCATGCCGACCGAGGCCCGCTGGATCAGCGTGACAAACGTGCCTGCCATCCGGATCGGCTGTAACAGCATATTGATGGCAAACAGGAAGAACAGCAGATCGCCCACGGTCATCTCACCCTGCATCACCTGGTAGCCGCCGTAGGTGACGATCACCAGCTGCGCGGCGGAAGCAAAAAACGGCATCCAGGCATGCATCAGTGACTCGATCCGGGCCTGCCGATAGAACGCGCGGCCATAGGCATCGTTGGTTTCCCAGAACCGGCCTATCTCATTCTGCTCCTGCGCCATGGCCTGCACGGTTCGAATGCCACCGAGATTTTCCTGCACATGGGAGGAGAGCCCCGACAGTCGTTCCTGAACTTCCCGGGACGCGATCGCCATACGCGATGAGATCCACTTGCCGTAGAAAAACAGGATGGGGAAGAGCGGCGTGATCAGCAGCGTCAGGCTGACCGATTTCGACAGCATGTAGGACAGTGCGAAAAAGGGTGCGTAAAAGATAATGACCATCTGCACGCTGCCAAAGGCCACCAGTCGCTGAATCAGGGCAATGTCCTGGATGGCACGGGTCATGATGTCGCCAACGCCCATCCGCGAAAAGAAGTCACTGCCCTGCTGCTGGACCGAGTCGTACAGTTTCTGCCGCAGGTCAAACGACACGGACATACCGGCCCGCCTCACGGCGCGGCGCGCATGCACCACAAACACAAAACGACCCGTGACGGTGCCGACGATCGCTAGTGCAATCTGCGCCAGCGAATACGGCGTCGATTCACCTTCCAGTTGCAGCTTGATGGTATCGAGACCGTAGGAGACGAGGTACAACGTGTTGACCTCAAAAAACCGCGCGACGAAGAAGGTCGAGAACGCACCATAGATCTGCCACTGGTACGGCTTCACAAAGGGCAGCAGTTTGTAGAGCGAGTTCAAAGGACGGGTAGCGGTGACAACAATTTTTAATTGTGCCACAAAACCCTATACTGCGGCCATGCGCAGTAACCTTGTCACCAATCTTCTGGTGCTCACCCTCGCCTTCACCTCCGGCTTTATCATCATGTCCATCGAGCTGCTGGGCGGCCGGATCCTGGCACCCTACTTCGGCAGCAGCATCTATGTCTGGGGCAGTATCATCACCGTATTCATGGTCTCTCTGTCGGTCGGCTACCTCACCGGCGGTCGATTGTCCGTCCACAATCCCAGCCTCGTGCGGTACGGCGGCTTTTTTGTCGTAGCGGCGCTGACGCTCACGCCAACCATCGTCTTTGGTAACGCCATGATGGATGCCGTCTTCGCCCGCGTTATCGATCCCCGCTACGGATCGCTCTTGGCCTCGAGCCTGCTGTTTTTTGTGCCGACCGCCGTACTGGGCATGATCGCGCCCTATTCCGTCCGGCTGATGGTGCAAACGACAGAACACAGCGGCAGGATCGCTGGCGGTCTCTATTTCGTCTCGACCCTGGGCAGCGCGCTCGGCACGCTGGCAACCTCGTTCTACCTGGTGCTCTGGTTCGAGGTAAATCAGATTCTGTGGACCATGTTTACCGTGCTCATGATGGGCGGACTGGTTGCCTTTACGACCGGCCGGCTCAGAGAAACCGCATGACCACCATCACCAGGTCGTTATTCCTCGTGGCGCTGGTGCTTACCTTTTCTGCACCCACATTCGCCAGGGATATCCACCAGGAGAAATCGCTTTACCGCAACATCGTGGTGCGGGAATCGTTCTCCCGACGCTGCCTGGTGTTTGCCGTCAAGCGCGGCGATCGCAACCAGACCTGCATGGATCTGCGTAATCCCCGCAAACTGGTCTTTCCCTACGTACGCATGAGCCTGGGCGGCCTTCTGTTGGTACCCGAGCCCCGCCGCATCCTGATGCTCGGCCTGGGCGGGGGCTCCATTCCCATGACCCTGTCGGCGCTGTATCCCGAAGCGCGAATTGACGTGGTGGAAATTGACGAAGCAGTAGTGCGGGTCGCGAAACAGTTCTTCCAATATCGCGAAACCGACAACATGAAAGTCACCGTGGCGGACGCCCGCGTGTTCGTAAAGCGGGCCATCCTGAGAGACCAGCAGTATGACTTCGTGATTCTCGACGCGTTTACCGGCGACTACATTCCGGAACACCTCATGACCGTCGAATTCCTCGCGGAGATCAAAGAAATTCTCGACGATGACGGCGTCCTCGTCGCCAATACGTTTTCAACCAGCGCGCTCTACGATCACGAATCGGAAACCTACAAGGCGGCATTCGGCACCTTCTTTAACTTCACGATGCCAATCACCGGCAACCGGGTCGTCATTGCCAGCGAAAACGGCCTGCCGGACGACAAGACCATCAAGGCACGCGCCGCAGAACTCCAGCCAGAACTGGAACGCTACGACGTCAGGATCATGAATTATCCGCGCCACATGAGCCGCGGCCAGGACTGGAATCACAACAAACGCGTGCTGACCGATCAGTACTCACCGGCCAACCTGTTGCGCGGCGATATCTACTAGTGACTAGTTAGTTCGCTTTGCCCTGTTGCTTGGCTTCTTCCCAGTACTTGTCTTTCAGGAGTCGCTTGTAGAGCTTGCCCGTCGGATGACGCGGCAGTTCTTCCAGAAAGTCGACGCTGCGCGGACATTTGATATGTGACATCTGGCTGCGACAGAACTCGATCAGTTCCTCGGCAAACTCGGGCGTGGCATCGGCCATGTCCTTTGGCTGCACCACCGCTTTGACTTCTTCGCCAAAATCATCGTTCGGCACACCGAACACCGCCACATCCATGACCCGTGGGTGGGTCACCAGCACGTTCTCGGTTTCCTGCGGATAGATGTTCACCCCGCCCGAGATAATCATGAAATTCTTGCGGTCGGTCAGGTAAAGAAAGCCTTCCTCATCCACATAGCCGACATCCCCGAGCGTACTCCACCCCTTGGGATGTCTCGACTCCGCCGTTTTCTTTTCATCGCCGTGATACTCAAACGAGGCGCCGCCCTCAAAGTAGATGGTGCCGGTTTCACCCGTCGGCACATCATTACCTTCATCGTCGACGATATGGATCGGCGTCATGATCGGTTTACCCACCGATCCCTTGTGCGTCAGCCATTCTTCCGAGTTGATGGCAACAAACCCATTACCTTCCGAGCCGGCATAGTATTCGTGGATGACCGGTCCCCACCATGCAATCATCTGCTCCTTCACCGGGATCGGACAGGGCGCCGCCGCGTGAATGGCGCATTCCAGACTCGACAGGTCGTACTGCTGTCGCACCGCTTCATCGAGTTTCAGCATGCGAATAAACATGGTGGGTACCCATTGGGAATGAGTGACCTTGTAGCGTTCGATCGCCTTCAGCGCCTCCTCGGCATCAAAATGATCCATGATCACCACGGTCATGCCGAACGAGATGAATCGCATGGTGAATGTCAGCGGCGCGGCATGATAGAGCGGCGCGGGAGACAGATAGATGCTGTCTTCGGTCGCTGCGTACAGCGTCGCAAAGACAGGCGGCTCCTGATTATCTTCGGGCTCAAACGGACCTTCCGGCAGCGGATGCAGCACGCCCTTCGGCCGACCCGTCGTGCCTGACGAATACAGCATCGCTGCGCCATTGCTTTCATCTTCAACCGGCGTGGTCGGCATTGCGGCCATCGCCTCTTCCAGCGAATCAAAACCGGCAATGACGCCGTCCAGCATGTAGCAATGTTCCACGTCCGGAATCTTGCCGACGAGTTTTTCCACCACACTCGTGCGCCCTTTCGAGGTGACAAAAGCGCGCGCACCACAATCGTTGACGATGTACTCCACTTCATCTTCCTGCAGCCGGTAGCTGATGGTCGTGTAATACAAACCGGAACGCAGTGCTGCGAGGCAGATCTGGATGAAACGGGGATGATTCTCCAACAGGATCGCGATGTGATCGCCACGCCTTAACCCCTGACGACGCAGCAGGTGCGCGATCTGGTTTGAAGCTTCATCAAGTTCACGGCGGGTGATGACCTGGCCCGACTCGGCCATGATATAGGCCGGCTTGTCCGGACTCGCCTGCGCTAGTCTGGTTGGATGCATTTCCCTCTATCCTCTAACTCATTGCTTTTATTACTGTTTCATTTTCACCCGGCAAGCGGGGATCACACTTATTACCAACTTATTGGTCGGGCAACAACTTACATCACACTATTTACATGGAAATTATCGAATATTGGAGACATAATGGAGCCCGCTGTGGACCTTTTTTGATCATCCATTGTCTTAGTGGATGAAAATAACCCAGAAGCGCACAGAAATGGACCAGGAATCACCGATGGACCAGGAAAGAAGGCGCCAGCCTCGTTACTCCCGAGCGGACCTTGAACTGGATGTAGCTCGCCCCGGCATCAAGGGGATCCTGGCCCTCAATCCCACCGTTGAGTGCCTCAACTTCAGTATTACCGGATTGCAGTTCGGTGCAGAGGACTCGTTCAAGGTCGGTGAGCGCCTCATCCTCGATCTCAGGGTATTTGAAATCCAGGCGCGTGAGCTGCGATCCCAGGTCGTTAGCTGTGAGTACAATACCGAAGCCGGCCTGTGGTGCACCTCCGTGCGGTTCTGTTTTGAAGACAAAAGCATGCAGGGCGAAGAGATCAACCACGCCCTGCTCCAGATCGAAGACAAGCTGAGAATTGCCAACGAATTTCCCGTCGCCGGCGTGTCGGCCATGAACTAGTAGCCGCCGCTGACGCGTCCCGCACCCGCTCCTTTCCTGCCCGGCAAATCCGGACACTTAAACTGAACACAACCTGAATACCCCTACCACCCGCGACAACAATCCTCGGACAAGCCGGTCTAAAATAATTGAGTCCAAGAGCTCCTGCCTGCGGTACCCAGTCGTCAAGACGGTGTCACGAACCGCAGGCCTTTTGAATCGTCCGGGACCACTTTGGGGGAGGCCTCGGGCGATTCATTTTTTACCCGTCTGGCTGACATCGCCCGCGCCGATCTGGGCACACCCACCAATGGTCGCTACTGCAGGACCAGACTCACCCTAGACAGCCGTATAACCGCCGTCGATCACGAGTTCAGCGCCGGTCATGAACGAAGAATCATCCGACGCCAGGAACAGAATGCCCCGTGCAATCTCAATGGCCTCCCCGGTCCGGCCGATGGGATGCCGCTCCGCCAGCATCGCTTTCATACCTTCCTCGGTCATGTTCTCGTCTGGCAATCGCCGGTCCAAGGCGGCTGCCAGCATCGGCGTCCAGATAAAGCCCGGATGAACGGAGTTGGCGCGGATCTGATAACCCTGATTGCCGCAATAGACCGCCACTGACTTGGTCAACAGACGTACCGCGCCCTTGGAAGAATGGTAGGCGGGGCCACCGCCACCGACGAGCCCATAAATAGAAGACACATTGACGATCGAACCGCCGCCGGTTTCCTTCATCAGTGCGATGGCTTTCTGGCAACCGAGGAATACGCCATCGATATTGACGTTCATGACCGCGCGGAACTCATCCAGCGTTTCGGTCTCGATATTGTCCTTGCCCGCGCCACTGATACCGGCATTGTTTACCAGTACATCGAGTCGGCCGAATTCCGAACGGGTCGCCGCCATCACCCGCTCCCATTCCGCCTCGATGGTGACATCCTGGGTGAGCCCGAGTGCCCTGCCATCAGTGGATTCGATGTCAGCCACCACCTCGGCAACGCCCTCCTCGTTCACATCGGTGACCACCACCCGGGCGCCCGCCTCCGCCAACAGCCTGGCCGAGGCCGCACCAATCCCGCTGCCGCCGCCGGTCACCAAAGCCACCTTGCCATCGACTCGATTCATCGATTACCCCCAGTTCCGAAGAGCCTCCATACTATTTCATTTCTGGGCTGAGCGGACAGCGAAGCCTTACCCCAGGCGAGGCCATACAGGGCGTGGGCTGAGGGCTTTTTTTTAAGACCCGACACACCTTTATGAATTCGTTAGATTCTAGACTTGGCCCCTTTCTCCACCAAAATTCCACTTTTCCCCGGACATTCGGTCACACAAGATGTTGTGTTTGTGCATTAAATTGCACACACTATGTTGTTGCCGCCGCCCAAAAAGGGCTCCTGCACAAGCTGTGGATAACCGCTTGATAATCAGTGAAAAAGACGGCCAAAACACAACAATAAGCTGTCAAAAACCTGTAGAAAAAGTTCGACCATAAACTGCAGCCAGCCAGCAAAAAGCTGCAAACAGTCACGAGACCAGGAGATACGTGTCACCCATGGATTCAACGGCCAGCAAGCCCGATCTGAAAGCCATCCCCCGCAACGTCGACGAGATCAAGTTCCAGGAGACCTCGCTCGATATCTGGGACGGCAAATACTGTCTTAAAACCAAACAGGGTGAGAAGGTCGATGAGACCATCGACGACACCTATAAACGCGTCGCCCGGGCCCTGGCGGAAGTCGAGGATAAGGACAAGCAGGAAGAATGGTTCGAAAAGTTCCTGTGGGCCCTGCGCAAGGGCGTGATCCCTGCTGGCCGGATTACCTCCAATGCCGGGGCCTTAGAACACAAGCCGGCGACTTCCACCATTAACTGCACCGTCTCGGGCACCATCTTCGACTCGATGGAAGACATCCTGAAAAAGAACGTCGAAGCCGGCCTGACCCTCAAGGCCGGCTGCGGCATCGGCTACGAGTTCTCGACGCTGCGACCGAAGGGCGCCTATGTCACTGGCGCCGGTGCCTACACCTCCGGGCCGCTGTCGTTCATGGATATTTACGACAAGACCTGCTTCACCGTCTCCAGTGCCGGCGGTCGCCGGGGCGCCCAGATGGCGACCTTTGATGTTTCCCACCCCGATGTCATGGAGTTCATCCGCGCCAAGCGCGAGGACGGACGGCTGCGTCAGTTCAACCTGTCGCTGCTGGTCACCGAGGAATTCATGGAAGCGGTGAAAGCCGATGGCGAGTGGCCGCTCTCCTTCCCCATGGCCCAGGAAGAAGTCGATAACGACGACATTGACCTGACCGACGAGACCAAAGTGGTCTGGCGCGACTTCCCGGTGAAGGAAAAGTACGTCACCAACGAAGAAGGCCTGGTGGGCTGCCGCATTGCCAAGTCACTAAAAGCACGCCGGCTGTGGGACGTGATCATGTCCACCACCTATGATTATGCCGAGCCGGGCTTTATCCTGATCGACAAGGTCAACGAGCAGAACAACAACTGGTTCGTCGAGAACATTCGCGCCACCAACCCCTGCGGCGAGCAGCCATTGCCGCCCTATGGTTCCTGCCTGCTCGGTTCGGTGAACCTCACCCGCTTTGTCGAAAAGCCCTTCACCAGTGAGGCCAGCTTTGACTGGGATACCTATAAAGAAGCGGTGGCCGTGTTCACCCGCATGCTGGACAACGTGGTGGAAATCAACGGTCTGCCACTGGCGCAACAGCGCAACGAGATCATGCGCAAACGCCGCCACGGCATGGGTTACCTGGGCCTTGGCTCCACCATCACGATGATGGGCATGAGCTATGGCGATGAGGCCTCGGTCGCCTTTACCGAAGAAGTCACCAAGCAGATGGCGCTGGTGGGCTGGGAAACGGGCGTTGAACTGGCAAAGGAAAAAGGCGCAGCACCGATCATGGAAGAGGACTTCGAGGTCACCCCCTCCATGTTGCGACTGCGCCCGGAAATGAAGCGCGATGGCATCAAGGTGGGCGACAAGATCAAGGGCCGGGTACTGCACGCAAAGTACTCGCGCTACATGCAAAAAGTCGCGGAAGAATCCCCGGCAGTGGTCGACGAGATCGCCGAGCTGGGCTGCCGTTTCACTCACCATTCCTCGATTGCGCCCACCGGCACGATTTCGCTGTCGCTGGCGAACAACGCCAGTAACGGTATCGAGCCCTCGTTCGCGCATCACTATTCGCGCAACGTGATTCGCGAGGGCAAGAAGTCAAAAGAGAAAGTTGATGTGTACTCATTCGAGCTGCTGGCCTATCGCCAGATGGTAAACCCGGAAGCCGAGCCCTACACCGAAGATCCCGAAAAGCAGCTGCCGGATTACTTCAAGACGGCCGATGACATCACGCCCATCGAGCACGTCAACATCCAGGCGGCGGCACAGAAGTGGATCGACTCGTCGATTTCCAAGACCGCGAATGTGCCAACCGACTATCCCTATGAGGATTTCAAGGACATTTACCTCTATGCCTACGAGCAGGGCCTGAAGGGCTGCACCACCTTCCGCTTTAACCCGGAAGCGTTCCAGGGCGTACTGGTAAAAGAGCAGGACCTGGAAAACACCACCTACAGCTTTACCCTCGAAGACGGCACCAAGGTGGAAGCCAAGGGCAACGAGATGGTGGAGTACGATGGCGAGCTGCACACCGCCGCCAACCTGTTTGATGCCCTGAAAGAAGGCTATTACGGGAAGTTCTAAACGAATCGAAAGGACCGCAGACCCATGGTATTGAAAATTGCACAACCGATTGTTGGCTACGGCATTAAGAAGCCGGAAGAAGACACCACCCCGGCCGAGCCCACCAAGGAGCTGATGCACGAAGACATCCAGCGCCCGAATGAGCTCAAGGGTTACACCTACAAGATCAAGACGCCGCTGACCGATCATGCGATGTACATCACGATCAACAACATCGTGCTGAACGCCGGCACCGACGATGAGCAAGAATACCCGTTCGAGATCTTCATCAACTCCAAGAACATGGAGCAGTTCCAGTGGATCCTGGCACTGACCCGGCTGATGTCCGCCGTGTTCAGGAAGGGCGGCGACGCCACCTTCCTGGTGGATGAGCTAAAGCAGGTGTTCGACCCCCAGGGTGGCTACTTCAAGAAAGGCGGCAGGTTTATGCCGTCGCTCGTCGCTGAGATCGGCGAAGTGCTGGAAACCCACATGAAGCGCATCGGCCTGATTGAGGACGAAGAGCTTTCCGCCGCCCACCAGGAACTGATCGCCGAAAAGCGTGCTGCACTGGAAGGTAATGCCGCTAACGAGGAAGCCGAGGTGAGTAGCTACCCGCCCGGCGCCCAGCTCTGCAAGAAGTGCAACACCCAGGCCATGGTGATGATGGACGGCTGCATGACCTGCCTCGCCTGCGGCGATAGCAAATGCGGATAGGTCACAACAGAGAGTAGATCGTGATGCATGCCTACAGAAACGATCGCGTGATGGCGACGATAATGAATTATCTGGCGGGTCAGAACGTAAGTCCGTTACGGCCAGATGAAATGATTGATGCCCTGGATCCCGCTAAGATCGCAGCCTACCTAGGTATTAGGTACACGGAAGTGGACGTCATTACCTCTATGGACGCTAAGCGTGAAACCGCAGGGACGATGGATTTCACAGCCAAGGAGATTAAAATATCGCGCCGGTTCCCGCCTGATCAGCGACGTTTCACTGGCATGCATGAAATTATTCACTGGATCCTCCATGCTGACAAAGCTCAGGTTCTTCATCGTGATCGTGCAATTGACGTGTCTTTGAATGAATCGCTCGAATACGATCCGGTTGAAGCCGAGGCCAACATGAATGCCAGTATCGAGCTGATGCCGGCCATTACAGTACAGCAGGTGATCGAACAACTTTTTGGTGTCAAACGTGGTCAACGACTAATACTCGATGAGAACGCCGCACATCGTCTAGGGGTGAGTATCGATGACATTGCGAAGATGAGCGATGATGACAAGTATCGATTGATAGCGGCAACTACAGTTTATGGACGCCCCATTACACCTTTACATAAGGTGTTCAAAGTATCTGTCGATGCCATGGCCTACCGACTAAAACGACTTAACATCTTGACCTTTATCCGACGCGGCAAGCCCATCCTTACCACCGTCCGCAGAGTTCGGTCTTGAGCAATCTCCAGAAGAGTGCAACAGCAAGTAATAGCGATGCAGACCTCAGAGCAAAACTACCTCGACCAGCTACAAGGAATTCTCGACCACGGCGCTGAACGCACCGACCGCACTGGCGTAGGAACCCGCTCGATCTTCGGCCTGCAGGCCCGCTACAAAATGAGCGACGGCTTCCCCGCCGTCACCACCAAGAAGCTGGTGTGGAAGTCGATGGTCTCGGAACTGCTGTGGTTTATCTCCGGCTCCGGCAACATCAACGAGCTGAAAGAAATCTATGCCCACAACAAACTGTGGGACCTGAACTACGAGGATTACCTGAAGCGTCGCGGCATTGAAACCAATGGCGATGGCGACATGGGCCGGGTCTATGGTCGCCAGTGGCGGCACTGGCAAAAGCCGGACGGTACTGAAGTGGACCAGCTAGCCGAGGCGATTGAACTGATCAAAACCAGTCCCAGTTCCCGCCGCATTATTGTCAACGCCTGGAACCCCGGCGAAGTCGATCCGAACGAAGTCGCCCTGCCCCCCTGCCATGCGTTTTTCCAGTTTTATGTCGCAGACGGCAAGCTGTCGCTGCAGATGTACCAGCGCAGTGCGGACATGTTCCTTGGCGTGCCGCTCAACATCGCGAGCTATTCACTGCTGCTGCACATGATCGCGAAGCTCACCGGACTGGAACCCCACGAATTCATCCATTCCATCGGCGATGCGCATATCTACCTGGATGCCATCGAGCAGGTGAAAGAACAGCTATCGCGTAATCCCCTGCCCCTGTCCACCCTGAAGATTGAAGATCGTGGTCAAAAAACGATCGATGACTTCATGATGGATGATTTTTCGCTGGAGAACTACCGGCATCATGAGGCGATTAAGGCCAGGATGGCTGTGTAGAGCACCTCATCGCTTGTCAATCCGGCAAGTACCGGGCTATGTTCCCTATCTATGATGGCGTGGAAGAAACAGATGGCGCTGCTTGAAGATAGACGCTCCCACTCTAAATCAAGACTCGAAGAACTGGGAAAGGCTCTCCGAGATGTAAAACAGCCGACTGAAGATGAGACGTTAACGATATACGCGGCCGGTTCATATGCTCGATATGAAGCATCTGAGTATTCTGACATCGATCTCTTCTTTCTTGCGAAAGGAGATGAGAGCCAATTCGACGAGCCTCGCACCCATAAATTTCGGCTCTTCGCCGACGTTATTCAAGCAGGTGATCGACTAAGATTCCCAAAATTTTCTAATGATTGCGAATACCTGCAGATAATTTATCTTGATGATGTCCTCAAGAGCATCGGGAGGCGCGAAGACGATGGGAAGAACTACTTCACTGCTCGAATGTTGATGCTTCTTGAGGGCCGTTGTCTCTATGGAGACATCGCATTCAACGAAATTTTAGACAAGATTGTAGCGGCGTATTTTCGTAATTATGAAGAACACAAAGACAAATTCCGGCCCGTATTTCTATTAAATGACATTCATCGATACTGGAAAACCCTCTTACTGAACTATGAGAGCCTAAGAAACGCTACTGGAGAAAACAGCCTAAAGCCGGAAGACATCCAACGGCGAGTCAAAAAGTTCAAAGTCAAATATAGTAGGGTCCTTACCTGCTTCGCATCTCTAGCTTACCTTGGCATAGTCGGCGTACCAATCTCCCCTGACGATGTTAAGTCAATGGTGGCAATGACGCCTCAAGATCGCCTAAATCATGTCAGAAAGAATGAACCTGCTTGTGAGCACCTGATTGAAGAGATAATAGAAGATTATATATGGTTCCTTCGTTTAACTGGTCTTCCTCAAAGCGATTTGGAGGAAAAATTTAGAGACCATGGTGAACGTAGAGAACTCTACAACAGAGCAGATGCGTTCGGGGACTTGATGTATCGGTTGATACTAGAAATCGACCAAATTCATCCCGACCTTCAACTCGCTCGCACGCTCGTCGTCTAGATCATGGCATACGTCTCAGCACTATTCATAAGAGATGAAATCTTAGGCCCTCACTTAGATCTTATTCGTAAGATTGCCCAACCAAACTCAAGATCGTATCCCCATATTACTGTACGGTTTTCAAAGGATGTTCCGTTTCCAAGAAAACACTTCGACTCCGTCATCAGCGACGTTTTCCTTAATGGTGCTGGCGCATTTGGACTCGACGAAGACGCTACACGTTCAACAACCTACATTAAGTGCGAATGCGCAGATATAGAAGAACTGGTATATAAACCCACGTTTCCATTTAGCGAGTTTCATATAACGCTATACGATGGACCAAATAAGACCTTCGCTACGGAGTTGTTCAATCGAGTCAATGAGTATAGATGGAAATATCGAGTTCGATTACCAAACGATACTGCACTCGAGAAAATTGCGCTGGGAAAGGCGAAAGCTCACTCTTTACTCCCCGATTTAGGAACCGAGCAACTGGTCTGCAAGCTATTTGGCCCAAAAAAACGAGAATGGCCAAAGAGCGATGACGAAAAATTAGCTGAGATCGAATGCGTACTCGAACATCTGTCCCAAACGGCAACTTCTTTAGAGTACAGCGACGAAATCATCTTCCAGAACCAAACTCGTCATACGGGCTCAAATCGATTTTATCCAGAATTACATGACGCCCACATAACCCCACCTGAACTCGCTGAATCTATCGTCGAGTACGCTGTCAGTCGCTTGGGGCCCTCCGAAGAAGAAATATTGTTCGGCGACCCATCAGTTGGCACTGGCGCCTATTTTTCCGCATTACTCAGGGTCGTCGACAGCGAGAGAATCTCAGATGCCATAGGAATAGATATCGACGAGTCAATGGTTAATTACTCGCAACGCCGATGGAGAAATAGGGGCCTCGATGTAATCCGTCACGATTACCTCCACCTCGAAACGCTCGAACCACGTAATCTAATAGTCGCCAATCCACCATACAAACGTCATCAGGCTCTCGACGCAAAAACCAAATCAGAACTGCGAGAGCGTGCGTCACTAATTCTCGGGATTCAAATTTCCGCGCTAGCAGGTCAATACGTTTACTTTCTAATTCTGTCTCACGAATGGATGGCGCACGGAGCAATCGCCGCTTGGCTTGTTCCTACACAGTTTATGCAAACCAGATATGCGAAGAGTTTGAGAGAATATCTAACAACGAAAGTCCGCCTGATAAAAATTCATAGCTATGATCAGAACGTTTCACTGTTCGAAAATACAAGGGTAGACGTTACTTTAATCGTCTTCGAGAATCGCCCCCCAGAAGGTGAACAATTCCCCTCCATAAGCAGCGGTGGATTGAACGTCGCCGAGGCTCCCGACATTAGATCCATTTCTATTCAAGATTTGCATGACTTGGAAGACTGGCGCTCAATTCATACCAATCAGATCATTGATATGACGCCAGTCTCTGGCTTGACCATGGGCGACTTGTTCACCATCCGTCGTGGTATCGCTACCGGTGCAAATAACTTTTTCATTCTCTCCGTTGAAGAAGCTCAAACCCTTCAACTTCCTGAAGAGTACTTGAAGCCTGTCCTACCTAAAGCGAGGAACATAGAACAAGATGTTATTACCGCCGATTCTAATGGATTTCCAAACACTAATGAGCGAATGGTAGTAATAGACTGCGATCTTCCTGAAGTAGAACTCAGGAAAGAAGAGCCCGAACTGTGGCAATACCTAAATGCAGGACTACAAGATGGGCTAGCCAATAGGACGCTCTTGAAAAGGAGGAAGATTTGGTACAAACAGGAAATATCGCAGCCCCCCTTGATAGCAGTAAACGTCATGGGTCGACGCCAGAAAAATAGACCAGCTTTTAGAGCAGTTCTCAACCATTCGAAGGCTATAGTAACGAACGCATACCTAGCGCTAACACCAAACAAGCAACTTATGACAGCTCTAGCAAAGAGCCCTTCCGGTAGTCGATCGAGAACTGTCCGACGCATAGTTCAGAGGACGTTGGACTCGCTTACGACTGCCGATGTAAGAACCCATGCTGGTGGTCTTATGAAATTGGAGCCTAGGGAATTTTCTCGCGTACGTATATCCGGCGACATTCCGAAATGGTTGCGAGATTGTGCAGAATTAAATCTACTCTCATTTTGAAACATGACTACACCTAACCTCAATCACCAGCTTCGGCTTGCCGAGCAAACTAGTTCTATTCATTTCGGCTATGGACACGAGCTGCGTAATAAAGCGCTTCTAGCAGATTCCACTGCGATTGCACTTTCCGCAATAACGTTGAGCTTCACCTTTGGTAATGAGCTAATTGCCACAAGGCTTCCTGAAGTGATCGTTTGGGCAGAGATATCCATCGCGCTCTTTTGTTTGCTAGCGTTTGTCGTAACCATCTTTAAGATGGTCTTCGACTGGGCCGGTCGGTCTAGAGTACACCTGGATGCCGGAGAGAAGTGGTCTAGCGTAGTGCGCCTTGCTAGGAGCATCAGGTTAAACGAAGAAGGCGATCTACGAGAACTGGAAGCTCTAGTATTCAAGGAATACTGGAAAGTAGCGAATTCGGTCCCTTCGATTCCAGATGACTCCTTTATACGACTAAAAGCAAAATACGAAATGCGCAATCTAGAAAGGAATCAGTTGTCCGAAAATCCCGGATTGCCATTGTTTCTAATTAGATTTCAAATTCGATGGACATCGCTAAAGCAGGCACTAGACTGGCATGGTTAGACGATAGCTCAAGCGACAGGGCTAGCAATGATCGAAAATTCGCGCAGAAATGTCCATCGTGGGAAATCCACTCGGACCTGCCACATTTCAAATCACTCATTGGAAATTCCCAATATCCAGAGCCCTAGTGGAAATAGAAAAAAGGTAAAGTATGGCAACCAAACCATTATCCTTCTGAGGCGCAGCATTTCTTTTAGGCCCAATAGATCCGGTGTATCTAGATCGGTACCTACCCCAAGCGATGGGAAACGTGGTTCGGCCTCCTTGGCGATCAAATCATTGAGTGTTATTTCGATCTCCGCTGATTTTTGAAAGTACTGCATTTGCAATCGTCGATATCCAGACTCGACCAAGAAAAAGATGGGTGCAAGCGCCGAGACGAAAAGATATAACAAAGTTGTGTTGGAAGAATAAGAGTAGGCAATTAGTGCCGATATCGTGGTGATGTATATTGCCCTAACTTTCCAACAGTTTTCTCCCATCTCTTTCGCTAGATTTTGATAAACTTCCCAGGATTTTAATGCGATATCGCTATCTTTTGCCATAAAACACCTTAAGGAAGTCTTCCAAGTACTTAAGGAAATCTTTTATTTTTGTTGATTTCTCAGTGTAGGTTTTATCGTAAAGCAAATGGTGGTTGCCTAAGAGCGCACGCAACGCATGAAGTAAATGGATCTGCACATCTTCAAGTGCAGATTCGTCTAGCTCATTTACTCGGCGCCTAAATGACATGATATTACTGCACGGCGTCTTGAAAAGACTATTGCTACATTGGTCGAGAAACGTTTCGTAAGTTGCGCGTAGCTTCATGCGTTCTTCACTCGTAGCAAATTCACTGGGGTTCGCGACGGCGTTGTCAAGTTCGTTTCGGATCGCTTCGGTAACTTTTATCATTTAAGTATGTCCTTGAGACGATCCTTCCCTTCCCGAAATAGGCGCTCGGCAAGTTCCTCAAGTTGGCTCGTGTCATTAGCGGGTCCAATCCCTCGATCGAAAAGATCATTAGCGCGAATTAGCATCTCCGCCTCTTCAAGAGGCATATGACAGCCTATTACCAATGCGTTCAGTTTCTCATAGCAATAGTTGCCTGCGGCTGCTTGCTTGAATATTCCAATATTCTTTGAAGCTTTGAAATAATTGGATAGATACGCCACGAACGCCTTAGCGAAATCCCGATGTGAATTAATGTGAGCTATCAGGGAGGCGTATCCATCGATAGTGCAGGCGGGATCGGATGTCACAACGAACCTACGAGAAAAATCATTCCAAAGCTGAGAGTTTCCTTCAAGCAAGATTCCTTCGCTAAATGTGTGATGAAGCAGTAGTGAACCTATCTGATAAAGATCACTAAACTGTTTCGAGTCGAAGTCGATGTATGAGATCGAGTCTCTGTTCCAGGACGAATCAATTAGGGCGTCATCTTCATGATTGATGCGAATGATATCAATGTCGCTCTCGTAGCGCTGTGTTCCGCGCGCATACGATCCAATGAGTACTGTGTATTTTCCGTCAAAACTCATAGTGGCTTTCTAAGAGCGTTCAGGTTCCTTCAACTTCGGATATTCAAACGCTCCTTTTCGGATCATGCAAGGCACGCGTGGGAATAAATTGCCGGAGTAGCCGTAAAGTAAAGGTTCAAAGCCAAGTGCCAAAACAAAGCAACGCATCACATCCCAAGAGATACTGAAGCCCTCTATGACACATGTTCCACGAGGTAATCCGCGAGCCAATACAGTCCTTGCTCATCAAGGCCCGTTCCGAGCACCATTCGGCTGTCATCCCCCACCACCACGACGCCGTAGTCATCAGCGCCCTTCGACTGCGCCCTGACCTGACGGATAGCCCTCCTGGGCAGCTCATTGCGATGCCAGGACAGTCCGGCCAGCTGTTTTGAACGCTGGATTGTGGTTGGCCCGATGCTGATCGTTTCTCGTCCCCTGAATCCCGCGACGGTCAGGAATCCGACGTAGATTGATGGCGCACCCAGCACGCCCCAGATAAAAACCGGGACAGTCCAGTGCGCATCGACCAGCAAGAAAGCAAGCCCGCCAAACAGGGTTGAGGTCATAAACAGCATGACCGTTCCAAACAGGGCAAGCCCCCTCGCCCGCACGTTCATCAGCCCTTTTACGGTGACGATTTCATTTCGTCCCTGTCTCGTGACATCAACATATGCGGGTTGCGGGGACGACCGTCCGGACGGCTCCGGTGTCGGCGCAACGACCACGTCGCCGATAGCATCCTCAAGCGGCAGGTCCAGGTGTCGCGCAATCACTTCTGCCGCGTTACGCGCATCCGTTTCCCGACGCTTTTCAAGGAGTCTGAGTTCCCGTGTCATGGCTGCGTCTTCGCCCAGCACCAGGTTGACGCAGAAATCCGTCGATGACGACTCACCCTCCATGACGGCGCTCAGCCGGACTGCGGTCAGTTGCGATCGCGGCGCCTCGCTGATCGTTGAACTGAGCCAGCTCAATTGTGTATATCGCAGCACACTGCCATCGAGCTTGAGTTCATCACGTATGCCGAGGAGGTAAAAGCCGGGGAAGAGAAAGACACTACCGAACAACAGAAAGGCCCACTCATTCTGATCACGCGGGCTAAAGGCAATGTACAGGCCAATGCCGATGATCACGAGAGCACTGATCGTAAAGACGGCGCCATACAGTCGATAGCTGCCACTCGCCTCGAGCCGTCCACCGGGTAGAAGCTGGTAACGCACCAGCAGGCTGGGGCGATATTCATTCATGGAGCGGAGTATACGCGCGCTTGCGGCGAGAACTAATGGCTCTTGGCTGCTTTCTCGATGCAGTCTTTGCAGGTGCCTTCCAGCTCGACAATGTTGCGATCTGTTTCGAAGCCACGTTCTTTCGCCGTCTTGTTCAGAATGCTGACGACATTTTGAGATTCGAGTTCATCTGCCGAGCCGCAGGTTCGGCAGACGAGATAGCAGCTCTCATGGGGCTCGTCCGGGTGCGAGCAAGGCAGGTACGACTGATTTGATTCCAGGCGATGAACCAGCCCCACCTGCATCAGGAAGTCCAGATGTCGATAGGCCGTGAGCGGCGCAATCTTCCGATCCTGCCGTTTCTCCAGACACGCCAATAGCTCATAAGCAGTCAGCGGACGTTTCTGCACCGCGAGTTCTGCGTAGGCCGCTAGCCGTGGTGGCGTCAGGCGTTCGCCTGCCTGTTCGCAGAGCGCCTCGGCCCAGGCCCGGTGCTTCGCTGAAATCCGTGCACTCTTCAATTCGTCTTTGGTTTTCTTTGCAGTCACTCGTTCACCAGTCCATCGCAGAATCATCGACCAGCCGCGCCTCGCGCATCTGGTATATCACGCCGGTGTCACTCCTGGCGATGGCTTCGAACTCGCCCTCGATCAGGATCGGGCTATAGGAGTTCTCGATGCCGTCACTGGATGCAAAGACTTCCACGACACCTGTCGCACCACCGGGAATGTGGAAAAAACAACTCGGCGGAAAAGAGGTCAGCAGAAATCGGCGCTGCTTCAAATTGGCGTCGAGCGGCATCATGAATCCTGTCAGCCTGACCGTCTCGCCAGAGCGACGACTCACCTCTTCGGAAAATTCGGCCAGCACCGCGCCCTCTTCGTACCTGAGCTTTGCTGACGTCAGCTGGGTCCAGTTCAGCCCGCCGTTGACGTCTCCCAGCAATGGAAACGCTCTTGCCTCGTGGCTCAGTACATTGATCAGAAACTTCTGGGACACGTCGCCAACCGTGACGGTCACAATGTCCATGCCCTTCTCGCCTCCGACCACACCAAACTCGACAATACCTGATTCGTCTGTTGCGGCAAGTGGCATCGATACGCCCGGCTCGACAATCCGGCTCTTGCCGCGCACTGAAAAGCTCGGCCGGGCACCCTGGACCGGTCGACCATCGCCATTTTGCACCTCGACTGCCAGATAGGCGTTGTCATTTTCGATCAGGTCAATGACGCGATCACCGGAGGCATTGACGAACCCGCTATCGGCGAGGATGGTGATCTCGATGTCCGTTGCCTCGTCAATACTGATCGGGATGTTGTGGGGGTCCGTCTCAAAGCTCAAATTAAACTTGGCTTCAGCCGATAACTCCGCTTCGGTCAGCTCACTTGCAAGTGCGGGCCAGGACGCGCAGGCAAGCACGGCGCAGGCGCTCGCCCGGAAAGTCAGATTGAATGCCCAACGCGTCATTGCAGACCCTATCCTTCGCTCAGCGTTCTCGAGACATCCTGATGATACGCCTGCCATGCGGGAATGGCAGACGCCAGGGCGCCAACACCGAGCAGTACCAGCACCAAGGTACCCTCGGCGGGAACCCAAATCCAGCCGGTGAGCACGACGCCCTGCGCCTGTTCGATCCACTGGCCCAGCATCTCCATGACGACATGACCACCCAGCACGCCCAGGGCAATGCCAAACGCCGTCAGCAGCAAACCTTCCAAGGCGAGGCCAATAAACAGTTCCAGCCGCGTTGCGCCGAGACATCGCAGCATGGCGAGTTCGAACCGCCGCGCTCGCAGCGAGCCGTAGAGTGCCGCAAAGAGACTCAGCCCCGCCGTTACGACAAGCACCCAGCCGAAGGCCTGCAGACCGTCGAGGCCCACACCCACCAGCTGCAGCAAGCGGGAAATCTCGACGGCGGGCGCTGCCGCCTGCAAGGCCGACAGCGAATTGATTTCCCGGGGCAGGCTTACCGCCGCTAGCGGCGTTTCGTAGCTGAGCAGCATGGCTGTGATTTCGAGCGACGCGTCGCCGTGGTCATGATCGCCTTCCTCGCCTTCGTGATCGGCATGATCGTCATGTCCATGGTGATCCTCTTCATGATCTGCATGATCGTTGTGCTCGTCATGACCATGGTCGTGGTCTGCATGATCGTTGTGCTCGTCATGACCATCGTCGTGGTCTGGATGATCATCGTGCCCTTCGTGATTGTCATCCGATGGGTCGTGCCCGTGGTCTTCGTCACCATGAAGCACCCAGACACTCTCCAGCGACGTCACAATCAGCCTGTCGATAACCGTGCCGGTCCTGCCCAGGACGCCGACGACCTCATACATGCGTTCATCGTGTTCGTGCAGGCCGCCGTCAAAACCGTGAACACCAGCGAAGATCGACCCGACCTCAAGATTTGTTTCACGCGCCGCGGCAGCGCCAACCACCGCCTCCATGGCACCATCCCAGCGACGTCCTGCCACAACATCCGCATCGTAGACGTCAAGATAGTCGTGCGTCGTGCCAACGATGCGGATGTTCTGATAGCTATCGCCCAACGATAACGGTACGGCGCGAGCAACACGCGGGTCTTCCGCCCAGTGCTCGGCTTCTTCCAGCGAAATATTGCCGGTCGGTACATCGGCGTGATAAATGCTGGATAGAATGAGCTGAACCGGACTGCCCTTGGCGCCGACCACCAGATCAATCCCTGCTGCGTCCCGCGACATCGTGTTCGCGAGCTGATGGCCCGCGAGCAATAGCAACACGATGCTGGAAGTACCCAATGCAAGTAATAGCGCATTGACCGACGATGTCAGTGGAGAACTGACAAGATTTGCCCACGCCAGGCGCAGCCAGGTCATCGCAGTGCTCCCAGATCCAGCTCCATATCCAGTCGTCCCCGAACTCGTTCATCGTGAGTCACGACAAGGAGCGCCGCACCGACCGACGCGGACTCTTCGATCAGCAATTCGAGGGCATCGTTCGCATGGGCATCATCCAATGCGGATGTCGGTTCATCTGCCAGTAGCAACCGCGGCCGATGCACCAGCGCCCGGGCGATCGCGACACGTTGCGCCTGGCCGAGGCTCAGCGTGCTCGGGCGCTTGTGCTTGAGTGCGGCGATGCCAAGGCGCTCGAAAAGCCGATCGACGTTGGCGGGGTCGACCGGTTTGCGTGCCAATCGCTGGGCCAAGAGGACATTATCGAACACCGAAATCGCCGACAGCAGATGCAGCTTCTGGAAGACAATGCCAAGATTCTGACCTCGAAATCGGTCGACCTCGCTGGTCGACATCGAGCCAAAGTACTGGCCGCAAACCGAAAGCAAGCCTGATTCCGGCGTGAGCAGGCCCGCAATCAAATGAAGCAACGTCGTCTTGCCACAGCCGGATGGACCAATCACGGCGACGCTTTGACCGGAACTCAGGGAAAGCGACGGCACGGTCAGGGAAAACTCCGATGCGTAGCGGAATGTCAGTCCGTCGATATCCAGCGCCGATTGCGTTTTTTCACTCATAGTTCTTGATGTCGCTTCTCGTCGCCGCAAATCATGTTACAAAAATGCTATGTTATAACAGAACTGATACATGAACTATCGGAATCCCTTCCCCATGCCTGAACAGATCAGCCCTGAACCGATCAGTGGCGTGCCTACCAATATCGTCACGGGATTCCTCGGCGCTGGCAAGTCCACCGTGATTCAGCAACTGATTTCCCACAAACCCGCATCCGAGCGGTGGGCCATCCTGATCAACGAGTTTGGCGAGGTTGGGCTCGACGCCAGTCTGATGTCGGAAGGGAAAGAGAGCGGCGTCTTTTTTCGGGAAGTCCCGGGCGGCTGCATGTGTTGCGTTGCGGGCATTCCCATGCAGATGGCACTCAATCTGCTGCTGGCAAAAGCCCGGCCCCATCGATTGCTGATCGAGCCAACGGGCCTCGGTCATCCGCGGGAAGTGCTCGCGGGGCTGAGCGCCGAGCACTATCGCGACGTTCTGGATATTCGCGCGACGCTGACTCTCGTCGATGCACGGAAGATCGGCGACGAGCGATACACATCCCACGACACCTTTAATGAACAACTGGAAGTCGCCGACATCATTGTCGCCAGCAAAGCGGACGCCTATGGTGAAGGGGACCTGGAGAATCTACAGCAATACCTGCATGCACAGCGTTGGGGGCAGGATAAACCGCTCGTTCCTTCAAGCCATGGCCGACTGGCGCTGGAGGTGCTGGAAGCGCCTGCAGGCAGTGCTTCCATCAGCGTTGGCTCGAACGTCCCTTCACCTGGCGCACCGAGCGAGACGATCGATGCCATGCCCGAGTTCCCGCCCGAAGGCTTCCTCCGCTTCAGGAACGAGGGTGAGGGATTCGTCAGCCACGGCTGGATATTCGAACCGTCATGGGTATTCGACCTCGCAAGGCTTCGGTCACTGGTGACATCGATCCAGGTGGAACGCCTGAAGGCGGCGATGAAAACGGAACATCAGTTCGTCGGATGGAACATCGTGCCGGAAACCATGGCGCAAACGGATCTCCCCGAACAGCCCGACAGCCGAATCGAGATCATCTGCAACAGCGATTTTGACGCCAGGAGCTTTGAGCGCGCGCTTGTTGCGACCCGGCGAATTGCCTGATCCCGCTCGATAACAATCTCGCCCTCGTCGCTGACCATCTGGCTCATCTCAGCTGTGTTATGTTATAACGTCGTTTTCGATATTCATGTCGCAGCTGAAGAACCTTCCATTGGAACCCGGCCGCAGCCTGATGATAGGGCTCAGATTTTCACACCAGGTCTCTCGCTGGCCGGCAATGCGACGATAGAAGGATTGAATTGAGATGCCCGTTCCACAAACAAATCCCGAGGCCTGCAGGTGTTAACACAAGCTCTGGACAAGGTTGCGATCAGTCTGTCAGCGCTGTGTGCGATTCACTGCCTGCTGATGCCAGTGGTCATCGCAATCGTTCCGTCACTCATTGCACTACCTTTTGCCGATGAGCGATTTCACCTCGTCTTGCTGCTGTTCGTGCTTCCCACCAGCGTGATCGCACTGTTCATGGGCTGCAGAAAGCATCGCCGATGGAATGTGGTTGGCTGGGGTAGCGCAGGCATTGTTGTGCTGATCGGCACGGTAATGGCTGGCCATGAGGTTTTGGGTGAAACGCTCGAAAAGCTGGCCACCATGCTGGGCGTATCGCTGGTCGTGGTGGGGCACACCCTCAATTTCCGGCAGTGCCGGTCATCTGACTGCCCGCACTAGGTCTCATCGCCGGGTTCTCCCGCTGGTACCGGATTTGCGGTATCGTGAATGCACGAACCGCACCGGAGAACCGCCTTCAAGTATTTGCCCTTTGCGATACTCGTCACCTTATTGCTGTGCTGCGCGGGCGCGAAGGCCGAGCAAGACGACGCCTTTGCGCGAGTGCAGAAGATTCTGGCCAGGACGCCCCTGATCGACGGACATAACGATCTTCCCTGGCAGTACCGGGCGCGCTACGGCAACCGGCTGTCCCGGATGGATATTGCCGACGATCTGACCCAACTCGAGCGCCCGACCCACACCGATCTCGCGCGCCTGCGACAGGGCATGCTCGGCGGACAGTTCTGGTCCGTGTACATCCCGATTGACACCTACGGCGGCATACCTGGTGATACCGCAAGCGTGCTGAAGCAAATCGACGTCGTCTACCGACTGGTGGAGCGATACCCCGACGATCTGGAAATTGCGTTGACGGCCGCCGACGTTCGCCGCGTCCACGCCAGCGGCAAGATCGCATCGATGATGGGCATTGAGGGCGGACACGCCATTGAGGACTCGCTGGCTGTGCTCCGGATGTTGTATCAACTTGGTGCGCGCTACATGACGCTCACCCACTCTGACGCACTGAGATGGGCCGACTCTGCGACCGACGAGCCCCGCCATGGTGGATTGACCCCGTTCGGCAAAGAGGTCGTGAGGGAGATGAACCGGCTTGGCATGTTGGTGGATCTTTCCCATGTGTCGGCGGAGGTCATGCACGACGCCCTCAACATCGCCGAGGCGCCGGTCATATTTTCTCATTCATCGGTGCGAACGCTGGTGGCTCACCCGAGAAACGTGCCAGACGATGTACTCGATCGCCTGCCTGAAAACGACGGCGTGGTTATGGTGACGTTCTTCCCCTCTTATGTCTCAGAGGAACTGCGTCAGTTCTGGCTGGCAAGAAACATCGAGCGGGCCCGGCTGAACACACTCTACCCTTACGATCCGACAAAAGCGGCGGAGCTGTTACGGGACTGGCAAGACGCGAATCCGCCACCCAACTCCACGCTGATCCAGGTTGCCAATCATATCGACTACATCAAAGACCGTATCGGCGTTGAATACATTGGTCTCGGCGGAGACTACGACGGTATGCCACCCGGTCCACGTGGACTCGAGGACGTCCGGGGTTACCCCAATCTGTTCATCGAGCTGCTGAAGCGCGGTTACAGCGACGAGGATATCGCCGCGATCGCCGGCGAGAACGTTTTGAGGGTCATGGAGAAAGCCGAAGCCACTGCCAAGCGCCTGCAACAGGAACGACCCCCCTCCGACTTTCTGATCGAAGATCTCGACGGTGAGGAAGTATCGATGGTCGAAGGTCATTGATTATCCTTTTGTAAACCCGGCTCTGAGTTTGCCATGCGTTGGATAACCCTGCTTTGTCTCGCGATCGTGCTGCCCGCGCAGGCCGACTCTCTGAACATCATGACGTTCAATGTTGAGAACCTGTTCGACAATAAACATGACAGGGGCAAGAACGATGAGACGTACCTGCCGCTTGCAAAGAAACAATCGAAGCGCCATATCGACAAGTGCAGCAAGATCGAAGTGGCGCGATGGCGTGACCAGTGCCTGAACTGGGACTGGAGCGATGCCGTCGTTGAACAGAAACTGACCGTCATCGGGCTCGCCATCAGGCAGGTGAACGATGGTCGGGGTCCGGACATTATCGCGTTTCAGGAGATCGAGAACCGGGCAATCCTGGAGCGTTTGAGAACAGAACATCTCGACGGACTCGGTTACGAACCTGCGGTTCTGCTCGAGGGCAACGACATCCGCGGGATCGATGTTGCCTTTCTATCCAGGCTCAAGATGCTGGATTCCCGACTGCACAAGATCCGATTTCCTACGGCTGAAAAACGCCGGCTCGGTGATACCAGACCCATTCTGGAAGCGACATTCGAACTTCCGGACGGCGAGCGGTTGACCGGATTCGCGGTTCACTTCCCCGCACCTTTTCATCCAACGACCATGAGGGAGAGCGCATACACAACACTGAATACGCTGTTGGCAGCCCTTCCCCCTGGCCAAAGTGCATTCGCAGCGGGAGATTTCAATACCACCAGCGAGGAAGATAAAGAAAAGAACATGCTCGACCGATGGGTCAGACCCCACTGGGAGGTTGCCCATGACCTTTGCCGGGACTGTCCCGGTACGAGCTACTACCCACCCAGGGATGACTGGTCCTTTCTCGACATGGTGCTGTGGCGTTCCGCTAGTAAATGGAAAATGACCGGAAGCTACCTTGCCAACGACACGCCAGCGCAGGTCACGCCGAAAGGCACGCCCAGGCGGTTTCGATTGCCAGACGCAACCGGACTCTCGGATCACTGGCCACTGGTCATGGAGATCAGTCGCAATCGCTGACTCATGACCATGACCGAAGAAAAGACGCCGCTTGCCACACGTATCCTGCTCGGCGCGATCAGGCTGATCGCAGGTCTGGCCATCATCTGGTTGCTGCTGGTACTCCTGCTGTTCTGGCCGCAGATTTTTCACGACGTCACGCGCGTGGACCTGGATGAACTGGCCCGCGTGCTGAACGTGCTGCAACTTGGCGAATCCGACATTACGCTGACGGATAGCTACAACGGTATGCCGAACTGGGCAGGCGACTACTCCCGGGGATTCTGTTTTGATATTGCAGCCGGCGCCGAACCCGCCACCGGGTCATTCGTGCCGGGCGATCACATTGAGGATGCCCTTGTCGCGCCACTCAAGACCTACGGCACCTTCGCATACCGCGCCATGTCATCTTTCGTTGCGGCGCCGGAGACACTCATGACGCAGCAGTACCTGGTGTACGAGATGTACACGGGATCAAGCGCGCTGCATGTGATCTATCTACCAGTCGAGCGCACCGGTGCCTGCTACTGGGCAATAAAATTCTAAAAGACGAGGAACGACCTGTCTGCGACTCTATCAGGTCGTTATCGCACCGTCTCTTAGCCGGTGTTCGCCAAGGTGGGACCTCACATCGGCCGCTACTTTTAGCACAATCATCAGCACCAGGGCCGGCAGCGGGTTCGACAGCGCCATGGCAAGAAATCCGCCAAAGATCAACGTGAGATGCATCACCAGTATGCGCCTGTAGGGCGCGGTCATCTGACCGGAAATGCTCTGATGCTCGTATTCTCGGCGCCCCATGAAGTTCACCACGAATGAAACGCCATGCGACATGAACAACGCGACGAAAGCGGGCAGCAGGGCAATAAAATCATCGGCAACCGTCGCGAGGGAGACACTCCCCTCGCCGCCCTGGATCATGAAGCCATAAATAAAAAGCAGGTGGCCGACCATGAATCCGCCGTAGTGGCCGATGAACACAAACGCCATCACCAGGGTCGCCGCGGCGTTAATCACCCACATCCTGGCGATATTGAACACACCCACGACGGCACTTTCCGCCCAGTACAGCAGCATGATCTCGCCGACGGACCAGCCGAACCAGATCACACCGGCCAGCGGCAAGAGGTTCGCCGTTATCAGGACCAGCACCGATGCGGAGCCGAGCGTTGGCGGCGGCGAAACCCTCTCTGGCTGCGCTCTTTCCGGCCGAGCCTTTCGCCCGGAATCGCGGGTGTCCTCCTGCGCGGACGACGCCGGCGGCTTGATACCCAGCACCATCTCTTCAAGATCCCGCATCAGCAGCTCTGCGGTACGCCGATCCATGTCTGCACCCAGTTCGTGCGGACTGCCTTCGTACTCGAACGCGAGATGGGGGCCGCGCCAGGATGTTGCCGACCCGGCTGCCGGTTCGACGCGGCGCATGTCCCTGATCTTGTCGCCGTCGAAAGCCTGCGACAGACCCGCGCCAAGGATCTCGAGCCTGAACACGAGTCGCCCCGGACTCAACGTGACGCGCTCGCGGCCGAGCAGCGTTCCCAGAAAAAGCAGCGCGATAAACAGCACCCCCACCGACCAGCCCATCAGGAAGAAAATGCCAAACAGCATGAACACCAGCGAGAAGAGGCTGTCATCGCCCCCGGCGCTCATCACGCCGATGTTGAAGTAAGGTATGCAGAATGCGGCGAGAAAACAGAACAGGAAAACAGAAACAAACAATGACCGCTTGTAAGGATAGATTCTAACGATTTCACCGGGCTGTTTGGCGGGTGGCCGGAGCGAGAAGGCACCAGCGAGTTTCATCAGGGAAACCGGGTTACTCATGCAGCAAGGAGGGTCAGAGTAAAGTGCCAGAGTAACCCAAATGTCCTCTTGAAACCTGACCCATTACAAAGCCAACACTACATGCGACACCATCGACACTCAGCGACGCTGAAAAATTAATAACCAACCTCTTCAGGCTTGCGTAAGTTAACGTCATGCCCGCCATCGACGAACAGGATGGAGCCGCAGACAAAGCTGGCCTCCCGGCTCAGCATGAACGCAATACCGGCGGCGACTTCTTCCGGCCTGCCCTTGCGTTGTCCCAGCGGGATGAGTTCGCGAAACTGTTCGCCCTGTTTTACCTCCTCCGGTGATCGACCTTCCGTACTGGCCAGGGGCGTGTCGGTGTAACCCGGCACAATGACGTTCAGCCTGATTCCGTCCGCCGCATAGTCCGCCACGCGGGTTCGCATCCATTTCACCAGCGCACGCTTGCCGCTGGCATAGACGGTCATGCCGGATCGTTTCTCCACGCCTGCCAGAATCTGCTCGCGGTCGAGGGTCAGATAGATGTCCACCAGATCTTCTTTCGCCCACAGCACAAAAGTGTGGGATGAAATGATGACGGCACTGCCGCCCTTCTTCCTGAGCAGGTCCCGACAGCCTTCGATCAGGTCAATGGTGCCGAAGAAGTTCACCTCGGCGACCAGCGCGTTACCCGATCGGCCGCCGACACCCGCACAGGTCGCCATACCATCGATGCCGTTAGGGAACCGCTGGTGCAGTTCATCGATCAATCCGTTTCTGCCTGCGGGGCTGGAAAGGTCTGCGATGATGTCCGCATCATGAAGATCCACGGCAATCACTTCATGCCCTTCTTCAAGCAGTCTTTTCTTCAGTGCGCCGCCAATGCCATAACGATCATCATTGCCAAGCGCGGCGCCGGTCACAACATAGATAGCCATCTGCATTCCTCCGAAACATCGACCAATTTAGAAGCTGGGCCCGCGAGGCGTATAGGGCTCCTCCAGCCGATCTTTTTCTTCCGCCGTCAATGTGACATCAACCGCAGCAACAGCGTCTTCAATATGTTGAATCTTGCTGGCACCGATGATGGGAGCGGTGACCACCGGATTCGACAGCACCCAGGCCAGCGCGACCTGTGCTCTGGGGCCCCCTATCTCTGCTGCGATCTCTGCCACGGCGGCAACGATGTCT
This sequence comes from Pseudomonadales bacterium, assembly GCA_028281885.1. Lineage (GTDB taxonomy): Bacteria > Pseudomonadota > Gammaproteobacteria > Pseudomonadales > Azotimanducaceae > JANQJA01. The sequence goes on along the minus strand of JANQJA010000009.1, from coordinate 171,171 downwards.
CTGTCCCGGTTCTCATCGAAGCGTTCTTTGGTATAGCGATCTGTCTCGCTGCGTTTTGTTTCCTCATCCCAATCGCGAGTCAGTTTCCCACGCGCCAGGGGACTCCAGGGAATGACGCCGACACCCTGATCCGCGCAGAGCGGCAGCATTTCCCTTTCTTCTTCCCGCTGCAACAGACTGTACTGGTTCTGCATGCTGACAAACCGGCTCCAGCCGTTGATCCGGCTGGTATAAAGCGCCTTGCTGAACTGCCAGGCCCACATGGAAGATGCACCAATGTAACGGATCTTTCCTGCCGCAATCGCATCGTCAAAGGCGCGCAGGGTTTCCTCGATGGGTGTTCGCTCGTCCCAGCGATGAATCTGGTAGAGATCAATGTAGTCCATGCCAAGACGGCGCAGACTGTTGTCCAGCTCTGCCATGATGGCTTTGCGGGAGAGCCCGCGGGAATTTCTGCCGCGCCTGACCGGGAAATACACCTTGGTAGCCACCACAATCTCATCGCGGTCAGCCATCTCTCGTAGCAACCTGCCGACGATTTTTTCACTCGTACCCAGTGAATAGGCGTTGGCGGTATCGAAAAAATTAATCCCCAGTTCCAAAGCCCGCTCCATGATCGGGCGGGTACCCGCTTCATCCAGACTCCAGTCATGCACACCCGGCGTTTCGTCACCAAAGTTCATGCAGCCCAGGCAAACCCTGGAGACTTCCAGTCCGGTCTGACCCAGCTTCGTGTATTTCATCTATCTGCTCCTCATCGATCGATGTGGTACTGAATACATACTGACGCCTGGGCGACACAGATTCATCCCTGTTGAACTAATGGAATTATCAAAAGCGCCTGATTAGCGGACCTCTGATCAAGAACGTATAGTTTCTGCCTGGGTCTACAGGTGCTGAAAAATGAACCTTGCCATTGAGATCGGGAGCATCAAACCTGAAAATCTGAAGCTCGTCACCGAGTGGGTTCAGCATGCGGAGAAGCTTGGCTGCATCATGGCATTTTCAGCGGAAGCCTGGTGGAGCGATTCGGCAACACCCCTCGCCTATCTCGCTGACAAGACTTCCTCTATCAAACTGGCGACCGGCATCATGCAGATCACCGCCAGAACACCCGCCATGACTGCCATGACAGCGCTGACCCTGCACGATCTGACAGCGGGCAGATTCGTACTGGGGCTGGGTGCCAGCGGCCCGCAGGTTGTCGAAGGGTTGCACGGAGTTAAATACAACCCGGCCCTGTCACGCCTTCGAGACACCGTGAAAATCTGTCGCATGATTTTTCGCGGTGAGAAGGTGAAGTACGAGGGCCGGACGATCCAGCTCCCCCTGCCGGACAGCCAAGGTAAATCCATCAGCATCTCCCATGAACCCTGCGACATTCCGATCTACCTGGCGACGCTCGGTCCCCGCTCCCTTGAATACACGGGCGAAGCGGCCAATGGCTGGCTGGGCACCTCATTCTCGCCCGATTACCCCGAGGCACACCTGGCATTTCTTCGAAAAGGCGCGGAAAAGGAAGGTCGGTCACTGAATGACATCGATCTCTGTGTCTCGACCCGTATCGAAATCGGTGACGATGTGGATGCGATGATCGACAAACGCCGGCCTGGCGTAGCGTTCAATATGGGGGCCATGGGTTCGGCTGATACCAACTTTTACAACGACGCCTTCAAACGCGCCGGCTTTGAGGAGGATGCCAGGGCCATCCAGTCACTGTGGCTTGAAGGCAAACGCGAGAAAGCAGCAAAACGCGTTCCGGATGCGATGGTGACCGCCTTTCAGGTACTGGGCACGCACGAGATGGTCAAAGAGCGACTGAGCAAGTATCGAGAAGCAGGTGTCACCACACTGAAGCTCGGCCTTGATGGCGCCGCCCTGTTAACCGCCGGTCCGTCGGGTACCACCCGCTTTGAACTGCTGGAACAGATCGTCGATATCGCGAGGGACATCGAATGAAACTCTACAAGGTGGCGCTCGCCCCCAATCCCACCAAGGTGATGCTTTATATCGCAGAACGTGACGAACTCGGTGTAGACATGGGCATTGAACAGATCACCGTCAACACCGTGAAACGGGAGAACCGGCAGCCCGAACACCTGGCCCGTAATCCGTTCGGTACCCTGCCCGTGCTCGAACTGGATGACGGTGCGTTTATCGTTGAATCGCTCGCCATCATCAGCTACCTCGAGGACAAGTTTCCGGACAATCCGCTAATCAGCGGGACGGCAGAAGAAAAAGCGCATGCCCGTGATGTCGAAAGAATTGTCGATCTGCGGATTGCCAGCCCCATGGGCGGCTACGGCCACGCTGTCAACTCACCACTGGGCTATCCGCCAGACCCGAAAAGAGCCGAGCAACTGCTGGAGCAGATGCAAACGCCTTTGGACTACCTCGAAGACTTGCTCTCCGATGGTCGGAACCTGCTGCTGGGAAACCGGGTGTCAATCGCCGACTGCACGCTGCAGGCGTCCCTGCAATTCATGCGCTTCGTTGAAGCCGATGTGTTTGGTGAACGTCCCGGACTCCGGGCATGGGATGAACGTTATCGGCAACGACCGGCGGCGAAACAGGTCCTGAAGTGGTAGCTCCTCCCCTGACCTCAAAGATCTGCATAAAGCGAAGCGTTTGACGTCAGGTCAAGGCCGAGCCGGCGACGCATCTCCGGTGTCAGGGATGCCTGGGTTTTCGCACTCAGCCCGACATTGTGGTTCCACTGCGGGCGGATAAAGGATCGCGTGTAGTAGCCAAACAGGAGCGCACGTTCCTGATCCGGGGTCCGGTTCGCGCCGGAGGTATGCCAGAGCCGTCCCTCCATCGCAATCACGCTGCCCGCAGGCGCCTCAAACGGAGTCATCCGTTCAGCGATATCCGGCGGCAGATCTGACCGTCGCTCCAAACGGTGACTGCCCGGCAGGAAAAGCGTGCCGCCATTGTCGGCGGTGACATCGTCGAGACACCAGATCACGTTCAGGCTCCAGGGGGAATGCCAGGGCTCCGGCATCACGATGGCAAGATCAGAGTGAATCTTCATCGAACCGCTACCGGGCCTGGCGATGTTGGCGGTGAAATTGGAGATGATGAAGTCGTCGGTCAGCACATGACGTACTATCTCCAACGCCACCGGATGTTGAATCAGTTCGAGAAAGATCGGATCAAGGTCCAGCAGGTTGAAGACGCGGACGTTGCGATCATTTGGATCCAGGTGTTCGCGATAGATCGGAACGCCGCGTCGTTCGCTCTCGGCCGCCGCTGCCACCAGACGCCGCCGCACGTCTGCGGTTTCTTCCCGGCTCAGCACGCCTTCCATCACGCAGTAGCCGGACGCCTGGAGCCCCGCCTTGTGTTCCTCAGTCAACATGACCGTCCCCTGTTTTCTTTTCAGACTCTACTATGTCTTACTGTGACAGCACACTGATCGGGTGCTCCGCCGTCACCGGCAACGCGTCCGGTTCGTTGCCAGGGAGTCAACAGATGTTACCGACCATCACCACAGACATAGCGCAGGCCAAGACCGACATCCGCGAGCATGGTCTGGCGCTGCTGTCGGGCCAGCTCTCCGATGAGCAACTCCGTCAGGCGCGCGAGGCGACCTACACTGGCGCGGAAGAGGACAAACGGCTCGGCCGGAAGGGCCGGGATTTTCCGCTTGACTATGGCAAGGGCAATGTTCGCGTATGGAATGTGCTGAATCGGCATCCGGTGTTTCGTGACATCGTCCAGCTACCCGTGGTGATGGAACTGCTGACCGAGGTGATTGGCTGGCCGGCGTTGCTGAGCAATCTTTCCGCCAACATTGCCCAGCCCGGCGGCGATGGCGGCATGTGGCATCAGGATCAATTGTTCGTGCCGAAACCCTGGCCACCGGAGCCCCAGGGCATCAACTTTGCCTGGCTCCTGGATGACTACGACACGGAAAACGGAGCAACGGAGGTGATACCCGGCAGCCACTTGGAAGAAAGCCCGGACCCGACCACCTTTGACGAGCGCGGTGTGCCGATCATCGCCCCCGCGGGCACGCTCGCCGTATTTGAAAGCCGGTTGCAGCATCGTACCGGACAGAACCGGTCACCTGCGCCCCGCGCCGCGCTGTTCGGCTGGTACTCGCGCACCATTTATCGGCCCCAGGAGAACTGGTTTCTTTCCCTGGACGAGGATGTTGTGGACTCTGCGTCGGATGAGCTGCTGACCCTGCTGGGTTATCGAAGCAAGGGCCTCGGGCTGGTCTATGGCGAATCACCACGATAGCACCAAGATAAACCACAATAAAAGAAGCAACAGGACACTCGACAGATTACTGCTGCGGTCTAATCAACACCTTGATCTGCTCGGGATGTTTACCCAGCAGATCGAACGTTTCCTGCGTCTGACTGAGCGGTAACTCGCTGGTGATCAGCTGCTCCGCCAGCGCCGTGTGCTCGCCGAGCAGCTGAAGCGCCGTTCGAAACTGCGACATGCGATACGCAAAGATGAACTCGAGCGTCAGTTCCCGGACGATGGCCTTCTGCGGGATGAATTTGTCTTCCTGGTTACAGGACCCGACCACAATCACATGAGCGTGCTGCGGCGCAGACGTTGTGACCTGATCGATCATGCCAGGTACACCGACGCATTCGAAGATGTTGGCCCCAACCACACGCCCGAGTGTGTCTTCCAGTAATGGCGACGACGGCCGGGGCTCAAACGACAACCCGGACCAGCATTCATAGGGCGATGTCTCGGCCGGATCGATCACCTCATCCGCACCCATCGCTGCCGCCGCCGCGCGTCGCGTTGCAGAAAAATCGGCGGCGACAATGGGCCCCCTCCCCTGCACCCGTAGCGCGAAAATCACCGCCAGCCCAACCGGACCGCAGCCAATCACCAGATTCGGCCCGGGATTACGATCTGCCGCGTCGACCGCCCGAATGGCAACCGCCAACGGTTCGGTCAATGCTGCAATCGAATCCGGCACACTGTCGGGAACCGACACGGCTCTCGCCGCATCCACCCTGGACAGGGTGGCGATACCACCGGAATAGTTGCGCGACAAGCCAATGCACTCACGGCCGGCAGCACCTTCGGTAAAAGGATTGGCCGTGACGCGCATCCCCACCTTGAATGAGTCATCCACGTCCGGCCCCACGGCGACGATACGGGCGGAAAATTCATGCCCGGGCACGATTTTGGGCAACTCATCGCGAGCATCGGCGGGCGTTTTCTCCCACAGGGTCTGCATTTGCTGACGCAAATGCAGATCGCTGCCGCAGATACCGGCGGCAAGTGGTTCAACAACCAGTTTGCCCGATACCGGCTCGGGGTCAGGCAAGGTTTCGACGGTAATCCTGTTACCGCAAACGACTGCTGCTTTCGTGGTGAGTCCCTCTCTAAGTTGGCCTACTTCTTCGGCAGGTTCTGGTAGTACGGGACCACAATCTGGTCCTTCGCATGAATATCGCCCAGCAGTGACATGGTTACCGGATGAACCACTTCGCCGGAAGTTCTCAGGTTGATCACCGCCGGTTTGCCTGACGCAAGGGCACGTTCGATAGCGGGGCCGATCTCGTCGACCGACTCGACGAACTCGCCGTGTGCGCCAAAACCTTCACCAACCTTTTCGTACGCCGTCGGTGCCAGTGTGGTCGCCACATCCTTACCGTAAACCGCATGCTGACCGTGAATAGACATCCCCCAACAGGCATTGTTATAGACAATCGTCACGATCGGCAGCTGGTGGCGAACCATGGTGTCCCATTCCTGAATATTAAACGCGATAGCGCCGTCGCCAGCGACCTGGATAACGCGTTTGTCAGGGTGCGCAACTTGCGCACCGATCGCGTACCCCTGCCCGATACCGAGATGCCCCTGGTACCCGAGGTTCAGGTGTGTATGAATCCGTTTCTTGCCAAGCGCGCCGGAAAACCAGAGCCGCGACTCACCACCGTCGTACACCATAATGGTATCGTCAGGAATCGCCTTGACGATTTCTGCGCTTGCCCGGTGGGGATGCATACCGTCCGCAGGATCGTCTGCATTCACAAAAGGGCTCTCACGCAGCACTGTTGCAGTCGCCGCCCAGGCTGATCGGTCCGGCCAGTTTCCTGAAGCGGCAAGCGCCGTTAATGTCGGTCCCAGATTACCGACCAGTGACTGCGCCACGGGATACAGTCGACCAATCTCAACCGGATCCGGGTCGATCTGAATCACCTTCGCACCGCGGCCGAGTCCGGCGCGGCCACTGGTTTGCATGCCCTGCCTGGCGCCGGCCAGCAGCACAAGATCGGGCGCGGGATCGAGCGCGCCAATACCGGAAGTGGCGCGCCCGCTCAGCGGGTGATCGGCGGGTAGTCCGTGCGGTGCCAGCGACGCATTGAACACCGGTATCCCCGTGCGTTCGGCAAACTCGATAACCTCGGCGCGGATATTTTCAACGAGCGCGCCTTCGCCAACTACCATCACCGGTCGTTCGGCCGCTTCCAGCAGACGCGCGGCCGCGTCGATCGAATCCTGCGAAGCGGCAACCAGTGAATCGACCAGTGGACTGCCGTGGGTCGGCAGCGACGACAGTTCCACCGGCGTAAAGGCAATATCGATCGGAATGTCGATCACCACCGGTCCGCGTTTCGACAACGCGTGTCTGATCGCCAGCGACACCATGTCCGGTGTTCTTTCGGCGGCGAGAATCTTGCGCGTCCAACGAGTCACTGGTCCCAACATTGCGGTCAGTTCCAGTCCGCCCTGCAACTCCCGGGTTTCCAGTTCCCGGATGGGCGAAGAACTGGTGATGACGAGTACCGGCACTTCATCGGCAGCCGCATTCGTAATGCCGGCCAGGCCATTGGTGAGACCCGGACCCGAGGTGACGAACGCAACGCCCAGCCGATTCGTTGACCGGGTATAACCGTCTGCCGCGTGAACCGCCGCTGCCTCGTGACGACAATCGACCACGCGGATGTCCTGCTCGGCGCAGCCCATCAGAAAACTATCAAGGTGTCCGCCATGAACGCCAAACACGACACTGATGCCTGCCTCTTTCAGGGTTCGTGCAGCTAACTGGCCGCCATTCATGGTTTGCTGGGTCATCTCATTCCTCAATGAAAGCTAGGGGATTGGTGTCAGGCGCCAAGGTCACCTGAACAGTTTGCTCTGGCAAAATAACATAGAAGGGATCAAAGTAGACGGCGAATTCGGAATTGAAAACGTAAAACCATCAGGACGTTAACGACATGATTAGATCAGCATTGGGATTTTTGGTGGTCATACTACTGACCGGATGCGGGGACTCGAGCCAATCCGCCGAGGAAGTTGGCGCAGAAGCCGGCAAGGCCATTGATGAAATGGCCGCCGAGATGTCGGACACCATGGATCACGTCGGCCACGAGATGGAGGAAGGCATGACCGATGCCCACGACTCGATGGTGAAGGGTCTTCAGGACGCCATGAACACCGCCGAACAGGTGGCCCAGGAGGCCGAGAAGTCGGCCGAAGAAGCCATGAAAGCCGTCGATGAAGCGATGCAAGGTGACGGCTGACTAGTCGTCCAGATCGATGACCACCAGATAGGCATTCAGCCAAAATGGCAACCATCTCGGCACGTCGGGACGTAGTCGCGCGAACACCTCGAGGGTGTAGTCCTTGTCGTCCATCACGGTCCTGGCGTGTCCTGACAATGTTTCGCCCTGGATCAGCACCTTGACCGGCACGTTGCCTTCGCGAAAGGCGCGCCACCATGGACCGTCAGCACCGGCAAATACCTGATTGCCCTCTTTCAGATAATTGACCGGCAGTTCTCTTCCGCTGGGGAAGGTCAGTATCATCACCCTGGCCGCGCGCTCGCCGGACGGATTCGCTTTCAGGTCGTCGATGACCCGCGCGTTGGTGATGTGACTGCGGTACATGCCAGCCGCCAACAGAACAAGGATGATGCCGACGACGACTATCAGTAAAGTATTCATTGCATTGCGCCCCTGCATCACTTCACACGCTACCCGGGGTTAGCTGACTTCCGGCATCACCAGCTGGACAAAGTTCTGTGCCGCCTCCCTGCCCTCATCAGTCTGGGCACGGAAGTTCGGACCCGAGATTGAAACCTTGCTGATGCCCAATGCTTCGACTGCCTTGAGTCGCTCAACGCACAGCTCGGCGCTGCCGATGATGGCGAAGTGATCCATGAAGTCGTCGGTCAGTGCCGTGGTCTGGGCGCCGTCTGCCTGGGCATGTTTGTTCATGTCATAACGATCATGCACGTTATTGAACACAGCCTGCTCCGATTCACTGGCCGGACCGGACACCTTGCCGTGCATGACCGAGAATCTTGCAAACAGACTCGTGCCCGAACGACCCAGCCTGCGGGCGATCTCAAGGTCTTCATGACAGACCAGATTGACATACGCACCAAATAAAAGACTGTCGGGATCGCGACCTGCTTCTTTCGCACTGGCCCTCGCCGTCTCGATGCCCCACTTGAGACGCTCGACCTCGGCACCCAGCGCAAACATGATGCGGTCGGCGTGACGAGCCGCAATGCCGATCACCTTGGCACCGGTCGAAGCGATTTCCACCGGCACCTTGCTGACATTCCCTGCCCAGGTGATCGCGCTGGCATCGGGACGATCCGCAAGATCCAGTGTCTCAACGGGCTTTGATGATTCCCCTGGCAGCAGGGTTTCATCAAAGGGGACGAATTCACCACGAAGGTAAGTCTGCAGCGACTTCAAATATCGCTCAAACCACTTCAGCCGGGTCGGTGCTCTGCCCAGGTGCGCCAGTGCGCTGTCGCCCCGACCAATGCCTAACACCATTCGACCGCGTGAAAGTGCCTGCACCGTCATTGCCGCACCTGCCGTTACCGCCGGTGCCCGCGTTACGGTATTGGTCACCGACGTCATGACTTTCAATTGATCCGTCGCCTGGACACCCAGCGCCAGGCAGACATAGGGGTCCTGGGCCAGGTTTTGAGAATCAACGGTCGTGATGCCGGTCCAGCCTTCCTGTTCCGCGCGTTGCGCAATTTCCGGGAATCGATGGGCAGCATCAGCCGCCGAGGTCCAGATTTCCATAACTTGTCCGAGAGCCAAAGATGGCTTCTGAGAATGCGCCGGGTATCGCCAACCTGTCAATTGCTCAACAGTCCCGCAGGCTCTCCCCGCTTCGCTCAGGCTCACTGCGTGCAAAAAACCGTGTATTCTTGATGGGCACTTGAGCAGGCAAAACCCCCTATGCCCCAGATCCGCCTGATTCCGGTCGAATCCGGATTTATGACCAGCAAGGCCGGTGCACTGTCTGAGGATGCCACCAGCGAGATGCGTTTCCCGATCGCCTGCTGGATCATCGAACATCCGAAGGGCCTGGTCATCTTCGATACAGGCCTGCATGCCGAACTGCAAACCAGTGCGGCACGCCTCGGCTCACTTTCGAAGGTGTTCTATCAGATTGATATGGAACATGACCTGAAAGGCGCTATCGAGAGCCAGGGCATCGACCCCGCGAAAATTACCCACATCGTCTTTAGCCATCTTCACTTTGATCACTGCGGTGGTACTGCTGCCGTTCCTAACGGTCGTATCGTGGTGCAAAAGGCTGAATGGGAAAGTCGCACCACGGAAAGATTCAGAAACAATGCGTCGTACCGCGCGTGCGATTTTGATCTCGGTCATGATGTAGAAGAAGTCGAAGGACTGCATGACCTGTTCGGTGACAGTACCGTGATCTGCATCCCGACACCAGGACATACCATCGGACATCAGTCGCTGAAGGTCGAACTGGAAAGCGGTACGGTGGTGTTGACCGGTGACTGCTGCTACTGGCGGCGCATGCTGGAAGAAGACCTCGTACCACCATTTGGCTACGACCTGGACCTGCAACGCAAATCCATGGAAACGCTGCGCCAGTTTGCGCGGAAAGGCGCAACGCTGATCTTTAGCCACGATGCCGAACAGTGGGCCGGGATCGATGGTAAACCGCTAACCTGAATTAGACCTGCGTCTGGCGACACGGCTCAGGACAACCCTGGTCGTCCTGAGCCGGTATCCTGTTCCTGCTTTTTGCTAACAGGCTTTAATCAAAGGTGCACTTCACCTTCCAGGCCGGTGGGTTGGGGCTTGGCGTAATAAATGCCCAGGAGGCACGGCAGGCGGCAGGCCCACTGGTTTGCGTACCCTGATCCGAGTCCACCTCAATAATGCCGGTCTGGCGCGTTGCCACATTGGCATCAGCTACCACGACACCATCGCAGAGCGCTTCGCCAATCAGTGAATCGTGCTGGCCGCGAACGAAGTTACCCGTCAATTCCACATAGACGGTGACACGACGACCCGGCACACAATCCACATTGGCCTGACGGGTACGCTGGTTGGTTCCGGGGCGCTGGTCCGCATGGGTCAGTTCAACTTCCGCCCGGGGCTGTGCCTGCTGTTCTTCTTGTTGCTGGAACAACTCACAACCGGCAAACAACGGCAACAACGTCATTAACATTCCATGTCGCAATTTCATCAAAGGTCCCTCTTCCGATTACGGAGTGAAAACAATAGTCAGTTTGTCCGGATGTCACAATGCCGTCCTGCCTGCCACTGTTCATTTAGCAACCAATTCGGTAAATATTTATCGGATATTCATGATTCAGCGGATTGGACCATCCTTCGAACCACAGATATTTATCTTGGCTAACCGCTGACATAAGGTGAAACAATGATCAAAAGAGAGGCAGCGCCATGATCGATCTCGAAGTCACCCTGTTTGAAATCCGGGACCACGTCGCCTGGATCACCCTGAACCGGCCGGCATCGCTGAATGCCATCAATACCCGGATGCGCTGGGAGCTTTCCGAAATCTTCAACGAGGTGGAGGCCAATGACGATATCTGGCTTGCCGTGCTGACGGGCGCCGGAGAACGCGCTTTCAGCGCCGGCGCCGATCTAAAAGAACGGGCGCTGGAAAGAGAGGCATCCGAGGAACAGAAAGCGGAGTGGGATCGTATGAAAGACCAGACGCATCCAATGGTTGAGCGCTGGTATTGTCCCAAGCCCGTCATTGCCATGGTCAACGGCTTCGCGCTGGGCGGCGGTCTGGAGCTGGCACTCGCCTGCGATATTATCGTTGCCGCCGATCATGCCGAACTTGGCCTGCCGGAAGCACGACGCGGTCTTTATCCCGGTTCCGGCGGCGCGGTCCGGTTACCCCGGCAGATTCCCATCAAGGTTGCCATGGGATACCTCATGACGGGGCGTCACATGTCTGCCGAGCGCGCCTACGAGCTCGGTCTGGTCACGCAGCTCGTACCGGGCCCAAGCCTTCGGGAAACAGTCGAACAGGAGTGGATTCCCGATATCCTGCGCTGCTCACCGGTAGCGATTCGGGCGATCAAGGAATCGGCCATGCGCGGACTGGATATGGCACTGCCGCAGGCCTACTACTCGGAGAATGACTCGTATCGAAAGTGGGAAATCAGCGGTCATCGGACCGAAGGGCCACGCGCCTTCGCCGAGAAACGGGCACCGGACTGGACGATCTCATAGCATCCGCGCAACGGTACTGATCGCTCCTTTTCGGAAACGTCAGCACGACTGAAGCATAGACCTCGATCAGGACATTCAGCGCGAACAAAGATACATTACCCATCCCGATACCCGACACAGAGAATTTGTCATGGCGTGGCTCACTGAACGGCCCATCGGATTGACCCTGGCAAAAGAAGGCGCGTTCGACGGTTACACTTTTTTCAGTTCCGTCCGCGGGCACCATGCCACCGTCGTCGATATGCGGGGGCGAATCGTCCATCAATGGCACCATGAAGAAGGCATTCAGCACATCAAGCTGCTGCCCAATGGCAACATCCTGACCCAGACGCTGCCACCGCTGGAAGCGGACGGACGAGAAAACATCGGCGGTTCAGCCGGCGCCATGATGGAACTGGATCAGAACAGCAATGTGCTTTGGGAACATCGCGACGAACATCAGCACCACGACTATGTCCGCCTGGACAACGGCAATACACTTTACCTGGCGTGGGAACACATGCCGAAAGAAGCCTGCGATCAGGTACGCGGCGGGCATCCTCATGAAGAAGATCCGGAACTCATGTTCGGCGATGTGGTGCGTGAGATCGATGCCGACGGCAAGCTGATTCGTGAATGGCGTTCCTGGGAACACCTCGATTTTGAACTGGAAGTGATCTGCCCGCTGGAGACACGCAAGGAATGGACCCACAGCAACTCACTGGAAGTCCTCGACAACGGGGACTGGCTGATCAGTTTCCGGCTGACCAGCAGCATCGTCATCGTTGATGGCAAAACCGGCGACATCAAGTGGCGCTGGGGACCCGAGGACGCCTTTACAGACCACGACAAGAAGTACGGTCCCCCTGCCCTGTCGCATCAGCATAACGCCCAGCAACTCGACAATGGCAACATTCTGGTTTTCGACAACGGGTGCCATCGCAAGGGGGGGCCGAGCTGGTCCCGCGTCGTGGAAATTGACCCCGCTACCTATGAGTTCAAGTGGACCTACGCGGCGCCCACCATCCTTGCCCTGTACAGTTTCATGGTCAGCGGCGCCCAGCGTCTGCCCAATGGCAATACCCTGATTACTGAAGGAGCCAGCGGCCGCCTGCTCGAAGTGACGCGCAAACACCAGCCGGTGTGGGAGTACATCTCACCCTGGACCGTACCCAGCAAGTTCGGCCCGACGCCCGCCGTTTTCCGCAGCTACCGCTTTTCGGCAGACGACCCTCGTCTGGCTGGCTATGATTTTGACACCGGAAAGTACGCGGCGTTGAACGCGGAGATCTCAAACGGAGCGGTGCAGACCGAACCGGACTTCGAACACAATATCGCGCCGCCCGGGCAGGACTAGCACGCAGTATCCTCGCTAGCCCATCAGGTAAAGATATTCTTCCTGCACAATCTTGCCGTCCGCAACGGTGTAGAGCCCAACCTCTGTCATCTGCATGCGCTCCCCGTCCTTCGGTGTGGCGTCGATTTCAAAACGCACCACGAACTGATCGTCGCGATGACCCACGTAGGGCCCTTCGGCTTTCGTACTGTGAACTTCGTGGTTGCCATAAAACCAGTCGTGCTTGCCCTTGACCGCATCGACGCCTTCAATCCGCGCTGGCATCTCGTCAGTGCCCTGACCTTCGATACTGGTAATCGCAGCATCGTAATATTGTTCGACAAACTGCCACTCCTGGTCGCGTCCCTGATTTACTGCGCTAACAAGGGCCTGACCGATTTCCATTGCTGACATAACCTGCTCCTGTGGGTAACCGGCCCATAGCATAGCGCCTTGACACGCCGACGCGCGCGCATTTATCAACATTAATTCAGAGTGTGGCTAAGGCGGCCGCCAGTCAGGCAGCAACGAGGCCGGTATGGGAAGGAAAACACTGGCGGGCAACGGCCCGAACAAGGCGCTGGCAACCGGATTCGTCAGAGCCGGCGGGATTGGTCGCCGACGTCAGCACCAGCCCTCGGGTCAGCGGCGAACAAGCCGCGAGCTTCGACAGGATCCTGTCGGCCGTTGTCCTGGCCTCATCCGCATCGCAAATGACCAGCCCGGTATCGGCTGTGGAGACCAGCGCCTGGGCGGCTGCCAGGTCCCGCACCCAGACAACGCGCAGCCCCAGTTGTTTCAGACACTGGTTCACCAGGCGATAGCGTTCGTGGCTGTCGCCAATAAAGATCACGTTACAATCTGAAGTCGTCCAGGCGTCCATCGCATAGATCTTCCTATCGTTGTCACAAGACTTAACGCAAACTCTATGCCATTAACATATCTTATTGTTTTATAAGACTTTTCTTCCGACTTCTTCAGAATACGTCACAATTCGGATGATAACTGGGTCACAATTTTGGGCGGCTTCTGACGCCCGGCGGCTATCTCCCGCCACAGTCCGAAGTCACATGACCCGATCCCGGCTAGTCTGACCTGGTTCTCCTGGCGTAGGTGAGCACATTGGCGCCGCCACGCTCGTCGATCGTCTCTTCCAGCTCCTTCAGATATCCGGACAGTGCCCGGCGAGCCTGTTTGTCGGATTCGAACAGATGGGGTGCCACTTTGCGCTTTTCCAGTGCATCGCCCAGCTTTAACCGCAGGAATGCACCAGTAGAGTACCGGGTGCAGCTGGTGTAGAACTCATTTTCCAGTCGGGCCACCATGTTCGCGTGGTAGTCCATGACCAGCGGATCCACATAGACGCCGTCGTAGTTCACCACCATCGCAAACCGGATACCGACACTGTGGAACAGGTCTTCGACCACTTCCTCGATACGATCAACCTCGTCCCGGGCCCGAATCTGATAACCCTCGAGGTTCAGGAACGCCGTATTGCGAGTCGGGTCATAGCTGATCCGTTCATTCAACTCCCGCTTCAGCAACAGATCGCTCAGCTGCATCGGCTGATCAAGGAAGATAATGGGGTCCATCTCGCGCGGCGCCTTGATGATTGGCTTGAAATCCATGTGCGCCAGAATGTCTCGCTCGATATCGATGCCTGGCGCGACTTCCGTCAGCTCCAGACCGTTCTGGCGTAGTCGGAATACGCAGCGCTCGGTCACGTAATAGACAGGCTTTTCAGCTTCTGCCGCCAGCCGTCCGTTAAATGTGATCTGTTCCACTTCGCTGATGAACTTACGATGCTTGCCTTCCTGCAGGATCCTGACCTTGCCATCAACGATATCGACCTTGAGCCCACCGACGGTAAAGGTCCCGCCAAAGACGAGCTTGCGCGCATTCTGACTGATGTTGATAAACCCGCCGGCACCGGCGATACGAGGACCAAACTTGCTGACATTAACGTTGCCATCGGCGTCCGCCTGGGCGAGCCCAAGGGACGCAAGGTCCAGACCACCACCATCATAAAAGTCGAACTGGGTATTCTGATCCAGCAACGCGTCCATATTGACCGAACAGCCAAAGTCGGCGCCGCTCTGGGGAAAACCGCCAATCACTCCGGGCTCAGCGGTCAGGGTGATGAAGTCGAGCACCTTTTCTTCGTTGGCCACGGCGGAGATACCTTCAGGCATTCCGATACCAAGATTCACCACCCCACCCATTGGCAGTTCAAACGCGCAGCGCCGCGCAATAATCTTGCGTTCCGTCATCGGCAGCGGTTCCAGGTCATCAAGCTGGGCGCGAACCTCGGCGGTGAACGCCGGGTTGTAGACGGTCCCGTAGGTCTGGTGATGATTGGCCGGATCGGCGACGACAACGCAATCCACCAGAATCCGCGGAATCTTCACCAGCCGTGGGTTCAGCGATTTGTCTTCCGCGACACGCTCAGTCTGAACGATGACCAGTCCGTTGGAATTCTTGGTCGCCATCCCAATGGCGAGGTTGTCGAGCGTCAGCGCCTCACGTTCGAGCGTCGTATTGCCCCGTGGATCGGCAGTCGTACCACGCAGGAACGCCACGTTGATCGGGAAGGTGCGATAGTAGAGCCATTCTTCGCCATCGATGGTCATGACCTCGACCAGGTCTTCGGTGGTCACGTCGTTCAGCTTGCCGCCCTGATAGCGCGGATCGGCAAAGGTGCCCAGGCCTACCTTGGTCAGGATACCGCCGCGGTGCGCCGCAATGTCCCGAAACAACTGTGTAATAGTGCCCATGGGAAAATTGTAGGCTTCAATGTCGTTGGCAACCGCCATTTCCGCTATCCGCGGTACCAGGGCCCAGTGACCGCCGATCACCCGTTTCAGCAAACCTTTCCTGGCGAGCCGATTGGCGCCGCGGGTATCGCCATCCCCTGGCGCGGCTGCAAACACCAGCGTCAGGTCACGCGGCGACCCGGTTTCCACAAAACGTTTTTCCAGCGCGGCGATCAGGTCTTCAGGCGTCCCCGTCCCAACAAATCCGGAAAGGCACAAGGTATCCCCATCCTGGATGAGAGCCACCGCATCGTCTGCCGACACCAGCTTGTTCTTCATGACGCACCTCCTCTTATGGGCGTCCTGTTTCCAAACTTAGAGCACAAGATGTGCCAATCTGCGTAGTCGCACTAGGTTTCCATGGGTAGTGAGTCATCGCGCCCCCACTCGGACAGGGAATTATCGTACAGCCTGACACGCGCTTCCCGACCGGCGAGCGCGAGGGCAAACAGATCCAGGCTGGCCGCAATACCGCCCCCGCAATAAGTGACAACCTCGTCGGCGGACAACGCCCCCACCTGTTCAAAATGCGACTGCAGCGAATCGACCGGCAGAAAACACCCACTATCATCCAGCAGTTCGGACCAGGGGACATTACAACTGTTCGCAATATGGCCGGGACGCCCATACATCACTGTTTCACCGCCATGCTGTTCTCGTCCCAGGGCATTCACAACGCAGTTCGACTCGTTACCGATGGCGGTCAGCACATCCGCCTTGTCCGCGACCCGGGACGGGTCCAGTGTCGCACTGAATTCTGCCGCTGGATATTGCTCGTCGCCTGATCGCGTTGGCTTTCCCGCCGCGTGCCAGGCAGCCAGCCCGCCATCGAGGACGGAAACCCGGTCATGTCCGAAGGTGCGAAACATCCACCAGAAACGCGTTGCCCACATCGGGTTCGTTGAGGAATACAGCACAACATGGTGCTTATTACTGATGCCGCTCGCCCCGGCACTCTCGGCAAACGCCTGGGCAGATGGCAGGGTAAATCTGAGTGGCGCAGCGGTATCTGAAAAGTCTCGCTGCAGGTCCAGAAATCCCGCCCCCGGGATATGCGTCTCGCGGTATGCCCCAACCTGGGGTACCGGGTTGAATATCCGTTCCGGGTCCGGTTCCAGTACCACCGTCGTATCAAAAATCCGGAGGTCGCCGGACGCCAGTCTCGCCGCCAGCCACTCCACATCAACCAGTATCGGTGCCGACATCGCCTTCTCCTATTGCAGCGTTGATAACCTGTTTAACTTCTGCACCCTGAAACCGGCGACGCCACCTTCGAGCGTCGACTCCAACAATGTCTCGAGACCATTGGCGAAACGCCAGGATAGGTAATCATCATAACGCTCGAATGACTCCCACTGGGTCGCCACCACCAGTGTATCCGTCCCCTCTTCCTGTTATACGGTCAGACCGAGACAACCCTCCCGCTCACGAGTTTGTTGCAGTCCGGCATCAAACGCCGCCTTCAGCGCTTCAAGCTTGCCCGGCGCAGCCGGAAAAGAAGCCAGAACAAGAAAATCCATAACAGATCCTCGTCGCGATCATTCACGCCATCTACCCTACCACGACATTTACGTCGCAATAGCGCAGCAGTTAACCCTGCACTTCATGGTAGGATTTTGGACCGCCCGACCATCAAGAGGAGTCACCATGTCACTGGATTTCTGGCCGCCCGCACCTGACCTTCGCCGGGACGAGATTTCGTTTACCTACCAGGGCAATGATTATCTCGGTCATCTGGTGGCACCTGCGGAGTCGGCCGGGCCTCGGCCCCTGGTGCTGGTTGTGCACAATTACCAGGGTCTGAAGCAGTTCGATATCGATGTCGCAGAATATATGGCACGGCTGGGATATGTGGGACTGGCAGTGGATGCCTATGGCAATGATGTCCCCGCCGATGATCGCGAATTCCCGGTCAACGAGGCCAGCCGGATCCCCGAATATCAGAAACGCGCGTTCGAGGCGATGGTTCGCATCGAGCATGACTTCAACAAACTGCGGGGCCTGCTGAGTGCCTGGATCGAGGCTGGCATGGCGCACCCAACTGTCAGCAACGATTACCAGCCTGCGGTCATCGGCTACTGTTTCGGCGGCATGGTAGTCATTGAATGCGTCCGTGGCGGGTTGCCAATCAGTGGCGGTGTCTCATTCCACGGCCTGCTGCAGACCGCCGAAAAACCCGATCCGCCCCCCTTTGATGTCGTCCGCCCTCCCATCGTCACGGCACCCAATCCTTACAACACGGAGGCCGTGCTGGTCATCGAAAATGGCGCCGAGGATCAGCTCGTCCCGTTTGAAAGTCAGCAGCGATTCTTTGCGGAAATGGACGAGGCCGGGGTCAACTGGTGTTTCCACAATCATGCAAAGACACCTCACGGTTTCGCCCTGGCAGAAAGAATTGGCCCGCCGGGCAGGCTCTACGAACCGGCGGATCGTCGTTCCACCCAGCATATGCTTGACCTGTTTCGGGAACTCTTCGCCGGCGTGCCGCAGAATCGCGTCGAATACAACGCGGCCGGCACCTCCATTCCCTGATCGAAGGCGGCCACATGGAATCGGCATCCCGTCTTCCTCACTATCTGACAATCAGCGCCATCGTTGTGCTGTTTGCCGGACTGGTCGGCTTCCTGTCCTACTCCGCGATCTGTCCCTGCGAGCGAACCCCGGGCGGTTTCCTGTTCGGCGACCGCGTCACCCAACCCGTCGACAACTGGTACTTCGCCAACGAAGTCGATCTTTGTCAGCTCCAGATATTTGCCGGTATCCGACCCCATTCGATCAACCTGAACTGCATGGCGACCGACGACGGCCAACTCTACGTGAGCTGTTCCTACTGTGAACGAAAGTACTGGGCCGCGCAGGTCGACCCCGGTGAGCGAGCCACCCTGCGACTGGCGCATCAAATCTATCCGGTTTCTCTCAGTCGCGTCCTGGCAGATGAAGAACTGGACCGCGCCTGGCGAGCGCGGGTCGCGAAACTGCAGCATGTCAGCGAGGAAGTACAGGTTATTCCGCGCCCGCCGGCAGATGCACCACGACCGGACCACTGGTGGACTTTCCGGGTCGAATCCCGCTCGCGGTAAGCGTCGATCAAAGACGAGTCATGGCGCAAAGTGACTACTGCGTCCGGTTTGGTACTATGTTCCGGTTAAGTCAGGTCAGTACAGGCACATGAGCAAACAGATCGAAGACATCGAGATTTTTTCTCAGATTCCCGAGAGCCGCCACGATAAACTCCGCGCCCTCTTTGACCGAAGACAGGTCGAGAAAGGTACGCGACTGATCGAGTATGGAGAGGCTGTCGACGGACTGTATCTGTTGGAACAGGGAGAAGTCTCCGTATCCATTCCCGGTTTCAGCGGTGTGCTCGCCACGCTGGGTGAAGGCAAGTCATTTGGTGAACTGTCTCTGTTCAATGCTGACGATCGGGCATCAGCGACGGTCACTGTCTCATCGGGATCGGCCGAACTGAATGTCTGCCCTCGCGAGTCGCTCACCCGGGCCCTGGCGGAAGACGAAGTACTGGCGGCCGGTTTCTATCATGGCAGCGCGCTGCTGATGGCCGATCGGCTGCGAACCACGAACCAGAAGATCAGCGGCGAGATCTCGAAGTCCATCAAGACAGCGACGACGCTGATTGAAGAGATCTCCACATCCGGCAATCTCGGATTCGCCCAGAAGGAAATTCAGTCCGCCGGATCGAGCATCATCTCTCGCATGACCGATATCCTGAAGCAGCTGCTTGTACTGAAACAGTCCGGACAGCCGGTGGCTCCGGAGGACATTGCAGAACTGGCGGACGCAGCCAAGGAAATCTACTACTCCGACTTCCAGGTATTCGAGACGGTACAAAAGCAGCTCAAGGTACTGGGTCAGCATCTCGACAATGTCAGCCGCATCCTGTCCCAGCAGGAAATGCTCGAAGTCGACGAGGACATGTCGCTGCTGGATCTGTAGGGCAAAAAAAAGCCCGCGATGCGCGGGCTTTCAGTCGGTCCGGTTGTCAGGCTGACTTGCGCTTCACGCGAACCAGCATGTGAGTGTATCCCTTCACGAACGAAGAATAGGTACGAGTCGGCTCTTCAAGCACTTCGATCTTCTCAAACCGTTTCAGCACTTCTTCCCACAGTACCCGAAGCTGCAATTCAGCAAGACGATTACCCATGCAGCGATGGATGCCGAATCCGAATGACAGGTGATTGCGCACATTGGGGCGCTCAATATCCAGTTCGTTCGGATTCTCAAAAACTGATTCGTCCCGGTTACCAGAGACGTACCACATCAGGATCTGATCATGCTGCTTGATTTGCTTACCGCCGATCTCGCAATCGTGATTGGCATTACGACGCATGTATGAAAGCGGCGTCTGCCAGCGAATCACCTCTGCCACCATCTTGGGAATCAGCTTGGGATTCGCGATCAACTTATCGTACTGTTCCGGAAACTTGTTGAGCGCGTAGACGCTGCCGGACATGGTGTTACGGGTGGTGTCATTGCCGCCGACGATCAGCAGCATCAGATTACCGAGAAACTCCATCGGCTGCATGTCCTTGGTTTCCTCGCCATGGGCGAGCATGGACACGAGATCATCGCCCGGATTCTTTTTGCGCTCTTCCCAGAGACTGGCGAAATACTGCAGACATTCCAGCAGTTCCATGCGACGCTGATCTTCCGATTCGATGATGCCCTGACCAGGAACAGCGGTGGCAACATCCGACCAGCGCGTCAGCTTGCGTCGTTCCTCGAACGGAAAGTCGAACAACGTGGCCAGCATCATCGTCGTCAGCTCGATGGACACCGTATCCACCCAGTCGAAAGGTTCATCATCCGGCAAAGAATCCAGCACGGTGCAGGTCCGTTCCCGGATCAGCGGTTCCAGTCGGGCGAGGCTGCTGGGCGCCACGATCCCGGAGACCGTCTTGCGCTGTTCATCATGCTGAGGCGGGTCCATGGCAATAAACATGCTGACATTCAACGCGCCTTCCGGCAGCTCGGTGCCATATTTGAATCCGATGGTAATACCGTCTGCCGAGGTGAAGTTCTCATGATCGGTATCGACCGCCTTGATATCTTCATAACGAGTCAGCGACCAGTAACGGCCAGCCAGTTCGGATTCATTCAGATGAACCGGGTCTTCCTTGCGCAATCTCTCAAAATACTGCTGCCATTTGTTTTCGGCGAAGAGGCGTCCGCTCACCGGGTTAATCGCTTCTATCGGTAACTCATAGGGGTCCGGGATGTCCCCTTCAATCACATTCTCTGCCTCACCGGGGCGCTTGAACTCCGGTGGCAGCTCGCTTTGTGGCACGTCGGATACTGATTCGCTCATGGAGATGCTCCATCCCATTAAATCAATCGTGGATGCGTTTTTAACGTAATTGCGGAAGCAAAAAAACGTCAGATGTGGACAGTCAAGCTGGCCGCCTTTGACGACCAGAAAAAGAGCTGCCGACAATTTGACCGGCTGTCTCCCAGGCCTTTTCTCACGGCGGGTTCCAGCCCGTCTTGCCGATAACCCCCCAGGGAGTATGTGAATGAATCCGGACACTCGGCGGCACAATCTCTTTAGTGAACTGCCGCTCACAGGATTATGCTGGTACAGTGATTTGCGAAACGGACGATATCTTTAACCCGAGCTGGATACGTTTCAGCGGGAGAAGACCAATGAGTGAATCAGATCAAGACGACATCAAATCGCGGCTCCGTCGAGGTGACCTGACCACCAACAACAAGGAAGTGCTGGAAGCCTTCGCGATAGATCCGTATGAAGACCCCTATTCAATACCCCTGGCCGAAGTCGATCCCGGCCACCCGGCACTGTTTCAGCACGACACGTTGTGGAAACACTTCGAACGCCTGCGAGCCGAAGACCCCGTTCACTACGTCGAAGAAAGCATGTTCGGACCCTACTGGTGCATCACCAGGTTCGACGACATCATGGCTGTGGACACCAATCACGAGGCGTTCTCGTCCCTGGAGAGCAAAGGTGGAATCGCTTTGGGCGGTGCCGCCAATCCGGAGGAAATGGACGAGAACTATCGGCTGCCGATGTTCATTGCTGAAGACCCACCCAAGCACGATGAGCAACGCAAGGTCGTCGCACCGATGTTTGTACCAAGCAACCTTGCAGACCTCGCGCCCCTGATTCGGGAACGGGCCGGTTACATCCTCGACAACCTGCCACGAAACGAAGAATTCAACTGGGTTCGGGAAGTTTCGGTGGAATTGACCGGGCAAATGCTGGCAACCCTGTTCGATGTCCCCCAGGAAGACCGCCTGAAACTGATTCACTGGTCGGACACGGTTTCCAATCTCGGCAATCCCGACTATTTTGATACGCCCGAGCAGGGCTTTATGGAACTGTTCAACTGCCTGGGCTATTTCACCGAATACTACGAGCAACGCAAGAAAGAGCCCGCCAAGTTCAATCTCATTTCAATGCTGGCCCATGACCCGTCGACCAACAACATGACCCCCCAGGAATTGCTGGGCAACGTTCTGCTGTTGATTGTCGGTGGCAACGACACGACCCGTAACTCAATTTCTGCCGGCGTGCTTCAGCTCAATCGTAACCCTGCCGAATATCAGAAACTGATGCAGAACCCGGGCCTGATTCCGAAGATGGTACCTGAGATCATTCGCTGGCAGTCACCGGTCGCACACATGGCCAGAACCGCCACACACGATGTTGAAATGGGCGGCAAGACCATCAAGGAAGGTGATCGCGTCGCCATGTGGTATATCTCTGGCAACCGTGATGAATCCAGGATCGAGCGGCCCGACGAATTTATCATCGACCGGGAAAACCCACGTCAGCACGTGTCATTCGGTTTCGGCATTCATCGCTGTGTCGGTAATCGGCTGGGTGAGATGCAACTCAATATCATGTGGGAAGAAATCCTGAAGCGTTTCGACAAGATCGAAGTCACCGGCGATCCGGTCTATCTGCCCAGTAGCTTTATCCACGGTATTCGGGAACTACCCGTCATCATCCGCGAGTGACAGGCGACTGCTGACGGTCGTTTTCGCGCCGCGAGTTCGAACCGGCGCTGGCTCGACTCAGTGTGCGGGCGGCCCGCTAAGGACAAGGAAGCCGGTGAGTTCCACCGGCGCGGAAAGCTGCGGTACATGACCGGTACGCAATGAATTGATCTGAAAGCAGCCTGCCTTGATAGCCATGGTTCGCTGAGCGGAAATGTGCACCGCCTGGTCTTCAATACATTCGATGTACTGTTTCGTGATGTTGCCCAACCGATCCGCAGACACGCTCACGGCTGCGTCAAATGTGCCGGCATGCTGAGGCCTGAGCCGCTCGATCGCTTCTTCCACATCCTCGGCATGGCAGTCGGCATACATCGCCTGAGGAGCTACCGTTGGCCGGACCAGTAACAGATCATCGCCAACTTCATCGATCCCGCCGCGCAGGGCACTCGCCCTGTTGATCGGTTCAAATGAAGATAACGATTCGTTACTGGTGGGCGCAAACGCGGCCAGGTAGATCAGACGATCAATCCGCTCGTGCTGGCGTTCGGCCACCTGGGCTGCGACAAGACCACCCCAGCCATGACCGACGAGACAGCAACTCCCCTCGCAGGTCTCGACGACTTCAACCACCGCATCAACGCATTGCGCCATCGATTCCGAGATCGGCAGGTCCGGTGCAACCGCCCGGTGTCCACGTGCTTCGAGTTCTGCGATGAGCTTTTGCCAGACCCAACCGCCATGCCAGGCATCATGTATCAGTACAAAATCCATCTCAGCGGTGCCAGTACTTCGACATCTCCAGGTACAGGAAGGATGCAGTCCAGGTAATCAACAAAAGACCCAGCAACGATTCGACACCAGCCAGAAACCGGATCGGCCCGGATGGATAGATGTCGCCATATCCCAGGGTGGTATAGGAAACAAACGAGAAATAGAGGCAATCAAAGAACCCGCCATCGAACGCACCCTGCAGGCTGCCAAGACCGATGGACAATTGCAGCCAGTAAACCATGGCAAAGATCCAGATCTCCGTCGCGTGAGCAATTACCGCGCCGAATACCCCCGCCATGATCTTGAGCCGAGGCTGCAGTGGCAGATGTGGCAGGCGATTCGACAACTGGCGCAGGAATTCATAGTGCAGACCCACCACCAGTGCGATAGCCACGGCGTTAATCAGGAATGCCTTAGTCATCTTGTAGAGAGCAGCGCCGTCATAAGCCAGACATCATACCTGCTTCAGGATGATGAAGCCGGATGAAATCACTTGCCTCCGGGCAGGGTCATTATTTTTCAAAGCCAAACTGCTGAACACTGTCCGGGAGCTCTCAAGCAGAAATGCGATCAGCGTATCGGCGGCATCGGGCAGTCAATACCATCGGCGATGGCCCTGACCAGTTCTTTTTCCAGCGGCGTAATCAGGCCATCGGAGGCAACCACCGCCATACAGGCTTTCAGCAGCTTTGGTTTGCGCAAGGGTCGCAGACAGGCAAGCCGGGTCATTGCTGACTCAAGCCTGGCGAGTCGCAGCGACCGCTTGTCAAGCAGCGAGATATCCTGCTCCAATACCGATTGGCCTGCATCAAATGCGGTCTCGGGCGTCGTCCGGGCGCTGCGATCACTGTGCGCCAGCATCGACAGCAACACCTCGCAATCCTCGCGCACATCTTCGAGTTGCTTGTCATGGGTGATGGTCCGACGTTCATCGAACGCCGCCCCCAGATTGTGCTTCAGGTAACTGCTCAATGCCCATTCCGACAGGCCGATCTGATTATCCGCGCGAATCATGGCTTCCACATTTGCACAGAACCGTTCGTACTGGTCACGGCTCATCTGGCGTAACGAAGGCAACGCCATCTCAAGCAACGGCAACCTCTGCTCAGGCGCAATGTCACCGGCGTGGTCAAGCAACCGTCGAAACTGCGCCATGACAAAAACGTCGGCAGATTCTGCGAGATGATCCTGCTGGCGACGACTCACGAGTTCGTCGCTGTCCAGCAAGATCAGATACACCACGGCACGCGCGGCAAACGGCTCCCGGGCCGCGGCTGCCAGTACCGCGGGCATCGATGCAATCAACCCCTGGGCGAGGGCGAGATGATCTGAAGTCGGCTGACCGAAAGACGCTATCGCTGCGTCAAGATCAATCGGTGCTGCCGACGAGATACCGACCTTGGCCGGCGCGCCGGTGTCAAATTCACTGGCGCTCGGCGGCGGTGGCGCCGTCAGCACGTAGCGCCCGTCCCAGCGCGGATTGATTTTCATGATTCGCTCATCGAGCGGAGGATGCGTTGCCATCAGACCGCTGAAAAACGAAGTCACACCCTGACAGAAGAACGCATGGGAGTACTCTTCCGCCTCCGGATGCAGCAGCCGGGTACCACCCGTATATCCGCCAATACGCATCAGCGCGCCACCAATACCGTCCGGGTTTCGGGTGAACTGAACCGCCGACGCATCGGCCAGAAATTCCCGCTGACGACTGACGGCCGCCTTGATCAGGCCACCGAAGAATTTGCCGACATAGCCAATAACAATCAGTCCCGCGCCAGTGATCAGTATCGGCAGCCCGCCAGAACCTCGCCGCCGTACAGTGCGGTGCCGCGTCGATGACAACATGGCGCGCCCCACTACCGCCAGCATCAAAATGCCAAACAGGACCCCCATCAGGCGAATGTTGAGACGCATGTCGCCATTCAGGATGTGACTGAACTCATGGGCAATCACACCCTGCAATTCATCCCGGCTGAGGTGATCAAGCGCGCCCTGGGTAACACCGATCACTGCATCGCCGGGCGTGTACCCAGCCGCAAAGGCATTAATAGCGCGATCCGGCACCAGATACACCGGCGGAACGGGCGTGCCTGATGCAATTGCCATCTCTTCGACCAGGTTGAGCAGGCGACGTAGCTTAAGATCGCCGCCGTGATCCACGATCAGCTTGCCCGACAGCATTTCGGCGATCCTTGCCCCACCGCCGGACAATGACCAGATTCGAAACAGGCTGCCTAGCAGGATCAGCCCCACGACGCACCCGGCAACGATCAGAAATACTCGCCAGTCGTAGCTGAACTCACCACTCAGCACTGCATCACTGTTGAGATAGCCCAGCACGATCAGCAAGAACAGATTGGTCAGTACGATGATCGAAACCACCGCCAGCAAAAAGAAGATCAACAGCACCCGGGTCAGGCGCCGTGACTCATCCTGTGCCTCGAAAAAATCCACCGGGGATCAGAACGAAACTTTGGGTGCTTGCTGAATCTGTTCGCTGTCGGCGAACTCAAGAAGTTCGGCATCCTGTCCATGGCCAAACGGGCCCGACAGAAAGTTTTGCGGGAAAGATTGCTTGTAGGTGTTGTACGCCATGACCTGATCGTTAAACGCCTGGCGCGCGAAAGCGACCTTGTTCTCGGTGCTGGTCAGCTCCTCCGACAACTGCATCATGGTCGTGTTTGCCTTCAGTTCCGGATAAGCCTCAACCAGCAGGTTGAAACGCCCGAGTGCCCCTGCCAGTGCCTGTTCTTGCGATGAAAGTGCACGCATGGCATCCGCGTTACCCGGGTCTGATTGCGCCCGGCCCAGACCTGCCGCGGCAGCGTTCCTTGCTTCGACAACCGCCTCCAGTGTTTCCCGCTCATGCGTCAGGTAACCCTTGGCGGTTTCCACCAGATTCGGGATCAGATCGTAGCGCCGCTTGAGCTGCACTTCGATCTGCGCAAACGCATTCCTGAATCGGTTACGCAAGGCAACAAGCTGGTTATATATCGCGACGGCCCAAACCAGACCGCCAATTACAATCACCCAGAATATGATGGTAGAAATTTCCATGGGCCTGCCCTATTTTTGATGTTTTTCTTTCCACTCCGAGTACGGCATACCGTAGACGCGTTGCCGCGCCTCTTCATAATCCAGTTCAATTCCGATATCCTCGGCCGCCGCCTTGTACCACTTGCTCAAACAATTCCGACAGAAACCGGCGAGATTCATCAGGTCGATATTCTGAACCTGCTTGTTCTCATCGAGATGTTCGATCAGTCGCCGAAACGCCGCGGCTTCGATCTCTGTCTGTGCTTGCTTGTCCATTTTCGATCACCCATCAATCAACCGGCGAACATTTTAACATGACAGTTTTCAGGACCGGCCAGAAATGGATCAGCAACGCAGAACCGGAACTCGGCATGGGCCGGGTAACGGCACAATCCGGTCGTACCCTCACCCTGTATTTCGACGCGGTTGAACAGGAACGAACCTATGCCAGCCAACAGGCCCCGCTCACCCGAGTCAGATTCAATGTCGGCGACGAAATCGTCGCCCGGGATGGCGTTCGAATAATCGTCACCTCGGTGCTGGAGCAAAACGACCTGCTCGTTTATCAGGGTGACTATGGCGGCACCAGTACCGCGATCATGGAAACTGATCTGGACAGCAACATTCGCTTTAGCAAGCCTGAGGATCGGCTGTTTACCCGGCAGATTGACGAAAACCACTGGTTCGATTTGCGTTACCGGGCTCGTCGTCACCTGGCCCGCCTGGCGGGTTCTGCGTCTCGCGGCCTGTACGGGCCCCGGGTCGCTCCGGTCCCGCACCAGCTGTATATCGCCGCTGAAGTCAGCCGCCGGTTTGCGCCTCGGGTACTGCTCGCCGATGAGGTCGGCCTTGGTAAAACGATCGAAGCGGGCCTGATCATCCATCAGCAACTGATATCGGGACGAGCCGGCCGGGTACTGGTTATCGTGCCACCCGCGCTGACGTTTCAGTGGTTCGTCGAGATGATCCGGCGCTTCAATCTGCAGTTTGCCATCCTCGACGAAGAACGCTGTCTGCAGATCGCCGCGGATAATCAGGAGGAAGGTGAAACCGAAGCACCTTTTAATCCCTTCGAGGCGCAACAGCTGGTGCTCTGTTCGCTGGACTTGTTCCTGGATAATCCTGCCCGCGTGGATGAGGCGTTTGCCGCGGAATGGGACCTTGTTGTGGTCGACGAAGCGCACCACCTGCACTGGTCACCAGAAGCCCCCTCACCCGCCTACCAGGTGGTCGAGCACATATCCCGCGCCTCACCCGGACTGCTGCTCCTGACCGCGACGCCGGAACAACTGGGCGTCGCCGGACATTTCGCCCGGTTAAGGCTGCTCGATCCGAGCCGCTTCCATGACCTGGATGATTTCCTGGCCGAAGAAAGGCAGTTTGAACAGGTGGCCAACGTGGTCAATGATCTCCTCAGTGGCGACGAGGAGTCGGCAGCCACGGCCCGCCAGTCGATTGCCGCAATGCTGGGCGCGCCATCCGACACAGACGACGATACGCTGGTGCAATCGCTGCTTGATCGGCACGGCACCGGCAGGGTTCTGTTTCGCAACGTTCGCTCCTCAGTGTCAGGCTTTCCCTCGCGCCAGGCCAGGCCAGTTACCCTCGCATCCAAGACTGAAAAATTCGACTGGCTAATCAGTCTTCTGCAGGCTCATCCGGCTGAGAAGTTTCTGCTCATCTGCGGCAGCCAGACCACGGCCATCGAGGTCGTCAAGCGGATCGAGTCACAAACCGCCATTCGTGTTGCGCTATTTCATGAAAGCATGGACCTGATTGCCCGCGACCGGGCCGCCGCCTATTTTGCCGACACGGACCGGGGCGCTCAGATTCTGGTGTCCTCAGAGATCGGCTCAGAGGGACGCAACTTTCAGTTTGCCCACCATCTCGTGCTGTTCGATCTCCCCACCAACCCGGATCTGCTGGAACAACGAATCGGGCGGCTCGATCGTATCGGCCAGCAACAGGACGTCCAGATACATGTGCCCTGCGTCAGCGGTTCTGACATGGACTACCGCCAGCAATGGTATGAACAGGGACTGGATGCTTTCAGCCGGCCCAACCCGGTCGCCCAGGGAGTGTACGATGAACTACGTGATGAACTGGAAGCGGCCATCGCGAACAAGGACATTACCGCGGTGCTCGACCGCACCCGGTCGCTCAACCGACAGCGGCTGGAGGCCGTCAACCGGGGTCGTGACCGTCTGCTGGAGATGAACTCTCATCGACCGGCTGTTTCGGCCCGAATTGTCGAGGACATCGCGCATCACGAAGGAGGCGCTGAACTGGAGCGCTACATGGAGCTTTCCTTCGATGCCTGGGGACTCGAATCAGAACTACTCAACGATGAGGTGTTCCTGGTCCGGCCCACCGAAGGCATGATGCGACACCAGTCCACCAGTCTCGAAACCCTGGACCGCTTTCACTTTCCCGAATTGCCGGAAGATGGCGTTCGTTATTCATACCATCGGGAAACTGCACTGGCACGGGAAGACGTTCAGTTTTTTACCTTCGAGCATCCGATGGTCCAGCAGGCACTGGATTCCGCAATCTCCGATACCCGGGGTAACGCGGCGATGATCGCGGTCAAGCATCCGCAGTTGCCGGCAGGCACCCTGCTGGTGGAGACCATCCACATCATTGAATCGCTGGCACCGATCAGCCTTGGGGTCGATCATTTCCTGCCGCCGGCAGTATTGCGCGACCTGATTGCGCCAAACCTGGCAAGTGTCACGGCGCAACTTGAGTACACGGATTTTCGCGACGTCATGATCGACGTTCAGTTCAGCTCGCTCGCTCCGTTGCTGGAGTCCCAGCGTGACGGTATCCACAAGATGCTGGCACAGGCGGCAAAAAATGCGGCCGAGTCCCTGGCGGTAATCAGCGAACAGGCACGTGCCGATGCTGCGCGCAGAATTGACAACGAACTGGCCCGATTGCGCGCCCTGCAGGCAGTCAATCCCAGTATCCGTCCAGAGGAAATCGAGTATCGCGAAGCAACCCGGGATCTGGTGCTTGAAGCCATCGACCAGGCCGATGTACGACTCGACGCTATTCGCGTGATCGTGGCGGGCTGACCTCGCTATCCTCCGGTGTCGCGTCACGGACCTCGAGCACATGGATATCGAAGTGGAAGGTCACACCTGCCAGCGGGTGATTGGCATCGACGGTAATTGCATCGTCAGACACATCAACCACCCTGACCACTTCATGCTCACCCCCCGAGCCCACCTGGAAGATCATGCCGGGTTCGAGTTCGGCCACATCGGCATCGATCATCTCACGGGACACGGTTCGTATCAGCGATCGCTGTGGCCAGCCGTAAGCGTCTTCCGGTGCAACGGTGGCTTCAAATTCGTCACCGACAGCGCGTCCCTGCAATGCTTTTTCGAGACCGGGCACCATGCGCCCATCGCCTTCCACAAACCAGAGCGGTTCACCACCATCTGACGAATCGACCACCTTCCCTTCCGGGTCCCTGAGCCGGTAGTGAAACCGATAGTATTGTGCCGCCATCAAGTTACCTTAGCATACGCTCCCAGGCTGACCGCTGTGCCTGCCAGGACAGATGCGATACGTCAGGCGTATCGCGCATGGTATTGGAGAGATACCCTTCGTATTGCTGAACAATGAGCGCAGTGGCCTGTTCAACAGTCGAATAACGGCAACCAGGTGCAACAAACTCCGGATAGGCCAGCGCATCGGGCACGATGGCCGCGCATCCCCGGGCCATCGCTTCCAGTACCGCCAGTCCCTGAAATTCGTGATGGGCTGTCGACAACACAACCTGGCTACGAGATAGAAGGTCTAGATACTCGGTTCTAGGCAGAAAACCGCACTGCCCCAGCATGCCAGCATCTTCCAGCGACTCCGCCACGGCTCGCATGGTCGGTGGAATCTGACGAAACTGCTGGCCGACCAGGTGCACCGTCATATCGAGGCCGCGATCTATCACCTCCGCCACAATCTCACGCAGCCGATCCGGCCCCTTGTCGTATTCCCAGCGGTGATTCCAGACGAGGGTAAAACGCGCCGATCGCCCGGGCGGCCCAAAGCTCTCCGGCCTGAGCGGCACCGGCATGACACAGCTCTTCTGCTCGATCGCGTCGACAATACCGGGCGGGACATGATCCGGCATGCGCCCGAGTAGTGAGGTGACACCGGCAAGCAGCGTATCGCGATTGAATGTCGAGTTAAAAACCACCGTGTCGGCAGCCAGCGCCGTGTAACAACTGGTGATCTGTCGTTCCAGCAGATGGCTCCGATCCACCATCTCACCTTCAGGGTAAGCGAACTGATTTTCGTGGAAGTAAACCACATTGCGAGCGCGGGTCACGGCGGGACAGAGTCCACGCAAGGCAGACAGATCGGTCATGGATGTTGCCAGAACAACATCGTAGCCGCCCTCTTTTACCGACGACATCTGCGACATCGTCAAGCTGTTACCACGAAACCGCCAGGAAAAATGACGTGGCGGCAGGCTCACCGTAGTGACCTTCCAATCCGGAAACGCCTCAGTGAGCCCTTCGCGAAAATAGACATGGCTCATCGCATCGTAAGGGGAAAGCAGCAGCATCTTCATAGTAGCTAGTGTAAAATCCCGGCCCATGAACAAGATAGTCATCATCGGCGCAGGCCAGGCCGCAGGCCAGGCTGCCGCCAGCCTCAGGCAGGAAAAATACGAAGGCGAGATCATCATTTTCGGTGACGAGCCGCATCCACCCTACCAGCGTCCGCCGTTGTCAAAGCAATATCTTTCCGGCGAACACGGCCTCGACAAGGTTTACGTCAGGCCCGAAAAGTTTTATGCCGACAGAGACATTAATCTCAATACTGGCGTCACCGTCACCGCGATTGATCGCGCCGCAAAGACCGTGACGACCGATGCCGGCGACACGGTCGAGTACGACAAATTGCTCATCGCCACCGGCAGCCGACCGCGGATACTCAACGCCCCCGGCAAGGATCTTGAAGGCATCTACTACCTTCGCACGATCGTTGACGTGGACTCGATTCGGGACGCCCTCTCGCGTGCCAAATCGGTGGTCATTGTCGGTGGTGGATACATCGGGCTGGAAGTCGCCGCCGTCGCCAAAACCATGGGAGCTGACGTCAGCGTCCTCGAGATGGAGGATCGGATTCTGCAGCGGGTGACAACCCCCATGATGAGCGAGTTTTACGACCAGCTGCACAGCGGTCGGGGCGTCAAGATCCTGACCAACACCACGGTTAGCGGGTTTGAAGGCGACGGGCATGTCAGCAAGGTGTTGTGTGGAGAAACAGCAATTGATGCCGACATGGTGATCGTCGGTATCGGCATCATTCCCAATGTCGAAATCGCCGAAGCAGCCGGACTGGAGGTCAATAACGGCATCGTGGTGGATGACCATTGTCGAACTTCCGATGCTGACATCTATGCGGCCGGCGACTGCACCAACCACCCCAATCCGATCCTGGGTCGCCGTCTTCGGCTGGAATCCGTCCCCAACGCCATGGAGCAGGCGCGCGTGGCGGTCAGCAATATGCTGGGCGGTGACAAGGTCTATGCATCGGTCCCCTGGTTCTGGTCAGATCAATACGAACTCAAGCTTCAGATGGTGGGATTTTCATCCGATGCGGACTCCCAGGTGGTTCGTGGCAACCAGGACAGCAACGAGTTTGCGGTGTTCTATCTGAAGGATGGCGCTGTGGTCGCGGTAGATGCTGTGAACAGCCCCAGGGAGTTCATGATTTGCAAGCAACTCTACGGCAAGAAAGTCGACCCGGATTTTCTCGCAGCCCCCGAGTCAGACCTTAAGTCATTACTGCAGTAACAGACCTTGCGCGACAGCCTGGTACTGCAGAACGTCTGCAAATCATTTGGCGACAAGATCGCCGTCAACCATATCTCTGCACAAATTCCGGCAGGAAGTATCTATGGCTTCCTCGGACCCAACGGTGCCGGCAAGACCACAACCATCCGGATGATCATGAACATCCTGATGCCGGATTCCGGCGGTATTTCTGTACTGGGGCAGCCCCCCGGTCGGGTCAGAGACCAACTGGGTTATCTGCCGGAAGAGAAGGGGCTGTATAAAAAGATGAAGGCGGCCGAACTGATCGCCTACTTCGGCCAGCTAAAAGGCATGGATCGCACACGGGCCAGGACCCGGGCGGCGGAACTACTCGACCAGTTCGGTCTCGAGCATGCCGCCGACCAGCGCTGCGATTTACTGTCGAAAGGCATGGGCCAGAAGGTTCAGATTATCTCGACGCTGATCCATGACCCGGATCTCGTCATTCTGGACGAGCCTTTTTCGGGCCTCGACCCCATCAACGTTGAAACGGTTCGCGCTGTCATTCTGGACTTGAAACGCAATGGCAAGACCGTGATTTTCTCCACCCATGTTATGGAACAGGCAGAGCAAATCTGCGATGCCATCCTCCTCATACACAGGGGCGAGAAAATCCTCGACGGCACCATTGGCGAGATCAAACGCAGCGCTCACCACACGATCAGTCTGGAATACGATGGCACCCCGATTGATCTTCGCCGCATCCCCGGGGTCATTCGAGTTAACGACATGGGTAAGGCGGCAGAACTCTCCCTCGCCGGGGATGCCGACCGGCAGGCCATCATCAAGACGCTGGTCGCCGGGATGACAGTGACCGCCTTTACCGTGAAGGCGCCATCGCTGCATGAAATTTTTGTCCGGCACGTGGGAGAGTCTCCCGAATGAAACGGGCACTACTGGTCGCGAGCCGCGAGTTCATAGAGAACGTCAGGACAAAGGGATTCTGGCTCGGCATCATGATGCTCCCCATCATGCTGATCATGATTGCGGTGATCCCGATCATCGTTGAATCAACCCGGGAGCCGAAAACATTCACCGTCATCGATGAATCCGGCTGGCTGCTGGATGCCAGTCTGGAACGCATCGCCCTCAACGGACCACAGGACAGGTTCAGTTACGTTCCGGCCGACGGTCGCGACCCTGAAGCGCTGAACGAGGCCATCATCAGGGGGGAACTGTTTGCCTATTTCATGCTGGGCAGGGACCCGGTGAATGACGATGAGGGCTTTCGTTACATCTCCAACAATCTCACCAATCGCGAGCTATCGGCATGGTTTGGCCGGCATGTCTCGGCCGAAGTTCGACTGCGACGCCTTGCCCGCGAGAACCTGACCGAAGAAGTGGCCAACTGGGTGACCAGACCCATCGAGTTTGAAGGCGTACAGATTTCAACCGATGGCGACGAAGAAGAAGTCAGCGCACAGGACGTGGTCAGGCAATGGACACCGGTTGCTTTCGTGTATCTGCTCTGGATTTCAATCCTGATCAATACGCAGATGCTGCTCACCAATACGATTGAGGAAAAATCCAATAAACTGATCGAGGTCTTGCTGTCGTCCATCTCACCCGTTCAGCTGATGGCCGGCAAGATACTCGGGATCGCAGCGACCGGGCTTGCCATTATTTCAACGTGGGCACTGATGGCGTTGTTGTTTTTTGTCGGTCTGCCGGAATTTTTCAACATCGATCTGCCAGTCAACCTCGGCGACATCCTGACCGAACCCGTCTACATTGGATCGTTCCTGGTTTACTTCGTGCTGGGCTATCTCTTTTATGCCGCGCTACTTGTCGGCCTCGGGTCCATCTGTAACAACCTCAAGGAAGCACAGAACCTGATGTTGCCGGTACAACTGGTCCAGATGATCCCGATCTTCGTGATGGTACCGGTCGGTCAGGACCCGAACGGCGTGCTGGCCAAGATACTGTCTTTCATACCGCCGCTGACCCCGTTCGTCATGATGAACCGGGCCGCCGGCCCCCCCTCCTTTACCGAGTATGCCATCACCACCGCACTGCTGATCGCTTCTATCGCACTGGCGCTCTGGTTCGCCGCCAAGATCTTCAGGATCGGCATACTGATGTCCGGCAAACCGCCCAAACTGCGAGAGGTGCTGCGCTGGCTCGTGCCGGCGAGGGTCAAACTGTCCTGAAGAGGAACTGTCGTCGACTCAGGGCGCCGAGACAATAAATCGAATCTGACCGAACTGCAGAACATCCCCTTCCTTGAGGGTATGTTCGTCCTCGATCTTCTCACCATTGACATAGGTGCCATTAACCGACCCGAGATCCCTGACGATCAGGTCAGGTCCCAGTGGCTCGAGCTCAGCATGCTTGCGTGACAATGCCGGCTCAAGAATAGAGATATCGCATTCGAGCGCACGGCCGATCTCAATGCGATCCGTGACGGGAATGACCTGTCCTCTCTCCAGCCCACTGTCTGCAACCACCGACCAGCAGTCGGCGCCTGCCTGCAACAAGGCGGTGCCGGATAACACGAGCGTCTTTGATGCGCCGGTCTCTTCCACCATCTCGAGTTCGACACCACCAATTTCGATCACATCGCCCACGCTCAGCTGGGTCGGCGTATCGATGCCAGTGCCGTTAACCCGGGTACCCGACTTCGAGTTAACGTCGCTGATAATGAACGTATCGCCATCCACCTTGATATCAGCGTGGAATCCATTGACACCATCCGCGTCGATAACAATATCGTTAACGTCGCCCTTACCGATGGTCTTGCCAGGTGATTCCAGAACCACCGCCTCCGAGCGGCCATCCCTGAACTGGATCTTGAACATCTGGTGGTCCCTTGTTTTCGCTCAATTGTACCTCACACACCGCAGCAGTAAACTCACGCGGGTGGCACTGCACGAGACACTCTTGTAGCTGTGGCCCCAGCAGCGGAACCGGCACTAGTACCTCACAGACCGCGGCAGTAAACTCACGCGGGTGGCGCTGCACGAGACGCTCTTGTAGCTTGGCCCCAGCAGCGGCGCCGGCACTAGTACCTCACAGACCGCGGCAGTAAACTCAAACGATGGCATTGCGCGAAAGGCTTCTCAAATTGTGGACCGAATGGCGCACACTGGCACTGGTGCTGCTGGTCATGGTGCTGTTTCGCTCCGCCATTGCCGACTGGAACCAGGTGCCTTCCGGGTCCATGCAACCGACCATCCTTGAAGGTGATCGGATTGTCGTCAACAAGCTCGCCTACGACCTGAAAGTGCCCTTCACCGGCTGGCATCTGGCCAAATGGGACCATCCGGCCCGCGGAGAGATCGTCACCTTCTACTCACCCCAGGACGAAAAACTGTTGATCAAACGAGTGATCGGTATACCCGGTGACGTGATCAAGATGCGCAACAACCAGCTCTACATTAACGACACGTCCGCATCTTATACCCAGCTCGACGATACCATTGTTGCCCAGCTGGACGCGTTCCAGCGAAGACACCACCACTTTTTCTATGAGCAGATCGACCACGCCAGCTACCCGGTCATGCTAAGACCGGCACCGCCAAATCACAGCAACAGCTTCGGGCCCATTGAGATTCCTGCCGGTAAATACCTGATGTTGGGCGATAACCGGGACAACAGCGCCGATTCACGCGAGATCGGACTGGTCGATCGCGCGCGTATTACCGGCCGGGCGCACACTGTCGCTTTCTCGGTGGACTACGACCAGTACTACCTGCCGAGACAGGATCGATTTATTCATCCTCTCGATTAGGCTTGATGCCGTCCAGACCGGCAAGCATGCCTGCCTTGCGACGACGAAACAGCTTGACCACAAACGACAGCGCAAAGCCGACACACACCATACAGGCGACAAACATCAGCGAGAAGATGAACAGGACGCGGACAATCTCCACATCCACGTGGAAATAGCGCACCGCCACCCAGACAAACAGTCCGGCAAACAAACTGCCCGATACAAATCGACGAAACAGCGGATCCTTGTAAAAACGCATCGGGCAGCGGCGTGTTACATCGCCTGGTTAAAGAATGTCGAGCAATTCGACATCAAAGACGAGCACTGAGTTGGGCGGAATACCCCGGGTACCGCTCGGACCGTAGGCCAGGTCCGAGGGAATGAACAATCGCACCTTGCTCCCTTTGTTGACCAGCTGGAGCCCCTCGGTCCAGCCTGGAATGACCTGATTCAGGCCAAACTCGGCCGGCTCACCGCGCTGATAGGAGCTGTCAAACACCTCACCATTGGTAAGACGACCCTCGTAGTGAACCCGGACCCGGCTTTCTGCAGTGGGTCGACTCCCCTCCCCCGATTCGATGACCAGGTACTGGAGCCCCGATGCAGTCGTTTTAACCCCTTCCTTGCCGGCGTTTTCCGCCAGGAACTGTTGCCCGGCCGCCTGGTTTTCGCTGGCCACCTGATTCTGGGCAGCTTCCGCATCAGCCTGCCGCTGCTGCTGATTCGCCTGAATCCGGGCAATGATGCTCTGCTGTTGTTCTTCTGTCAGGTTGGGGGCCTCATTGCCCAGCGAATCCTCGACCCCCTCCATGAGTCGTTCCATATCAACATCTTCATTGCCACCCTGCTTCAGCATGTTGCCAAACGAATAGCCAAAAAAGTAACTGATGTCCCCTTTCGAATCCGTCCCGCTGGACTCGGCGCTGCCATGGTCAGAAACCACAACAAGAAATACTAATAAGATGCTGATTAATAAAGATTTTTTCATCTAGTTTCCTTACTAAGGGTGACGCGAGGAAACATTATCGCACAGGCCCTGTCCAAGCACCCAAATCCTTGATTCACGGGCTCTCGCCCGCATAAACTACTTTCAGATTCGGAGATAACCACCCAAGCATGAAATCATTTCGCGCCTATTCGGCCGCTTTGACGTTAGCGACCTTCGTGACGGCTGGCGCGACCGTTACCAGCATTCCACTATCGGCCAGCGCCGATCCGAGCCCAGCCGCCAGCAAGCCACTGGCCTGGGCACCGATCGAGCCGTTACCTGATCATGGGCGAACAACGCGGAACATCGTCGATGCGCTTGCATCGCGCCACTATGTCTCAACTGACCTGGACGATGAACTCTCCGATCGGATTTTCGAGACCTATCTGGATGACCTGGACCCGAGCAAGAGTTACCTGCTCGCCAGCGACATCGAAGAGTTCAATCAGCACCGGCTGTCCTTTGACAACCTGCTGCGACGAGGGGATGTAGACACTGCCTTCGACATTTTTAACCGGTATCACCTTCGCGTCGTCGACCGCTTCGAGAAAACCATCGCCATGCTCGAAAAAGGCCTTGATCAGTTTAACTTCAGCCTGAACGAGTCCCTGGTTGTGAATCGTGAAGATGCGGACTGGGCTGACTCGCTGGCCGAACTCGATGATCTGTGGCGCAAGCGGGTCAAGCACGCGGTGCTGAACCTGAAACTGACCGACAAACCAGACGAAGAAATCCAGGAACTGTTACTCAAGCGTTATCGAAACCGACTGTCCCGCACCCTGCAAACCAATTCTGAGGATGTGTACCAGCTGTACATGAACTCGTTCACGCGGACTTACGACCCCCATACCCAGTACTTCTCGCCCAGGACCAGTGAGAACTTCAACATCAATATGAGCCTGTCGCTGGAAGGAATTGGCGCCGTACTGCAGCGAGAAGATGAATACACAAAGGTCGTCAGCATCGTACCGGCAGGTCCGGCGGACAAATCGGGCAAACTGTTTCCCAATGACCGCATCATCGCGGTCGGCCAGGGGCAGGATGGCGAGATGGTGGACGTGATCGGCTGGCGGCTGGACGAGGTGGTGCAGCTGATCCGCGGCAAAAAGAATACGGTGGTTCGGCTGGACATCATTCCTGCGGGCGGGAATGACAGTTCGGACGCCCAACAGATTGCGATCACTCGAAATACCGTGCAGCTGGAAGAGCAGAGCGCAAAATCCGAGATCATCGAAGTTGAACAATTCGGTTCGACGCACAAGATCGGCGTGATCGACATTCCAACCTTTTATATTGATTTTCAGGCGTATCAGCAGGGTAATCCGAACTTCAGAAGCACCACCAAGGATGTTGCAAGGCTGCTCCGCGAACTGACCAAACAAGATGTCGACGGCGTTATTATCGACCTGCGTGACAATGGCGGCGGATCGCTGCAGGAAGCACGCACATTGACCGGGCTGTTTATCGACCGGGGACCGACAGTACAGATTCGTAGCAAGAGCAACCGTGTCGATATCCTCGCTGACAAGGATATCCGGACTTTCTATGATGGCCCGCTGGCGGTTCTCGTGAATCGACTCAGCGCCTCCGCATCAGAGATTTTCGCTGGTGCCATCCAGGATTACGAACGGGGCCTGATTATCGGCAACCAGACTTTCGGCAAGGGAACGGTTCAATCCCTGTTACCGCTGAACCGAGGTCAGCTCAAACTGACCCAGGCGAAGTTTTATCGCATCAGCGGCGAGAGCACACAGCACAAAGGTATTGTGCCCGACATCAGCTACCCGTCGGACTACGATCCCGAGACCATCGGAGAAAGTGCGCTTGATGATCCGCTGCCATGGGACCGCATCCGCGCGGCGGACTTTGAGGCAAAAAGTGATCTCACACAGATGCTGCCGGGATTGCGCGATCTTCATGAGGCGCGGGTGGAGCACGACCCGGAATTCGACTACCTGCGTGAAGCACTTGCGTATCGACGTCAACGAGCAGACGAGAAGAGCATCACGCTGAACGAGACTGAGCGTCGTGCCCGCAAGATAGATGACGAAACATTCTGGCTGGCATTGGAAAATAAAAAACGAAAGGCAAAGGGCCTCGACGCCATCGCCTCACTGGACGAACTGAATCCCGACCGGGAACCGCTGGTAGCCGGTACAGCCGGGTCAGCAAGTGGCATTACCAGTAGCGGAGAAACAACCGGCGAAACCAGCGATGGCGAAGCGACCGGCCCGGACAGCGACGCCATTCAGGGGAACGAGATGGCTGGCGTCATCGAGATGGGCGGCACCGACAGTGGCAAATCGCCAGCAGCGGAAGCTGCCGAGGACAGTGCCGCCGAGGATGATGACGTGGACGCCTACCTGGTCGAATCAAGCCATATCCTGCTCGATTTCATCCTGATGAAGAAGCGCACTGCCGGACAGAAATCCGGCGCCGGCGCCAGCTAACGCCCCAGTTCTTTTTCCAGCACGTCGTACGCGTGCTGGATTTCCTTGAACTTTTCCTCTGCGGCCTCGGCAAATTCCGGCGCCATGCCTTTCGCCTGAATACGATCCGGATGATATTCCATGGCCAGCTTGCGGTACCGTCGTTTGATGGTCGCCAGATCATCGCCCTCCTCGCTGCCAAGAATCTCGTAGCAACGACCGAGATCGTCTTCGTCACCACCGAACCGACCCTTGATCTGACGATATTCCTGTTCAAGACCAAAAATCCTGACCGCAGAGAGAATGAGTGCTTCTTCGGTGCGATGAAGATGGCCATCGGAATAAGCCACCATCATCAACAGATCGATGATTGAAACGAGTACTTCAGGCGCGTTCCCGAACTCGTCCCGCAGTTGAATGGCGAACTCCTCGAATGGCTGAGATGAATCCTTTGCCGCATTGAATATCCGTATCGCGAACTCTCGCGCCTCGGCAGAAAGACGAAGGTTGTCGCGCATGACTCGCTCGATAGCATCGATTTCGTGCTGCGTAACCATGCCGTCAGCCTTACTCAGCTTCCCGAGCATCGAGAACACGGCGGTAAAGTAGATCCCCTGCTTCTGCTCAAGACCGGTAAAACCGGTGCCACCCGCATCAATCGTACTGTGTCCGATGGCAGCACCCAGCACGGCACCGATCGGTCCGCCAATCACGAAACCGATACCGCCGCCGAGAATCTTGCCAAGCCAGCTCATTGCAGATCGCCTCCGATCAGCTCAAGCAGCTCTGTCGTTCTGGCCTCCATCAACGCAGCATCGCCACGAGACTCAACATTCAATCGAACAACCGGTTCCGTATTAGACATACGCAGGTTAAAGCGCCAGTCGTCAAATTCGACGCTCAGGCCATCGGTGCGATCGATCGCTGTGGCGTCCGCCCTGAAACGACTTTCAACAGCCGCGAGCAGCGCGGCCGGATCGTCGATGCGACGATTGATCTCACCAGAAGCCGGAAAGAGCGCCATTCTTTCGTCCACCAGTTCAGAAAGTCGCTTTCCTGAAGAGGACATCAAGGCTGCCACCAGCAGCCAGGGCACCATGCCACTGTCGCAGTAGGCAAAGTCACGGAAGTAGTGATGTGCACTCATCTCACCGCCGTAAACGGCATTCTCGGCACGCATGCGTTCCTTGATAAAGGCGTGACCGGTTTTGCTCATGACGGCTTCACCACCCCGGCGACGAACGATATCAATCGTGTTCCAGGTCAGGCGCGGATCATGGACCACCTTGCCGGGTCCTGCACTGAGGAAAAACTCCGCCAGTAATCCGACGATATAGTAGCCTTCAATAAATCGACCAGCCTCATCAAAAAAGAAACAGCGATCGAAATCCCCGTCCCAGGCAATGCCCAGATCTCCACCTTCGCGGGCAATCGCCTCGATGGTCGGCTGACGGTTTTCAGGTAACAAGGGGTTCGGGACGCCATTGGGAAACTGGCCGTCCGCCTGGTGATGCACCTTGATAAATTCGAATGGCAGATGCGCCTCCAGCGCATCAATGATCGCACCAGCGCCGCCATTGCCAGGGTTAGTGATGATGCGCAACGGTCGTAGCGACGACACATCAACATAGTCGAGCAACTTGCGAATATAGGCGTCACGGTGGTCGAGTGTTTCCAACGTGCCCTGCCGACCTGTGGGCGCTTCAAACTTCCCCGCTGCTACCCGGTCGCGGATATCGTTCAATCCGGTATCACCGCTGATAGGACGCGCGCCTTCCCGAACCAGCTTCATGCCGTTGTAGTCCCTGGGATTATGACTCGCCGTGACGACGATACCGCCGTCAACTCTGAAGTGGTCTGTGGCGAAGTAGATTTCTTCCGTGCCGCACTGACCGATATGCAGCACGTCGACGCCCGATTCGCGAAGCCCCCGCACCAGCGCATCGGACATTTCCGGACTGGTCAGCCGAATGTCGTGACCGACAACGACACGGGAAGGTTGCAGGAAATCCGCATAGGCACGGCCGATGGCATAGCAGATGTCCTGATTGAGTTCGTCAGGCACACGACCGCGGATATCGTAAGCCTTGAAACAGATGACGGGCAATGAACTCACAAACAATCTCTCGTCAGCAAAAGGCGCCCATCATACCACCGGTGTATCGCAGGACCGGACGTTCCAGTTCCTACTTACCCTTAAACTCCGGCTTTCGTTTCTCCATAAATGCCTGCCGTGCTTCCACCGCATCCTCGCTAGCGAAAGCCCGTCGAACATTGGCCAGTTCAAACCGCAATTGCTGTTCCATGTCAGTTGAATATAACGCCTTGGACATACCTCGTTTTAACAACCGGAAGGTAATCGGCGACCATTCACACAACCCCTGGCAGTATTCGCGCAGGCGCTCGTCAAAAACCTCGTCATCGACCACCTCGCCAGCCATGCCCAAAGCGACCGCCTCCTCACCGAGCACCGTGCGATTCTCCAACATGAATCGCATCGCCTGCTCGTAGCCCATGGATTCCGTCAGCGTGATGGTCAGTCCACCATCCGGTGAGCCACCAATGCGCGTGTATCCCGCCATCAACCGCGCACTTTTGGTGATCAAACGAACATCGGTTGCCATGGCCAGACCAAGACCCGCGCCCACTGCAACACCGTTGATGCCGCCGACGATAGGCTTGTCACACTTCTGGCGAAACGTCAGCAGGATATGCCCCACCCAGCTCAGGTCATCCAGCTGAGCGCCTTGTGCGGTAAACGGCGTGTACGGCTCGCCGGTCGCGGTCAGATCGAGCCCGGCCGAGAATGCGCCGTCACGGCCTTTAACAGCGATAATCCACACATCGTCAATCGTCGCTGCCTGTTGAACGGCTTCAACGATGCCCCAGGCAAGCTCCGTGCTCAGCGCGTTTCGCTTCTCGGGTCGATTGAGTGTGATTGTCCTGACGTGACCTTCATCCGAAATTTCGAGCAGATCGCTCATCGAGAGTTCCTCTGACTTGCTACTCATCAAGACTGCAACAACGAAGGATGAGCTGCAAGCTGGCTAGCCCAACACCTGTGTCGGCCCGATCGGTTCAAGACAACGCTCATCCTTGTTTCGCGCGTTGTTGACGATGGTTGAAACGGGCGTCACCCGGACCGGACAAACAGCCCCCGGGGCGAGCAATCGCTGCAACTCGTCTCGACTGGTATCAGCGGCCAGCCACCGATGAACATCGTCGGTCGCCAGGCTCACCGGCACGCGGTCATGGAGAGCCGCCAGGGCATGAGGGGCGGCTGCCGTGATGATCGTGCAACTTTCAATGACCTGATCGTCACCCTGCCAGCGATCCCAGAGTCCGGCAAAAGCAAACGCATCCTCGTTTTCCGGTGCAATGTAGACAGGGACCCTCGTACCCCGTTCGACCTGCCACTCGTAGTAACCACTCGCCGGGATGATACAGCGTCGACGCAGAAACGGTTCGCGGAAAGCACGCGAGCGAGTCAGCCCTTCCGCTCTCGCATTAAACATCGCGTATTGGGTCGAGGGCGTATCGGACCAATAGGGCACGAGCCACCATCGCAACTCGTCCAGCGCATGGTCACTGTCGATCACCCGCAGGACTGGCACCGTTTCAGTCGGCGCAATGTTCAACTGCGTTGTAATCTCGAAGCCGCGGCCAGTGATTTCGACAATCAGTTTCCTGACCGTGTCGCTGGTGACGTTGAAGCGACCGCACACGGCGAACTAACGCGCTGACAGTTCGTTCACTTCCGTCATCTCGTCTTCCGTGAGGCGCCAGTTTGCAGCAGCTGCGTTAGCGGCTACCTGCGCCGGACTGGTTGCACCCGCAATCACTGACGAAATATAAGGCTTCGATGCAAGCCAACTCATGGCCAGTTCAAGGATGGTATGGCCCTGACGTTCGGCAAACGCAGTCAGGCGATCAACGATTTCAAAATTCTGGTCCGATAGCGCCGCCTGGGCACGTTCTCCCCAGGCCGCCATTCGGGTCCCTGCCGGCGGCGCCTCGCCGCGGCGATATTTGCCTGTTAAAAGCCCGCTTGCCAGTGGAAAGAAAGGCAGTATGCCAATGCCAAATCGCTCGCAGGCGGGGATCACCTCCCGTTCGATCCGACGGTCCATCAGTGAATAAAGGTTCTGCGCGCAGACGAAGCGATTGAGTCCCTCAGATCGTGCGGTCCAGTCCGCTTCGGCGATCTGCCAGCCAGCAAAGTTCGAACTGCCGATATAGCGGACCTTTCCCTGTCGCACGAGATCGTCGAGCGCACGCAGTGTTTCCTCAATCGGTGTATCCATATCCGGCACATGCTGCTGATAGAGGTCGATGTAGTCGGTATCGAGCCGGCGCAGTGAATCTTCGACTGCCTGCATGATGTACCGACGCGAGGCACCTCGCATCAGATCCCCCTCTCCCATGGGATTGGCGAATTTGGTGGCAATCACCAGTTGCGATCGATCCTTGCCCCTGATGGCCTGGCCCAGATATTCCTCCGACTTGCCTCGACCGCCATAGATATCGGCTGAATCAAACAGATTAATGCCGTGATCGATGGCCGCATGCACCACTTCCCGGGTTTGATCGGCATCGATACGCATGCCGAAGTTATTGCAGCCAATGCCCACCGTAGAAACTTTCAGCCCGCTGGTACCCAGATTTCTGTACTCCATTGCCGTCTCCTCGATGACTATCGTGTCGACAATTTGTCGACTTCGGCGATTTCCTCAGGACTCAGATGCCAACCCAGTGCATCCACGTTGTTCCGGATATGTTCCGTCGTGGTTGCGCCCGCAATGATGCAGGAAATAACCGGCTGACTCACCAGCCAGGCAAGGGCAAGCTCAAGTAGCGTACGCCCTTTACCCTGGGCATATGCCTCAAGTCGCTCGACCACATCAAAATTCTGGTCATTGGGAAAGATTCGGGCAAATGCCGGCAGCATTGTGGCTGGCGGACGGTCGGTCTTGTCACCGCGCCGTACTTCACCGGAAAGCATGCCGCGGGCCAGCGGAAAATAAGGCAGTACGCCCATACCATGCGTTTCACAGGCGGCAAATATTTCTCGCTCCGCACCCCGAGCAAGCAGTGAGTAGAACGTCTGCGTCGTCACATAGCGGTTGAGTCCGTTGGTCTTCGCCGTCCAGGCCGCGTCGCTGATCTGCCAGGCCCGATAGTTGGAGCATCCGAAATAGCGAATCTTGCCCTGATGTACCAGATCATCGAGTGCGCGCAGGGATTCTTCGAGCGGCGTCGACGGATCGGTAACATGTTGTTGATAAAGATCGATATAGTCGAGCTGGAGACGACGAAGGTTGTTCTCAACCGCTTCGATGATGTATCGGCGGGATCCGCCACGGATCAGCACGTTATCCGACATCGGGTCCGAGAATTTGGTCGCGATGACCAGTTTTGAACGATCCCGGCCCCTGAT
This sequence comes from Pseudomonadales bacterium, assembly GCA_028281885.1. Taxonomy (GTDB): domain Bacteria; phylum Pseudomonadota; class Gammaproteobacteria; order Pseudomonadales; family Azotimanducaceae; genus JANQJA01. The sequence goes on along the minus strand of JANQJA010000009.1, from coordinate 126,363 downwards.
CGCACGCCCCAGTATTTCCTCAGCACCGCCGATGCCACCGTAGCTGTCCGCAACATCGAAAAAGTTGATGCCGTGGTCAATCGCGGCATGAATCACGTCCCGCGCCTGTTTTTCGTCGATGCGGCCCAGATTGGCACATCCCACCCCGATCGCTGACACCCTGACTCCAGCGGCGCCCAATCGTCTGAACTCCATCTTTACCGTTATTCTGTTGCGGGGCCCGACACAATACGGTACTTTGCCCGATTTTTCGAGGGTACGAGCCATGCGCCACCTGCCTCACCTCAAAGATCTGAGCAGTGCAGAGATCAAGGATATTCTGCAGCGCGCCAGCACCATCAAACAGTCTCCGGCGGAGTATCGGTCGCTGCTTGCCGCACACTCACTGGCAATGTTGTTCCAGAAGACCAGTACTCGAACGCGAGTCTCGTTTGAAGTCGCGATGACCGAGCTTGGCGGCCATGGCGTCTATGTCGACTGGACGACTTCCAACTTCGTCCTTTCCGGCATCGAACACGAAACCGAATACCTGTCGCGCAATGTCAGCGGCATCATGGCCCGACTACTCCATCACAGCGATCTGCAGAAGATCATGGGGGCCAGCCAGGTGCCCGTCATCAACGGATGCGATGAAAAATTCCATCCCTGCCAGGCACTGACCGATGTGCTGACGATGATGGAGCATTTCGACGGTGACATTGCCAACGCCAGCATCGCCTACGTCGGCATCCAGAACAATGTCTCCAACTCAATGGCTATCATCTGCGACAAGCTAGGTATCGACCTGCGCCTGGGCACACCACCCGCCGATGATAACGGTGAAAGCCGGGACGCCGACGTCGATGCCATCATTGATCGCCGCGGCTACCACACCGCCGATCCGCGTGAAGCGGTCGATGGTGCTGACTTCGTCTACACGGACACCTGGATTGACATGCAGTACTTCAACAATCCCGATCACAAGGAAGAAAACGACGCGAAGCTGAAAAAAATGATGCCCTACCAACTCAGTCGTTCATTGATTGGCGATGCCGACGTCCGCATCATGCACGACATGCCAATCCATGACGGTTTCGAAATCGAAACCGAGCTCGTGCGGGATCCTCGCTCGGTCATCTACCTGCAGGCGGAGAACCGACTGCACGCCCAGAAAGGCCTACTCTGGTGGTTGTTCGAACAGGCGGACCTGGTCGGCAAGTAGTTCCAGCCAGTGTTTTACTGGCACATCAGCCCCAGACAAGTGAAGCTGGCACCCCACGTTAGCCGTTGCAATCACCTGTGGCTCGCCAGACCCTAGCGCGGCCAGTTTACGGCTGCGCAGGGTCTCTGCCATGTCAGGTTCCAGCATTGAATAGACGCCCGCCGAACCGCAGCACATCCCGGATTCCGGCGATGGCACAATCTCAAGCCCGGCCCGACGCAGAATCGCTTCGAAACCTGCCAGCTTCTGGCCGTGCTGAAAGGTACAGGGAGTGTGGCAGGCGACTCGAACCGGCGCCGCCCTGAAATCCAGCTGCGCCAGAAATTCACTGGCATCGACGCAGGCCGCCGCGACTTGTTCAGCCTTGTCCCGATATTCGCCATCCCGGCGAAACATATAGGGATAATCCTTGATCGTGACGCCACAGCCGCTGGCGGTCGACAGGATCGCTTCCGCCGAATCCAGATGCGGCAACAGCGCATCAATCAGCTTCCGTGCCCGAGCCAGACCGGACTGATGCGCCCCAAGATGATAATCCAGAGCACCGCAACAGCCTTCTTCCGCTACCATCCTGACTCTGATACCCCTGGCGGCCAACAATGATGATAAGGCGCGGTTGACACCAGGCGTGACTGTTCGCTGCACGCACCCCTGTAGTACAACCACTTCACGCTCACCGCTCGCGGGCGCCAACGCCCGATTGTCTGTTGGCGGCAAATATCGCTGAAGCCTGGCTGGCAATAGCGGCCTGAACCACCCCCCCACGCCAACAACGACGGCCAACAACCTGGGGCTCGGCACAATCTGCCGCAGCAGCCAGGTCAGCGCCCGGTGTCGCCACTTACCCGGGCCTGCCTCGACCGCGACACCACGGCCGATATCCAGCAGCCGGCCATATTCCACATCAGAGGGACAGGCAGGTTCACACGCACGACAGGTCAGGCAACGATCGAGATGAGCGGTGACACGGGCTTCGACGGCACCTCCCTCCAGCATGTCTTTCATCAGATAAATTCGGCCACGGGGAGAATCGAGTTCGTTGCCGGTGGCCGCATAGGTTGGACAGGCGGGCAAACAAAAACCACAGTGAACACAGGATCGGATGATGCGTTCAGCTTCCGCCGCGGTTACCGAATCAACCAGGTTTGAATCGATCTGGCTATACATGACTCAATCCCGCCTATAGATCGTCATACAGCCGTCCCGGGTTGAACAGTCCTGGCGGATCAAAATGCTGCTTGAGGTTACGGTGCAACCTCGCCAAGTAAGATGACAACGGCGGCGAACGATTGATCCCGCGGCCACTTCGGTCCCGTACCAGATAGGACTGCACGTCGGGGTATCGGGAACGGGGGTCGAAAGGCGGATCAACCAGCCAGCGGCGGGCACCGCCCCAATCCAGCGCCGCCGCCTCGGCGAGAGGCTGCCGCGACGCAGGCGCCACTGACAAGCGCCATATCTGCTCTGCATCAATAAACAACGTACATTCCGCCAGCGATTGCCAGGGACCATCTGTAGTCGCGTCGCCGCCGACCTGACTGGATGCAGCGTCGACCCCTTTGTCAGTACCGGCCAGACGAACATAGAGACAACCGTCATGCCACGCCTGGCCAGATACCGGCAGTCCTTTGTTGGACCACCCCAACATCGCGGACAGCGCGTCATCGCGATTCATTGGCTGCACAAGCGTCATCTCTCGCTCCGGAACCGGCAGGGTCCTCAGGCTGACATCGGCGATCACGCCAAGCGCACCCCAGGAACCACAAATCAGCCTGGCGACATCGAACCCGGCAACATTCTTCATAACCTGGCCGCCAAACTCATTGTAACCGCCAGCCACTGAGATCAGACCAACACCCAGGACTGCGTCACGCACATTACCGCCCCAGGGTCGGCGGGCCCCAGCCCAGGAAGTCGCCACGGTACCCCCAAGCGTACTTGCCCCACCGAAGGACGCTGGCTCAAAGCCCAGCATCTGACCTTCCGAGGCCAGTAAGGCGTTGATCTCCTCGATGGAGGTACCCGCCCGAGCCCGCAACATCATTTCGGAGGGCGCGTAGTCAATCACACCGCGGAATCCGGTCACATCAATGTCATCGCTCGATGGTGCAACAGGATTGGCGAACGCGGCCTTGGTTTTTCCACCAATAATATTAAGGGGCGTCTTGCCGCCAACAGCCTCTTCGACTGTTTCGACCAGATCTTCGAGTACCACCATCAGAACCGTTCCAGGTGCGGGAACCTGTCCTCTCCCCTGTGCACATGCATGGCGCCGAACTCCGCACACCTGTTCAGTGTCGGGACTGCTTTGCCCGGGTTCAGAATCCCCTCCGCGTCAAAAGCTGTCTTGATGCCGTGAAAAACAGATAACGTCTCCGGCGTGAACTGCAAACACATCTGATCGATTTTCTCGACCCCGACACCATGCTCACCGGTAATCGTGCCGCCCACCTCGATGCTGAGTTCAAGAATGTCAGCACCGAATGCTTCTGCCCGCGCAACCTGTTCGGGCTCACTTCCATCGTAGAGAATCAGCGGATGCAGATTGCCGTCCCCGGCGTGAAAAACATTGGCGACGCCCAGACCGTACTCCCGGGATAGCTCAGCAATTCGCCCAAGCACCGCAGCCAGGTGACGGCGAGGGATGGTGCCGTCCATGCAGTAATAGTCGGGCGACAATCGGCCCACGGCAGGGAAAGTGGCCTTGCGTCCCTGCCACAATCGTTCACGATGCCCAGCATCCACGGCGATTTCGATTTTCGTCGCCTGATTTCGTTCGAGACACGCCGTCAACCGAGTGAGCATCGCTTCAACATCGCCGGCAGTACCATCCAGCTCACACAACAGCAAAGCAGCCGCTTCGGTCGGATATCCGGCGGACACAAACGCCTCCGCGGCGCGGATCGAAGGCTGATCCATCATCTCCAGTCCCGCTGGCAGGATGTTGCTGGCAATGATGTCCGCGACGCAGTTGGCGGCCGCTTCCACCGCGTCGAACCCCGCCATTACCACGCGGGTACTCTCTGCCTTCGGCAGCAGGGCAACAGTGATCTCAACGACGATGCCAAGCAGGCCTTCAGACCCGTGCAGCAGTGCCAGCAAATCAAACCCTGGATTGTCCAGCGCGTCCGATCCCACCATGTATATCTCACCTTCAGGAGAGACGACCTTAAGCTGGCGCACGTTGTTAACGGTCAGCCCGTACTTTAGACAATGAACGCCGCCGGAATTTTCCGCCACATTGCCGCCAATCGTGCAGGCAACCTGGGACGATGGGTCGGGCGCATAGTACAGCCCCAGATCGCGTACTGCTTCGCTGATACTGAGATTAGTGACGCCGGGCTCTACCCTGGCCAGTCGGTTCTCGGCATCAATTTCAAGCACGCGGTTAAACTTTGACATCACCAACAGCACGCCCGACGCCAGCGGTAACGCGCCGCCGGAAAGGCCGGTCCCAGCGCCGCGAGGAACCAGGGGCACGCCATGCTCATGACAAAGGGCAACGACAGCCCGTAGTTCAGCGAGCGTCTCGGGCAGAACGACAACGCCTGGAGACTGTCGTTTCATCGTTAGTCCGTCGCTCTCGAAGACACGTCGACGTGCATCATCGGTTACAACGTTGTCGCCGCATATCACTCGAAGCTGCCTGAAGAACTCCGCATCCATAGGGACTAAGTATCGGTAAGGGGAATTCCAGTATAATACCGCAGCTCAGAAGCACACCGGAGAGACTCGTGCCAATCAATTCGATCGAGGACATACTCGACGATTTCCGCCAGGGAAAAATGGTTCTCATGATGGATGATGAGGACCGCGAAAACGAAGGCGACCTGATTATCGCAGCCAATGTGATTACTCCGGAGCACATCACATTCTTTGCCCGCTACGCCTGTGGCCTGATTTGCCTGACAATCACAGAAGAGCGCGCAAGACAACTGAACCTTCCGCTGATGGTCGAGCAGAACAGCTCCCAGCATGAAACCAACTTCACCGTCTCGATTGAAGCGGCCGATGGCATCACCACCGGCATTTCTGCGGCCGACCGAGCAAGGACCGTGCGCGTCGCCGTCGCAAAAAATGCGCACCCTAAAGACATCGTCATGCCCGGACACATATTTCCGCTGATCGGGAAAAACGGCGGTGTCCTGACCCGGGCAGGACATACCGAGGCCGGCATAGATCTCGCGCGCCTGGCGGGGTACGAACCTGCTTCCGTGATTGTTGAAGTGATGAACGAAGACGGCACCATGGCGAAGCGACCCGAGCTCGAGACGTTCGCCCGGCAACATAACATCAAGCTCGGCACCATCGCCGACCTGATCAACTACCGGTTGCTCAACGACAAAACCATTGACCTGATCGACGAAAAAGACATCAAAACCTCGCACGGCGATTTCAGGCTACGTATCTATACCGACAAAGTATCGAACTGCGTGCACCACGCGCTGGTTCAGGGTGACATACAGGAAGACGAGCCCTGCCTGGTCAGAGTTCAGACGCTGAATACGCTGCGGGACGTGATAGGCACCGAACGACCCGGCTATCCCACCAGCTGGGCACTGACGGACGCGATGGCACGCATTAACCGGGAAGGTCAAGGCGTGATCGTCATTGTCGGCGATGAAAGCACGCCGGAAGAGTCTCTGGCGCAGGTCACCTACTTCCCCGAAGTACCGCCGCAGCAACGCTCCAACAGCGAGATCGGTGCTTATCGGCTGATTGGTACCGGATCGCAGATACTGCGCGATATCGGTGTCGGCAAAATGCGTGTGCTTGGCTCCCCGGTTCGGTACAACGCGATCTCCGGTTTCCACCTGGAGATCGTCGAATTCGTTGAACATGACTGAACTGACAATTTCGGTCGAGGACAATCCGGTCCCGGTCGTGCTGGTGTTTGCGGCCCGCATGCGGCGGTTTGCCAGCTCACCGGCGTTCGAACGAATCGCAGGCAGGCTTGCCGGCACAGTCACTCTCCAATCGACAGCCACGCCAGAGACCGTAACCATCGAATTTAAACAGGGACACATTCATCTGTATCGCCGCGCGCCGGAACACAGCCTGACCGTGTACCTGGATTTAGACACAGGCGAGGTAAAGCGAATCAGCCATGCCTGGCGCCATCCACTGATGGCTCTCAGGGTTCGCACATTGATGCGGGACTATTCGCCTCGATGGCAGGATTCCGCGAAACATTTCTGGCAGGCTGCCAGCCAACTTCAGGGGATCCCGCCCGGAGTGAAGATCCATTGCCTGGATGACAACAGCACGCTGGAACTTGGGACACCAGAGTCCGCCATGGAGATTGAAGGCACAGCCGGAAACCTGGCTGCACTGTTCGGAGGTGAACTCATTCTGGCAGATGCGATATTGAAAAAGAAAATCGCCACGGCCGGTCGTATGCAACACATGGCGGTGTTTTCTGAAGCAACGATGATGAATCTTTTGGGGGCACTGTAGATGGAGGATTCCACCAGCCTTTCAGACTGGCTCGATCGGCATCATGTCGACATCGTCAGGACCTTCGCGACAACGCTGGACGGGGTCGGGGTCGGCAAGTATGTACACCGCAACAAGTTTGCAAGCACCCTGCCCAGAGGACATGCCATCTCTGACATGGCGGCGGCGATGGACCTTGCCGGCACACCGCATCTCACTTTCTGGCACGAAGACAGGCAACCTGCGTTCGGCGATATTTATCTTCGCCCCGACCTTACGACACTGATTTCTGATGGCACGGACTCAAACCTGGGTCATTGTATCTGTGACTTCGTCGATGCCGCCGAGCAACCGTCTTCACTCTGTTCCCGATCATTGCTCCGGCATCTGACCAACGACCTTGCGGACAGGGGCTACCAAATGAAGGTCGGGATCGAACTTGAGTTCTTCCTGTTCCAGGATTCCTATGACGCACTCCGCCGCAGACAGTACCGCCATCTCAACCCGGTGACCCAGTCTCACCACAGCAATGTATACCTGGTTCGTAACGCCTATCCGGCAACCAGCTACATGCGCGAGGTGATCTCACGGCTGGAATGGAAAGGCGTCCACTGGGAGGCATGGAACGACGAAGCGGCGACAGGACAATTCGAGTTGAATCTGGAACCAACGCACCCTGTTGCCGCCGCCGACAATGTGATGCGAACCCGTCAGATCATGTATGAAGTCGCCCATGACATGGACCTGGCAGTAACGTTTATGGCCATGCCCCGCACGGGGATCGGCAATGGCATGCACATTCATCACTCGCTGGCGGACGTCGAAGACCGACCGCTGTTCCATGACCAGACCACCAATGGTCGTTCCACCACGATGGAACAATGGCTGGCAGGTCTGGTCACCACCATGCCCGGTGCCGTATCCATGCTATGCCCGTCGATCAACGCGCTCCGTCGACTCAAGGACTTTGCTGCGGCGCCAACAACGTCACATTGGGGTGAGGACAACAAGACCGCATCACTGCGAACCATGTCGAGTTCCTCGCACTCGACTCGAATCGAGCACCGCCTCGCCGCAGGCGACGCTAACCCCTACCTCGCCCTTGCTGTCATCATTGCCGGCGGGCTGGCGGGTATCGACCAGCAACTCGTCCCGCCCGAACCTTTTGATGGCATCGCGTGGGGTTTGCCGAAACACTACGACCGCCTGCCCGATACGGTGCCGGCGGCCAGCCAGGCACTACTGGACGATGCCCTGCTTTCGGAACAGCTGGGCACTGACCTTGTTGAGTACTGGACCAAGAGTCGGCGCCAGGAATGGTTGCTGTTTCACCGTGAGGGCGGGGACCCGGACTCCCCTGACATCAGTCAGTGGGAATACGAGCGCTACTTCGATCTCATCTAGCGCGGATATTGCACCAAATCACTGGTACTGGTCGTCTGGGTCAGGCAATTCAGCGAGGTACATGAATGCCATGAAATCACACTTTGTAACCCACCAGCATTTACCTGAATCTCGCTCGTTCTTTTTCCTCCTGAGCTGCCGTGCTCGCTGCGCCGTGTTCTCGACGCTGCTGCGCTCACGAGCCAGCTCAGGAGAAAAACGTCCTTCGCGATTGTTCAGGCATTTGATGCAATATCCGCGCTAGCGCGGATATTGCACCAAAGCTATCTGTCCGCTGGTGGCACCACACGCGCGAACGTGTAGTCAGGATCTGCCCCGAGCACCCGCCTGACGACACCCCTCAGTTGCGGATGAACAATATAGGCGGACCCGGTTTCGGCCATTGGCAGAATCGGAACATCGGCCTGGATGATTCGTTGCAACTGATCGGCGACGCGCATTCGTTCAAAAGGGTCCGCTGATCGCAGCAACACCGACAGCAACTCATCGTACGCGTCGTTGGCATAGCGCCCCCGGTTGTTGGGATTCCAGCTCGCCAGCAGATCCGCATAGGTCACCACATCGCCAAAGTCCGGGTACCAGCTCGACAGCGCAATATCGAACTCTCCCTGCCGAGCTTTCTGCAGGTATTGTTTAAACGTTTGTTGATCCACCTTGACCGCAATACCCAGCTGCCGACTGATCAGACCCTGAAAATATTCAGCAATTCGCGCCCCGGTGGGGCTCGTTACCGTGAGCAGGGTCAGGGTTGGTGGAACCCCGTGTTCTGTTCGCGCCGACAGCGCCTGCCGGGCCAGTTCCGCACCGCGGAGCACATCGACCAGTGCCTTGTCGAGCGGATATTCCTCGGTGAAGCTACCACTCTCGCCCGGCAGCCAGCTTGGGAAGAAGCTGTATGCGGGTCGGTAACCCGGGATGGCAATGACCTTGTTAACAAACTCGTCTGCATCAAACACGGCCTGAATCGCCTGTCGTAACCGCAGATCCGCAAGCGGCCGTCCCGATCTGACGTTAAAACTCAGATAGGCGACTCCACCCGAGGCGAAGGTACGCAGACGCAGATTCTGTTTCGCTGCATCACGCACGGTCTCGGCCCCGAGCCGCACCAACGCAATACGCTCATCGCGAAAAAGATTCAACCGCGTTCGGTTGTCTTCGGTGATATACCCAACCCTGATTTCGTTCAGGTGAATCGCATCGCGATTCCAGTAATTCGGGTTCTTCTGCAGCGTAAGACGGGTGCCATGCACCCACTCCGTCAGCATAAACGGCCCGTTGTAGAGCAGCGAGCTGGCCTCGGCGCCGTACTGGTTGCCCAGCCGTTCACGGAACTCCCGACGGACCGGGAAAAAAGCCGGATGCACCATCAGCGCCAGGCAGTAACCGCACGGCGATTCCAGCTCAACGACCAGCGTTTGTTCGTTCGGTGCAGAGATTCCCAGCGCCGAGACCGGCAGCTCCCCCGCCTGCACCTTCACTGCATTCTTGATCGGATGCATGATCGTCGCGAATGGCGCGGCAAACGCGGGATCATTTAACTGCCGCCAGGCGTAAACAAAATCGGATGCCACCATCTTTGCACCATCACTCCAGCGGGCATCGGATCGCAGCCTGAAGGTCATCTGCTCCGCTGTTACGTCCCAGCTCTTTGCCACACCCGGGACAATCTCGCCACGGCGTCCGTAACGCACCAGTCCCTCGTTAACATGACCCAGCACGAAGAAACTGACCAGATCTGTGGTCCGCAACGAGTCCAGGCTGGGCGGTTCCTGGGTCAGCGAAATGGTAATCGTCTGGGTCTTGTGGGATACGGCTTCAGCCTGCAATCCGGACGTACCCATCAGCAGTGAAACCAATAACAGCAATCTACTCATCGGCGCGATTGTGCCATGGCGCCGGACAATTTGCTTTCACTCACATCGAGGTATCGCCCGACTCCGGCAGATAGTCACTGATCTTCACCTCGTCGATCTGGCCTGGCTCGAGGAACTTGTCTGCATACTCCCGGTAGACACCGGACTCGAGAAACAACCTGAACAGATCCGGATCGAGATGCTGGTCCTTGACCATAAAGCCCATAATGCGAATGCTCTCCGACAATGTCTTGGGTGCCTTGTATGGACGGTCCGCCGCGGTGAGCGCCTCAAACACGTCGGCAATCGCCATGATTCGCGCCGGGATGGACATCTCGGCGCCCATCAGGCGTTTCGGATATCCGGTGCCATCCATCTTCTCGTGGTGGCCACCGGCAATTTCAGGCACGCGAGCCAGATGTTTGGGGAATGGCAGGTTCTCAAGCATCACAATGGTCTGCACGATGTGGTCATTGATCTTGAAACGTTCTTCTTCAGTCAACGTGCCGCGGGGGATAGACAGGTTATAGACCTCACCCAGATTGTATTTGTTTTCCGGCACGTCAACCCGAAAGCCGTACGGGTTATTCGGGTCCGCCGAGTGAACCACGGCGTCATGCTCGACAATGTGATCAATACGATCTTCCAGCAGCTGTTCCTTGCAGGGGAGCGACTTCGCGACCGCCCGCTCCTTGCGCTTCTTTTCCTCGTGCGCGATGCCGAGACGATCATCCAGTGTCCGGGTCCACTGACGCTGCGCAATCTCTTTCAGGCGTTCAATCCGTTCATCCGCCATGAACTCGCCGCCCAGGTTGCATTCGGCCACAAAAGCGAAATCGTCATCAATCTGTGCGAGTTCCCGGTCGAGCGCCGCTTTAAGTTCATCCGATTTTTCCGGCGCCGCCAGCAGCTGTTTCTGATACTCGATAATGGCCTCACACTTGACCACTTCAAACCGGGTCCGGACTTCATGGATTCGATCGGTAATAGTTTCCAGTTTGGTTGCCTTGTCGACCACATACTCCGGCGTCGTCACCTTGCCACAGTCATGCAGCCAGGCACCGATATGAAGTTCGTACCATTCTTCTTCGTTCAGGTCGAAATCCCGGAATGGCGTTTCCCGGGACTGGCAGGCGGCCGCCGTCAGCATCTCGGTCAACACCGGCACCCGCTGACAGTGACCACCGGTATAAGGTGATTTGGCGTCCACCGCGCTTGCCATCAGCTCAATAAAGGAATCCAGTAGATGCTTTTGCGCTTCAATCAGGGTCTGGTTTTCGAGCGCCACCGCCGCCTGCGATGAGAGCGCTTCAATCAGCGGTGTAATCTCGTCCGAAAATGGAATGACGGCGCCATCGCTGCTGATGCTGTTCAGCAGCTGGAGTACACCGATCACTTCAGCCTGATGATTTTTTAGCGGGACAGTCAGGAACGACTTCGATCGATATCCGGTACCTTCGTCAAACTTCTTGGTACCGGAAAAATCAAACTCGGTGGAGTCATAGGCGTCGGCAATATTGATCGTCTCCCCCGTGTTGGCAACGTAGCTGACGATGTTGTTCATGTTGGGCGTTCGGTCTTCACCAAACATTTGCACCGGCGGCATGGTAATGTCCTGTCCCGTCGTGCCACCCTGGGCAATGCCAAGAGAATCAGTGCGTACAATCTTGAACTCGAGTTCATCAGCCCGTGACCGAATGTAAAGCGTTCCGCCATCGGCCTGGCTAAGATCCTTGGCTTCAAGCAGGATCTTTTCCATGAGGCTATCGGTGTCTTTTTCCGCCGATAGTGCTATTCCGATATCAATCAGTCGTCGAAACGAAGCCTGGTCGGTCGTCATGCGACGTCCTCGTCATTGCCATCGCCTGCACACCTTATAAAGCGTAACCGAAGCAGCTTCAAGGGCAAGCATCCCAATGATAAGCTGCAGCGCATGCCAGCCAAGATACCGTTTGTCTATCAGTTTGATTTCGAGTATGGCGCCGTTCAACAGGTGTCCCCGCTGGTGCGGCGCGTAATCGCCAAGAACCCCAGCGCATTCACGTTTCGGGGTACGGGAACCTACATCATTGGTAGCGGCAGGGAGATTGCCATCATCGACCCTGGCCCGCTCATGGATGACCATGTTGATGCCATCAAGCGAGCAGTCGATGGCGAACAGGTCACCCACCTCCTGATCACGCATACTCACATGGACCACTCTCCTGCAGCCGCACCGCTCAAGGAATATTTCGGCGCGAAAACCTACGGCTATGGTCCCCATGGGCAAGGCAAGCGGGAACAGGGTGTGCAGGTGGAAGAAGGTGGTGACATGGCGTTCGAGCCGGACGTTCGTGTTAGCCATGGCGATATCCTGCGCGGTGACGGCTGGACAATCGAGTGCGTCTACACCCCCGGGCATACATCCAATCACATCTGCTTCGCACTGAAAGAAGAGAAGGCATTATTTACGGGCGACCATGTGATGGGCTGGTCCACCAGCATCATCTCACCCCCTGACGGTGACATGACCGCCTACATGGAGAGCCTGAAGTTGCTGCTGGATCGCGACGATGAAGTCTACTGGCCAACTCACGGCACCTGCATCCGGGATGTAAAGACATTCGTCCAGGCCTTCATCGATCATCGCCTCGACCGCGAGCGCCAGATCATCGACTGCCTTTCGCAGGGTTACACCAACATCGTGGATATGGTTCCGGTGATGTATACCGAGGTCGATCAGAAGATGTATGGCGCGGCGGCGAGAAGCGTGCTGGCGGCCATGGTCCGCCTGATCGATATCGGCGCCATTCAATGCGATAGCGAAACACCGTCCCTCGATTCAAACTACACACTACTCTGACAGAACTCGCTGAATCGGGTTCGAAAGCACCATTCAGCGCCGTTCAACGCCCGTTCAGCGCCACTATCTCTGGAAATGTGATCCATGCACGCAGTGGCCAGTGAACGGCCTCACAGATTTGAACTTTCGTCCAGCAAACCAGAAAACAACGCGCTAAATTTCGTTCCATGGCATTGGACGGGAATATCCCGAAACAATCATGGACATTACTTTAATAGGACGTTCATTCATGGTGTTCCTTATGTTTGCGGTAACACTGGCAATGAACCTCGACGACAACCTGCTCGCCAGATTAGGCGTCGGTGAAAATTTCGCGCTAGTCATGGTGTTGTCTGCCCTGATCACCATGATCATGGCCGGCCGAAACATCTATATCATCGCCATTGCAGTGTTGCTGTGTCTGCTTGCAAACATGCCGGTAGACTTCTCACTCAATTTCGGCGTTGATCGGGATTACTACGCGGGCGTGATGCTCGCGCTCATCATCCAGCCGCTTATTGCCCGCGTGCTGGACTAGTTGCTTCAAGCGTCGGCATGGTCAGTGCCATGCCGGTGGTCAGCCGAGCCATATAGATGATGCCGCCGTGGGGCTGATCCATCTCACCCGCAAAGAACATCTTTTCAAAAACCTCATCGGCCTGTTCGGCCGAAACGCAGACCTCCAGGACTTCTTTTTCCTGTTGCCCACCGATACCTCTGGTAGACAATGGCGAGAAACGGCCAACGCCCCTCGCCCCATGAAAGTTCGCGCCATGCAGATCATAGGTTTCCGCCAGCATCTCCTGGATAAGCCTCGCTCTCCCCTTGGGCAGGATGCAGGTAATGAGTCGGGCGTCCGCGATGACTTCTGTCATGACGGCGTTTCCTTGGCATGAACGCGATCGAGTATTTCAGGTGGAATGTAGGTGGCTGCCTTGTCGAGGCGGGTGATATAGATAATGCCATTGGCGGGCACATCAAGCTCCGCCGCAAAATACATCCGCTCGAAAATCCTGTCCACCTGATCGTCGGCGACCAATGTGGTGATGATCTCTTTCTCCACATCAATAGCAAGACCAAGCACACCAAGACGCTCGCGTACCCCGCTGCCATAACCGTAATAAGTTGTTGCGCCCTGGGCACCTGCGTCCTGGGCGGCGCGAACGACTGAATCCGCCTTGCCGCGTTGAACGATGCAGGTGATCAATGACACATCCGTCAGAATAGTAAAATCACGACTCATATCGAGGGGTTCCCTATGTTCTTCATGCTCGCTTTAGAAGCGCGATGACGGCGTTCGATCTTGAATCGAATCCAGAGCCCGGTGGACAACACAGCGATAATCGGACCGATCGATGCCATGGACAAGATACCGAAGCCCTCAATCGCACCAAGGGCGTTGCCAAATCCCAGCCCCATCGCCAGCACCAGCGGCACGGTCACGGGGCCGGTGGTCACACCGGCGCTGTCCCAGGCGATGTTCACGAACTCCTCATTCGACAATACAGTCAGGACGATCGCGATGAGGTAGCCTGGTATCAACAGTATCGCAATGGGGATATCAAAGATGATCTTGGCGACACCCAGGGCAATACCGCAGCCAACGCCAAGGGACACGGCATACATCAGCATCGATTTGCGGAACGCACCATTGGTTAAATTTTCTACCGTCATGCCGAGGGCATTAAGCGCCGGCTCCGCCAGGGTGGCGCCGAAGCCAAGCAGCCAGGCAAATCCGATCGCGATGCCAAGGCCCAGGGTGAGGATATACAGGGGGGAGTCGCGGACGGCATCAATTTCGGCAAACGCGCCAGGAACCAGGCTGCCGCTCTGGCCACCGAGCTTGGACAGGCCATAGCTGAGGCCAAGACTAAAGACGATCATGCCCAGCACACACAGCAAGATGCCGAAACCGATGATGCGGGGGTTTGGCAGTTTCTCGCGCAGCAGCACCAGCATGACAAACAACAGGAACAGCACCAGCGGCACAATGGCGCGAATACCGCCAATGATCTCAACGCCCGGTGTCGCTTCATACCAGGGAACCTCACTGGCAAGACTTTCAACCTGCGTTGCGGCCGCGATAATGGATTCCGGCGTTGATTGCATGGCAACCGTCAATGCCAGCAGCATCACCGCAACGATCGGAAAGAGCGATGCCAGTGTGACAATCCCGAATCCGGAAAGCGAGTCGCCCCCCTCACCGGAGGCATGTGCAATCCCGATACCCAGGGACAGCACCAGCGGCACCGTGACCGGCCCCGTGGTCACTGCACCGCAATCAAAAGCAAGGCCAAGTACCTTGGACAACTCTGGATCCAGTGCCATATAGCCACTGATTAACAGCACCGGCGCGAGGGTCAGGTAAATGAGTGGTTTCAGGCTCCAGCCATAGATGAATCGGATGGTTCCCAGCACCGCGGCGAGACCCACGCCAATGCCCACCGACAGCACCAGCACGCCGGTCCATTCGGTAAGCAGCGAATAGAGATACGGCGCGCGTTCGACGCTAACCAGCGAACCCACTGTCTGTAGCGCGCCAATAGCGGGTTCGGCAAAGGTGACGCCAATACCGAGCAGGAACACCACGATCAGCACCGTGCCAAGTGACGCCTTGGCGGGCAATGAAATACCCAGGGACTCACCGAACGGCATCAGCCCGACCTTCAGCCCCTCCATGAACAGCATCAAACCGAAGATGACTGCCACCAGGCCAAACGAAATAACCCAGGCGTCCGCCACAGATTCCCGCAGGATGAACAGCTGAAAAAGCACCAGGTACAGGGCAAGGGGCGCGACTGCCCGAAACTGATCGAAGAATCGTACCGACAGGTACGGACGAAGCAAACGATAAATGTCCCCTGCCCCCACCAGGAGCGCATCAGGACGATGTGGCAGTTCGTTGCCATCATCGTCGTAGGCCACCTCGGGAATCAGCTCGTTGTAGCTGATCCCGTCCTGGTGAACATTGAGTTCTCGGGCGAAACTACCAAACGGGATCTGCTCTGCCACGATTGCTCCTTATTCAGGCCTCGGCGCTGGGCCTCGTCTTCACACGGTCAAACCACGCCGCAATATTTTTGTTAGCCACAATATAATTGAGACCACGTCCTGCCATAAAGTCCAGAAATCCCCATAGCAGAATATCCGCCAGGGAAAAACGGTCGCCGCAGATGTAGGTCTTGCCGTCCATCTGCTGATCAAGCCAGGCCAGCCGCTCGCGGGCCACTTCCTTGAGATCATCGGCTGCCTGCGGAATAGTCCGTATCCTGTGCTTGAAGAATTCGTAGGCATCGCCATAACGAAACCCGTTGGTCATGGGTTCGATGATCTGCAGATCAATCCGTCGACACCACATCCGCGTCTGTGCCCGTTCTTCCGGCGTCGTGCCAATCAGCGACGATGGCCCCGCATACTCCTCAAGGTACTCGCAGATGGGAAGAATCTCGGCCAGGTCAGTACCATCGTCCAGTTTCAGATAGGGTGTCTGGCCCGAAGGATTGTGTTGCAGATACGGTTCTTTTCGGTTTTCGCCATGGCGAACGTCGACCTCGACCCGTTCCGCCTCTATACCCCGCTCTGCCATGAACATCCGAACGACCTTTGGATTTGGGCCAACGGAATTGTGCAACTTCATGGCGACTCCGGATGCAATTTGATCACCTGTTTTATACAAGCTGGCGGAACATGCGTCCAGCAGGGTTGTCTTTTTCTGGGATAGGAGTATCCTGCCTCGCATTCCGATTCCGGTATTCATCGAGGGTAGGTCTATGGACAACGTTCATTTCTACACAAGCAAACTACGCCAAGGCCTTCGCGGCCGCTGAGCGAGTGTTGACCCTCTAGATGATTCTTCGCCCGCTCACCATGTTGATGCGGGCACCTTCAAGAACGATCACAAATTAACCGCTGATCGATCAGCTTTCGACAATTCAGGTCGACCCGCTCTAACTGACGGCATTCACCGTCACTCGTTTAAGCAGGAACCTGGATCGTGAACGATAAAAATAAAGCACTACTACTCTGGCAACACACCAGCGGCTATCGCGGTATATTTTCTGTTGCCATCATCGCCATGGCGATCGGCTACATCTTCATGTTTGCCGTACCGCTGGTGGCGCGCTTCGCCATTGATGCCATTGAACAGGGCGATACGTTTGTTCCACCGTCCTGGGTAGAAGCGATGACCCGCCTGATCACGGGCAGCACAGAATCCGGATTGCTGCAGTACCTGATTGCCGCTGCAATCGCGACCGTCGTGCTGACAGCGATTGCCGGCCTGTTCCTCTATGTTCGCGGACGCTGCAGTGCCGTGGCATCGGAGGGCATCGTCAGGCGTCTGCGGGAACGGATCTATTCGCACCTGGAGCACCTGCCGGCAAGCTATCACGATCGATCCGATACCGGCGATTTGTTACAGCGTTGCTCGTCGGACATGGAAACCGTTCGGGTGTTCCTCGCTGCCCAGATCATCGAGATCAGCCGTGCACTGCTAATGCTGATTACGGTACTGCCTATCCTCTTTGCACTCGACATCCGCATGGCCTGGCTGTCACTGGCGACCATGCCTATTTTGTTCATCGCCGCCGTGGTGTTCTTTCAGCGGGTAAAAAACCTGTTCCTGACAGTGGACGAGTCCGAGGCTCGCATGACCACAACATTGCAGGAGAATCTCACCGGCATTCGAGTCGTACGCGCCTTCGCGAGGCAGTCCTACGAGACAGAAAAATTCTCAGCCAGGAACGCCGAGTTTCGGGACGAGAACCAGAAGCTGATCGGGCTGCTTGGCATCTACTACGCCATCAGTGACTTCATCTGCCTTAGCCAGATCGGGTTGTTGCTACTGGCAGGCGCCGCCTGGGTATACCAGGGCAGTCTTACGGTCGGCGACCTGTTCGCCTTTATCACCTACGAGGGCATGATCATCTGGCCAATTCGCCATATGGGACGCGTTCTGACCGACTCGGGCAAGGCTATCGTCGCCATGGGCCGGATCGCCGAAGTGCTCGGTGAACCTGTCGAAAGCCAGAACGAAACAGATCCCAGGCAGCCGCTCTCGGGTCATATCGCGTTCGACAACGTCAGTTTTGAATACGAACCTGGTCGGCCAGTATTGCGTGACATCAGTTTTTCGATCGAGCCAGGCCAGACGCTGGCGATTCTTGGGCCGCCGGGTTCGGGCAAGTCCACCATCGCCCAGTTGTTGATGCGGCTGTACGACTACCATCAGGGTTCGATTCGCATCGATGACATCGAGCTGTCGACGTTGTCGCGAAAATACGTCCGCTCCCAGGTCGCGATCGTGCTGCAGGAACCCTTTCTTTATTCAGCAAGTGTCCGGGCCAATCTGAGAGTGGGACGAATCAATGCCACCGAAGACGAGGTTCTTGCGGCAACACGGGCGGCTGCCATACACGAATCGATCGAGGGGTTTCCCCGGCGCTACGATTCAATGGTCGGCGAACGCGGGGTCACCCTGTCCGGCGGTCAGCGGCAGCGGCTTGCGCTGGCCCGGGCACTGTTGAAGAAACCGCCGATACTGATTCTCGATGATGCGTTGTCAGCGGTAGACACAGACACCGAGTCACAGATTCTGACGTCACTGGCTGAAGCCAGACATGCCCAGACCACCATCATTATTGCCCATCGCCTGTCGACGGTGATGCATGCCGACAAGATCCTCGTGCTAAACGAGGGTGCTGTGGCGCAGGAAGGGGGACATGACGATCTCGCAGAGACAGATGGCATCTATCGCAATCTGTGTGAGATTCAGGGTGCAATTCAGGACCAGATCGACGCCGACGTAAGGGAGTTCGAGCATGAGCGACTTTTTTGACGACGAAAACTACAACGACGGGTTTGAAGAGGATTCTTATGAACACGGCATGAATCTGGACCTGTGGCGGCGACTGCTGGGTTATACACTCAGCTACCGCGTCGAAGCATCAATTCTGGGAGTTTGTGCGGTGACCACTGCCATATCGGAAATCGCCTTCCCGCTGATCACCCGCGCCGTCATCGACCAAGTGGCCGAGTCCGGTGCCGCACTGAACTATTGGTACTACGGCAGTTTGTACATGGGATTCGTCGCCTTGCTGGCTGTGTCCGTGGGCGGCTTTATCTGGTTCGGCGGCAAGCTGCGGACCCATGTCAGCCACGACATTCGCGCCGATGGCTTTGCCAACCTGCAGCGACTGTCATTCTCATTTTATGACTTCCGGCCGGTAGGCTGGCTGATGGCGCGAATGACCTCCGACGTCGAGCGACTATCCAACATCCTCGCCTGGGGACTGCTGGACCTGATCTGGGGCTGCACCATGATGCTGGGTATCGCGGTTGCCATGCTGTTTATGGACGTGTCACTGGGACTGATTGTGTTGTCGGTCATTCCGGTACTGGCATGGATCAGCCTCAAATTTCAGCGCATGATCCTGCGCAGTGCGCGTGAAGTCAGAAAGACCAACTCGCGGATTACCGGATCGTTCAACGAGAGCATCATGGGTGTGCGCACCACCAAGGCGTTCGTCAAGGAAGCCGAAAACCTCAAGGGATTCGGCACCCTGACAGACACCATGTTCAGCGCCTCGGTGCTGAACAAGATTCAGGCGGCGTTGTATCTGCCGCTGGTTCTTACCCTGGGCGCGGTCGCATCCGGTCTCGCGCTGGTATTCGGCGGGCTGGAAGTGATCTGGGGAACGATTACTGCGGGTACACTGGTCGCCTTCCTCGCCTACGCCCGCCATTTCTTCGAACCCATTCAGGAACTGGCAAACTGGTTTGCTGAAATGCAGATGGCGCAGGCTTCCGCAGAACGCATTATCAGCCTGATTGAATCAGAACCCGAGATTCAGGATTCAGCGGACGTCAGGTCCCGCATCGCTGCACCCGCCGGGACCGCCGGCCTTGCCCTCGATGGCTACCATGATCGCATCGAACAGATTCGACTGGAGGGCGTCAGCTTTGCTTACGAGCCCGAACACCCGGTACTCAAAAATGTCGATCTCACCATCAACCAAGGCGAGAACATTGCCATTGTCGGTTCAACCGGCGGCGGTAAATCAACGCTGGTCAATCTGATCTGCCGTTTCTATGAGCCCACCGCCGGCAGCATCCGGATCGACGGCGTCGATTACCGGGAGCGAAGCCTGAAGTGGCTCCAATCCAACCTCGGGATCGTGCTGCAGTCCTCACACATTTTTGGTGGCACCATCCGTGAGAACATCCGTTACGGCCGATTGGACGCGAGCGACCAGGACGTGACTGACGCTGCCCGACGAGCCTGCGCCCATGACTTCATCGTCGCCATGGAAAAAGGTTATGACACCGAGGTTGGTGAAGGCGGATCAAAACTGTCGGCCGGCCAGAAACAGCTGATCTCGTTTGCCCGGGCGGTGCTTGCCGACCCGAAGATCCTGATTATGGATGAGGCGACTTCCTCGGTAGACACGGTGACCGAGAAACAAATCCAGCGCGGCATGAGGGAACTGCTCCGAGGCCGTATAAGCCTGGTCATCGCTCACCGGTTGTCGACCATTCGAGATGCAGATCGAATTCTGGTGATTGAGCACGGCAGCATCATTGAAGCCGGTAACCACGACGAGCTGATGCAGGTGCAGGGACGCTATCACCGACTTTACACGCAGCAGAGTCTGTCGCAGTTTACGAAGGAGTCACGATCCTGGCAGTCGGCCTCCTGACCCGGTTTTGCCTGTAACCCGATCGCGTTATATCGTTTGCTGCAACCCTTGCGGGAGGACAGGCGATGGGAATCGGCTTCAGGCAGATGGTGGCGGAGGCGGAACGGGAGATTGAGACAATCAGCGTGGCGGACGCCGCGAAGCTCATCGACGATGCCGGCGTCGTCTTCGTCGATATTCGGGACATTCGGGAGCTGCAACGAGAAGGCAAGATCCCCGGAGCAACCCATGCCCCCCGTGGCATGCTGGAATTCTGGGTCGACAAGGAAAGCCCCTACTACCGCGAAGTATTCGGCCAGAACAAACGTTTCATCTTCTACTGCGCCGCTGCCCTGCGTTCAGCTCTGGCGACACAGACAGTACAACGGATGGGGATGAAAGACGTGTGTCACCTGGGCGGCGGGTTCGCTGCCTGGCAGGAAGCAGATCAACCCGTTGAACGGCTGCCGGCGCGTAAAGAAAAAGAATAATGCCGCTGGACTTTGCCACCCCTTACTCCTCCAATCGGTCACCTGTATTAGCGAAGAACATGGTCGCTACCAGCCAGCCACTGGCAACCTGGGCTGGCCTCAAGGCACTGGCTGACGGCGGTAACGCCGTTGATGCGGCGATCGCTGCCGCGACTACGCTCACCGTGGTGGAACCCTGTAGTAACGGCATTGGCAGCGACGCCTTCGCGCTGGTGTGGAATGGAGAGCAATTGACGGGTCTGAACGCATCGGGACGTTCCCCGGCAGGATGGAACCCGGCGTATTTCGAACACCACCAGACCATGCCCACGGAAGGGTGGGATTCGGTGACGGTGCCTGGCGCAGTCAGCGCCTGGACAGTGCTCAGTGATCGGTTCGGCAAGCTCCCGTTCGAACGGTTGTTCGATACTGCCATCGACTACGCCGACCAGGGTTTTCCGGTCGGTCCGAAGTCGGCCCACTTCTTTGCCGGTGCCAAACGCAGCTTCGCCCGTTATCCAGAGTTCGGCAAAACATTCCTGCCCGGCGGTCAGGTGCCTGCACCCGGTGACAGGCTCCAACTGCCCGACCATGCGCGGACGCTGCAACAGATCGCCGCGTCAAACGGCAAGGATTTCTATCGCGGCGCCCTGGCCGAGTCCATGGCAGCCGACGCGGAACGGCACGGCGCCATACTGTCCACGGAGGATCTTGCGTCACACGAACCCGAGTGGGTCGATACCCTTTCAACCACCCTCGGCAACGCGCGGCTGCATGAGATACCGCCCAACGGCCAGGGGCTGATGGCGCTCATCGCACTGGGGATCGCTGAACGGCTTGAGCTCGACCGGTTCGCCGTGGATTCGGCAGATTCCGTGCACTACCAGATTGAGGCGACGCGAATCGCCTGGGCTGAGGTGGAACGACACCTGGCGGACCTGACACACATGAGGATTTCACCCGGGGCGCTGCTCGCCAACGACTATCTGATGCGGCGGGCGGGAGAAATCGAGCGGACCCGCGCCAATCCCGCACCCACCGCACTGGGTGCCAGCCCCGACACGGTGTATCTAACAACCGCGGATGCCAGCGGCCAGATGGTATCGATGATCCAGTCCAATTACATGGGATTCGGCTCCGGCATCGTTGTCCCGGGAACCGGCATCAGCCTGCAAAACCGTGGCGCCGGGTTCACACTGGAGCCCGGCCATCCGAATCAGGTCGGCCCGGGGAAAAGACCCTTTCATACCATCATTCCCGGTTTCACCACGGTCAATGACCGGCCCAGCATGAGTTTCGGGGTGATGGGCGGTCATATGCAGGCGCAGGGACATCTACAGATGATGATCCGGATCTACCTTTACCATCAGAATCCCCAGACCGCCTCCGATGCACCGCGCTGGCATCTCACAGAAACTGGTACGATCAGTCTCGAAGCTGGATTCAGTGATGACGTCGCTACCGAACTGGCTCGTCGGGGACATCGCGTTCGCCGCAACGATCCGGAACACCTTTATGGCGGCGCGCAGCTGATTTATCGCCTGGATGATGGCATCTACTGCGCCGGTTCAGACCATCGCAAGGAAGGTCTGGCGCTGGGCTTTTAACGAGATCTATCTAGTAAAAAAGGACTCACCATCTTGAATACGCTTGATATACAAAACCAACTGCGCCGGCGCTGGCACAGCCGAGATTTCAGCGAGCTGGCTGGTGGGGCGACTCGCTCACTGCTCACCGACCGGGGCGACTGGGACCCGCCGGAAGGCATCGAGCCAAAACGGGAGCTGATTCGACTCGCAATCGGCATCCCCGACGGTGCCACGCTGCCCAAGCCGGACCTGTTGGATAGTGCCCGACGCACGATGCAGAAGCCCGGCGAAGCCGCCTTCGTCTATGGTTTTGGTATGGGTTATACCCGACTCCGCGCATTACTGGCCGAGCGATACTCTCGGGAGCGCGGGCTGCAGGTCAACGAAGACTGGTTTCAACTAACCAATGGCTCAGCGGGTGCGATCGACCTGATCTGCCGAACGCTGATTGATCCGGGTGACGTCATTATCAGCGAATCACCCACCTACATGGGCACACTGCGTAACTTTCGCGGCGTACGCGCTGACGTGCAGACAGTCCCGATGGACGCGGACGGTATGCTGGTCGATCAGCTGGAACCGCTGATCCGTGAGTTGAAAGCCGCTGGCCGCACCATCAAATTCATCTATACCATCAGTACCTGCCACAACCCCACCGGCGCCACCCTGTCGCTTGCCAGGCGCCAGAAGTTACTTGAGATCGCGGCTGCCCACGACATCCTGATCCTCGACGACGACGCCTACGGCGAATTGTACTTCGATCAGCGGCCACCGACCGCACTGTCGACACTGAGTGGCGGGTACGGGGTGTTAACCGTTGGCACCTTTTCCAAGATCCTCGCGACCGGACTTCGTGTAGGATGGATACATGGGGAACCAGAGTTCGTGAAACTGTTTGCCAGGATGCGTTTTGCAATGGGTCTGAACCAGCTCATTCTTCGTATCCTCGCTGACTACATGGATGAGGGGCGACTGGACCGTCACATCCAAGCGGCACGATCACTCTACAAACTGAAAATGACGAAGTTCGCTGATGCACTGGAACAGCATGCGGGCAAATATGTCGAATTTAAACGCCCCATCGGAGGGTTCTATCTTTGGGTCAATTTGAAGCAGGGGTTGAAGGCGCGGGACGTCTGGCAAACTGCTTTCGAAGAAGGGGTCGCCGTGACGCCAGGGGTGAACTTCTTTGCATCCCGACACGATCCCGATGGGGAGCGAATCAGGATCGCCTACCCCTGGACACCGCTTGAAGAACTGGAAGAAGGGGCTCGCCGCATCGCGGCCGCCTGCAAGCGAGTCGCCGCTGGCGACATTGCCGGCTAAGCGAGCTCGTTGCCTCCAACGACCAGGTTTCGGCCTCGAAACTTGGCAGCGTAGAGCGCTTCGTCGGCCTCTGCCAGCAACTCGCGGGAAGCCTCATTATCATTGGGGATGCGGGTCGCAAGACCAATACTGACCGTAATGCCAAGCTGATGACCATCGGCCCTGATTTCCCGATCAGCGAGCCGGACACGTAGCTGATCCGCGACTCGCATTGCATTTTCGTAGTCAACATAGGGAAGTATGACAACGAATTCTTCACCCCCGTAACGCGCCACCACATCCGATGGCCGATTGAAGTTGCTGTCGATTTCCCTGGCGACGGCGGCAAGGCATTCGTCACCTGCCAGGTGACCGTAGGTGTCATTCACCTTCTTGAAATGATCGATATCCAGCAACATGACCGTCATGGGATACTGCTGTCGGACCGCCCGGCGCCATTCCTGGTCAAACACCTCATCAAAGTACTGACGATTCCTGATCCCGGTCACCGCATCGATGGTGTTCAGTTCTTTCAGGATGATATGTGCCTCCGACAACTTTTCGAGCGCACCCTTGAGTTCTTCCGTGCGCTCGTCCACTTCCCGTTCGAGCTGTCGCTTCAGGTCCTCCTGTTCATCCAGCAATTGCTTGTTCTCGAGTGCCACAGCGGCGAGCGCCGCAAGCGCTTCGATCAATTCTCGCACTTCACCGGGAAACGGAACCACCTCACCACTGTCGTCCTTCGCATTGATCAGCTGCAGTACCCCAATCGGTTCATTGTGGTAACTCGTCAGCGGGACGGTGAGAAAGGAACGGGAACGATAACCAGTCAGTTCGTCAAAATGTCTGGTGCCCGATGTGTCGATGTCCGTCCGGTTGTAAACATCGTCAATGACGAGGGTCTTGCTTTCGTTGGCTGCCCGCGACGCGATATTTCTCACGTTCGGTTCACCATGCTCGTTGGTCAAAGGGATATCGGGCAGGGAAACAGGTTCACCGGTTTTACCGCCCTGGGCAATCGACAGCGTGTCATTGAGCACGATCGCAAAGCGGAGTGTGCTGCGATCAGTGACCAGGTACAGCGTGCCGCCATCGGCGTTCACCATGGATTTCGCCTCCCTGAGTATTCGCTCAAGCAGGCTATCGATGTCTTTCTCTGCCGACAGAGACCGTCCAATATCGATCAGTCGGCGATAAGCGTTAGCATCCGTGTTCAAAACAGCGTCTCGACGTTTGGCACTGATAACGCGAATGCCAATTCTATGCCAGATTTAACATCTGACACCAACTATTTTGTCTAGGCCATTGATTTTAAATGGCTTTATGTATAGAAAATGAGCACAGACCAGACGATGGCCTGTCACTCGCTGGTGACGACACGGGACAGATTATGACGCGCCGGTCACCGATCCAGCAGTCCGAGACTGAGTGCAGGCACATAGGTGATCAGCAGAAGCGCCATCAGCAGTACGAGCATAAAAGGTATGGTTGCCTGGTAAAGCTCGGTTATCGAGCGGCGAAACCGATAGCTGGCAATAAACAGGTTCATCCCGATGGGCGGCGTGAAGTAGCCGATCTGCATATTGGCCAGAAAGATAATCCCCAGGTGAACCGGGTCCACACCAAACCTCAACGCGACCGGCACGATGAGTGGCACCATGATGACAAGTGCCGAAAATATGTCGAGCAGCGCCCCCAGTATCAGTAACAGCAGATTCAACAGGATCAGAAACGTGATCCTGCTGTCGACAAAGGTGGAGATCCACTCGAACAATTGCTGCGGCACCTGCTGGTCCACCAGGTAGTTAGTGAACGCCAGGGAGACGCCCAGGATCAAAAGAATGCCGCCTACCATCACAGTGGCATCACGAACAACCGCAGGCAGTTGTCGCCAGGTCACTTCCCGGTGAATGACGACTTCGACCAGGAACACATAGGCTGCCGTCACGGCTGCCGCCTCGGACACCGCAAAGTAGCCGGAGTAGATGCCGCCCAGCACGACAAAGGGCAACGGCACCTCCCATCGAGCCGCGTACAGTGCGTCGATCGCTTCCGACCGCGAGAAGGCGCCCCGGGCAATGTTGTGGTCCCGATGGCGCCAGATGCTGTATCCGGCCAGCATGACAATCATCAGGGCCGCGGGGATCAGTCCGGCGATGAACAAGTCCTGGAGCGAAAAGGCGACCGGCAGATCCATCTGCTGAACAACGACACCATAGAGAATCAGTGGTAACGATGGTGCGAGCAGCAGGCCCAGGCTGCCGGACGTCGTCACCAATCCCAGACTAAAACGGTCGTCGTATCCCGCTTCCGTCAGCGCGGGATACAACAGTGCTCCAAGGGCAACGATGGTGACGCCGGACGCGCCCGTAAACGCCGTAAAAAAAGCACAGGTGATGAGTGCCACGACTGCAAGCCCACCCGGCATCCAGGCAAGAAATACCCGGGTCAGCCTCACCAGCCGATTTGAAAGCTGACTCTCTGCAAGCAGGTAGCCGGCAAAGGTGAACAGCGGCAAGGCAAGCAGCAGCGGCGTATCGACCAGCCGATAGATCTCTATGCCGATCACGGTCAGCGGGATATCAGCGAAATAGAAACCAGCAATGGCAGCGGCCAGGATGACCACAAACAGCGGTGCGCCCAGCAGCGCCAACAGAGCAATACCCATGATCGCGAGCCAGCTCATGACGATCGACTCCCCGACGCTCGGCCCAGCGCAGACCATAGAAAACGCAAACCCATGACCGTAAACCCGACGGGCAGGATCGACTGGCAAATCCACGCGGGAACACGCCAGAAAGCCAGCGTCCCGTCTTCGTATTCGTAACGGATGAATTCGATAGCGGTCCAGGCGATACCCAGACACAGCACCCCGGAAACCAGGCAGGTCAGCGCCGAAATGACGCGGGCCCAGTTCGACGGCAAATAACGTGAAACGACATCAATACTGATGTGATTTTGTTCCCGTGTGGCAACCATTGCGCCAAGCATGGCGACCCACAGCACCAGAATGCGCAGCAGGGGCTCGATCCACAGCAAGCCAAAGTCAAACAGGTTGCGCAACAGTATCTGCAGCAACGCCAGAAAAATCATCGCGCCCAGCACCAGGACCAGCAACCCGTCTTCCGCACGATGAAGGAACTTCATGGCTGGCAACCGCTGCCGATCAATGACCGGTTCCAGACTCCAGATGTGGGTCAACCGCCGATCGCACCTCAGCGAGATAGCCGTTCAACAATCGCAACGACTCGGAGGAGATGCCACCGGAACTGACCAGATCCTCAATGGACTGCCGGGCGCGATCCTTCCACAGCGCAAGCTGTTCCTGACTGGGCTGGGTCAGCTCAACGCCGTAGCTCAGCAAAGCGTCGCGTGCGTCCAGGTTATCCTGGCGATTATCCGCATCCACCTGGCTGAATACCCGATTCATCACTTCAGTGACAATCCGCTGATCGTCCGGAGAAACCGACGCGAAGGCCTTCTTGTCGAGCATCATCATCGAATAGGTGTACACCAGCGGCACGTCAATCATGTAGTTCACGTGGTTATGCCACTGCAATGCCAGCGACACCAGTGGCGGCACAGTCACTGCATCGACTAGTCCCGTTTGCAGACCTGCCAGCACGTCGGTAATGAACAATGGAATGGGACTGATGCCAAATGACTTGATCAGTTCAGCTGCAATGGGATCACCGCTCGGTACCCAGGTTTCCTTGCGCCGCAACTCCTGTAACGTGGCAACCTGCGTATCCGACAGCAGATAGGCGAATCCCGTCTCGGTCAGCGAGAAACTGACGATGCCATTCTCCGCCAGACCGTCAATGATGCGCTGGTCCATTCTTTTGCGCACGTAATCCACTTCGTCAAAAGACTCGAATACCAGCGGCAACGAGTAGACCTGCAGGTCAGGATAGAACCGGGTCAGGGAACTCGAACTGACTGCCCCACCGTGAAGCTGACCGATACGCATCTTGCGAAGCACGGTGAGGTCGTCCCCCTGCACGCCTCCCGGATAGATCTTGAAGGTCACCCGACCTTCGGTCCTGGCTTCGATCTCTTCCGCGCCCGCACGCAGACTCTTCATCCAGGCGAGCCCGTCGGGAGATATCGTAGCAATCTTGAACGTTTTGGCCGACGCCGAAACCGGCATCAACAACATCAACATCGCCAAAATTAGAATTCGATTGCCCATTCAAAAGTACTCGTCTGATTGTTCCAGCAATGCCTGTGCGCGTCGCTGCGCAACCACGTTAATCAGTGTCAGCCCCGGCACATCCGGATCCGCTGCCAGCACCTCACGCAACAGCCTGTCGTGCAGCGCCTTGTCGAATGAAAGCCGGGCATATTGTTCGGCAAAGATCACCTTGGTCATCAGATGCCGGCCGTCCGACAGTTCTATGGCTCGTTCGAAATGCCGCCTGCCCTTCTCGATATTACCGCCCATCGCATCCGGCAGTGCAGTTTCAAGCCCGCCCAGATATAAATGGGGACCACCCTGCTCCCAGCGTTCATCCAGTTCGACCAGTCGCGACATCAGTAGTTTAACCTTGCCAAGTTCACCGATGGCACGCCAGTTGTCGCTATTTGCCTGAATCCAGCCGGTCCAGGCCGCGCCGAGGGCGTAGGCCACCGCCAGGTCAGCCCGGCGCAGGTCGGCAATCCGGGCCTGAAACGACTTGTAAGCAACCGTCCGGATGTCACACAGACCTTCCACATCGAGACAGGCGGCACGTTCTGCGTAGCCGAGCGCCTTCGTCGTCAAAAGCCGCGACCGCTCACCATCAGTGAATACGCTGAACGCACCATTAAGATTGGCGGCGGCAACCAGCAGGTCAGGGTCGTCCGGACTACCTTCAAGAAAGCTGTCGATCATCAGCAGGTAGGCGGGCACACCTTCCCGCACGGTATCCACATCGTTCGAATTGAGAATGGTGGTGGCAAGGTCGTCCGCGATTCCTGATGTCACCGACGACACCAGGCTGGCACAGCCAGTGAGTAGAAGGACGCTGACCAGCAGTACCGCACTGGCTGGAGGAACAGATGTGGGATTCAAGACTGAGTTACGCATGGTATACCGGCGAGCGCCGATTTTAGATTCTTGCTATGCTGGCGTCCAACCTGAGGCCGGTAACCAATTCCCGTGGCGAAACGCGCCTTCTATCGCCTGATCGCAGCACTGTACATTGCATTTGTTTTCGCGACTTCCCTGTTCTTCTTTCTGATCGCCTGCGTGATCTGGCTGATCACACGGCCATTTGATCGACGCCTGAAACTACTCCACCAGTTTACCTGTCTGTGGGCGAGTCTTTACATCTGGGTGTTTCCTCCCTGGACCGTGACCGTCCAGGGTCGCGAGCTGATTGAACCACACAAAACCTACGTGATTGTCTCGAACCATCAGTCACTGGTCGACATCCTTGCGGCGTTTATGTTGTTCAGCCATTTCAAGTGGGTATCGAAGGCGGAATTGTTCAGGATCCCGCTGATCGGCTGGAACATGACGCTGAACAACTATGTTCGTCTCAGGCGCGGCCATCGCGGCAGCATCCGACAAATGTATGGCGCCTGCGAGAATCACCTGCAGTCTGGCAGTTCCATCTTCCTGTTTCCCGAGGGCACTCGGTCGGAGACAGGCAGGATGAGGCCATTCAAGGATGGAGCGTTCGTACTGGCAAAGAAGCTGAGTGTGCCGGTGCTCCCTATCGTGATCAACGGATCAAAAAATGCCTTGCCAAAGGACAGCCTTAACTTTCATGGCAATACCCATGTCCAGTTACAGGTCCTGCCACCCATCGATCCCGACCAATACACGGCAAAATCTGTTGAAGCACTGCGAGAAGAGGTGCGCGAGCTTATTCGGGGTCAGGTTGCCGAAGAACTGAAGGCATCACCGACGCCAGCTGTTCCCTGATCTCGGCGGCTGACAGATCGGGCGTCAGAGGGACGCTGGCAAGCGGCAGTCCGGCTGCTTCGAACCGCTGGCCCAGGTCGCGAAACCGGCTAACTTCCTGCTGGCCTGCACCGCGAAGATGCACGCCGCATACGGGCGCGAAACTGGTGCGTTCACAAATGAGTAGCGACACCTGCCGGCCATACGGTTCAACCGCCCCGTTATCCAGTCGCATGAAATCCGCCAGCGGCTTGTTGACGAACACGCGATACCCATCATCGAGCAACTGTTCCAGGTTCTGCAGCGCCCGCCTGTGAATCTCGTCCAGCGCAGCCGGCTTGAGAACTGCGCGGGCTGGGGTTTCTCCACCAGGCTGTTCGACCCCGGCTGCGCCGGCAGCAACCACTTCCAGGGGCGATTGAGCAGATACCTCCAGCGCCGACTCAGCCCCCCTTTCCGGCGTTGTCTCAGGCTGCTGGGTAGCCCCTGGCAGTGCACCACCGGTTAGCTCGTGCAGTGTCCTGATATCTGATTCGCGAAACCGTGCAAGCTCCCGCTGTCGCCACAGGCGGATCGCCCAGACCAGGCCCGCAACAATGATCACCAACAACACAAACCCGCCCATCGGATCAGTATACGGGCGTGGCTAAAGAGGCGTCGAGACTGCCCGCCGAAGTTCAGCCTAGCAGGTGGAAGTGTTCATTCAGCGTGATGACAGAGCGCTCACCGCTGCAGGCGGCGCGATAACGATGAATACTCGTGTAGTCAGGATTGAAGAACAGCCTGGGCTCGAAGCCGATCACATGCGCCGTCCAGACATTGATAACGCCGCCATGGCAGGCAATCGCGACCCGCCTGCCGGCGTTTCGGGCAATGATCTCCTCGATACTGGTGGTTACCGCCTCGATGAATCGAGGGAAATCGATCTCGTCCGTCTCGCCACGCATGACCCGCTGCCACCGCTCATAATCAAGCTCTTTCAGCTCTTCAACAGGAATGTAGTGTTCGGCATGCTGATCGTACTCGGCGACACCGTCACATAACTCGATGTCGAGTCCACGCGCTGACGCCAGTGCTTCCGCGGTCTGGAAAGCTCGCCGCATCGGGCTCGAGTACAGCCGATCAAAGGGTTCGTCGGCCAGCCACTGTGTCAGCCGCCGCGCCTGGTCCCTGCCCTGCTCTGATAACGGCGGGTCGGCAGGCATGCCATCGTCATTGACAATCTTCTCGGGCAGACCATGCCTGATCAGAACCAGGTCCACCAGAAAAAAGAGGCTTGTTAGGTGGCGGCAATAGAGACGTTGTACACGCCCGCCTGGCGCGCAGCGTCCATCACCTTGACCATGGTTTCGGTGGTGCTGTCAGGATGCGGCTGGACAACCACAGGGGCCTCGGGGTTCTCCGCGTGAAGTCGTTCGATATTGGCACGTACCTGGCGCAAATCGACGTTCCTGCCACGAATCCTGATGCGGTCCCGATTGGAAATCTGCACCACGATGCTCTGCTTGTCAGCGTCCTTGACGTTCTGATTGTTGTCAGGGCTATTGACGTCGATACCAATTTCCTTGACGAAGGTGGCCGTTACGATGAAGAAGATCAGCATGATGAATACGACGTCCAGCATGGGCGTCAAGTCAATTTCTTCCTCGCCCTGCTCTTGACGATTAATGATTCTGCGCATCACTCACTCCATCGCGGAAGGATAATCCCGGGGCTGAGAATACCCCCGGCGGTTACTGGTTTACAACCTTGCTGACCGTTGTGTAGTGGATGCCAAGATGGTCGCCGATTTCCATCAGCGTGTAGTTGTAATCGATATGTGCCCGGCGGATCAGTTCGTTGCGTTCTGCCCGGGACTTGTTATCAACATTTTTGAACAGCACCGGCAGTGAACGCCTTCGGCGCGCCTTTTTGGGGCCGCGTTTGGCCAGTTTTTCTCCGTTCAATACCGGCTGCAGTTCGGCAACAAATTCCGGCGATCCCAGCAGCACCTGGTTGGAACGCTCCAGCAACGGCGATTGCTCGCCGATGCCTTCCTTGACATAGTCCCGGTATTTTCGCCGGCTGTCCGGAAGGCGCTTGCCGAACTGGCCGAGCACCGCTTCTGTGCACAGGTAGTCGGGGGCTTTCACCACACCTGCCATCGCCCGATGAGAACTCCATCGGTAGCTGTTTGCAGAGCGGGTCTGTCTGACCCTCACCGGATTCAGCACCACGTGACGGCACAGGGGCAGCAGATAGGATTCCGGTTCGAAAGTTACGCTCCGGAATCGGCCCTGGAACAGGGGGCCGTCGTGACCGTGACGACGATTGAAATGCTGGGTATAAACACCGTTCAGCTGTCGCATTCCTTTCGACAGATTCGCATCAGTCACTTCAACGACAAGATGATAATGATTATCCATCAGCACATAGCTGTGCACTCGCCATCCGAAGCGTGTCACAACACCGTCAAGCACATTGAGGAAGACGCCACGGTCTTCATCGTCAAGATAGACGGCCTGTTCGTTAGTGCCCTTGCTGGTGACATGATAGTGAGCGCCGGGAAACTCAATACGAACCGGTCGTGACATATGATCAACTCGTCATTCTTCTTTTAACTTTTGCACCGGCGAGCAATTCACGCCGAAAGGGACAAAAATCTTACATGCCGGCCTTGCAGGTCTCAAGTACTTTAACCGGGTAATCAAGTGTAAAACGATAAAGTTTCTGGACCCAGGCACATCGAACCATTACAAGGCTGAAGCGTCAGCGCTAGCTGACGCGGGTCGCCATCAACAACAATCACAACGTTATCGCTCCAGATGTCTTCAGCCAGGGGATAGGTGACATTCGAATCGTCATCACCACTGATCACTTCCACCCGGGTCGGAACAAGCTCCTGGTCAGTGGGCCGATTCGAATTTACGTGCCAGCCATCAGCAAGATAAATGTGCAACTCAATCACCGTGTCATGTCTTGACATCACGACACGCACGGCACCGCCGCCGGCAAACTGAATGACGCCACACTGTCCCTGACGATAATCTGCGATCGCCACCATCATGGCAGGAAAAGCAGAAGGTGTTGCACTGATGAGTCCACTGAACGCATTGATCATCGATACGATCTTCTGTTCCGTGTCGACATCACCGGTCGCCCGCCACCAGCCGACAAGCACATGCAAGGCCGTGGAATTGGCTGAGGGGGTTGCGCCATCCATGGGACTCTTGGGGCGCGATATCATTGGCCCCTCGTCTTTGGGCCGGGAAAGGAAGAATCCACCATTCCCGGCATCCCAGAACAGCTCAATCATCTCAGCCACCAACTGCCCGGCGCGCTCCCTGAATATCGCCGCCCCGGTTGCGCCGTACAGCGCCAGCAGGGCCTCTGCGAGACATGCATAGTCTTCCAGGTTGGCCCTGACCGACCGCTCTCCGGCCATCGAGATCCGCCACAGGCCATCGTCGTAGACCGAGTCCCAGAGTGCGTTGGCGGCCCGCTCGGCGGCCTCGACCCAGGCCGGAATCGCCAGTTCAACGCCGGCCGAAGCCAGCGCTGTAATCATCATGCCGTTCCAGCCGGTAATGATCTTCTCATCCCGCAGCGGATGCTCTCGTTGTTCTCTGGCCAGGTAAAGTCGTGATCGAATTCGGTCGAGCCTGGCGAGAAAGACACTGGCTTCCATGCCCAACTCGTTTGCAATCTGCACCATCGAACGACCGGGATGAAGAATATTTCGCCCTTCAAAATTCCCCGCCTCTGTTACCTGATAAACCTGCCGCACCATCTCCACATCGTTAGCAGACAGCAGCCCGTCAAGCTCATCAATCGTCCAGAGGAAGAAAAACCCCTCCTGGCCCTCGGAGTCCGCATCCGTTGCGGAATAAAATGTGCCTCGATCATCGGTCATGTCCCGAAACAGATAATCAACCAGCATGACCGCGACCCGACTCCATTCTGGCTGGCGCAGCACACGACTCGCCGTACCGTAGATGCGCAACAGTTGCGCCTGGTTGTAGAGCATCTTCTCGAAATGAGGAACAAGCCAGATCGCATCGACGGTATAGCGATGAAAGCCGCCGCCCACCTGATCGTGAATACCGCCCTGGTACATCTTGTCGAGCGTCAGCGTCAGGGCCTCATCGACGGCGTAGCCGGAAGTGCGCTGGGAGGCATCCAGCAGTAAACTGAGCATGGCTTCATTGGGAAACTTCGGCGCCCCGCCAAAGCCGCCATTGAGCCCGTCAAACCGCGCCAGAATCTCATCAAAGGCCTGCTGGTAGAGCTGCGAGTCAATACTGATCGAGTCGGCTCGGGCAGAGACAAATCGATTGATGCCCTCGGCAATCTGCTCGGCCTGCTGATCCACTTCCGCGCGGCGCTCCTGCCACAG
Organism: Pseudomonadales bacterium; assembly: GCA_028281885.1. GTDB lineage: Bacteria > Pseudomonadota > Gammaproteobacteria > Pseudomonadales > Azotimanducaceae > JANQJA01. The sequence continues at coordinate 92,343 of JANQJA010000009.1, read as the reverse complement.
CGATGCAATTTGTTCGAGCAACGACTTGAAGTTTGCCGGCGGATAATAGGTGCCCGCGTAGAACGGTTTCCCCACCGGGGTCAGAAAGTTCGACATGGGCCAGCCGCCCTGCCCGGTCAGCATCTGTACGCCGGTCATGTAGATATCATCAATATCCGGTCGCTGCTCACGATCAAGCTTTATCGCAATGAAATGCGCATTCAGGATTGCAGCGATCTCCTCACTGTCAAAACTCTCCGCCTCCATGACATGACACCAGTGGCAGGTGGAATATCCGATCGACAGGAACACCGGCTTGTCTTCATCACGCGCGCGCTGAAATGCCTCATCACCCCAGGGATACCAGTCCACGGGGTTATGGGCGTGTTGAACGAGATAGGGAGATGATTCGTGGATGAGTCGATTGGTATAACGAGGGTTGCCTTGATCATCCACCAGGGTCGTTCGCATCAGCGTGCTTCCAGCGCGTCCAGCAAAAGGGATTCTGTCAGCAACTGGGGCAGTACGTGAGCGCGATCTTCTCCGGCCCTGTAGAACAGATACAAGGGAACCCCGCTACGCTGGTACTCGGCAAGCGCGCGGGTGATCTCAGGATCCTCATTGGTCCAGTCAGCCTTGAGATAAGTGATGCCACCCCGTTCGAAGGCAGCCCTGACCGCCGCGGAATTGAGTGCAACCGCTTCATTGACCTTGCAGGTGATGCACCAGGCGGCGGTGAAGTTGACAAACACCGGTCCCTGTTCGCGCGCAGCGGCCAATGCCTCCGCCGACCACGGCGCCGAACGGGGACCCAGGTAGCCGGCCCGTTCGACCGCACCCGGTGCAGCCCCCTCTGGTACCTGGCCTGGCAGACTGACCGCCATCCATAGCGTCCCGGCGACAGTCAGCAGGGCAATCAGTTGCAGTCCTGTCCGAACCGGGCCGGCAGCCGGCAGGTGGCGCAACAGCCAGACGACAAAGGCGAGCGCAACCAAACCTGACCCGATCACCAGCACACCTGCAGAACCAGCCTGTTGTGTCAGTACCCAGGTCAGCCACGCTGCCGTGGCAAACATTGGGAATGAAAGTACCTCACGAAAACGGACCATCCACGGACCCGGCCGCGGCAACCGGGACATCAACCGAGGGCTGTAACAGAGCAGCAGATAGGGCGTGGCCATCCCCACCCCCAGCATCGCAAAGACCGAAACTGCAGTCTGCGCTGGCTGGGTCATCGCATAGCCGACGGCGGTCGCCATGAACGGCACCGTACACGGCGCAGCCACTACCGTCGCCAGTACACCCGTGAAAAACGACCCCACATAGTCATGGCGCAGGGTCAGTGAGCTGCCAAATCCCATGATGCCGGTACCAAGCTCGAACTGGCCCAGCAAATTGAGACCAATCAGGAAAAAAAGGTACACCAGCAGCGAGACAACGACCGTTGACTGCAGCTGAAATCCCCAGCCAATCTGCTCCCCGCCAGCGCGCAGCGACAGGAGCACAGCGGCGATGGCAACAAAACTGAGCACCACGCCAGCGACATAGACCCAACCGTGGGTTCGACTGGAAGCCGGTCGATGTTCCAGCAACGACAAAATCTTGATCGACAGGACCGGGAATACGCAGGGCATCAGATTGAGGATGACGCCCCCGAGGAATGCGAGTGCGAGTACGGTGACCAGTGAGATGCCCGCTGTCGCCTGCGTTGAAACATCGAGCTGCGGCGATATCTCGAAGGCTGTTCGCAACCGGTTGCCGCCAACGACTTCCTCCACCACCACCACGCCGGCAAGCACCCTGTCGGGGGTAAAGTCGTAGCCTGCCACCAGCTTCAACCGGAGACCCGCCGGACTGATGGAAAACGACTGCGGCGCCGGGTTGTCCATCAGACCTTCGATGAAGGGGAAGAAGGTTACCGTATCGATCCGCCCGCCCGAGAGACCAGCCATTTCAATCTGTAACAATATCTCCTCGCCCGCCACCGACTGTGTGACTGCCACATCCATCGATCGTGGTAGCTGTTGACGGGTCCGCTCAAACAGCAAAGCCACCGCCGGATCGGCATCCTGCACCGGCAGGGTCAGATCGACGTCAGCAGATTCCGGAATACAGATGTCGGCACAGACCAGCCAATCGGCCTTCCCCGCAAGCGTCAGCGAGTCACCCCGCCAGTCCGCAGGCACCGACACCTGCTGCAGCAGTAGTACTTCATCGTGATAGCCAAAATTCAGCAGTGGCCCATAGGGAATTCGTTCCGGTATCGGCCACTGCAGTTCAGACACGGAAAAGCCGGCGGGCAATTCAAGACTCAGTGTGGTCGGTGCACCGGAATCACCCGGATTGCGCCAGTAGGTATGCCAGCCGGGATCAATCTGCTGGTGCAGCCCAATCCAGAACGTACCGCCCGGTTCAATCGCAGTCACGTCGCTCAAGAGTTCAACCCGGACCTTTGGCGACGTGAAGTCTTCGCCCGGCGCCAACGAAGCAACGGCGCTCGGGCCGAGCACGGCCAGAACAATCAGAGGCAGCAGAATTCTGAAGATCATCATCATGAGATCAGACCGGATGAGTCAGGGTCGCATTCCCCAGGTAACAGGGCCCTTCAGGTCCTCGAGCAGCGGTTCGACCCAGTCGATCCAGCGACACAGGCGCGATCTCGTTTCCCGTGGGTCAATCAGCTCATGCACCGCGAAACTTTCCATGGCGGGAAACGGTGAACGACCTTCTTTCAGACGTTCCTCCAGTTCCCGACGTTTCGCCTCCGGATCTTCGGCCGCGGCAATCTCACGGTGGTAAGCCACCGCAACGCCGCCTTCTACGGGCAGTGCTCCTGATTCCCAGGACGGCCAGGCCAGTTTGTAGGTGTTGGGTGCGAAATGGGCCGCCGTGGCGACGCCGAATGACTTGTGAACCGAAATAGTCGCCCAGGGCACGGTTGACTGAACTGCCGCCGCAACGGCACTCATGCCATAACGAATCGCGCCGCTCTGCTCTGCGTCGGGACCAATCATGAATCCTGGCTCATCCATGAAATTGACAATGGGGATATGAAAGGCGTCACAGAGCTCCATCATGCGCTTCGACTTTTGCGAGCCTTCCGCCGTCATGGCCCCGGCGAAGTGCTTGCAGTCGCTGGCAATGACACCAACCACCGCACCATTGAGCCGGGCCAGCCCGGTGATCTGCCCCAGCCCATAGAATGGCGATATCTCAAAGAAGGACCCCTGGTCCATCACCAGCCGAATGATATCCCGCATCTCGAAAGACCGGCGCCGATCCCTTGGCACGATCGACAGCAACGCCTCTTCGGCCCGGTTCGGATCATCACTGGTGTCCTGCCTGGCGGGAAGCTGCCAGACGCTGTCCGGCAGGTAACTCAGAAAGCGCTTTGCCTGTTCCGCAGCCTCCGCTTCAGATTCAGCGACATTATTGACGATGCCGCTTCGAGTATGGATTCGCCAGCCGCCCAGTTCCTCCTTCGACAGCGAGGGTCCCAGCGCACGTTCAACCACCGCCGGTCCCGCCACCATGACCTGCGAGGTTTCCTTCACCATCACCGAGAAATGCGAGGCCACGAGTCGGCCGGCCGGAAATCCGGCAACCGGGCCCATGGCACAGGAGACGACCGGCACCGCGCCCATCGCCTCGGCAATAATCTTGAAACGAGGCTCGCTGTAGACGGGTGAGCCCACCGTCCTGGGCCCTGAGCCGCCAGATCCGGCGACGCTGCCACCGCCGCCTTCCAGAAACCTCACCAGCGGCACCCGGAAACGTACCGCCAGTTCCTCGGCGTAGACACTTTTGCGCAACCCTGCGGCATTCGGCGAACCGCCCTTGAGGGTGAAATCTTCACCGCCGACAGCGACGCGCCGACCGCCAATCTGGCCGAGACCGATCACATAGTTCGCCGGTGTGAACCCCTGGATAGCGCCATCTTCGCCCTTTTCAGCGAAACCTGCCCCTTCGCCGTGTTCTTCAAAACTGTCCGGATCCACCAGCACATCGATCCGCTCACGGACTGTCAGGCGCCCCTTTTCATGCTGCCGGGCGACGCCCTCGTCGCCGCCCTGCTGCTTCGACAGGGCGCGCCGCAGCGAGATTTCATGCACTTCCCGATCCCAACTCATCAAACTTTTATATCAACCAGAACTGTTCAAATGCAATTGACTTCGGCAATATGCTCGGCTTGAAAAAATAAGAGGGTGCCCGGAATGGGCCGATTGGACGAAAAGGTCGCCCTGATCACGGGGGGCGCGATGGGCATTGGTCGCGCCTGTGCCGAACACATGGCAAAGGAAGGCGCGCACATCATCGTCACCGACATTGACGATGTCACGGGCCAACAGACCGTCTCCTCGATCTGCGAACAAGGCGCGGAAGCAATCTTTCTGCCGCAGGATGTGACCAGCGAATCCCAATGGCAGTCGGTTCTCGAATCCATTCTGACTCAATATGGCCAGCTGAACGTTCTGGTCAACAACGCCGGCATCGCCATTCGCAAACCTTTTCTCGAACTGACGCTCGACGAGTTCCATCGTCAGAACGCAGTCAATCTCGACGGCGTCTTTCTCGGCATGAAAACCTGCATTCCCGCCATGGCAAAATCGGGCGCCGCTTCCATCATCAATGTCTCGTCAGTCGCCGGACTCAAGGCCGCACCGACGCTCGCAGCCTATTCCATGACAAAAGGCGGGGTTCGGCTACTGTCCAAGTCGGTGGCCAAGGAATGCGCCCTCGCCGGACTGGAAGTCCGGATTAACTCGATCCATCCGGGGATTATCGACACCGCCATCTGGCAAAAGATGAATGAAACCATGCCGGGCGATAACCGCAGGACCGCGGAAGCGGGCGCATCCGGCGTCCCCGGCAACATCGTCGGAAAACCCGCCGATATCGCCAACGCCGTCGTGTTCCTCGCCTCTGACGAAAGCCGATATATGAACGGTAGTGAAGTCGTCGTCGATTTTGCCTACTCAGCCTGAAGAATTTGAACAATGAGGTTCTCTCTATGCTAATTGCCGTACCTGCGGAAACGCATCCGAACGAGAAGCGCGCTGCGCTCGTTCCCGACTCGGTCAGGAAACTGACTCGCAGCGGATTCGACCTCCTGGTGGAGTCAGGCCTTGGCACGGGTGCCGGGTTTACAGACAGTGACTACCAGGAAGCTGGCGCGACCATCTCGCAGGATCGAAATGACGTCCTCAGTCGGGGCGACATCGTGCTCCGGGTCCGAAAGCCCTCTACGGACGACATCCAGCACCTCAGACAGGGAGCGATTCACGTCAGCTACCTGGACCCATACAACGAGCGGGAACTGATCGATTCCCTGGCGAGGGCAGGCATCAGCGCCATCAGCATGGAGATGATCCCGCGGACCACCCGTGCCCAGAAGATGGACGCCCTAAGTTCGCAGGCAAACCTCGCCGGCTATGTCATGGTGATCCTGGCCACACAGCAACTGGATCGCATCCTTCCCATGATGATGACCCCCGCCGGCACACTGAGCCCGGCACGGGTTTTTATTATCGGCGCGGGTGTCGCCGGCCTGCAGGCCATCGCTACCGCGAAACGGCTCGGCGCCCGGGTGACCGCTTTCGATACCAGGCCGGTTGTCGCTGAACAGGTGCAATCCCTCGGCGCAAAGTTCCTTGAAATCGATCTCGGCGAAACCGGCCAGACCAAGGACGGCTACGCCAGGGAACTGACCCCTGAGCAGATTCAGCTGCAGCAACAGGGAATGAAGGAGGCGATAGCGGAATCAGATATCGTCATTACTACGGCACAGGTTTTTGGTCGGCCCGCACCGCGCATCGTCACCCGGGATATGGTTGAGGCCATGAAACCTGGTGGCGTCATCGTCGACATGGCAGTCGACAGCGGCGGCAACGTCGAAGGATCGGTTGCAGACGAAACGGTCAAGGTCGGCAACGCAACCATCATCGGCGTGTCCAACCTGCCCTCACTGGTTTCCAGTGACGCCAGCGCGATGTACTCATCCAACCTGTTCAATCTGGTATCTGAATACTGGGATGCCGAAGCAAAGTCATTCAACCTAAATCTCGAAGACGACATTATTAAGGGGTGTCTGATCACCCACAATGGTGAAATCGTCAACGAAACCATCAAGAATCTGTAGAAAGGGGCAGCTCGTGGACATCGTTTTCTTAACCTTTATTCTTGTTCTGTCGATCTTTCTCGGCTTCGAACTCATATCCAAAGTACCGGCCACCCTGCATACACCGCTGATGTCCGGCGCCAATGCCATCTCGGGCATCACCCTGGCGGGTGCATTTGCGGCAGCGGGCGCCGAAAGCCTCGGCACCGCGACCATTCTCGGTACTGCCGCCGTTACCTTTGCCACGATCAACGTGGTGGGGGGATACCTGGTGACTGATCGCATGCTCGCCATGTTCCGCAGCAAACGTGAAGCAAACGGAGGTCAGTCATGAACATCGACCTCATCGCCAACCTCGCCTATGTGATCTCGGCGATCCTGTTTGTCTTCGGACTGAAGATGCTCGGATCACCGGCGACCGCACGCCGCGGCAACCTGCTCTCGTCCGTCGGTATGCTGATCGCCGTGGTCGCCGGCCTCACTGACGGTGGCATCATCAGTTTTCAATGGATTGCAATCGGTATGGTCACCGGCGCGATTATCGGTGCCCTGGCCGCCCGCCTGGTCGCCATGACCAGCATGCCGGAAATGGTCGCCCTGTTTAATGGTTCCGGTGGTGCCGCCAGTCTGTTGGTGGGCTGGTCCACACTCTACGACGGTCAAATTGCGACCTTCACTGCGGTCACCGTCCTGCTGGCGATTCTGATCGGCGGTGTGACGCTGACCGGTAGCCTCATCGCGTGGGGCAAACTGAGCGAAACCATCAATAGCGCAGCGCTGGTATTCAGCGGCCAGCGCATTTTCAACAGCCTGCTGCTGGCAGCGCTGATTGGCTCTGGCGTGATGCTGAGCCTCGATCCAGCCGTCGATTCAGTCTGGCTCTATGCTGTCATTGGCCTTTCATTGCTGCTCGGCGTGATGGCGGTGATACCCATCGGCGGTGCAGACATGCCTGTGGTGATCTCGCTGCTGAACAGCTATTCAGGACTCGCCGCCTGTGCGGCTGGATTTGCCATCAACAACAACATATTGATTGTTGCCGGATCACTGGTTGGTGCCAGCGGCATCATCCTCACCAACATCATGTGCAAGGCCATGAACCGCTCGCTCACCAACGTATTGTTCAGCGGCTTCGGCGCCGTTAAACAGGCTGCCGCAGTCGAAGGTGAGGTCAAGCCGATCACCGCTGAAGATGCCTACTATGTTCTGGAAGCGGCCACCAATGTCTGTTTCGTTCCCGGTTACGGCATGGCCGTCGCCCAGGCCCAGCACGTGGTCAAGGAACTGGGTGAACTGTTGGAAGGCAACGGCTGCGAAGTCAGTTTCGCGATCCATCCCGTGGCTGGTCGAATGCCGGGCCACATGAACGTGCTGTTGGCGGAAGCCGATGTGCCCTATGAACAACTGGTGGAGATGGACGACATCAACCCCAGAATCGAGAACGTCGATGTGGCCATCGTGATTGGCGCCAACGACGTGGTGAACCCCGCGGCGCGAGAAGATGAAGGTAGCCCGATTTATGGCATGCCCATCATCAACGTCGATAAGGCGCGCACGGTGTTTGTACTCAAGCGGTCGATGGCGTCCGGATTCTCCGGCGTCGATAACCCGCTGTTCTTCGGCGAGAACACGCGCATGCTGTTCGGTGACGCCAAAGAATCGATTTCCGCAGTCATTAGCGAGTTCGGCTAGCACCGATGTACCCAGGCGCTGTCGCCGAGCCATCAGCGACAGCGCCTGCTTCATTCAGCTTTTCGTCGTTTTCTGCTTGCGGTATTGATAGGGAGACAAGCCAACCCAGCGCAGAAACGCGCGGCGAAAGTTGGTTACTTCCGAATAATCGAGCAAGTCTGATATCTCCTGCACCGACAGGTTGGTCGTCTGGAGGTACTCGATCGCAAGTTCCCTTTTGACATCATCGAGTACCTTTTGATAACTCGTTCCGAGCGCCTGCAATCTGCGCCTTAACGTTCTCGTTCCAAGCTTCATCTCATCCGCAACCGCGTTCAGGCTTGGGAATTCTCCCGGCCTCGAAAGCAACACATGACAGATGCGCGAGATCAGGTCTTCCTCGATTTCCATCTGGTTCAACAGGTGCCGACATGATTCTTCGCAGGCACGCGCCGCATTGGCATCCGCCTCAGCCAGCGGCTGGCTCAGCAGCGAAGCGTCAAAACGATATTCGGCGAAGGACTGGTCAAACAGGATTGGGCAATCGAAGACATCAAGGTATTTGTCTGCATATTCGGGAACCGAATGCGTGAAATGGATGACACGGGGATTAAAATCCTCGCGTCCGGTCAGCAGCCTCACCAATGGCGTGATACTCGTGAACAGGTCATCGACCACCAGCTGACCTACCGTGCCACCGGCCAGCATGTGCTCAAGACGAATCACACCATCACCGCCCTCCTCCAGAAACCGGAGATCGAACATGGCGCCGGCCGTCTTGTGATACTTCACCGCGATCTGAATCGCCCGTTCCAGGGTAGCGCTGCTCATCATTGCGTACCCCAGCAGACCATAGTCCGATACCGATACTTCATTCGTTCGCCAGGTCAGCCAGAAACCGGGCGGAACACGCTCAACCACATTCTCCAGCTGGCGGATTCTGCTGCGACAGCTCACCCGTGCCTCCGGGTTCTCAAGTTCCGCCGCCGTGATGCCAGTGCCCGCCAGGATTTCATCAGCGGATATGCCTTCCGCCTTCATCGTCTCAATCAGGCCAATTACCTGCCCGATTCCTATCGTTCGCTGGTCAAGACCGTAGTTGTGCAGCATCAGGTAGCAACAAACATATGTTGGTTAGCTTGCCAGCGTCGGAACGCGACGTCTGATACCCAGATAGTGACGTGCCCTGACGTCTTCGATACACGCAGCGACAAAGGAAATTGGGACGTCCAGCGCATTCCCGATGAGATTCAGGCGCACACGATCATCATGCTCAAGTTCGCAGCTGGCATAAGCAACGAGATATCCCGCCTGGACGATTTCCTGTTTGCCCCGGGTGTTCACCTTCGCGGCGCCCTGTCGAAGTGAATCAAACAGGTCACGTTGCCCCGCATCCAGTGCACTGATTGCCGCGGCGAGATCCGTATCCGCCAGCTGCGTCCTGGTCACCGCTTCATACACCTCACCTGCCAGCGCGCGATCCCTGCTCACCCCGTAGCCAAGCATCAGGTAGGCGATCACATCGAGCAACAGTGCGTGGTGCGACGGGCAATCACTGCCTTCATCGAAGGCCTGGCCACAGGCTGTGCACTGTAAATATTCCGCAACCTGACCGAGGGGCAATAACCGCAAGCCGAATATGGTAAAGAAATTGGTCTTTACGACCCGAACGAAGGGTCGGTCGACCTGACATATCGGACAGGGCCGAGAACCGATAGCGGTTTCAGACCGCCTCACACTTTCGCCGAACAAGAAGACCATACTGCCTCCGGGGTGTCGATCAATCATCGCCCATGCAATTCGGTCTACGTTAAGATAGCAGTTTTTTGCGTCGGGAGTCCGCCATGAAATCTGTTGTTGCTACCTGTCTGTTGTTGCTGCCGCTTGTCGCGTCCCAGGCAACAGCCGACTTCGAAGCCACTGCTGCCAAAATCGAGGCGGCCAAGAATCACGAACGCAGAAGCGAGGCGGAACGTGCCCGTGACCGAAATCGCAAGCCGGTTGAAACACTGGAGTTTTTGAGATTGCGGGATGATATGACCGTACTCGAACTGCTGCCCGGGGGCGGCTGGTATACCAAACTACTGGGGCCTGTACTGGAAGAGAAGGGTCGACTGTACATTTCTATCGGCGCGGAGCGCACCGGCACACGCATCGAAGGTAAAGAAGGGTTTGATACCACCAGCATGATTCCCTTCGATCGCGAGAATTTCTCGCGCGCTCCCGGCAGCCGACGCTCCACCGTGCCGGAATTCAGTTTCGGCATCGATGGCAAGGTCGATTTAGCGCTGACATTCAGGAACATGCACAACTTCAGCGAAGAAGGCCGTGACAACATCAACCGCGCCGTATTCCAGGCGTTAAAGTCAGGTGGCTACTATGGCGTGGTCGATCACAACCGGCGTCACATGCAGGCCGACTACCATGAAAACTGGCGTCGCATGGACCCGGTGCAGATCATCAAGGAAGTCGAAGCAGCCGGGTTCGAATTCGTCGATTACAGTGACCTGCACTATCGGCCCGACGACGAACTGCGTTACGAGGTCGGTCGCGCCACCGTGACCGGCAATACCGACCGATTCACACTGTTATTCCGCAAACCCTGAGATTCAGGTTTGCTCAACGAGGCGCCGGGCTTCGCTGACGAGTTCTTCCGGACAACATCGACACTGAAAATCAGCGTCGACGAACTGGAAGGCGACGGTTCGATCAGTTCCCACGAGATAGGTGGCTGGCAAGGGTAGTTCCGAGCTGCCACCAATCAACGGTCGAATGCCCCATTGTTCAAACAGCTCCAGCTCTTCTCTCTCAAGGCCGTAAACCAGTCCGTATCGACGGGCAATGCCGTTGTCCCGATCGTAGATGAGCGTGGGCGAACTCCCGGCCTCAATGGCCTGAGGAGAAATTGAAAGGTACGTACATCCCAGGGCTTCCAGTTCCGGCCTGACCCGTTCATAAGCCTCATGTTCCGTACGACAGTACTGACACCAGAGACCGCGGAAGAAATTAATCACCACCGGACCCTTCGCCAGCTGGGAATAGAAACTGGTGCTGGCACCGTCAGTACGGACGCCGTCAGCACGGACAAAGTCAAAATCGGGTGCCGACTCACCCACCTGCACGCAGTGACTCAACAGGCCGGATCGCCTTAACCGCGCGGTCAGACGAACGAGCACCGCCAACTGCGGGGTCGGCAACTGATCGCAGAGTGCGGCCCTCAGCGCAGCCAGCTGCTCAACAAAATCCGAATCATGCGTTTCCATCAGCGAGCCAATTTATTATATTCCGGCATAGTTGGAAAACACCTCTTTTCTTCATAACGTTAATTCATTTTTGGAATAGGTATGGATCGTCTCGCCGCCATGCAGATGTTTGTCCGAGTCGTCGAAACCGGCAGCTTTTCTGCGGTCGCGCGGGAAATGAACAGCACTCAGCCTACCGTCAGCAAGAATATTGCAGAACTGGAATCCTGGCTAGGTGCGAAACTGCTCAACCGCAGCACCCGATCGCTGCGACTCACCGAAACAGGCACCAGTTATTACGAACGTTGCGTCTCGATCCTGCAGGACGTCGAAGAAGCCGAACAGGTGGTGGGACAACTACAAACCCAGGCGAAGGGCACCGTTCGCATCAGTGCGGCTGTCGCCTTCGGCAGCCTGCACATCGTTCCCCGGGTATCCCCGCTAGTCGAACAGTTTCCCGAGTTGCGTATCGATATCAGGCTGTCTGACAGGATCATTGACCTGGTCGAAGGCGGTATCGATGTCGCTTTTCGCATGGGAAAGCTTGCCGATTCGTCACTCATCGCCCGCAAGCTGTGCAGCAGCCCTATCGTGACCGTCGCCTCACCTCAGTATCTGGAAACCAGCACCATTCCGCAGCACCCACGGGATCTCAAGGATCACAACTACCTGATGTACGCCGAGGCAGGCGATGGCGGTGAAGCAACATTCGTCGACGACGGCGAACCTTTTCGGGTGCGAGTCGAAGGCAATCTGACCACCAACAACAGCGAAGCGCTGCGCGCCGCGCTGGTTTCCGGTCTGGGAATATCACGGGCTCCCCGCTGGCTGGTGGGCGACGCGATAGCTGATGGCCGCCTGGTCAGCGTCCTCGATCCCTTCCAGCCGCCACCCATGGATCTGTACGCCGTCTACGCCCCGGGGCGGCACCTGCCGTCCCGCGTCCGCACGGTCATTGATTACTTCGCCGACGAGTTTCGTGATTGCAGCCTGATCGGGGGCTGCTAGGGAATCAGCGTCCCCGCAACATCCGCCATGTTCGCCGCACTGACGTTTTCGCCTGGCGGGGCAAATTCGGCAATCAACGCAACCACCGATATCCAGCCAGCCAGCAACGAGATCGTCAGCCAGTTGAAGTTACGCCCACGGCCGACGGAACAACAGACACACATGACGACACCTCCATTCGATGGCGCCCATGTTACTTATTCGAATTCGCAAGATAATCCCGCCATATGGAATATATCTATTAAGGCTGACGAATATATAGGCTAGCGCGGATATTGCACCAAATCATTTGTACTGGTCGTCTGGGTCAGACAATTCAGGGAGGTACATGAATTCTGGGAAATCACACTTTGTCAGTCGCCAGCATTTGCCTGAATCTCGCTCGTTCTTTCTTCCCCTGAGCTGCCGTGCTCGTTGCGCCGTGTTCTCGACACGGCTGCGCTCACGAGCCAGCTCAGGAGAAAAAAGTCCTTCGCGATTTTTCAGGCATTTGGTGCAATATCCGCGCTAGAAGTGATAGACCAGCGTGACGGAGGTTTCCGTGTCCGTGTTTTCGTTCCCCATCGGGACCTCCGACTGGTGCTTGATGGTCAGCGCCAGCTTCATCGCCAATGCGCTGATAATGGTGGACTGCAGCGAAGTCTCGGAACGAGAGATCGTCGAGTCCTCACCGATCTCGGTGCTGAGGGTCTGTCGGAACTCGGCTGATTCACTGATCTGCCAGTCAAATCTGGCAGCCAGTCGGGTGATGAATTCGGACATGCTATCACTGCCAGTCCGCTGACTCTGGCGCATACCGAGGCCCAGATCCCCTACCAGCTTCATGACTCCGGAATCCATTAACACGCGCGAGTAGCCCACGGTCTCGTCCAGTTGGTAATCGAAGCCTGAAAAACGGTCGTCTTCGTAACTGACTCGACCGAACAGCGAATGACGGTCGTCCAGCCGGTAGTCGGCCTGGTAATAGAGATAGTATTTTTGTGCCGTGACAACACTATCTTCAGAAGATCGAAGCGCATCCAGACGCGCCGAATGCTCGATGGTCGTTCCGGTTCTTTCGGTACCAAGACGGAGCTTGAGGTTCTCCTGCTGGGTATTACCGGTTGTGATCACCGCGCCCAGTTCTATTTCGCTGTTCCAGTCCTGGGCGAATGCCGAAGCCGCCAACATCGTCAACAGTAACGCGACAGTTCCTCGCATGCCTTGATCTCCTCCCAAAAAAGTCGCGGAGTATACCTGCTCGCGTCATCGGTCGCGATTATTTGCTAGCATCTCACTACCTTTTACCAGGCAGATGCCATGCTCCGCTTTATCCTGATGGTTTTGATGAGCTTTCCGCTCCAGGCCAGCGAATCTGACTCTGCGCTCAGGGCTGTCGAACTCATCGATCAGATGGAGCAGCTTTACCGCGGTGAAACGAGCCGCGCCAGCATCACCATGCGAATCGAGACGCCCCATTATGATCGTTCTCTTAGCCTGAAAGCGATCAGTCTTGGCGACGAATCGACGCTGATCAGGATTTACGAGCCCCGCAAGGATCGCGGCATTGCCACACTGCGCATCAAGAGCGAAATGTGGAACTTCTTTCCAAAAATCAACAAGGTGATCAAGATTCCACCATCGATGATGATGGGCTCATGGATGGGCAGCGACTTCACCAACGATGACCTGGTCAAACAGACCACACTGACTGAAGAGTATGACCTGAACCTGCGGGAAGAAGACGGTCAATACATCATTATCCTGACGCCAAAAACCGATACAGTCACGGTATGGGGAAAAATCGAATACATCATCGACAGTACGGCGCTGATTCCAGTTGAGCAGCATTTCTTTGATGAGCGCGGCGAGAAGATTCGCAGCCTGACATTTTCCGAACCGAGAGATTTTTCCGGCCACCGACTGCCTTCCGTACTGGAAATGCTGCCACACAACAAGACAGGTCACCGCACGCTTGTGATCTATGAGTCCCTGGAACTGGATCCTCCGGACGTTGCCGCCGACGACTTCTCGTTACGTTCTCTCAAGCAGAGATTCTGATGCTGTTCAAGCTAGCATTTCGAAACATACTCAGACAACGACGACGTACGATCCTGACGACCATCAGCATGGCCGGCGGATACCTGCTAAGTGCAATGTCCTTCTCGATGATCGATGGCAGCTACAGCAATGTCATCCGGATCTTCACCGAAGATGAAACGGGTCATCTCCAGATTCATAGCAAGGACTATGCTGACAAACCACGAATCTACAAGACGATCGACACGCTGAATGTCCTCAACGAGACATTACACGCCGAAAACCACATCAAAAGTTTTACGCCGAGAACCTTTGCGCCGGCGCTCGCCTACGCTGAAGACAATCACGCACCGGTCCAGGTCATTGGCATTGATAACGAACTGGAAACTGATACCAGTCGCCTGCGAGAAAAACTCGCAAGCGGCCAGTGGCTGACCGCACAACCAGATAGCGAAGGCTACTTCGACGCACTGATCGGTCAGGGTGCAGCGACCAGTCTCGAGATCGGGGTTGGTGACGAAATCGTGCTGATTTCACAGGGTGCCGATGGATCAGTCGCCAACGACCTTTTCAGGGTGAAAGGGACCGTCGGCACAAGACGCTCCCAGGAACGACTTAACGTGTATCTGCCGCTGCAGGCGGCGCAGCCTTTCCTTTCCCTTGGCCCGAATCAGGTTCACGAAATCGCGATTGTTCTGGACGACATCTCGCTGACAGACAACATCGCAGCCGCGCTGACGGAAACGCTGGGACGCCTGGTCCCCGATCTAACCGTTTCCACCTGGCCGGAAATCCAGAAAACCTTCTATCAGTCCATGCAGGCCGACAAGCGGAGTAACGCAGTAACGCTGGGCATCATCCTGTTTATCGTCTTTGTCGGTGTACTCAATACCGTACTGATGTCAGTACTCGAACGAACCCGTGAGTTCGGCATGATGAAAGCGCTGGGCAGCAGATCTTCACTCGTGCTGACAATGATTCTGCTGGAAACGATGCTGCTCGCCACCGCGAGCATCATTCTCGGTATCCTGATCGCCATACCCGTCATCCTGTGGCTGACCCACAGTGGGTTTTCCCTGCCCGATCCCGTCGACCTGGGTGGTGTGCCGTTCAGCCACATGAAGGGAGAATTTTCCGCCCGGGTGATGCTTCTGCCCGCGGCGATCATCTATGGATACGCGCTGGCGGTCAGTTTCCTGCCAGGACTGAGAGCAGCACGCATATTGCCCGTCGAAGCCATGCAGACCCACTGATGCTCATCATCAGACTCGCCTACCGTAATCTGTTTCGCAATGCCCGTCGGACATTGCTGACCATCCTGCTGATCAGTCTGAGTCTGACCGCCATGATGCTGACGGACGCCTTTATTCGCGGCAGCATTGTGCTGATGACCGAAACGGTCACCAAGACTTTCGGCGGCGAAGCCCAGATTCACCGAGCCGGCTTCCTCGAAACGTTCGATAGTGATCTGGTGCTTACCGGTGCCGCCCGGCTTGTTGAAGATGTCCGGCAGATCGACACGATTGCAGCCGCTGCTCCACGCATTGTTTCCGGTGGCATGGTGTCCTCACCCTACAACGTCACCAGCGCCCAGATCGTGGGTATCGAAGCGGACGCTGAGCGGCAGGTCAGTCGCGTCTCGACACTCATCGTTGAGGGCAGCTACCTGTCCGGCTCGGAGGGTGAAATCCTGATAGGCCGTGAACTGGCAAATCAACTGGAAGTCACCCTCGGCGACCGCATCGTAATCACGGTCGCCGAGGTTCATTCAGGTGAACTGGCACAGGCGCTGTACCGACTGTCAGGTGTCTTCGAGTTTGGGGTGGCAGAAATGGATGAAGCCATGGTGTTTATCAATCTGACAGACGCGCGACGATTGTTGCAGCTCCACGATGGGGCTCATCAGGTGGTGATTCAGTTTTCTCATCCCGACCTTGCGACCGATCTCGACCATCCTCTCTATGCGCTCGGCGACGACACCATGGAAGTCGTCAACTGGCTCGATTCCAACCCCGAGATTGCCTCGATGCTGTCAATGACCAGCTACTCGTCTGCGATCATCGGAATGATCCTGTTCTTGCTTGCCTCGCTTGGCGTCATCAATTCGATGTTTATGTCCATTTTCGAACGTATCTACGAACTGGGCGTCATGAAAGCGGTGGGCACCCGACCGTTCGGTGTCATGTCACTGGTGGCCTGGGAGGCGGTCCTGATCGCCGCAGCAAGTGCGACCGCGGGTGTCGGCCTGGGCCTTGTGCTCGGCTACGGGTTCAGCATTTATGGTATTCCGATCGGAGAATTCGAAGTTGCCGGCATCAGCATGGATAGAATCTATACCGTGCTGGATTCCAGTCAGTTCGTCGATTTCCCGATCTATGTGATCATCCTGACATTCCTGGCATCACTGTATCCGGCGCATTTTGCATCGCGCATCGTCCCCGCACTCGCTATCAAGAAGACCCTATGAACGAGCCCCATAGACAGCCTGTGATCAAAACCGAGCACCTCTGCCGTCACTTCGGTGAGGGAGAAACACTGGTTAAAGCCCTCGATGACGTCACCCTGAATATCGAACGGGGTGAGTTCAGCGCGCTGATAGGCCCTTCCGGTTCGGGCAAATCGACCCTGCTGAACCTGATCGGCGGACTGGATAACCCCACCAGCGGCAGCGTGGAGCTGGCTGGACGCCGCATCGACCAGATGAGCGGCAACGAACTGTCCGACTTTCGTCGGGATCACATCGGCTTCATTTTTCAGTCTTACAATCTGATCCCGGTACTGACGGCCGCGGAGAACATCGAATACATCATGCTGCTGCAGGGCGTTCCCCACGCCGAACGGCGGCGGCGCGTCTCCGACATACTTGATCGAGTCGGTCTTGCCGGCCTGGGCGAGCGATTACCGCCCGCCCTGTCGGGTGGCCAGCAACAACGCGTCGCAGTCGCACGAGCAATGGTCTCGGAACCGGACATCATCCTGGCCGACGAACCGACCGCCAACCTTGACTCAAAGAGCGGCATCTCGCTGCTTGAGGTCATGCGCGAGCTGAACAGGGACCAGGGCATGACTTTCGTGTTTTCCACCCACGACCAAAAAATCATGGAGCGCGCCCGACGACTCATCCATCTGGAAGACGGTCGCATCGTCAAGGATGAGCAACGCGTATGATGAGAGGCTTGCTGGCGACTCTGGCGGCTTGTCTCACGTTCGGCGCTTCCGGACAATCACTCTCCGGCTACGCGAAAACCTACGCTGTCGCCAATGAGGAAATCACGCAACTGCAAAGCAGCGTTCGGGTCATGCTCGATCACATCGAAACCTCTGTTGCCTGGCAGTTTCATGCCGAGTTGAATCCTATCCTCAGTTCAGACGTCGCATCCATCAATGCGCCGACTTCCGGCAATCGCAGAAGCTGGCGGTTCACGGACTCAAAACCCCGGCTGGACCATTCGTCCCGCCACGCGTTGTACAGCAACATTGACCGCCTGAACCTGCAGGCTTCACTCGAAGCCGGCGACCTGATCATCGGACGGCAGCCAATCACCTTCGGCATGGCACGCATCATCAATCCAACAGACGTATTTCTGCCTTTCGATGTGCGCGCGCTCAATACCGAGTATCGAATCGGTATTGACGCGATTCGCTTTCGCCATCCAGTCGACGCACTGGGTGAACTCGATATCGGTGTCGTTCTCGGCGATGGCGCCCGCACGGAGAACTCCGCGACCTTCCTGAAGTATCGCAACAACGCTGGCGGTGTAGATTTTGAAGCAACACTGATGCGGTTTGCAGAACAGTCGCTTGTCGGTGGCGGGCTGCAATCAGCCCTGGGAGAAGTCGGTATCTGGATTGAAGCGGCTTTCGTCACCGGTGACGTCAGCTACCAGAGAGCCTCCGCCGGCCTGGACTACGCATTCAATGAGGATGTCTACGGCCTCATCGAGTACCACTTCAACGGCGCGGGCAGCGAAGCCCGGGATTACCAGACGAACGCAACGAGCAGAGCCTATCAGACCGGGGGAGTTTTTCTGCTGGCACGACACTATGTGATCCCGGCGATTCAGTTTCAGCTTTCGCCGTTGTGGTCCCTGCAAGGACAGGGAATTTTCAACCTCTCGGATCACTCGATCTTTACCTCATTCAGCGGCACATTTAATGCCACGCAGAACCTGTACGTGGATGCGGGCATCTATCTGTTCAGCGGCGGTGAACTGACCGAATACGGTGCCAGTCCCGACACCGCTTACGCCAGCCTGCGCTATTATTTTTAGACACTCAGTATTCGGGCTCCGGCTCGATCAGTTCCTTCACCGACGCGGGCATAAAATTCTGAACAATACGTTCCGTTGCCATGATCTCAGTTGAGATCGGATCCTGGACGATGGCTTCTTCGACCTCATACATCGTTTCCTGACTCGAGTAGGGCATCAGGGCGCGGGCCTGCTCCAGCGCCAGTAAACCCAGGCTGACAGCAAGCTCCCGATCCCGAAGGGGGCCGGTGACCATGAGCGCCTCATCAAAGAACATAATCGCGAGATCTTCGAATCCGCTGCGCCGAGCGAGCCTGCCCAGCTGGCTCAGGATAATACTGCGCTGGGCACGATCTTCTATCTCATTCGCCCGTTCCAGGGCAGAGTCCATGCGTAATCGAACCTGATCAGCATAGCCGCCATAATGAAGCGCGGTGATCAGGCGAATCTGCAAGCGGTTAAAGCCAGTCGGATCGTCCATTTCGTCCATCACCGCCTGCGCCTCATAATAACGACCCAGACCAATCAGCGATTCTGCCAGCTTCATCAGCACCTGCTGTTTACCTTCACCCACTGCGGCGTTGTCAATCGACAACAGGGCTCCCCTGATATCGCCCATATAACCCTGGGCAATCGCAATCTCACCGAAAACGCGGGATCGTTCTGCCGGCTCGAGCCGACTTGCCGCGAGCACCTGGGCTTCACTCAATATCTCATTGGCCAACGTTGGATTCCGCACATCGTAATAGCGCTGTGATATCCGGGTAAAAGCAGAAATTCGCTCGCGCGGATCAGTGATCTGACTCGCCTGGTTGACCGCCGTTCGCATCAGGCTCTTCGCCCGGGCGATATTGCCGGACTCATGCCATGCCACCGCCAACCGGGCAGAAAGATAGGATTTTTCAAACGCGTTATCGGCATCCCGAACCAGTTCGTTGACACGGCTATACGACTCGTCGGGCTGCGCCCCGTACCCTGCTGCGGCGAGCTGCCGGCCCAGAGCCAGCAGCGTAGATGCCTTGGTGTCAGGGTCCGCGATCTCATTCAACTCGTTGCTCACCCGGGCCATCGGCAGCTTCAGCGCCGCGGCCGGATCAGCCACCAGCATTGCAACCATGTATTCGCCGAGAGAGGCGATCTTGGTGACCGGATTCTTGATGCGATCGATCAGTTCAGAGGCCTGATCCATCTGGCCATCAGCGATAAAGACGCGCACATTCTGGGCGATATACTGATCCCATTCCTTGTCTGTCGCCAACCCCTTCATCAGATCGACGATCATCGAACCGTCCATGTCTTCGACCTGACGTACCAGCAACATTTCATCCAGGTTCAACGGATCAGGCACCGAGACGCGTTCTGTAAGTACGGTCAGCACATTCTCGTGCCCGTGTTCAAGCAGCGGCGGCGCCATACTCTGCAATACCCTGGCGTCGAACTTCTCTACCCCCGGTATCCCGGTCACGCCACCCACGGTATCGGTGTTGAACCGGACCGGTTCCTGGCCATCAGGTCCGGCCCTCGTCATCATGCCCGGCGTCGCATTTTTCGAGGCGGACGCGACAAATTGGTCCGCATCGACACCTTTCATCATCTGTTGGGCGACACCGATCAGTTCCTGCTGACTCACCGGCGCGGAACCATGCATCTTGGTGGTCACTTCGGCGATCTCGGAAATCATCGCCTGGTTACCATTCTGCTGTAGCTGAACCGCAGCCGAAATGACCGGCGCAATCGCCTGAACCTCGGCCGGCGCCGCCGACGCCCGCACTGCATCCACCGCCTGCGCATCCAGGTACTGGTCAACCTGATGAAGCACCAGCCCTGAGGCCGCTACAATCAGCATGGCAAAGGCACTGGATACGGATATCGGATATCGCTCGAAGAATCGCCAGAATCGGCTGGGCGTCTTCAGCCCCAGCTCCTTCATGATTTCCAGTTCGAGCGCCCGCAAGCGCTCTAACTCCTCCCGCTTGCGAGCGAGATCCTCTTCCCGGTCTCCCTCCAGCCGCGCATCTCGCATCAGGCGCCGGCGGATTTTTTCTTTCTCCGCCTCTTCCCGCATCTTTTCTTCCCATTTCGCAATCACAAGACCGCACTTCGGGCACTGCTCATAGGAAGTCCCCTGTGGGACCTCCTCTTCATATTCACAGGAAGGACAGATGAAAAAGTCGACTTTTGCCGACTTCGGAACCAGCGACAACGCGCCAACATCACTGGACGCCTGGATGTTACAAACAGCACCGCATTTCAGGATTGCATCCATGTACCGTTCAGCAACATCCTTCGCCACACCTTTCAGCAGAACGGTGGGCTCTTCTGCGTCGTACCAGCCATCGACCTTGACCTGGTCAACCTTGAGGGTGGCGGACAGCTTCTCCTTGACCTCCTCAAAGTCGGCACCATCTTCAAGCTGCGGAAAGAAGACGAGATTGTAAGTTTCCGCCTCCTCCGCGGAAGCTTCGGTAGTTTCGTCGGACATGATGATGTTTTTGCTAAACGAAAGCTTATATTAGCGCCATTGCCAAGCTCGCTAAAAGGCCCTGTGTCCGGTCCCGTGACTAAGGTTAGACTGGCCAAATGGACTCGACCAAAAGCGGCGATCATCAAGCTGATATCAGCGCCAACCAGGATACCCTGTACCGTAAAGCGGCTCGTCAGTACTACGCCTACGCGCTGCAATGGTGGGCCTATCCCCGTTGGACTGTAGAAGAAACCGCCAACCTGCTTAATGGATGTGTTCCGATACGCCCGCTGCTGCTGCGCGGCGACGATCATCGCCAGACTGACGATGAAGTCGTCGAACTGGAAAATCGACTTCGTGCCGACATCGGCGCTCGGCTCACGCGGATATCCAACCGGCGCTACTTCGACAAAACCTACGTCGCTTCCGCGGAAGTACTGCCGTGGGCGCAGGAACAGGACATCGCGATCCCGGCAGACCTGTTGCGAGCTGAGAAAGAGTACAAGCGGGACCGGGAGCATCACGGCTACCGAACTCCCGCCATGGCGGCACTGGATTGGGTGGTAGAAAGATTCTGGCAGGGCGCCGACCTGAGAGATCCGCCCGGGCGCGGCGAAATTATTCAGGCCCTGTTGCAGAACTACCCGTCACTGACGCCGGAAGAATGCGAGATGATCGAGGCAATCGCACGACATCCGGCTGCTATCGACCCCTGAACACGGGGTCTCGCTTTTCCTTGAACGCCCGCCTGCCCTCTTTGTAGTCCTCGCTGTCAAAACAGGCATCAATCAGCGGAGCTACGTCCTTTGCCGCTTCGGTCATGGAATATCGTTCGAACGCATCGACTGATGCCTTCGCCGCCTTGACCGTCAGCGGCGCGTTCGCCGCAATGCTGAGTGCATAATCACGGACCCGCGCCTCGAGCGACTCATCATCAACGACAAAATTAATCAGACCAACTCGCTGCGCCTCTTCCGCATCAAGAAATCGCGCCGAAAACATCATGTCTCGGGCAACCGCCGGGCCAACCAGGCGCGCCAGCACAGCGAGGCCGCCGTAGTCATAACCCAGTCCCAGCCGGGCCGCCGGAATACCGAAGGTTGAGTTTCTGGTTGCGAACCTGATGTCGGCATTCAGCGCGACAGCAAGGCCACCACCGATACAATAACCCCGAATCATGGCAATCATCGGCTTGGTCAGCGCGCCCAGCCAGTGATTACCGCGCGCCGCTATCCGTCCATACTCTTTTCGCTGTTCTGCATTGGCGCGCCGCTGATCAAATTCAGAAATATCGGCACCTGATGCAAACGCTTTCCCGCCGGCTCCTGTGACAACCACGACCCGGACCTCGTCATCATGCTCAAACGCTTCCAATGCATCGCCAATGCCCTGCCACATCTCAAGCGAGATCGCATTGCGCTTTTCCGGCTGGTTCAGCGTCAGCCAACCAATGCCATCATCGATGGCCGCAATGATCTTACTGGTTTCCAGCGCGAGTGATTTCATGAGATGGCACCTGACTGCATAAGTTGCTGAATATCATTTTCGTTGAAGCCGAGCTCCAGCAGAACTTCCTCCGAATGCTCGCCCGTGTTCGGACCGGCGTGATGAAACCGGGGCTCGTGTGGGTGGTTTGACAGGTTAATTGGCGAGCGCACCAGGTCAACCTCTCCCAGCCTTGGATGAGGTGCGGTTTTGGTCATCTTCAGGTGCCTCGCCTGTTCATCCTCAAAAGCCTCTCCAACGTTATAGATGGGGCCGCAGGGAACACCAACTTCATTAAGGCGCGCAACCAAATCCCTGGTGGAAAATCGGGACGTGATCCGGTTTACGTCCTGGTTTAACTGTTCGCGGTGACGAAAACGTGACCGTACATCCCTGTAGTCGGAGTTTTCTGCCAGCTCGGTAGCCCCAAGCGCGACACAGAAACTGTTCCACATGCGGCCCGTGCTGGCAGCGAGATTGACCAGCCCATCGCTGGACTCAAACACGCCCATGGGCACCTGCACCGGATGAAAGTTGCCCTGCTGTTCAGGCACCTCTTTGTTCATCGTATAACGAGCCCCCTGAAAATCGAGCTTGGAAAGCATCGCTTCGATGAGTGACGTGTGAACCCACTGCCCTTCCCCGGTTTTCTCACGCTCCAGCAATGCCAGCAGTATTCCCTGTCCCAGAAACATCCCCGCCGATGTGTCCGAGATGGCGATGCCCACCCGCATCGGACCACGACCAGGCGCACCGGTGATCGACATCAGCCCGCTGGTCCCCTGCACGATCTGGTCAACACCGGGGCGTGATGCATAGGGGCCATCCTGACCGAACCCGGAGATGCTGGCGAGGATGATGCGGGGATTGATCTCCCGCAGGGTCTTGTACTCCAATCCCAGTCTCGCCTTGACGTCGGCACGAAAATTTTCAACAACCACGTCTGCTCTCGCCACCAGTTGACGAAACAGGGCCTGTCCGGCTTCGTGCTTGAGATCGATCGCCAGTCCGCGCTTGTTGCGATGCAGATTCTGCTGATCCGGGCCATCGCGTTCCCCGGTGACAGAACCCCCGGAGGCGTCTCGCTCCCGGGGCGGTTCAATACGCACCACATTGGCACCCCAGTCAGTCAACAGCCTGACTGCGGTGGGACCCGCGCGAGCAATAGTCAGATCAAGAACAAGATAATCGGAAAGCGGCAGCTCCGTCACAATGACTCCCTCCTGCACAAAACAGCATAACGTGGGGTTGGGTCAGATGCAGCCTAGCCGATCGACTCCCAGAACGCCCTGATCAAGGGGGACATCTCGAGATTGCGCCGTCGAGTACAGAAGCCGACATGGAAGTCAGCCAGCGGCGGGCCCTCTTCGACCACGCGGACAGATTTCGCCAGCGGCGAACCGAGCAAGACCAGTTCCGGAACGAAACCAACACCACAACCCAGCGCCACCAGCGACAAGATGGCCTCGTTTCCCTGTACCTCGCTGTAAATATTCGGTCGCACCCGGTGCTGCCGCAGCCATTCGTTAATGTTATCCCGCGCCTGGCCACTGCCCGGTAACACCAGGGGAACGGTCGACCAATCCACTGGGTCAGCCAACGCCGGGCCGGTCAACGGCGCCACCGTTAGCATCGGCGTCGACGTGATGATCCGCTGCTCGATACCGTCGATCGCAGCTTCTGGTAATGCCGCCACGACAACGTCCGCTCCCTCCCTGAGCCGTTGCAACGCATTGACGGCGTAGCCCGTTTCCAGTTGTAGTTGAATATCCGGATAGCGGTCCCGAAAGGTTGCCAGCACCTGCGGCAGGATCAATTGACTGGCGGTCACAGACGCGTACAGATTCAGGTTGCCCTGCAGGCGTTCCGCTGACAGACCCAGCGAAATTCGCATGTCCTCAAAACGACTCAGGGTCTCTTCGGCAAACTCTCGGAATATCTCGCCCTGGGGCGTCAGCGAGACCGATCGATTGTCGCGAACCAGCAGGCGATGCCCCACCGACTCCTCAAGCCTTTGTATCGCGCGACTCAGCGCCGACGGCGTGACATGGAATTCCTCGCTGGTGCGACCAAAGTGCAGATTCCGGCACAGACCCACATAGAGTGACAGCGTATGCATATCGATCATTGGCCCAATCCTCGTTCAGTTCTCGTTCAATTCTCGTTCAATTCGATGTTGCGAAACATGCAATATTTCATTTCGGATAAGTCACTTTACGCAATATAAGCGTTCGCGTATAAACACGCCACTTCGAATCCGCGGGAGCAAGCAGATGGTCATGTCACTGGATTTCAACAGCAATATCTTTGAAAAAAACGTTATCAACGTGGCTGACGGCCAGGAATCAGTGGTCAAGGGCGGGCGAGATCTGTTCCCGCTGGTCCATAAGGCATTCGAAGGCGTCTCGCAGATCGGTGTAATCGGCTGGGGCTCCCAGGGGCCGGCCCAGGCACAGAACCTCAGAGACACGCTCGAAGGCACGAACGTCAGCGTCAAGATCGGCCTGCGCGAGGGCTCGGCCAGTGTGGCAGAGGCAGAGGCCGCTGGCTTTACCCGGGAGAACGGCACACTGGGCGAGATGATGGAGGTTGTCGCCGAATCGGATATCGTGATCCTGCTTATCTCCGACGCGGCCCAGACCCAGCTTTACCCGGAGATTTTCAAGACCATCAGGCCCGGCGCCACGCTCGGACTGTCCCACGGTTTCCTGCTGGGTCATCTCGACAGCGTCGGCGAATCGTTCCCCGACAATATCAATGTGATCGCCGTGTGCCCGAAAGGCATGGGTCCTTCCGTTCGACGCTTGTATGTACAGGGTGCCGAGGTCAACGGTGCGGGCATCAACTCAAGCTTTGCCGTGCATCAGGATATTGACGGCAAGGCAACCGACTATGCGATTGCCTGGGCAATCGCGGTGGGTTCACCCTACTGCTTTCAGACAACGCTGGAATCAGAGTACAAGTCTGACATCTTCGGCGAGCGAGGCATTCTGCTGGGCGCGGTGCATGGCGTGGTCGAAGCCCTGTACCAGCGTTACACGACCCAGGGCATGAGCAAAGAGGATGCCTTCCGGCACACTGCCGAGTCCGTGACCGGCCCGATCTCCCGTATTATTTCCCACGAGGGAATTCTTGCTGTCTACGAAGCCCTGTCTGCAGACGACAAGTCGAAGTTTGAAGCCGCCTACGTGGCCTCCTATATGCCGGCGAAAGAGATCCTGCAGGAGATCTATGACGATGTCGCCTGTGGCAACGAAATTCGCAGCGTCGTGAATTCCAGCCATCGCAACGATGAGTTCCCCATCGGCCAGATCGACGGTACCGAGATGTGGGTTGTCGGCGAGTCCGTCCGGGCACAACGGGTCGAGGAAAACATTCCGCTGGACCCGACCACCGCTGGCGTCTACTGCGCCACGATGATGGCCCAGATCGACGTATTGCTGCGTGCCGGTCACCCCTATTCCGAGATCGTCAATGAATCGGTGATCGAATGCGTCGACTCGCTGAATCCCTATATGCACTTCAAGGGCATCGCCTACATGGTCGACAATTGTTCCATCACTGCCCGGCTCGGTTCGCGCAAATGGGCCCCCCGTTTTGACTACATCCTCAAACAGCAGGCTTTTACCGCGCTGGATGGGAATGCACCAATGAACTGGTCGCTGATGGATGAGTTCAAAAACCATCCCATTCACAACGTGCTGTCAGTGGTCGGCGAGATGCGCCCGACCGTTGATATCAGTCTCGGCTAGGCAGCCGCCGCGGGAGGGCGGGTAGTTTTCCCCGCCCAAACGTGCAAAATAGGCGGTCACCCCAAAAACCTTTACCTTTTGCATGTCCAGCGCTCGTCAACTGCATACCATCAGTGGCCGTTTCCGCATGGAACACGGGGGAAGCCTTGTCGACCCGGTGATCGCCTACGAAACCTGGGGAGAACTGAACTTCCAGCGGGACAACGGTGTCCTGTTGTTTACCGGTTTATCGCCATCCGCTCATGCAGCTTCATCGAACGAAGACCCGTCGACCGGATGGTGGGAACAGATGCTCGGGCCCAGGCGGCCCATCGATACGACGAAATACTTCGTCATCTGCGTCAACTCGCTGGGCAGTTGTTTCG
This sequence comes from Pseudomonadales bacterium, assembly GCA_028281885.1. Lineage (GTDB taxonomy): Bacteria > Pseudomonadota > Gammaproteobacteria > Pseudomonadales > Azotimanducaceae > JANQJA01. Next base: position 65,990 of record JANQJA010000009.1, on the reverse strand, counting down.
GTTCAACCGGTGCGGCCAGCATCAATCCCGAGACCGGCGAGCCCTATCGTCTCGACTTTCCCGTGCTTACTATCGAAGACATCGCCATTGCCGGACAACGCGTGGTCGAGTCTCTGGGCATCAAGCGCCTTCACGCTGTCGTTGGGGCATCAATGGGCGGCATGACCGCCATTGCTCACAGCATCCTGTTCCCGGAGGTGGCCGACGGGCTGGTCTCTATTTCCGGCGCCGCGAGGGCACTACCCTATTCAATCGGTCTTCGCTCGTTGCAGCGTGAAATGATCCGTTGCGATCCAGCCTGGAACAGCGGCAATTATCCGCTCGGGAAGAGCCCGATCGACGGCATGCGACTGGCGCGCAAGCTTGGCATGCTGACTTACCGCAGTACCGCCGAGTTTGAACAGCGCTTTGGTCGTGAACGGGTCCCGGAAGAACGCCAGACCGGCGACATCTTTGGCATCGACTTCGAAGTGGAAAGCTACCTTGACGCTCACGCCAAGAAATTCATCGGCACCTTTGATGCCAACTGCTATATGTACCTGTCAAGAGCGATGGATCTGTTTGATGTGGCAGATCATGGTGGATCAGTGGAATACGGCCTAGCCCGGGTCGGCGCACGACGCGCACTGATCATTGGCGTCGAAACTGACATCCTGTTCCCGATCAAGCAGCAACGCGAGATTGCCGACGGCTTGAACAAAAACGGGCGTGAAGTCGACTTTCGGGCCATGCCCTCCCTTCAGGGCCACGATGCGTTCCTGGTCGATATGGATCGCTTTCGACCCGCCCTGTGCGACTTCTTCAACTGTACGATGAACCAGCCGGGTGCGTTGCGCACCGCTTCATAGTCAATGCTGACCGCCAGCCGCCGGCTCCTCTGCGCTGCGTCCATTACCATTTGCATCGTATCGAGTCCGGATATCGGCAATGCGGAGCCCGTACCCGACGCGGATATGCTGATGGTGGTGGACTGCCTGCTACCTAACCAGATTCGACGACTGGGCAGCATGACCTATGCCGCTGCCCGCCAGGCGATCAAAACCAGCGCCGCGCAGTGCGAGGCGCGGGGCGGCGAGTACGTGCTGTTTGACCGGGCCAGCCGCGCCACCACCCTGAAGGTATGGATGCCCCTCGCCGAACAGGGTGACCCTGAAGCACAGACCTATGTCGGCGAAACCTTCGAAAGGGGTCATGGGGCAGAACCAGACTATGCCAGTGCGGCCGAATGGTATCTTCGCGCCGCTGAACAGGGACATTCACGGGCAGCCATCAATCTCGCCAATCTGTTTGAACAGGGTCATGGACTAGACCCGGACCCGGACATGGCTCGCTTCTGGTATCAGGCCGCATCGGAATTCGCTCGACCGGAAGCGGCCTCGACCGAAGTCCCCACCGCTACCTTTACCATCATCGAACCCCAGCTGAACCAGCGCGGAATTGCGATCTCCGCAAAGGCCGAGACTGATCCCAATGCCCCGCTTCTCGTCATTGGACAGATTGAAACTGATTCGACCGTCGCCTATATCTCCATCAATGAGACACGCGCCACCCTCGCGGGAGGTACGCTATTCAGGGCGGCGATACCTTCACAGCCCGACGGCAGTGTTGTGATTCGCGCCCACCTGACGACCGGCGAGCAGGTTGAACACCGATTCTCAACCAGTGCTGACAACGCCCCTGAGTTGCCGGCCATTGACGAGATTGGCAGTGACCAGGCGAGCCAGACTGGTGAATATCATGCCTTGCTGATTGGTAACAACGAGTATCATGCGCTGCCCGATCTGGACACCGCAGTACCCGATGTTGAACAGCTCGCGCAACTTCTACAGCGGGACTATGGATTTGAGGTCAGTCGGTTAATTGATGCCGACCGGTACGAGATACTGACAGCACTCAACGGGCTGAGCCAGAGGCTCAATCCGGACGACAGGCTGCTGATCTACTATGCCGGCCACGGCGAACTGGATCGAACCAACCAGCGGGGTCACTGGTTACCCGTTGACGCCGAAGCCGAGAATACCGCCAACTGGATCTCCAATATCGCGGTGACAGACCTGTTGAACATTATGTCATCAAGACAATTGCTGGTTGTTGCAGATTCCTGTTACTCGGGCATGATGTCCAGAACCGCGATCGGCGTACCGCGCAGCGTTGATGGCAGAACGCGTACTGTCATGACATCCGGAGGCGTTGCGCCGGTCCTGGATGCAGGCGGCGGAGAACATTCCGTGTTCGCGAGAGAATTGATCAGTGCGCTGGCGGCAAATCAGGGCGATGTGACTGCCAGCGAAATCCACGCCGTGATCGCGCCGCGAGTGACACGGGTTGCATCAAGACTGGGTTTCGAGCAGCAGCCTGAATACGCGCCGCTCAAGTTTGCAGGCCACGAAGGCGGTGACTTTGTATTCTCCCGGCGCAACGACAGAGGAAACTAGCATGAAACCGAACCTGTTGATCGCAATTCCCCTCTTGCTGATCACCACCGTCGCGGGCGCTGCTTCGCCCGACTTTCAGGACTTCCTGACCCGGGCCTGCGCGAGCGCCCCCGCCGGGACCGACTTCTTTACCCGATGTAACGTCGATTCGGTTGACGGCGACCTGTCCGGTGACAGCGAAGATTCGCTGAATCCAACCCAGTCGCTGGCCAACGCATCGAGTGCCATCGCCGAAACCCGCGCAAGAATCAAGGCGCTACGGGAGCAGGTCGGCAAACAGGACCATCAGCCCTCCCAGGACAGCGACGTGAAGGAGACCTTCCGGCAAAGTGGCTATAGCCTGATTCTGAATGGTGAAGATGGCAGCATCGATCGCGATGCATCGGTGCTGGAACGCGGCTTCGCAACCGACTCGACCCGGCTGCAGATTGGTTTCGACTATCGCGCCGGCAACAATTTTATTTGGGGCGCAGTGCTCAGCGCGGAACAGTTCGATACGGTCTATGACGCCGACCAGCCCGGCACAAACTTCGCACCAGGACCCAGTGAGGGAGACTCCGAACGCGACAGCCTGAGTCTCAGCCTGTTCGCGGCAACCAACCTGACCGAGAAGATCTATGTCGACGCCCTGGTGTCCATTGCGCGGTCTGACTTTACTTTTCGCCGCATTTCGATATTCCAGGAATCTTCACGCACGCTGCCAACGCGACCAATCGTGACACTCGGGGACACCGAAGGCGACGAACTGGCGATCAGTCTCGGCCTGTCCTACGACGCATCTTTTGACGCATTCAGTGTGCAATCCTATCTACGCGGCAATTTTCAGCAGTCCTCCATCGACCCCTATAGTGAACAGGGCGGGGATGGCTTTGCCATGTTTATCACGAACAATCGGCTCACTGAGTTCAACGTCCTGGCGGGACTTCGCCTGCAGCGTGCCGTCAACACGAGTTTTGGCGTACTGGTACCGCAGGCATTCGTCGAGTATGAAGCGAACGTGGATCAGGATGACAAGATCTCGCGCCAGCGATTCCTCGCGGACCCGACGGCAACCACTTTTACTGTGGTCGGTGATAGCGGTGATTCCAGTTATGGTCGTGCCGGCATCGGTGTCGTTGCCGTCTTTGCCAACGGCTTTAGCGCTTTCATCACCACCGACATCGGCTGGGGCCGGGACCTGATCGACGAAACCCGGATCAACGCCGGCCTTCGCCGGGAATTCTGACCGACCCGCCGACCGGTCTGATCGCTTTTATTGCTACGGGCAATAACGACTCTGCTGTCAGAAGGAATCGTTCTTTAACAAACGAGACCGACAGGCGTAGGGTTAAATGCGGGTGTGGTGACGGCCACGCCATGGAGGCAGACATTATCCATCTGCCATCGTACACATAGCACCGAGGTTAAATCCCCCGCCAGGGACTCGGGTGACAACCGTACGAGAGGAAACGGATTACACGTGCAACCCGGAGCCCTGCGATGCAGGGCTTTCTCGTTTCTGCAGGCGCTTACGGGCGCTTATATAGTCGACGTGCGTGGCGTACGTATTGGTGTCAGTAACCCTGGGTGACACCGTATCGATCACGATGAAACGCTGAGTTACCAAACGTGTGCTCACAGACGCGGGCACGCTTCAGGTAAAAGCCAATCTCAAACTCATCCGTCATGCCAATACCGCCATGCATCTGAATGCCTTCACTGCTCACCAGATTATAGGTGTCGTTGAGACGTGATTTGGCCAGACTGGCCAGTTCAGGAATCTGGTCGGAGTTCTCATCGAGTGCCGTCAGCGCTTCGAGCACAACCGACTTGGACAATTCAATCTCACAGAACATCTGCGCCGCTCGATGCTTGAGTGCCTGGAAAGAGCCAATCGGCACACCAAACTGTTCGCGCGTCTTGAGATATTCGACAGTCCGCTCAAAACACTCTTCACAGGAACCGAGCATTTCCGCTGAAAGCAGTATGCGTCCGACATCCAGCAACTTATCCAGAATATCCGCCCCCTTGCCTTCTTCGCCAAGCAGCACACCTTCAGCACCGGAAAACTCGATGTTGGCCGCATTACGGCTGTCTGCCATAAAGGTTCGCGTTACATTGACGCCAGCCGTATCACCGTCAACCAGTACCAGCGTAATACCATCCCGGTCACCCTCGCCGCCGCTGCTACGAGCAACCACAATCAGCTTGTTGGCGACATGCCCATCGACAACAAACCGTTTGCTGCCGGTAACCTTGTAACCGCTCCCGGACTTCTCGGCCTTCGTTTCCACACCATAGGGATTGTGATGCGGACCTTCTTCGATGGCCGTGGCAAGCAGCAGTTCACCGCCAGCCACAAGCGGCAGCAGCTCACCCTTATGTGCATCGCTGCCGCCCTCAAGAATACCCGCGGCACCCACGGCTGTTGCCCAGAGCGGAGACGCCGTCAACGTCCGGCCACATTCCTGCAGCACCACGCCAAGCCCCATGAAACCAAAACCGACGCCGCCAAAGTCTTCGGGAATCACAATGCCAGCCCAGCCGAGCTCGACCATCTGTTGCCAGACCTGTTCGTCATAGCCCTTGTCCGCCTTGTCATCCCGCAGCTTGCGAAGCTGTGAGATTGGCGTATTGTTGCTGCAGAAATCCTTGGCAGCATCCTTGAGCATGTTCTGCTCTTCATTGAGAACTAACGGCATCTTATTAACTCCTGAATCAGTAAAACCGCACGCGCATCATTGCAAGCGCTGTCTGTCGGTATGGCACAATGCAATACACAATGCAGTAATCGTGCAGTAAACGGCTCTGGCCCCTCTTAGGCAAGGGTCCAACAGTATCAAACCTTCTTGGCGAAAATAAACATCCACGATCCAGCGGGAACAGTATGAGATACATCATTTACGGTGCGGGCGCAGTCGGAGGCACGATTGGCGCCCGGTTATTCATGGCCAACTGCCAGGTCTTGCTGATTGCCCGCGGTGAGCACCTCGAGGTAATTCAGTCCCGCGGACTCCGCTATCGCAACCCCGAAGTGGATGAGATATTACCGATTGAAGCGGTCTCCCACCCCAGGGAGATTGCGTTCACACCGGATGACGTCGTTGTTTTGACGGTGAAATCGCAGCAAGCGTCTGCCGCGCTCAACGACCTCGCTATGCACGCGCCAGCTGACATCCCACTGTTTTGCGCACAGAATGGAGTTGCCAATGAATCCCTCGCCTCGCGCCGGTTCGAGCATGTCTACGCGCAGATGATCTGGATGCCGGCGACCCACCTCAACCCGGGAGAAGTGCTGCACCCGATGACAGGCGCGGGCGCGGTACTGGATGCCGGCCGCTTCCCGATGGGCATCGATGCCACGGTGACGCAGTATTGTGATGACCTGACCCGCGCCGGGCTGAAAGCGCGCGCCATCGATCAACCCATGCGCTGGAAATATGCGAAGTTACTGAGAAACCTCGGCAACGCACTGCAGGCAGTGTGTGGCTATCAGGACGCCAATAGCGAGAGTGGTCGACAGGTCATGTCCAGAGTTCGGGCAGAGGCACTCGCCTGTTTCGACGCAGCCGGTATCGAGCTCACGACACGCGACGAAGTCCAGGAACGACTTCAGGGCATGATCCGCGGCGAGATCGACGGCGAGGCCTACGCTGCGTCCTCATCCTGGCAAAGCCTGCAACGGGGATCTCCCGACATTGAAGCGGACTTCCTGAACGGGGAGATTTGCATGCTCGGCAAGGTTCACAACATACCGACACCAGCCAATCGGATGCTTTGTGTACTGGCCAACGAGCTTGCCCACGGCGGACATGCACCCGGCCACTATCACGTCGATGAAGTACTTGCGAAAGTTACGGCGTTCTCAACCTAGGCGGCCGCCGTCAGTTGCTGGAAAGTCAGCGCGAACTCGGGACCACGTCCTTCATCCTCATGCTTGAAGAATACAAAGCCGGTCTCCCAGCCAAGCTCATCAATCCGTTGTTTCCACTGCTTGAGCTCTGTCTGCGTGTATTCAGGACGGCGCAACCGCAGATAACCCCAGTTCGCCGTTGAAACCAGCGGCAGGTCCCGGGCTTCGTCATCCGCATGGCAGATTGCGATGCGGCGCTCCCGCAGGCAGTCGTAGACCTCTTCCTCAAACCAGGAGGCATGCCGAAATTCAAAAACGACTGGCATCTTCTGTGGCAGCAGATCGATGAATGTACGCAAGCGCTCAAGGTCGGCCCGCATGTTCGGCGGTAGCTGAAACAATACTGCACCGAGCTTGTCCTCAAGGGCATCGGTCGCCTTCGCGAGGTAGTCCACCAGCTCGCCAGCCTCTTTCAGCCGCTTGAAATGGGTAATGCGTCGCGATGCCTTGATAACAAATCTGAATGACGCGGGCACGTCAGATGCCCAGTTAGCGATAACCTCAGTTCGGGGCATTCGATAGAAAGTATTATTGATCTCCACCGAACCAAGTCGTGTGGAGTAGTACGCGAGCATCTCGCTATCCTTGATGCCTTCAGGATAGAAGGTTCCTTTCCAGGGCTTGTAGCTGAACCCGCTCGTCCCGACAAACCAGGTCACAAACCAGCTACCTCAAGGTCCCGTTCATCATGTCGATAGCAGCATCGATTGCCCGACCCAGCCCATCCGCATTGGCCCGGTTCTGCCCCGCAATATCAAACGCCGTGCCATGATCGACTGACGTTCTGATAAAGGGGATACCCATGGTCGCCGTAATGCTCTCCTCAAAGTTGTGAACCTTGATGGCGATATGTCCCTGATCATGGTAGAGCGCAAGCACCGCATCGAATTCGCCGTTGATCGCCCGATAGAACACCGAATCTGCCGGCAGCGGACCGGTCACATCGAATCCGAGTTCGCTCAGTTCCGACACGGCAGGGGCCAGTTCGTCGATTTCCTCCCTGCCAAGCATGCCACCTTCGCCACCATGGGGATTCAGAGCCGCAACCGCAATGCGTGGTTCGGCGCCCATCCAGAATCGCATGCAATCTGCGGTCAGCCGCACCTTCTCGATCACAATGGGCTTTCGTACATAGGCGACCGCTTCCGCCAGTGACTTGTGTGTCGACAGATGCGCCACCTTCAATCCCCGCGTCATCAGCATGGTCGCGGTCAGTTCCGCGCCGGTCATGCGCGCAAGAATTTCCTGATGGCCAATGTCGCCGTGAAAACCTGCCGCATGGACTGCTTCCTTGTTGATGGGACAGGTCACTACCCCCTGGATGTCCCCTTTGAGCGCCATATTGACTGCCGACTCAAAGTAACCCACTGCCGCCCGACCGCAGTCGGCAGATACCGTACCCATCTCCAGCGTGTCTACGTCAAACGGGGCGCCCTCCATCACCTGCAATTCACTGGCTTCACGGAGATCGGACAGGGCCGCCATGGTGGAGACAGAGAGCTCGATACCCGTCTGCGCCATCGCCCGGCGCAGACAGTCGGCGCTGCCAATGACAAAGGGTTGTGCTCGCTCATAGACCGAGGACTGGCTCAGCGCCTTGACGACAATCTCCGCGCCGATCCCCGCAGGATCTCCCATGGTCACCGCCAGAACCGGCTTCACTATCCACCCCCCATCTTCATACGCGCCAGTGAATTCGCATCGATATCGAGCAGCACCGGTCCCGGTACGTTCAGGGCCTCGTCAAACGCCGGGGCGAATGCTTCCCTGCCCTTGACCCGGATGCCCTTCATACCCATCGCCTCGGCGAGCTTGACGAAATCCGGTGTTGCCAGGTCAACGCCCGTCATGCGGCCATCGAATCGCGCGGACTGGATCCGTCGGAGGATGCCATAGCCGCGATCGTTGAACAGACAGACAATCACCGGTACCTGGTACTGAACCGCCGTCGCCAATTCCGACAGGTTAAGCATGAATCCGCCGTCCCCCTGGATGACCACTGCCTTCTCACCGGTGCCGATCGCGGCACCGATCGCCAGCGGCAGCCCCGGCCCTATCGCCGCCGAGGTACTGTGATGGGAAGTGCGGGGACCCAGGATGGGAATCAACGAATTACCCCAGACGTAAGCAGGTATGGTGGCGTCCCTCACGATGTGACCGGTGCCTGGGAGCGCCGCACGAATCGAGTCCATGATGGCCTCAAAGTCAGGTCCCATCCGCTCCCGTATCCCCTGGCGCATCTCTTCTGCCGCGTCCAGCACAGACGTCGTAAACGCTTGGTCCCCGCGCTCGAAATTGCCGGCGTCCATCAACGCTGCCATGGTAAGTCCGGCGTCACCGGCGATCGCCACCTCGGGACGATAGTTCAGCCCCAGCATGTGAGGGTCCGCATCCACATGGACCAGCTTGCCCGGCAGTTGAAGCGCTCCGTTCCCGGTGTTGGCTGACTGAAACCTCGTACCAATGGCAATGACAGTTTCGGCGTTCTCGATGGCCCGTCTGCATTGAAAGGTAAAGGCGCCGGCACTGAGTGGATGATCTTCAGGTATGGCGCCGCGCCCATTGATGGTGGTGAACACCGGCGCACCCAGTAACTCCGCCAACGATACGAGCGCCTGAGAAGCACCCGACCGGATAACACCGCCACCAGCAATAATGATGCGGCGACTCGACGCCGCGATACATTCGCCCGCCGCTTGCACGGCCGACGCTTCCGGCTCGATGGCGGCGCCCGACAGAATATCCACCGTTGGCGCTTCAATTTCCGCATATTGAAGATCTACCGGTATCTCGATCGCACCAGGCTGTGGCCGCCCCGTCATGATGTTCCTGATCACGGAACTGAGTTCACCGGCGATATCTTCTGTGCGGCGCGGACTCGCTACCGCTCGTGCAATGGTGCGCAGCATGGGCAACTGTTGTTCCGCTTCATGCAGCACGCCTCTTCCCTTGCCGTAATCACCAGTCTCTGTCTGCCCCGTTATCATCAACACGGGCGACGATGCGAATCCTGCTTCAAACAACCCTGTCATGCCGTTGGTGGCACCGGGCCCGGTACTGGTAATTGCAACCCCCAGCTTTCCGGTGGCCCTGGCATAACCGTCGGCAGCATGCAGCGCACCCTGCTCGTGGCGCACATCAATGGGTTTGATGCCGCCGCTGCGAAGAATCGCATCGTAGATGGGAATGTTATGAACACTGACAATGCCAAATACGTGTTCAACGCCAGCGGCTATCAATGTTCGATAGACAATATCTCCGCCAGTAACGGGCATCACAAGTCTCCTCTCGATACAGCAGCGCCAAGCATAGTTCACTCACCCGGCAGCGGCTATCCCGCTGACCAGGCTCAGGCGGTCAGACTGCGATAAACCTTCGATAGCGCATCAGGCAACTGATCGATCTGCTGGATCACCATGTACTGCTGATCGGGACACATCTCCCGAAGGTAATCATGACCCGAAGGATCGACCGTCAGGCAAAATGGCATGACGCCCAGTCGGCGTGCTTCCGTCAGCGCCATGGTGGTATCCCTGATACCGTATTCCCGGCTGTTACGGTCCTTGCCATAGTCATGGTCCTGCGGATAGCCATCGCTGATGATAATCAGTGCCTTGGTTCGGGCTTCCGTCTGACTGAGTCGCATCGAGGCGTGCCTGATGGCCGGACCCATGCGGGTGCTGCGACAGGGTCTGATGCCGCCGATGCGCGCCTTGGCCTGTTCGGTCAGGCGTTCACGAAAATCCTTGCAGACATGGAAATCCACCTGTTCACGTCCATACCCGGAAAAACCACAGATCGAATAGGTATCCCCCAGGGTTTCGAGCGAAGTTGCCATCAGGAGAGCGGCTTCTTTCTCAATATCAATGATGCGTTTCTGCAAGTGCTCTTTTCCGTTCTCTTCGCCGTTCTGGTCGCCGCCCTGCTCCTCGCCCTCAACGACGATTCGGTCGTCGGTTGAAGCGCTCATATCGAGCAGAAACAGCGCGGCTACGTCCCGATCCTGCCGCAGGCGCTGTACATAGATTCGATCACCCGGACTCTGCCCGGAACGGCGATCAACCACTGCCTCAATCGTCCTTTCAAGATCCAGGTCTTCACCATCGTCAACGCCTTTCACCTTGCGCAGTAACTCTGGCCTGAGATGCGCCAGCTGACGGCGAACCCTGGTGCTAACGGCTTTCAGATCTCGCTCAACCACGTCAACGAACTCCCTGTCTTCATCAAGATCCTTCGTTTCAAATAGCGTGCACCATCGCCTGCGATAGTCCTCAATGACACAGTCCCATTCATCATACTCAAACGCCAGGTGCTGACGCGTCGTGCTTTCCTGTTCAAGCAGACCACGAAACACATCCAGTTCATCATCTGTTGCCGCACTCGGTTCACCCTCCACAGGACCATCAGCAATCAAAGTGCCAATGGCGTTCTGGACATCATCTCTTCTGAGCTGTTCAACCCGCATATTGTCAGGATCAACGTCGCCAGACAGATCCAGCATGTCGCTGCTCTCGTCCGAGAACTCGATTTCCTGCTCATCAAGATCCATGAGCATCTGATTGATCCGCACCCGATCCGGTTCCAGCACACCTCTAAACAGAATCTCCGTACTGAACGCATCCCCGCTCGGGTTGCTGTCCTCATCCGCTGCGATCAGCTGAATCTCGCTGCCATCGCTGACAACCCGATAACAGACAGCGAGGGCAGCGAGCGTCTGTTCGATGGTAGCCTCGGGGGATCTAAGGGCATCGATTGCGGCAGTCAACTCCGTAAAACCGGGCAGGCTCACCAGGTCTCCTCCTGGTTGCTCATCCAGGCTCAGCAACAGCAACCCCGCCAGATACCGATCCCGCAAACATGAGGAATCGGTATGTAGCGCTTTTCCGGCATCGGACTTGAACTTCTGAAGCCATACGCCAACGCCGCGATAACGACGGGCAAGCGCCCAATCGACCCGAGCGTCCTCAAGAATCTGGAACAGGGTCCGCGCCAGCACCGGATCGTCATACTGGCCAAAGTGGCGCCGAAAAACCGCTTGTGCACCGGTACCGAATGCAAAGGTACCAAACTCATAGTAGCCGAGCTGGTGAAGCAACGAGACCTTGAACAACTGGAAGTTGGTTGCCCGATCCGGATACTGCGTCATCGACGAGGGCAACCTGACCGCAAGGCCATCGGTCATTGGCAAATGACGAAAACCGTCGACCTCCACCGGCAAGGCCTCAACTGCCAGACGGCCGCCGGTGATCGCTTCAGTGATCAACTGCAGTACTCGCTGAATATCCGCCAGATTTACCTGACCGCGAAGACGCGCGAGTGTTTCCAATGATCCGGATGACTCCAGCGCGAGATAGCCCTGTGCTCTCTCTGGATCACCATCAATCAGTGAATCCGCCTGCCGAAGCCAGCCAATGACAACGTCAGGCTCGTCAAGTGGCAACTGGTCAATCACCGAGATCAACGAGCAGGCCATCGAGGGCACCGGCAGCAGCTCCTGCAATCGCCACAGAATTTCCCGCTCAGGTGGCGCCAACTCGACACAGGACTGTTCCAGCGCAACAAGCCACGCTTCGATTGATTCTTCAGTCCGTGCGAATCTAAGCGCAAGCGCCTCAAACGCCGGATCATCCACCAGACCCTGCAGGGCACCCGCACTACCCACAACAGCAATCGCCGCCGAAGCATTGTCCCGATAAAGTGTTTCAATGAAATGCCATGACAGGGCGGTGCTGCGGCTGGCATCGAGAAATCCGAGCAACACATCTCGCTCAAGGATCACTCGCTCCATGACTCGCGCCCAGTTCTCCAGATCATCACGACTGGCGCGTTCGAATCCGGCTCGAAGAAATTCTGTCAGCAAACTCGATGCATAGGGAAATCTGTCCCTGATCTTGCCGGCACCATCTTCCAGCAGATCAACCCGGTCTACACGATCGGCCTTGAGCAACCTCTCAAGCTCGCTGAAATAGATCGCTGCCGGCTCCTGGGAGTGACCGGACAGGTGGACCCCGAACTGACCGGAACGGAGCAATCGATCGACGCCTGCGCGGGCCAGCAGCATTTCTGAAAGCGACAGATAAAGTTCAGCAGGTTCGTAGCCATGCCAGCCACTGGCCGCGATGGCAACGACACATCCGGACCAGGTATCGAAATCTGCCCTGTTGAGCGTTGTTTGAAGAGATTCCGCAACGCGCCGATAGGACTCGGCGGTTGGCTCATGATAACGAGCGATCTCCGCTACCGCACTCTCGAATTCGCCCATGAAACTAAGACGGGAATATCGCGCTCACCAATTCGCTAATGGCGCGCTGAACATCCTCGTCATCAGAAACAGCTCTGCAGATTGCGACCTCACATGCACGCTGGTCGGGAACGCCTCGCACCATCAGCTGACCCGCATAAATCAGCAGCCTGGTTGAAACGCCTTCATCGAAGCCGTGATGCTTGAGCCGTCGAACTTTTTCACCGAGCAGCGACAAGGACGCGGCACGGTCTTCTTCAACACCACTTTCATGGGCAATAATTTCGGCTTCCGCATCCGGTGCCGGGTAATCGAAATCGATGGCAATGAACCGCTGCCGGGTACTCGGTTTCAGATCTTTCAGCAGGTTCTGGTATCCGGGGTTATAGGAGATCACCAGCAGGAAGTCCGGATGGGCGTCAATAATCACGCCCTGTTTTTCGATCGGCAGTATTCGCCGATGGTCAGTCAGCGAATGGATCAATACGGTCGAGTCCTTACGCGCCTCGACGATCTCATCGAGATAGCAGATCGCCCCCTCCCGTACCGCTCTGGTCAACGGGCCGTCCTGCCAGACGGTCTCGTCGCCACGCAACAGGAACCGGCCAACCAGGTCTGTCGCACTCAGATCCTCGTGGCAGGCAATAGTCAGTAGCGGGTTCGCGATCGACCGCTGTCCCGCAGTCGCCCCGTCAGACCGGTACAGACGCCAGGCCATGTACTCAACGAATCGCGTCTTGCCGCAACCGGTGGGGCCCTTCAACAGCACCGGCAGCCGTTGCTCATAGGCGGCCATGAATACTTCAACCTCGTCCCCGACCGGCAGGTAGTATGGTGCTTCCTCCAGACCGTACCCGATTGTCGTTTCAACATTGGTCACTGTGTTCTCCTTTGCCGTTCCAATCTAACACATCGACTGCCAGCTGAACTGTTACAATCGCTGCGAGTACCTGCCCACCATTGACCTGTGCCTACCGGAGCAGCATGCCTGTCGCCCTGATCATCTTTATCATTGTCCCGATCATCGAAATGGCCATCCTGATTGAAGTGGGCAGCCAGATCGGCGCGCTACCCACCATTGGCCTGGTTGTCCTGACCGCCACCCTCGGCATCTGGTTGTTGCGGCTTGAGGGTCTGGCAACATTCAACCGGCTTCAGGGGCGACTTGCTCGCGGCGAAATTCCGGAAACAGAGTTACTCGAGGGAATTATGCTGTTGATCGGCGGCGCCCTGCTACTGACACCCGGGTTCGTCACTGACGCAATCGGGTTCTGTTGTCTGCTGCCAGGCCTGCGGCGTCCAATTGCGGGGTGGATGATCAGTCGTGGCATCCTGGGCGCCATCACCGTCATCAATCGACGAACCCGATACCATGAAGACGCCGACGGTCGAACCACCATCGACGGGGAATACTCGGAACGGCGGACCGATGACCAGGACCTGCCCCGACATTGATGCTGACTGCCCACCCCCGTACTGCCGACCGACATAACGATCAGCATGCTCGACGCCTCCATACGACAGCGAATTGATCCGCTGCTGGATCGAGTCGGAGCGAGGCTCTTTCGCGCTGGCCTGACGGCCAATCTGATCACTCTGTCGGGGCTCGTTATCGGGCTCGCCTGTATTCCGCTACTCGCGTTTCACCAGTACCACCTGGCGCTGCTCGCCATCGGTCTGAATCGTCTTGCGGATGGCCTCGATGGCGCCATCGCTCGCTGTGCGGGAACCACTGATTTCGGCGGTTACTTCGACATCGTCACCGACTTTATATTCTACTCTGCGGTTGTTTTCGGCATGGTCCTGGCCAGGCCAGAGCAGGCGACTTACGGGGCATTTCTGATCTTCAGTTTCATCGGCAGCGGCTCCACCTTCCTGGCATTCGCTATCTTCGCTGCCAAACGGGGACTTGAAACCCGCGACCGGGGACAAAAGTCTTTCTATTACCTTGGTGGACTCACCGAGGGATTCGAGACGATCACTGCGCTCGTCCTCATGTGTCTGATGCCCGATCTCTTCTGGCTCATCGCGCTGGTGTTTGGTGCGCTCTGTTGGCTAACCAGCATCTTCAGGATCTGGATTGCACGGGACCTGCTCAGCACCTGACAGGTCATCATCACCGTAGCAATCCTATTGATTTACAGGCGCAGTGCCACTAGATCAGCCGTTTCTTCTCCATACGTTCAATCAATTCCTGTAGCAGCCCGTCTCCTGAGGGCTGCCCCAGCGCCTGGTCCAGAATGCTGGTGATTTCCCTGTTCATCGACGTTTTATTCGTCCGGGCACGGCGTTTGATCTTTCGATGCAACGACGGTGGTAGCCGCAACACGAACTTGACCTGTTCCTCCGCGGACATTGGCATCTCCAAAATCAGACTGACTTACGGCCATTATAGAGGTCACCCGAACCCGAGTTGTACCGGAGTTGTAAGAACTCCATTACATTGGTATCTCGTTTGTTCGTCAGCACCCCAGGGCTGTGCGCAGGCACCGCGAACAGTGCTAACATCTCTGTACAGGAATCCTGTCACCCGATGATTGAACAAGAATGATAGAACAAGAAATTCGTCGACTGGAACAACGCCAGGAACAGCTTCAAGGTCGGGTCATTCCCGAACTGGAGAGACGAACGGAATTTCTGTATACACAGATTCTCACCCTGGCAGAAGGCAGTACAGACCGCGAAAAGATGGAACAGGAGTACGGCGTACTGAGTAAGGAGCTCCGACTCCGAAGTGACGAGATGTTCGCTAACCGCCAGCAGATCGACCGATTTCAGAATCAACTAAAAGCGCGAAAATCACTGATTCGCTAGATCCCGCATCGAATTCAGGAAGCTGTGACACCCCTTGCGCGCACCCAGGGCAACAGGCTATAGCCAAAATTCAGTCGCTCAGCTGACACAGCGTCAATAGACGCCAGCAAGTCCACCATATTGCCAGAAACAGTCGTTTCCTTGATTGGGAACTGAATCCTGCCGTCGCGGATGTAATAACTGTTCTTCGCGACACCTGAAAAATCCCCGCGATCGTTCGGTCGGCCGCCGGAGAATCGGGTAATCAAAATGCCCTCCTCCACATCGCCGATCAACTGATCGCAAGAAACATCGCCGCCATCAACCACATAGGCGCCACCACTGTTCACCGCCCGCTCCATGCCCAGCTTGTTTGCACCGTACAGGCTCAGCAGATAGGACTGAAGCACACCTGCCTCCAAAAGGGTCAGGTCGGCCGCTTTATAGCCATCGCCCGTCACCCAGTAGCCGCCGGCAAGATCGTCAGAACACGGCATCGACCGCAGCGTCAGCAACGGGCTGGCAACCGACTGCCCCAGCTTTCCCTTGTAAACGGATGTATCGGCGATCATCGGTCCATCACCAATTCGCGCGGTCAGAAACCCGGTAAAGTCGGTCAGGCAGTTCGGCGCGATCACCAGATTGCCCTTGAACTTCTTCGGGATATGCCGGGTTTCCACCTGCTCGGTGGATTGCCTCAGCAAGGCATCAACGTTGGTCGCATCCTGAATGGGTGTATTCAGATCGTAGGTGGCAAAGCCCGTATACATCATCGAGGAGTTGTTCGTCCCTTCACGCGAACTGAAAGAGAGAGCAACGCGATACAGGCCGCGTTCCGTCTCAAACAACACATCATTGCTATTGACCAGGCAGCTGCGCCGACGGACAAATGTCGCCGCAACGCTACGGATATTAAGCGTCGGGTATTGAGCTTTAGCGTAGCGCTGGAACTCGACCACCCGGTCGAACATCGCATCGTAGTCAGGTTCGCCGACGCCCCCCTGAAAGCGCTCAGGTGACTGAAATTCAGCGATGTCATGCGCCGGATCTTCGTTAGCGCCGTCCGCCATCGTCTTAAGATCGTTAATCGCGGCGCCGACTGCCGCCTCGTCAGTCTTGTTGATAGAAAGCGAAGCGCGTCTGCCACCGGCGATACCCGAAAGAGAGACATCAGTCTCGAAACTGGTGCGAAACAGGTTTATCTCGCCCGTCTCCGCCTGAAGTTCATGCAACTCATCCTGGCTGACGCGGCAGGTCGCCTTGTCAAATCCTGCCCTCAGAATGCCTGCCAGGGTTTGCCTGGCCAGTGATTGTTCAGTCATGGACGAGGCCTACTCACCGCCGATGAAGACCTTGGTCTTTACCGCAGGCCCACCCATCCCCACCGGCATGGGCTGCTTCTTGCCGCACATGCCAGCGCAGCTCCAGACCATCTCATCGGACAGCATGTCGATTTCCTTCAGCATGTCGAAAGCGATGCCTGAAATCGTGGTGTCGGTAGTGGCGCGACCCAGCTTGCCATCCTTGATCTCGTAACCCATCTGCACACCAAACATGAATTCGCTGGTACTGTCGGCCTGTCCGTTGGTAGGTCGCATCAACAGGTAGCCATCATCGATGGCGGCGATCATGTCCTCAAACTTGTCCTGGCCCGGCAAGATTGCAGTATTACGCATTCGGACCAAAGGCTCGTCAGAATAGCTGAACGCGCGCGCATTGCCAGTCAGTTCCGCACCAAAAAACTGTGCGCTGTCCTTGTTATGCATAAACGACTGCAGAATCCCCCGGTCAATCAACACGGTATCCTGACTTTCCACCCCCTCATCATCGAGATAAACCGGAACCGGCAATGTCTCCCCCTCATAGGTATGCGCAAAATCGACCATCGTCACCAGGTCACTGGCGACCTGCTGACCAACATGGTCCCCCGCAATTGACCCGGCCCTGACAATATCGCCTTCGGTGGTATGGCCAATCGCCTCATGAGCAAGAATGCCCGCGAGATCGGATGCCAGCACGACGTCGTGATATCCGGACACCGGCTTGACCGCCTGCTTCTTGTCCAGCAACTGCCGATACAACTTATCAACGACAATCTCTGCTTCATCGGTGGTTGGAAATACATCTTCAAACTGCCCGCGATGACCAAACCCTTCCGACAACTCGATGGGCTCGCCCTGATCGTTGCGCGTGGTGAGCGCTACTCGGAGCAGAGCGCGCGTCGTAATGTTGTAGCCACTCGCTCCTTCAGATGTACGCAGCATCTTTTCCATATCGAGGCAATTCATCGATACCTGTCGCGACACGAGATCAGGACAGTTCTTTGTGATGTATTGGTCAATCCGACGCAGGAACGCGATCTTCTCTTCCTGGCTCAGGGGCTGTTTGTTCGAGCTGAAATCACTGTTCCTGTTCCCCGCCGAACGCGGCAGGGTCGCCGCCGGATCACCGGTTCGGCGCGCGAGGAAGCCGGCATTACTGGTCGCTGCCTTGATGGTTGCCTCGATGGATGGATTGGCCAGATCAGCACTTGAGGAAAAACCCCAGGCACCCTGATCAAACACGCGCGCCGAAACACCACCACTGGTATCCCGGGTATTGGCGATCACGTCTCCGTTCAGGAGCGCGATGCTCTGCACGCGATTCTCGTGCAGACGAAGTTCAGTATAGGAAGAGAATTGGTTGGAATACCGGGTCAGATCAATCTGGGCGATTTGCATGGCAGACAGTGACTACAGCGTGAATCCGTACGCTAAAGGCGCTCCCACACCAAGTCAATCAAGTCAGTCCAGGCAATCAGGCGCTTTCCGGCAGCAGCGCTACAAAATGATCTCGACATCGATCAGACATGTATTCACGAAACTCGCCGGCATCCAGGAAGGTCGCATGGCAACTGGTGCAAATCTCGAACCGGATTCGCACCGGATCCTCGATCAGGCGCTGATCCATAATGCGGTCGCACCGGGGACATTCAACGTAGACCATATCGTTGAACTCGGCACCCAACTCCTCGTCCCCGGAATCGAGACCGGTCTGGTCAGCAACCAGGGCAAGGTCCCGCTGGGTCAGCTGGTCGAAGAAGAGACCATGACAATGGTTGCAACGGTCAATCTGGACATCCCCATCGTAGACGCGATCTGTCTCACCTTCGCATTTGGGACACTGCATGGCCTTGTCTTCTCTCCACTAATCCCTATTTATATAGGAACACAGTTTTAATAACCGAATCAACGCAGAACATCACTATCATCACGATTATCAATTATAGATCCATGTCATCATAACTTACGTATACTACGTATCAATACATCGCTGCATCGCAGCACCAAGAAGTACCCATTGGAGGAAACATGTTTAATTTCACGAAGTTAGGCTTTCACCTGAATCCTCTGCTGTTTGGACAAATCGACCCTGTCTCGCTGGAACTGATGCGAGAAGAGCGTCGCGTCAAGCGAGAATCCATGGACGCGGAAGGCTTGGCCGAAGCGCGCCGATTCTCCGCGGAGGACGAAAGGACCTACGAAGAAGCCGCATAGCGTTGGGCCCCTCCGGGGCCCTTTTTTTGCCCGCACACCACCGCTTTCTACCTGCCGTGCATCCCGCTAAGATAGCGCGCTGCCGTCAACTGACACAACCTGGATTCCGATGACTACCGCGTCTTCCATGTCGACGTGGGAGATGTACCGTTCACTATTGTTCTCGGTTTACCTCCCCTCCCTGCTGATGTCGATATGCCAGGGGAGCGTAGTACTGATTTTACCTCTCTATGCACTGGATCTGGGCGGCGGCCCTGGCATCGCAGCAGCTGTACTGGCGTTGAGAGGCTTGGGCAACATGGCAAGCGATGTCCCGGCCGGATACGCTGCCGCACGCCTGGGCGACAAGGTCACCATGCTGATTGGCATCGGCATCATGGCTGCTACAGGGCTCGCCGCCTCACAAATCACAACCAGCACAGCACTCGCGATCGCCGCACTGTTCTTCGGCGGCGGCATGTCTACCTGGCTGCTGGCGCGGCTAACCCATATCAGTGAAGACGTGCCATCGCACCAGCGCGGCAGGGCAATCGCGCTCATGGCCGGTATCCAGCGATTCGGTAACCTCATCGGCCCGATCGCCAGCGGGTTCATCGCGGTCAAGTTGGGTTTCGGCGTCGTGTTCGCCATCGTCGCGCTGATCGCAGCGATGTCATTCATCCTTGTGCTGTTCACGATCAAGGCCAATCGTCGCACTCATCACGATGAATCGCCTGATCTCATCCGGTTGATCCCCCATGTCATCGGTCAACATCGACGGATCTTTGCAACAACAGGAGTCGCGGTGCTGTTATTGACGGTCGTTCGCGCCGGTCGACAGCTACTGGTGCCACTCTGGGGAGAAAGCATCGGCCTGGATGCCGCCGATATCGGCCTCATCGTCGGGATCGCATCCGGCGTCGATATGACGCTGTTCCCGCTTGCCGGATACATCATGGATACACTGGGTCGCCGCCACTCAGCCAACGCCTGCCTGCTACTGCAATCCATCGGCCTTGCTGCAATGCCCCTGGCCGGCTCCTTCATCGGCTTGCTGGCTGTCGCTGTCGCTTGCGGTATCGGCAACGGTCTTGGCAGCGGCATCAATATGACCCTGGGCGCTGACCTTGCACCACCCGACCAGCGCGGTGAATTTCTCGGTGTCTGGCGCCTGATCGGAGATTCAGGGTGGTTCGCGGGGCCGGCACTGATTGGATATGTCGCCGCGACCTTCATGCTGACGCCGGCTGTCTTCGCTACGGCTGGACTCGGCTTCGTTGGCGCGGCTATGGTAATGACATTCGTCCGTGAGACCTTGCAGTCCAACAGATCTTGAGACCCCTCCAGTATTACTTCGTCGGTAGTGGTACCTGGTTCCTGACGGCCGGCATTCAGTCGGTACTGTTCGCCTGGCTGGTAACGATCGTACTGGATGCACCGGCGGACAAGGTGGGCATTGCGCAGATGTCATTGCTACTGCCTTCGATGCTGTTGATGCTCGTTGGCGGCAGCCTCGCCGATCGTTTCGGCGGCAAGCGCCTATTACTCATTGGCCAGACCCTGGGCGCCCTGGCGCCCATGACACTCGCGTTGATGATTGCGGCCTTCGGACTGACCTACAGTGGCGTGATTGCCTATGCGCTGGTCATGGGCATCGCTCAGGCCACGGTCACGCCCGCACGGGACGGTCTGCTTAACACGATCGCCGAAGGCGCTATTCAGCGCCGGGTTATGCAAGTCAGCATGTTGCAGTTCGGCATCCAGATGCTGGGATTTGCTGCCGCCTCCCAGGCAGATCGGGTCGGTGCTATTGGCCTCCTGTCGGGGCAGACCGTTCTGCTGTTACTGGGGGTTGTTGCCTTCTACCTGATGCAGGTGCCCCCCAAAGGATCGTCCAGCAAACCCGGAAGCACACATTCGCTCCCCCATGAACTGAAGGAGTCGCTCATCGAGGGTTATCGCAGTGTCAGGGAATCCCCTTACATGAGCCGCGTCGTGATACTCAACTTCGCCATTGGTGCCTTCTTCATGGGCTCATACATTGTGACCGTCCCTCTCATTGTACGGGAAGTGTACGCCGGGACATCGCAGCAGATCGCCTGGATCAATATCGCCAATTCCATTGGCTTCATTCTGACGATCATGGCCCTGCTCCGCCTCGGCGATGTCCATCGGCAGGGCCGCGCCGTTCTTCTGGCGCTGATATTGGGTGCGATCATCCTCGGTGTCGGTGGACTGGGACTCGGTTTCGCGAGCCTGGTAGTGGTGATTTTTCTATGGGGTTCGTGTGGCGGTGTTGCGATGACGCTGCTTAGAACCATCATGCAGGAACAGTCTCCAGACGATCAGCGTTCCCGCATGATGGCTTTCCACTCGTTCGCCTTCATGGGTGCAGGCCCGGTAGGAACCCTGTTGAGTGGCTATCTCAGCAAATGGCTCGGCCCCGGTGCAGCGCTGATCCTGTGCGCAGGAGCGATGGTCGTCGTCGCCGTGATCGTCGGCCTTACTTCGCGACTATGGCAAATGGATACCACACCGGTCGAGGAATCCTAGGACAAGCTTGCAGGCCAGGTTAGCGGACACGCCTGCGAAGCTCGTTCAAACGTTCCTGTACCTCGAATGGCACCTGCGTCCCACCCGAACCGGAAAAGTTAATCAACACCAGGAATTCGTACTCTTCCAGGCATCGTTCTGCATAGGGATGCTTTCGGTAGTCCTCAATACAGCTCTCCAGATAGGCCGTCGACAATGCATTGTAATATCGGTAAAACAGCGCCCGGTCGCTGACCGCCAGCCAATACAGCACTTTTGGAACGTCCTTGTGGTCGGGAAACCGGGTCAGTGTCCGGGAAAGCGCACCGCGGATCGCCACCCAATAGGCTTCACGTTCGTGGACGCCCAGCGTCGTCTCTATCGTCGACCATTCCCCTGAAAGAAAACGATCCATCGCCGGGATATCGCGCGGAACAAACGGTGAAAAGAGCCCGCTGTCGTCATCGGCGATTCGTTCAAACACGCTGATCCAGTCACGGACTCTGTCCCGCGTCCTGCCCGTCAACACCGGCAGAACTTCTGTCAGTTTGTTGGCGGTAAAGACCGGATCTGCATAAAACTCTGCGCCAATGGCAAGTATTCGTTCTACCGCCAGCTGATCACGTTGTGGCTCGCGCGTTTCGCCTTCCAGGTAATTGCCAATCGACGTGAGCGCAGCGCCATAGTCGCGAGTGAGGAAACTGAACTCTGCCGCCTCGAATTCATCCAGTTCCCTTAACTTGCTGACGCCGAAAGCAGCAACCGCCACGCCGTCTTGCGAATGACACGAAGCACACAATTCAAAGGTCTCTGATATCGAACTTCGCAGGGAGACAAGATTACGGTGCCCACCGAGCGCAATGGATTCATCCAGACGACGCCTGATCAGATTGTAGGTGACCCTGCTATTGACTTGTCGGGCGGTAAGATGTGGTTCTGCCTTATCAAAGAGATAATCCAGTCGCACCAGGTTTTCCATCAGGACCTTTCGATCCGGTGACTCCTGGTGCAGCGCGGGCAACATGCGCAGCATGGTGTCACCCATGTCCCGCATCAGTTCGTTGATATCAGTTCCCCGGGCACCGAATGCCAGGACCACCAATATCGTAACCATCAATAAGCGCATTACCCCACCCTTGACCGCACAGCAGAGAAGAATGTACACCTACCAGGACCTAACAAGCCATGACATCCGTCAAGGCGGACCATTCCACCTCGTCAAAACTTGACGCGTATCAATGGCTGGAACGACTGCCATCGTTATAGTAAGCAATGTAACAGGAGGAGCGATGAAACCTGAAGAAGCCAGGCCGGTACTGGAGAAGCTGAAAGAGGAACTGCTGGCCAGGGTGGCGAGGACCCACCGCCACATCCATCAGCGGGAAGAGATTAGCGCCGATTTTGCCGAACAGAATATCGAGCGAAGCAACGATGAAGTTGTTGCGCAACTTGATGCCGAGGGCCGTGAGGAACTCGCCAGCATCAACAAAGCGCTGGCGAGGATTGACGAGGACGAATACGGCAATTGCGTTCGTTGCGGTAACAAGATCAACGAAGAGCGACTGAAGGCAATCCCCTACACTGCCCTTTGTATCAACTGCGCCAAAGCCAGCGAACCCGCCTGACGATAACTAAAGCAATAGCTTAGGGAAACAGTATCGTCAGTTCGTCCGACGCGTTACAACAGTCGGTGCCGCCCTTTTCCTTATCCACACAACATTCTGCGGCGGCGCTGTACGCGCAGTGACGCTGGCAATTCAGTGCAGCACCGTTGGCACCGAATCTGCCGCCCGGCACTGCAAACAAACCACACAGAAATTCGATCTGCTCCGCAGAAAGTGAACCACGCAGCTTTGAGTCTTCCGTCGCACAGAGTTCGGCAATGTCCGCTGAACTCAGACGATGTCTTTCACCAGACCCGGTTGACGCACAGCCGGGCAGCAGACAGCAAACTGCGATTGATAGTAGAAATTTTCTCATCACACTCCTCCTGGATCAGTTAGTGTAAACACACTGAAGATTCTCTCAGCGGTGACATACAAGCGACGTCAAGGCAGATGAATACGACATCTGACAAAGAACCATGAGCAGACCGCTGTACGAATTCATCGCAAATCACCCGCGACTTGTTGTGATTACGGGCGCCGGCTGCAGCGCACCATCTGGCATTCCCACCTATCGCAACGCCGCCGCCGAGTGGCAGCGACCCAATCCAATACAGCACCGGGATTTCCTGAGCTCTGAAGTCGATCGACAACGCTACTGGATTCGCAGTTTCGCCGGGTGGCCTGCAGTTCGTGAGGCATTACCGAATCAGGCGCATCGATGCCTGGCAGACCTGGAACGGCGCGGGATTGTTCAACTTCTCGTGACCCAGAACGTCGACCAGTTACATCACAAGGCAGAACACCAACGGATCGTGGAACTGCATGGACGCCTCGACCAGGTGATCTGTCTCGATTGCGGAGACCTGTCGACAAGGCAGGATATGCAGCTTCGTCTTTCAACGTTAAATCCGGGGCTCTCCGAGCAGGCAGTTACCATTGCCCCTGACGGCGATGCTGAGGTGAGCACCGAGTCTGTCAAGATCAGGATACCGGAATGCCGGCGGTGTGGTGGCGTACTGAAACCCAATGTCGTCTTTTTCGGCGGTGCCGTCCCCAGGTATATTGTCAACACGACGGTCGAAAGCATTGATTCCGCCGATGGCGTCCTGGTTGTCGGGTCTTCGTTGACGGTGTTCTCGGCGTTTCGATTCTGCCGCCATGCCCACCGGACCAACAAACCCATTGCCATCATCAATCGCGGTATCACCCGGGCGGATGATCTCGCAACACTCAAGCTGGATGGCGATTGCCAACAAACATTTGTGCGGTTGTTGAATACGCTCAGCTAAGATAGTGACCATGGCGATGATTACCTGCATTGACGACCTGCAAAAGCTCTACCACAAGCGCGTTCCAAAAATGTTCCGGGACTACGCGGAGTCAGGCTCCTGGGCCGAAAATACACTCAGGGACAACGTAGCCGCATTCAGCCGATACAAACTCATGCCGCGCGTACTGGTTGATATTGATCAGCGCTCAATCCAGTCAACCATACTAGGCGAAGAAGTTACGATGCCGGTCGCCCTGGCGCCGGTTGGCCTGACGGGCATGCAGTGCGCCGATGGCGAAATCAAAGCGGCCCGCGCGGCCGAAGCCTTCGGTGTTCCGTACTGTCTGTCCACCATGAGCATCTGTTCGATTGAAGACGTCGCCGAAGCCACCACCAAACCCTTCTGGTTCCAGCTCTATGTCATGCGAGACCGACAGTTCATTACACGTTTGATTGCACGTGCCAAAGAAGCAAACTGCTCCGCCCTGATCGTCACCGCCGATCTGCCGATCATGGGCCAGCGACATCGAGATATTATCAACGGACTTTCAATTCCCCCTCGCCCGACACTGAAGAACCTGCTCGATATCCTGCAGTACCCGGGGTGGGCGCTGGGCATGGCGCAAACCCGACGCTTCAAGTTCGGTAACATCGCCGGTCATGTCAGCGGCACAGACGATCTTGATTCGCTGAGCAGATGGACCGCAACCCAATTCGACCCCACACTGACCTGGGAAGACATTCGGTGGATTCGAGACCAATGGCCCGGAAAGCTGGTCATCAAGGGAATCATGGATGAACGAGACGCGCGCCACGCCGTCAACGCCGGCGCTGACGCAATCGTGGTTTCCAATCACGGCGGCAGGCAACTCGACAGTGCATCAGCCTCGCTCGACCGACTTGCCCCCATCGTTGCAACAGTCGGCAGTGACATCGAAGTCTGGGTCGATGGCGGTATTCGCTCGGGCCAGGACGTTACAAAGGCCCTTGCCCTGGGCGCCCAGGCAACCATGGTAGGGCGGGCATACATCTACGGTCTCGGCGCGCTCGGTCAGGCGGGCGTATCAATGGCTTTGGACATCATTTCCCGGGAAATCGATGGAACCATGGCACTCTGCGGCGTGAAAAACATCCAGGACATCAGCGACGATATTCTGTGTCCCCCTGATCCATCTGTCCGGCGGTAACACGACGGATGGTCTGATCCAGTCCAGTCAGCTCGATACCGAGCTGGCGACAGGCGGGCAAGGGATCAATGTCGTCATCATGATCGAGCACACCCAGCATGGCCCGGGTCACGGGCGGATTGGCCATCATCTCCGCAAGCCTGGCCAACACCATCCCGATACCCAGAGGCAATGAGATGACCAGCGGCGCCCCCCCGGTTACCGCACTGAAGCGATGAATCAATGCGCGGCGGGTCAGCGATTCAGGACCCGCCAGTTCAGCTATCCCTGGCTGGAAGTTTTCAGCCACAGAACATACCAGCGCCCGAATGACATCGTCAGCATCAATCGGCTGTTCCAGACTGGTCGCACGGAAAGTAAAGGCGAATCGACGAACAGACAGACGGGAAAGCGCAGCAGACGCATAGTCGCCTTCCCCAAGGACCATTGGCACCCGGATAATTCGCGCCGGAATGTCACCGGCCAACAGATATTCGTCGGCGCGACCGCGGGATGCGAAACAAGCATTTTCGGAACTGATATCCGCACCCAAAATGCTGAGACTAACGATGCCGCGAAGGCGATTTCCCGCGGCTGCCCCGGCAACCGCAGTTGCAGGCGCTTCGTGCGCCTGCTCGAACGAATTGTGCTTCGACTGTTTGATAATGCCAACGAGATGCACCAGATAATCACATCCCCTGGTCGCCTCGGCTAGGCGCGCGGCATCGGCATAGTCGACAATACGAACGTCAAGGTTATCGGCAAAGACTTCTTTCAGGCTGGCTGCAGCACGTTCGGAGCGCACCAGGGCGCGAACCCGCGTGCTACCCAGCGCCCGGATCAGACGCACGCCCAGGTGGCCATTCGCACCCGTGATCGCGACAACCACGAACTATCTCGAAGTCAGGCGATAGAGCCAGTAACCTTCAGGAATTCGCGGCGCGTCCGTATTCCCGCGGGCTTTTTGCCAACGACTCAGCCAGGGTCCAGCCATTTCTTCGGGATCTGTGATCCGGTTCATCGTCACCGCGTAGACGGTATCCGCGATCCTGATCCTGGCGCTCGAATCATTTGCGACGTAGGTCGACCACACCTTGTCTTCACATCCCATACAACCAACGTAAAGATCCGGCCCATCGTTGAAGCAGTTCACGGTCACCGAATGAGGGAAGTCAGGCCGTGTCTCAAGGGCGCACAAGCCCGCATCGGCAACAAAGGAAAAATCGGTCACCGGCCTTGTCGCCACCTGACCGGTCAGTACACCGCCTGGAACAGCCGCTATCATTCTCGGCCCGCCGGTGCAGGGCCCCACACCCAACAGGACCGGCAGTATCATGATTAGCACAACTCGCAATCTGTTCATAACAAGCCCTCATCACCCGGGTATACGGCCCATTCAGCCGACATTATCATGGCGCCAAGCGAGATGAACAATTTCACCCTACCCAACGCGCTCAGCGGTTCACGGCTGCTGCTGGCGCCAGCCACCTATATGGCCATCACGACCGTCCACTGGCGTGTCGCAGCGATCCTGATGGTGATCGCGATCATCACCGACGCGCTGGATGGATACCTGGCGAGAAAACACGACCTGAGTTCACCACTGGGCGGCCTGCTCGATCACGGCAGCGATGCGGTGTTCGTGGCGGTAACACTTGCCGCTCTGGCCGGAGCAGGATTCGTTCCCTGGCTATTGCCCATCCTGGTCATCGCCGCATTCATACAATACATGCTTGATTCTAAGGCGCTTGCCGGCAGCCCCCTCCGGGCCAGTTCACTGGGGCGCTACAATGGTATTGCGTACTTCGTTCTGGCGGCAGTGCCAACGGTACAGTCGGGCCTTGGGCTGACCATCCTGCCCGAGAATCTGTTCCAGATTGTCGGATGGGTTCTTGTCGCGACAACTATTGCTTCGATGATTGATCGGGCGATCGTCCTGTTACGGACTCGCCAGCGCTGAGCCGATTAACAAAGAGTTCACGGTTGGCCAGCGGCAGGAAGATCACACCAATCGTGGCATTGAAAATAACGAAAAACGTGTGCATCACCAGCGAAAAGACGCCCACTTCAGGAAAATCCGGGAACAGAACTGTCCAAAGCACCAGGGCACCGGCATGGAAAGGTAGCGGCAGGGCCGCCGCCAGAAAAATCACCGGAAGTAGCGCCAGCATCTGGCCGAAACCGACGTCAACATTGAACAATCCCAGCGCCGCCGTATAAACCCCCACCGCTACCAACAGATTCGGCGCCTTGAATAACAGGACCAGTACATAGTCCCGGAAACGAGCCATTCTGAACGCGCGCAACAGCGGCTGATCCCGGATTCCTGACGACGGCAGCAGCAGGCCCCGGAAATAAAGCAGGTGTAACGGAAAATAGACCAGCGCCACCACATAGACGCTGATCAGGATCGTCAGCAGCGGCAACTCGGACTGGTCTGCAGCGGAAACGACCAGTTCAAAGTAGATGAAAACGCCAAGGGCTGAAAAGAGCAGGAGCTGGTATATCTCAACCATACCGAGAAGAATCATCGTCGAGACGGCCTGCCATACCGGCACGTCGTAACGACGAAGCAGATACAAGGACATCGCTCCCTTGCTCACCTGTTCGTTGACGAGCGACAGGACATACGCGCTCGCACGAATCGGCAACACGTTGCGATACTTGATCTCGGGAGCATTAAACCACTTGATCACGCGCCAGGTTGCGTGCGAATCCACCAGAAAGAAGAACACCGAATAGGGAATCATCAACATCAGCCAGTGCATCCAGTCGGCATCGGCAAAGAAATCGATGATGTAACCCAGCGCGGTGGTACCCTGCCTTTCGGCGGCGCCCTGGACGCGGGAAAAAACCAGGTAGAAGCAGCCTAGGGTTACAAGCCAGGTGATAAGGCGGTAAAAACGTGAACGCCAGGGACCTTGTCGATCAGGCTTTTCGGAAACAACAGTGTTCATGGCAGGTACTGCAACGACGGCCTGCCGTTAGTCGTTGGCAGACTCCATACCCTCGTAACAGACCTGGTTACGACCGGCATTCTTGGCTCGATACAACTGCTTGTCAGCAGCTTCCACCAACTCATCAGGTGAGGATATCGACTCATCTCCGCTCCAAAATGCAACGCCAAGGCTAATGGTGACACAAAGAGTGACTTCGTCGTACTCGAACGAAGACTCTTCAATCACGACACGAACTCGTTCAGCGAGCCCGGCGGCCGCGTCCAGTGTCGCACCTCTTAGCATCAGAACGAACTCCTCGCCGCCAAAACGAGCAAAAAGATCGTATCCCCTCGCCTCCTTCTCAATAAGCTGAGCGAGATGCTTAAGAATGAAATCACCGGCCGGATGACCGTGAGTATCGTTGATCCGCTTGAAATGATCGATATCAAACAGTATCAGGGCGAGCCCGGACTGATTGCGCCGGTTGTAGTCGAATTCTTTCTCAAGCGCTTCGGTAAAGTGACGCTTGTTGTATACGCGGGTCAGGCCGTCCCTGATCGCCATGTTCCGCAGCATGAGGTGATACTCCGTATCATCTTCATCCTGATAACTGAACTTGAAGGTCACAAGACCCAGGGTCAGCTTGTCACCTTCCTTGAGCGGTGTCGCAGTCTTGACCGGCTCCTTGTTCAGGAAGGTACCATTGGTGCTGCCCAGATCTGACACGTGATAGTCCTCGAGACGCTTCACGATCATGGCATGCCGACGCGAGATGCTGACGTCAGAAACCACCAGGTCAATATCGTCACTGCGACCCATCATGGTGACATCTTTTTCCAGCTCATAGACCTGGCCGATGAAATCGCCCTTGATCATGATCAGGCAGGGCCTTTTTTCAACGTGATCTTCCGCCTCCTGCGTGCCCGCAGGAACACTGTACTGGGTATTGTCAGCCATCATTCAGCCCATTCAGGACAGGATTCTTGTTGTCGGCTCAAGCGGTGATTATAGACCAGTCCTCAGTCCCCATCAGACTGATGGCAATACAATTGTGGGAATTTTGTAAATTAGCGCCCGAAACGCCGTTCTCGCTGCTGATAAACGCGAATGGCACGCCAGAAATCAATCTGTCGAAACGCCGGCCAATAAACCTCGGTGAAATAGAGTTCTGAATAGGCACTCTGCCAGAGCAGGAACCCGGACAATCGTTCCTCGCCGGAAGTACGAATAATCAGGTCCGGGTCCGGCAGCCCCTCGGTGTAAAGGTAGGAGGAAAACATCTCCTCATTGATACACTCCGGTGACAGATTGCCGGCCTGAATCTCCCTGCCCATTTTTCGCACAGCATCAACAATTTCTGCACGCCCGCCGTAACTGATGGCGATGTTCAGAATGAACCGGTCATGGTCTCTGGTCTGAGACTCGATTTTGTCGATTTCCTGCACCATTTCCTCAGAGAGATCGCCTCGCCGCCCGATCACCTTGACCCTGACCCGCTCCCGGGCAATGACCGGATCAACCTGGAATTCCCGCAGCTTGCGAAGGATCAGCTGCATCAGGTAGTCCACCTCCTCCGAACTACGCTTGTGGTTCTCGGTGGAAAATCCATAGAGCGTGACGATCTTGATATCAAGCCGCCAGCACCAGTTCAGAAATTCCTCGAGATTCTCCGAGCCTGCCGAGTGCCCCTCATTCGGGTTGGACAGCCCTTTCACGCGTGCAAAACGACGATTTCCGTCGACGATCAGGCCAATGTGGTGTGGTTTGGGACCACCATGAATCTGGCGCCAGAGAAAACGCTCATAAATACGATAGAAAATGGACGGAACTTTCATCCGGTGCAAAGCAAGCAGAGAAAGGCGGATTATTCCAGACGTGAGACTGGACGCAACCTCAAATTCCCCCTTAGGACGGAAGGCCTCGCGTGCGTCCATCGGCAGGCGGCTACTCCGTCTGCTGACTATCGCCAAGGTTGCGGCGAAATGACCGCTTTTGGCCGTAAGGATAGACATCCAGCACCTCATTGCCGCGAATCCGCTGCTGCAGCTCTTGCCAGAAACCGACGGAAAACAAATCCTCGTGATGCTCGCAAAACAGCAACTTCATGTGCTCGGAAGGAAACAGGAAACGGCCAAACTCCTCCGGGAACACATCCCAGGGATCGACCTCGTACCAGGGCTCCGCCGCCATCATCTCCTGGTCGCCAGCCGCCAACGGAATCTCGCGGAAATTAACGTCGGTGAGATAGCAAATCTCATCGTAGTCATAGAACACAACGCGCCGGTGCCGTGTGACGCCAAAGTTTTTCATCAACATGTCACCGGGAAAGATGTTCGCCGCCGCGAGTTGTTTGATGGCACGACCATAATCCTCCAGCACCTGTTCCAGCTCAAACTCGCTGGCACGCTGCACATAAAGGTTCAGTGGCGTCATCAGCCGCTCTGTATAGAGATGGGCAATCGTCACTTCATCTTCAGCCACATCAACGGATGCACCACAGGTCGAGATCAACTCTTCGAGCACGGCATCTGAAAATCGGCTCCTTGGGAAACGCAGGTTGATGAACTCCTGGGTATCGGCCATTCGCCCGACCCGATCGTGGGTTTTGACAAGATAGTAGGCCTGCTTCACCTGCTCGGGCGTGACCCGTTTACTGGACGGGAATCGCTCCCGGATAACTTTGAACACAACCTGGTAAGACGGCAGCGTAAACACGCACATCACCAGCCCCTTGATGCCCTCGGCAACGCGAAATTCGTCCGGAGCCGTCTGCAGGTGATCAGTCAGGCCGTGATAGAACAGCGTCTTGCCATGCTTAAAAAATCCCAGCGACGTATAGAGTTCCCAGATACGCTTCTGCGGCAGCAGTTCGGCCAGAAAGGCAATCATTCGCGCAGGACATTCAACATCCACCATGAAATACGAACGCGTAAAACTGAAAATGACAGACAGGTCATCTTCGTTCCAGAGAATCGTGTCGACATACAGCGAGTCCCCGGCATGCTGGATTGGGATCGCAACAGGAAACTGGTGTTCACCAATTTCCATCCGGCCGATGACATAGGCGCCCTTGTTTCTAAAGAACACCGGATCGAGAATTTCCAGCCGAATATGCTGGGGATTTCGCAACAACGGAATCGATGACTTCATGACCGATAACATCAGCTCTATATCCCGGTCGAGGTTCTGCCAGGGAACGTTGAAGCCACGGCTCGTCAACACTTCACGAAGTAGTAAGCCGATGTTGGGCGATGGGCCAAACCCGGTGACCGGCAGCTTCGCCGTGGCGGGAACCTGCCAGCCTGGTGTATTGACGAAGGCAAACTGATCGGACATGGACCCGGTCATCGGGTCCATCTTGCGATAGATCGTATTGAACACGGTCTCAGCCAGGTCACCGTCGCGGTGCGTTGAAATCAGGGCCGTATAGGCAGATCTGATCTCGGACCAGACGTGAATGTTGTCGGTGGTCTGGATCTGCGCGGCAATACGATCGGTGTGAGTACGGTACAACCCGATCCGTTCACTGGAAGCGGCCTGCACCGCAGTCCAGTCGGCCCGCTCGAAGCGGTCCTGGGCACCATTCGTGACCTCTCGAAATGTACGCCGATAGCCGGCGAACCCCTCCAGAATCGCCGTTGCCACGCCGGTTATATCCTTGATCATCCAGACATTCTGACAGATCTGAGCGCCCGCCCTTTGCAATGAAACACACGCTCCCTATAATGGCCCGACCAATTTGGTCAGACCAAAAGAGCGAAGCCTATGCAACCGGCAACCCGCAGCGAAGAAGTTGCCAATATCCTGTGCGACGAAATCCTCGGTGGCCAGTATCGGCCCGGCGAACGATTGCCTTCGGAACGAGAACTCGCCGCGCGCTTCAGTGTGAATCGAGGCGCCGTCCGGGAAGCGCTCAAGAAACTTCAGCAACTGGGTATCGCCAACATCACACCGGGGGGCGTCAGGGTCGTCCCGGTGGAAGATGCCACTTTTGGCGTACTCGGCCCGATGTTGAATCTGGACGATGTGCCGGATCCCAGGCTGATTAGCCAGATCTTCGAAATCCTGACCCTGTTGATATCGACGTCAGCGGAGAATGCGATTACTACCGCCAGCACCGAAGACGTCGAGCGGCTGCAGGATATCGTGGAGCGCATGAAAGCCGTTCGGATTGAAGCCGGCGAAAGCGAACGTCCATTGTGGCGGGAACTCGCGCTTGCCTTCGTTGAGATCAACCAGAATCTCGTTCTGCGACTGATTCTGAACGGGATTCGTATGCAATTCATGGCCCGGCTTTATCGCCCGCGGTTGAATATCGATATCCACAGCGACAGTCGTACCGGCATTCTGAACGACATGACCGACGCCATCGAACAACGTGACTCAACACGCCTTGGTGAGGCTGTCCGGCGTTACTTCACCCTGATCGATGAATCGGTGCAGATCGCTCTCAGGCAACAAAGCAGGGACGTTGCCAATGGGTAGTACAGCCATCAAGAGCATCATCACCATCGCGGTACTGTTTCTTGCCGTTGTCATGGCCTACGGCCTCGTGGCAACCGCGCCCGCGCCACGGCAGGTGGAACCGGAAGCCACTGCGACGCTGATCCGCGTCACCGAAGTAACACCCAGGGCGGTCCAGTTACGAGTCCGCTCCCAGGGCACCGTGGAGCCGGAAATCAAAAGCGCGCTGATACCGGAAGTTTCTGGTCGCGTGAAATGGGTTTCATCCAGTCTGGTCGCCGGCGGTTATTTCGAAGCAAACCAAACTCTGATCCGAATCGACGATAGCGACTACCGTTCCGCATTGGAGCGTGCGCGCGCGACTCATGCCCGCGCCATCGCCGAAGAAGACCATGCGCGATTCGAACTGTCGCGGCGCCAAAAACTGGTAGACCAGAACCTTGCCAGCCAGTCAGATCTTGAAAGTTCACGACGAACTCACCGCGTCGCCGAAGCCGTGCTTAAGGATGCGCGTGTCGCGCTGGATCAGGCGCGGCGCGATCTCCTGCGTACCGAGATCAAGGCGCCCTACACAGGCCTGGTTCGTTCAAAAAGTGTGGACCTTGGCCAGTACGTACAACGGGGGACGGCGATCGCCCAGATCTATGCCAGCGATTCAGTGGAGATTCGATTGCCCATCGCGGACAGTCAGCTCGCCTTCCTGGACGTTCCACTGGGTCAGCGCGGCGAGATTCCCGAATACCATCAGGCACAGGTTGCGATAAGCAGTCAATACGGCGGCCAGCAATATGAATGGCAGGGTCGGCTGGTGCGACTTGAAGCCGATATCGATGCGCAGACGCGCATGGTCAATGCAGTCGCCCGCATCCCGAATAATGTGGTGACGCCGCTCAAGGTCGGCCTGTTTGTGCAGGCCGAAATCTATGGCCGGCAGGTGGACGATGTGGTGATACTGCCACGGGTCGCACTGAGAAATCGCCATCAGGTACTGGTAGTGGATGATGACAGTCGTTTGCGATTTCGAGACGTCGACATCCTGCGATTTGACGGCGAAAATATTTTTGTTCAGGCCGGGCTGCAGGCGGGCGATCGCGTCAACCTGTCGCCTCTGCAGACCGTCGTTGATGGCATGCGCGTTCGAACCGCAGACGCTGAGAACCCCGGGGACTAGGCAATGACCCGGATGATCACATGGTTCGTCGACAACCCCATCGCGGCGAACCTGCTAATGGCCATATTCTGTGTCGGTGGTCTGATCTCACTGACCACCATGCACAAGGAAGAGTTCCCGAATATCGAACCCGGCGTGGTTCAGATAACTGTGCCCTATCTGGGCGCCGCTCCCGAAGAAGTTGAGCAGGCAGTCTGCATCCGTATTGAAGAAGCCATCGAAGGTGTGGAGGGCATTGATCGAATCAGTGCAACGGCACGTGAAGGTAACTGCACGGTATCAGCCGAACTCAGCCTGAACACCGAAACAACGCGGGCACTGAACGACATCAAGAGCAAGGTCGATTCCATCTCAACTTTCCCTGCTGAAACAGAACGCCCGGTCGTCTCAATGATGGAGTTCAGGGGGCAGACTATTCTCCTCGCGCTCTCGGGCAACACCGACGAGTGGGCGCTAAAGACAACCGCCGATAGGATCCGGGATGAGATTGCCGCCATGAACGGGATCTCGCAGGTCAGTGTGAATTACGCCCGCCCCTATGAAATCTCCATCGAGGTCTCTGAAAATACGCTACGCCAGTATGGCCTGACCCTGGGCTTTGTCGCCAACGCCATTCGGCAGGCGTCACTCGACATGCCCGGGGGTTCCATTAAGACCGACGGCGGCGAGGTACTCGTTCGCAGCAAAGGCCAGGCCTACCACGGTACCGAGTTCGAAGATATCGTGGTCATGACTCGCCCGGACGGCAGCAATCTGACCATCGGTGATATTGCCCAGGTCCGTGACGAATTTCAGGAAGGCTACCTGCGCGCCAAATTCAATGGCGAACGCGCCCTCATGATCACCGTCTATCGCGTTGGTGAAGAAGACACCATCGATGCCGCGACGGCCGTAAAACAGTATATGGAACGGCTCAGATCCCGCCTGCCGGAAGGACTTGACCTGTCGGTCTGGATCGACGACTCCCAGTCGCTGATCCGGCGCATCGATGCCCTCACCCGCAACGCGTACGCCGGCCTTGCACTGGTTTTGCTGATCCTGACGCTGTTTTTACGATTCAAGGTAGCCATGTGGGTCGCCGCGGGCATTCCCATCGCTGTGCTTGGCGCCATCTGGATCTTTCCGGCAGCCGGCATCAACATCAGTTCATTGGTTGTGCTGTCGTTCATTCTGGTACTAGGCATCGTGGTCGACGATGCGATCGTTGTTGGCGAGCGAATCTATAGTCACGAAACTACCGACCGAAACCATCGCGAGGCTGCCATCTCAGGCACGCTGGAAGTTGTCATTCCAGTGATATTTGGGGTCCTGACCACGGTCGCCGCTTTCCTGCCCATCCTGTTGCTGGAAGGTGGCATGGGGCAGTTTTTTTCGATCGTCGGTTATGTGGTCGTCATCTGTTTGATATTCAGCCTGCTGGAATCCCAGCTGATTCTTCCATCGCATCTTGCACACCGAAGAACTGACGGCTATCTGTTCCAGCATTCATCGTTCGTCAAACGATGGATCGCGTTTCAAGGCATCTTTGCCAATGCGCTAACCAGCTTTGCAGAACAGCGCTACCGCCCTTTCCTGATCCGTTCCCTCGAATGGCGCTGGGTAACCTGGGCCATTGCGACCGCCATTCTGCTCCTTGCACTGGCGCTTATCATCAGTGGCCGGGTCGTGTTTCAGTTCTTCCCTGCCATCGAGGGTGACAATGTATTCGCCTCGCTCAATATGCCGGAAGGCGTCAACATAGAGATCACTGAAGCCGGTGCGAGGCAGATAGAACAGGCAGCGGGACAACTCGCTTCCGAACTGGAGCAGGAATTCGGTCATCCAGTTATCACAGGCACGCTGGTTTCGATCGGCTCCAACGCGGCCCGCAGCAATGGTCCGCCTCGAATGGGTAGTGGCGGCAGCCACCTGGCGGAAGTTGTCATCAGGCTTGTGCCGATTCAGCAGCGCGATGGTCTAACCGCCTCACAGATCGCGGAACGCTGGCGTGAGATGACGGGCGACATTACCGATGCCATTGAACTCAACTTTAAATCCAATTCTTTCAGCGCCGGCGAGCCGATCAATATCCAGCTACAGGGCCGGGATGTTGACGAACTTCGCCGTGCCGCGTTAAGCCTGCGCGAGGAACTCGCACGCTATCCCGGCGTGCTTGACCTTACGGATTCCTTCAGGGGCGGAAAACAGGAAGTCAAACTGGACATTCTGCCAAGTGCCAAACCGCTTGGCCTGACCCTGAACGATCTGGCATTACAGGTCAGACAGGCTTTCTATGGTGCAGAAGCCCAGCGTATTCAGCGGGGTACTGATGACGTTCGTGTCATGGTGCGTTATCCGGAAAGCGAACGACGCTCTCTCGGTAATCTGGAAGAAATGAGAATTCGAACGCCTAACGGGGCCGAGGTACCGTTTCTGTCGGTTGCGCAGACAGACTACGGCACCGGCTATTCGTCAATTCGTCGCCAGGGCGGGCAGCGTGTCGTTACGGTCAGGGGAGAGGTGGATCGTTCACTCATCGCGCCTGAAGAAGTGATGTCTGCCGCTGAACGTACGCTTTGCGAACAGGGGACCTCGTTTGAATCCAGCGCCCGGCGCTGCAGAAATGCGACATTTCCGGGCGTCTCCTACTCTCTCGGCGGCGAGCAGGAACGTCGTTCCGAAGCGATGAACAGCCTGGTGTCAACGGTGCCCCTGGCGCTCATGTGCATCTACGCCCTGCTCGCCATCCCTCTCAAATCCTACCTGCAGCCACTGGTGATCATGAGCGTGATTCCATTCGGTGCCGTCGGCGCGATCGTCGGTCACTATCTGATGGGCTGGAACCTGATCTTCTTCTCACTGCTCGGCATCATCGCCCTGTCCGGCGTGGTCGTTAACGCGTCACTGGTCCTGGTGGACTACATCAATCGTCAGCG
This sequence comes from Pseudomonadales bacterium, assembly GCA_028281885.1. Lineage (GTDB taxonomy): Bacteria > Pseudomonadota > Gammaproteobacteria > Pseudomonadales > Azotimanducaceae > JANQJA01. The sequence goes on along the minus strand of JANQJA010000009.1, from coordinate 29,050 downwards.
GGCCCGCAATGTCCCTGTGTTTGAAGCGGTGACCCGGGCGGGCGTGGTTCGGTTCCGGCCGATCCTGCTGACTTCCGTGACGACCTTCGTCGGACTGATTCCGCTGATGACCAACCAGGACCCGGAAACCTTCATGTTCATCCCGATGGCGATCTCACTTGCTTTCGGCGTGCTGTTCGCCACTTTTATTACATTGCTGCTGGTACCGAGTCTCTACCTGATGCTGGAAGACTGGAATCGATTCTGGGGGCTGGACAAACAACCTGACCCTGCTCTGGTCGAACAGTCCCCGTCAGGCGGGTAAAGTTTCCAGGAACTGTTTAATCACCGTATTCAGCTGTGCCGGCTGATCATAGTGCAGCATGTGTCCGGCATCGTCGATCTGAACATGCCGCGCATCAGAAAACGCCGCCAGACTCCGCTCTATTGCCTTATCATGAATGACACCAAGGTCGCCTTCATAGCGCCGTAACCTGGCCCAGTGATCCATGGCACGATCTCCGGTGACGATGAGCGTCGGACACTCGATCATTCGCCAGTTCATCTCGTTCTCGTCAAGATTGAACGTACCCCAGACCTTGGGAACCATGGGATCCCACTTCCAGCGAACCCCGCCACCCGGGTGAGGTTCGATCCCGTACTCAACCACGGTCCTGCAGAGTTCTTCAGATATCAGGGGATTGTTCTCCCGCAGCCGCTGACGAGCCTCTACCGCATCGGTCATCCGACGTCGGTGATCCTGCAACTCAAGCGCCGTCTGGACATTTGATTGCCAGACCCGGCGGCGATGCTCGATGGGGTTCTCCACGTCAATGGGGGGTCCGCCCAGGCCGTCAGCAACAATCACCGCGGTGACAACCTCGGGGTAAAGCGCGGCATATTTGCAAACGATATGACCACCCAGGCTGTGGCCAATCAGTATCGGCGCTTCCAGCCCGAAATGGCGTATCACGGCCATGAGGTCAGCTACGAACTCCACCAGCGCGTAGCTGCCGGGTTTGTCACTGTCACCATGCCCCCTGAGGTCCGGCACGATGACCCGGTAGCGGTCAGCGAGGGCTTCGGCCAGCCACCGCATCGACATGGCATGATCCCGGAGGCCATGCAGCACTACAACCGGCGGCCCGCCAGGGTCGCCAAACTCAACGACCGTGAGCGTACAGCCCGCCCCCCTGATGGTGTGTCGTCGAGACATCAGTTCTCCTCACCGCACTTGCATTGCGTTCGTCCTGCTATCATGCAGTATTGATCGTCTTCGCCAGGGAAAGAGTCTTTATGCGCGCCGTCGCTCTCATAGCTGCCATTGTAGTCGTTATCGTTGGTGTTTCGAGCTGCGCCAATCTCTCCCTGCCGGAGGGGGTCGCCGCGGTCGAGCAGATCAGGATCAGCCCTAACGACGACAGGGACTATCGTTTTATCCAGCTCGACAACGCCCTCAAGGTTCTGCTGATTTCTGATCTGGAAGCCGACAAGTCCGCGGCATCACTAAGCGTATTCAGGGGAAATTACTCGGACCCTGAAGGCTATCCCGGGCTCGCCCATTTTCTTGAACACATGCTCTTTATCGGTACCGACAAATACCCGGAAACTGACGGTTATTTCAAGTTCATCCAGGCTCATGGCGGACGCGCCAACGCCTACACGGCCACGGACCTGACCAATTACTTCTTCGATATCCGCCCCGAATACTTCCCCGAGGCGCTGGACCGGTTCGCGCATTTCTTTATCTCCCCTACTCTCGACCCGGATTACGTTGCGCGCGAACGAAATGCGGTCGATTCCGAGTACCGGCTGCGCATCAGAGACGATAACTGGCGAGGGTTCATGGCTTCCAAGGCGGCGGTCAACCCAGAACACCCTTTCGGCCAGTTCAATATCGGCACGCTCGACTCTTTTGATGACACGGCCCGCGATGCGTTGGTCACCCTGTTTGAATCTGAGTACTCTGCCAACCAGATGGCACTGGTGGTGGTCGGCCCCGAACCGATCGATCACCTGCAGGCGCTCGTCGTTCCGATCTTTAACCAGATACCCAACCGCAATCTTCCGGATTTCAACGTGACGGTACCCTTGTTCACTGCGGATCAGCTACCCGCCGTTTTGACTCACCAATCGCTAAAGGACAATTACTCGGTATCCTTCAGCTTTCCGGTGCCCAATCTGGATCGTCACTACCGCGTCAAACCTGGCGCCTATATCGCCAATCTGCTCGGCCATGAAGCTGAAGGAAGCATCCATCGTGCGCTGATCCAGCAAGGATGGATCACCGGCATGGGCGCCTGGGCTCAGTCAATCGACCAGGACACCAGTACGATTTCCATCAATATCTCGCTGACACCGGAAGGCCGGGAACACATCCCACAGATCACAGACGCCGTATTCGACTACATTGAGATGCTGCGCAACAGCCCGCCTGCCCAATGGCTTTACGATGAGCAGTCGCGGGTCGCGGAACTCAGTTTCCGATTCCAGGACAAGCAACCCGCATCAAGAATGGCAAGGATCCTGTCACCGGCCTTCGCAAAGTTCCCGGTGGCAGACGTGATTACGCAGAACTATCTGATGGAACGGTTCGACGCCGACCTGATCAAGCGCTATCTCGACCTGCTGACGCCAGGTAATGCGTTAATGGAAATTGTCGGACCAGATGTCGAGACCGACCAGGTCACAGAGTACTTCGATGTTGGCTATCGTCTTCGCCGTGGCCCGATTCCAAGGCAACAGGTCGAAGACATGAATCTGCATCTGCCAGCACCAAACCCTTTCATACCCGAAAACCTGTCACTGGTGGATGCGGACTCGTCCGAACTTCCCCGTATTACCCGCAGGGACGACGGACTCACGATCTGGTCCGATCAGGATACGTCGTTTGGTGTGCCAAGAGCCGTATTCAACATCAGCCTCAGAAACGACGGTGGCCTGATTGAGCTGGAAGATCGCGTACTCGGTTCGCTGTATCTGCGAATGGTTCAGGATGCGTTGAACACCCTTTCCTATCCCGCACTGTTGGCCGGGGTCGGCTACGACCTCGCCACGCCCCCGAAAGGTTTCCGGATCACAACCAGCGGCTACAACGACAAACAACTGGTTCTGCTGCAGCAGATTCTGGATATCATGCCAAGCTTGGAACTGGATCCGGCACGCTTCAACGTACTGAAAGCAGACATGCTCCGCTCACTGCGAAACCAGAAATCGGAACTGCCATTACGTCAGACCCGTAACGCAAAGGTTGACCTGCTACTCTCGTCAAGCTGGCCGCCGGAAGAGCAGGCTGCCCTGCTTGAATCGGTGGGCCTCGATCAACTTTCCACCTGGCGAGACAAGGTCTTTGATCGCACCGATGTAGAAGCAATGGTCGTAGGCAACGTTGAGGCCGATGCCATCGATGCGCTCGCCATGTTACTGGAACGCCAATTGAACATCGCTGAAGTGAATGTGGCCAAGCCGGTTGTCAGGGACGTCGATGGTCCCTGGCTGCACGAGGTGGAGATCGACCACAACGATGCCTCCATCGTGCTCCATCTCCAGGACCCGGATGAATTATTCACGTCACGAGCTCGCTCGTCACTGGCAGCGCAACTGATGCGCAGCGCATTCTTCGCCTCTCTTCGTACCGAACAACAGCTGGGATATTCGGTGACCGTGTTCAGCGCGCCCGTCTATCAGCGCGGTGGAGTCACCTTCCTGATTCAGTCGCCTGTCGCCGCACCAGACGTACTAGTCGCTCGCACGACGGAATTTCTGCGTCAACAGATCGGTGAGATCACCAATATGCCAGCCACGACATTTGAACAGTACAAGGCGGGACTCATCAGCCAGCTAATGGAAACTGACAAGAACATCCAGGAACGAAGCCGGCGTTACTGGCAGGATCTTGATCGGGGAAACACAACGTTTGACAGCCACATGCAACTGGCTGCTGAGATCGATGTGTTATCCCAACCTGACATGGTCGACTTCTTTGAGGACCTTTACGACCGAATCAACACACAACAACTGCTGGTGTTCAGTCGCGGCCGGTTTGACGGCATCCCCACGAACGAGTCCGGCGGCAGCGGCCGCTAGCGCGGATATTGCACTAAATGCCTGAACAATCGCGAAGGGCTTTTTTCTCCTGAGCTGGCTCGTGAGCGCAGCCGTATCGAGAACACGGCGCAGCGAGCACGGCAGCTCAGGGGGGAAAGAACGAGCGAGATTCAGGTAAATACCAGTGGCCGACAACGTGTGATTTCATCGTATTTATGTACCTCCCTGAATTGTCTGACCCAGACGACCAGTACAAATGATTTGGTGCAATATGCGCGCTAGTCCGCCCTGATCGTCTCCGCGCCGGGCCGGCGCGTCATCAATACGACGACACGGCTGTCGCTGCCCGCTGCCTCAATGCGCATCACCAGATCCTGATAGCCATCGCCATCAACGTCCGCCAGCTCAACAAGTTCAGGATCTCCCGGCAGCGGCACCTTGACCAGCGTCGCTTTCGTATCGAACAAGCCGGGTCCTGGCCTTCCCCGATAGATGCGCATTGTCTCCGACCCATCCTGAAACAGCAGCTCCAGATGTCCATCGCCATCCAGGTCAGTCATCACCACAAACGGAAAAAAGATCTCCCCAGATGACAGATCAATCAGTGCGGTAATTTTCCGACTGATCGCTGGCGCATCTTCATATCGCCCGCCGATCATCGGGAAGAAATCCAGGTCAAAATCTACCGATCCGGTCAGTAACGCCCCGACAATCTTGCCAATCCCCAGGCGGATGGATGAAATCGCCAGATCGATCGAGCCATCGCCGTTCAGATCCTTTTCACCGGTATCAAACTGGTAGCCCCTGGATGCCAGTATCGAGGTGGGCAACTCTGCAAACCTGACCTGTCCCTTCCCGTCAATGCGGCCGGGATAGATGTTATAGGTGGTCTCTTTTCTGAATACCCCGCGACTGGTCAGGGTCAAAGTCACGAGTTCCGGCCCGCCGGCGCCATCAAGGTCCCTGACCTGGTAGATACCCGTCAGTTCAAGGTCGGACTGATCTTCATTGCGCAACCGCAACGCCAGCTCCTCACGACCGGAAAAGTCGTACCGGCGCGGCAGCGTAATCAGCGATGGCCGGCTCAAGAAAGTGCCATCCGCCTGCTGGGCGTAGTATCGGAGTCCTTCTTTCATCGCAAAAACAGCATCATTACGGCCATCGCCATTCATGTCAGCGATGAACAACGACCGCGGCTGGAACCCAGGAAAGTTCTCGTAGGAAAGATCCATATGAGGAGCAGCCTCCAGTACCACCGGATCACTAAAACTGCCATCGCGGCGCTGAACCTGAACGTGGTATCCGTTGAAATCAGGAATCACCAGATCGTCCAGACCATCGTCATTCAAATCACGAAAGAAATTAATCCGTGGTATCCGGGTAGGTACCGCAACAGCGTAGATCGATCGCACCCTGCCAATGTGCCGTACCGTGTCCCGCCAGGGATCAAACTGAATAATATGATCTCCTGTGATCCAGACGATCGCATCACCGTCAGGGGTACGCCCCACGTCTGCGACGATAGCGCCCGTGTCGATTGTCATGGTCCTGACAGGTTCTGGCTGGACACTTCCCTGATCAACGGGATAGAGAAAACCGTTCCGTATCCCCTCCGCATCAACCCTCACAATGAACAACGCAGGACCTTCGCCGCCGAAGTTTCCACCCAGCACAAGCTGGGACACGGGCGCTCCCGCTTCAATCACCGATACCCGAAAAGGTTGACCATCAGCCTGCAGGGGTTCTGCTGCAAGGGCCAGCACTGTAACAATGAGGTGACGAAGCATCGGCAAGGCGCTAAACCGAGAACTGGTATCCATGGAAACTGGCGATAGCGAGACCCGCCGCCACACTGGTAAAGGGATCATGCTCAGTGACACGTTCGGGGAATTTGTTTTCCAGCAACTCTCTGACGGATGCGATCTGGGATGAGCCGCCGGTGCGAATGACGACATCAATGTCCTCGGGTTGCAGCCGTGCTTCGGCGAGCACCCGGTCGACAATCGCTTCTATTTCCACCAGCAGTCCCTGCATGATCTGCTCGAACTGCTGACGTGTAAACTTGACGGAAATATCCAGTTCCGGAATATCCAGCAGGGTTTCTTCTTCGGTGGAAAGATTCGCCTTAGCCCGCTTGATGTTCTGGAAGACGAGATAGCTGTAGTTGTGCGTAATCAGCTCGTCCAGCCGTTCGAACTTCTCAGCAGCCCCGCCTCCCTGGCGGATACAGTCTGCTACCTTGGCTCGATACCGATTCTGATTGAGGGTGTACGTCACCGCCCAGTTCAATAGCCGCTCCTCAAATTCATCAAACGGAAACTCATTTTCGATCAGCTTGCCATCCTTCACCCTGGACCAGACCTCGCCCTTACCCAGCAGCGGAAACAACAGTGCTTTGAAGATCAGCTGATCGATATGATCCCCTCCGATAGGCACCCCGGCGGTTGCCAGTACTTCGAACGACAGACCGCTGAACTCAACGATACTCAGGTCCAGCGTACCGCCGCCAAAATCTACCGTCAGTACCCGACCACTTTCGGGTGCTGACGCTTCCTGCAGGTAACTCAGTGTCGCTGCGACCGGCTCGGGATAAAACGTGACATCTTCGAAACCGGCATAGTCACAGGCTTCCTTCAGTCGGTGGAGGCCAAGTTGATTGCGACTCTCGTCCTGGCCTTCGAATCGCACCGGATGCCCAAAATGAACTCCTTTGAGAGTTTCCGGCACTACGCGCTCGATGGACTGACGAATATGAATCAAGACCGGCGTGATGAGCGCCACCAGTCGAAAAGGGTGATTAAATACCAATAATCGTTTGATCGTTGGATTTCCCAACAAACGCTTTACACCACGAAACAACCTGCCCGGCATGCCACGGTCCACATGTGCCTGGCCATAGACAAGACCGGCAGTGATCTCAGCTGCTGAGTTGGGATCCTCAACATCGCGGTCACCCGTCAGCAGCTGACTCTTGCCGATGACTTCCGGCGTCAATTCAACAATGCGGTCACGATTTTCTTCGATGTACTGAGTAACGGCTGCCTGGCCGGTGCGCGTCCTGAGTTCGCGATCGAGATGCGTCGCGGTCGGCATGATGGCCTCAGTTCGCTCAAGCGGAATCAGCGTGACAGAGGTTCCGTCATACCAGGCAGCGGCTGAATTGGAGGTCCCGAAATCTATTCCTACACCGATCATAACTTATTGATCTTTAAAGATTTCTTAACTCTATCTTGAGGCAAGGCAGTGGCGCATTAACTCACATTTCCCGCACCCATTCCAATGTCGATTTGCGTTACCATCCACCTATGAGGATCGGTATGTCGATTACCAGTTCCCATCCGGTCGAGGATGTACGGGCCGGCGCGCAACGCATGATTGATCGTGCAGCGGCAGCCGCCCGAGCTGGTCTTGACTCGCTTTTTGTCGGCGATCATCACGTCACCCGTTCACCCTACTACCAGAACACGCCAATGATGGGCCGCCTCCTTGCGGAATGGGACCAGCGTGACGCGGGTGCCCTGTTTCTCCTGCCCCTCTGGAACCCCGTGCTGGCGGCGGAACAGACCGCAACACTCGCCTGCATTGCCCGCGGCAAGTTCATCATGCAATGCGGTCTTGGTCGCGACGAGGCTCAATTCAATGGCATGGGAGCAAACATTCGATACCGGCCATCAGCGTTTGAACAATCGCTGGATTGTCTCCGCCGACTCTGGCGAGGCGAGCAAGTCAGCCTCAATGGGCGCTGGACCTTCAACAAGGCGACCATTTCACCGCTGCCGCCTTCCCCAATCGAGGTCTGGATCGGTGCCACTGCGCCGGCTGCTATTGATCGAGCGGCCCGATTGGGTGACGCCTGGCTGGCGGATCCCGGCCTGACCCTTGAGCAGGCAAGCGATGCCATCAACATCTACAAACAAGCCCTTGCCAGCTACAGCAAGGACATACCAGCGACCATTTCGATCAGGCGCGACATCTATGTCGCCGACAGCGAATCAGAAGCGCAGCGCACACGCCAGGCAGTGGCAAAAAATGGCTATCGCGGATTTGATCCGGATGCATTGATCATCGGGGATGCAGAAACCGTCGCGGAACAGATGGCCGAATTCGGCGAATTGGGATTTACCGACATCATTACCAGGAATTTGCACCGCGACCCGGATGAGGCCATCGCCTCCACCGAGAGACTTGCCGAGGTCCGTGAATTTCTGGAGGCGCCATAGCCATCAACGCATCATCGCCGGTGGCAGGTAAACGCCGCCATCATCGACAAGATACAGGCCAGCCCGCTGGCCTGTCTCGAGGGAACAGTTAGCTTTTGGCAGTGAAATCGAACGCGGCGGCAATCAACGCCCTGGTGTAGTCGGTCTTTGGATCATCAAAGATCTGATCACCAGTACCGGACTCCACAATCTGGCCGTCCTTCATCACCAGCACGTGATTACTGAGCGCACGTACCACCTTCAGATCGTGACTGATGAAGACATAGGTCAGCGCGTACTTGTGTTGCAGGTCGCGCAACAAATCAACCATCTGCGCCTGCACCGACATATCCAACGCCGACGTCGGCTCGTCAAGCAGTACGACCTTGGGTCGCAGAATCAGTGCCCGCGCGATCGCAATTCGCTGACGCTGTCCGCCGGAAAACTCATGGGGATAACGTTCCTGGGCCGACGGATCCAGACCCACTTCGGCCAATAGATCGCCAACCATCTGACGGCGTTCGTCTTCCGTCAGTTGAGGTTCGTGAATCAGCAATCCTTCTTCAATGATCTGGCGCACGGAAAGCCGCGGTGACAAGCTGCCAAACGGATCCTGAAACACGATCTGAAGGTCGCGCCGATGAGGTCTCAAGGCATTGGTCTTCAGACCGTCGAGCCGACTGTTGTTAACAACAATCTCTCCTTCCGATGAGATCAGCCGCATGATGGCAAGACCGAGCGTGGTCTTGCCTGAACCGGATTCGCCAACAATCCCCAGCGTCTGCCCTCGCCCCACTGACAGGGAGACCTCGTCCACCGCGGTGAAATAATCGCGTTTAAAACTAAATCCCTTGCCGATGGGGAAATGGACCGAAAGATCATGACAGGCAAGGATCTCTTCCGCGGACTCGTCGATCTCTACGGGATGCCCCTTGGGTTCCGCCGACAGCAGATGACGAGTGTACTCATGCTGCGGCGTGTCCAGTACCGTGACGCAGTCGCCACGCTCAACCACCTCGCCGTTGGTCATCACGTAGATTCGATCGGCCATCTTCCTGACAACACCAAGGTCGTGGGTAATCAACAGCATTGCCATACCAAGACGCTGCTGCAGATCTTTCAGCAACTCCAGGATCTGCGCCTGAATGGTCACGTCAAGCGCCGTCGTCGGCTCGTCAGCGATCAGCAGATCGGGCTCATTGGCGAGTGCCATTGCAATCATGACCCGCTGGCGCTGACCGCCAGACAGTTCATGGGGATAGGATTTCATCTTCTGCTCGGGATTCTGCAGACCCACGAGTTTCAACAATTCAAGAATTCGCGGTCTGGCATCTACCAGGGGAATTCCCCGGTGGATCAACAGAATCTCACCGATCTGTTTTTCGATGCGATGCAACGGGTTCAGCGATGTCATCGGCTCCTGGAAGATCATGGAGACCTTGCTGCCACGGATCGAACGCAGCGTCTCACTGTCCGCGCCCATCATCTCGACGCCGTCTACCACAATCGAGCCAGACGGGTGCGATGCCAGCGGATAGGGCAACAGCTGTAAAACGGAAAGCGCCGACACCGACTTGCCGGAACCGGATTCGCCTACGAGGGCTACCGTCTCCCCCCGCTTGATCTCGAATGAGACATTGTGAACGGTCGGAACATTACGGAACGCCACCGACAAATCAGTCACATCCAAAACATTACTTGCAGGGGAAAGGTCCTGCGCGGCAGCAGCACTAGTCATCGGTAGCCTTGTCATCAACATCCATCAAGTCGAGCAATATACCAAGACTGGCGAGCACACGGTAGCGGGCCAGGCGCAAAGTATGCTGCCCGCCCACATAGGCGACTCGTGCTCGCAGCAGCTCGTTTTGCACATCGAGCAGGTCAAGCAGCGTTCGTTTACCCAGGGAAAGCTGCTCGTTGTAGACATCCACGACCTCCTCCGTTGCCCTGACATAGGATTCCAGATACTCCAGCCGGACCAGGATATCCTGCAGCTCATTCCAGATGATGGTGACATCCTCTGTGACGGCCCGCCGTGCGGCATTGCGCGATTCGGCCGCGGCAAATACGCGGGCTTCCGCCTCGGAGGCCCGAGCCCTGTCGGCGCCGCCGCGATAGAGGTTGTAAGTCATACGAATGACTGCCGTCTCATCGTCGTTAGGGCCCACGGAACCATCGGTGTCGTCGTTTCGCGTCGCCCCCAGTTCCAGATCAAATCGGGGGTGAAAAGACGCCCTGGCAACCCGCCGCGCCGCTTCGGCTGCTTCCAGTTCCGCATCAGATGCCAGCAGCGCCGGATTGTTGCGATAGGCTATCTCAAGCGCCGCATCCAGGGTTGTCGGTACACCTTCGACGGCCGCTGGCTGCGCCAGGTCCGAAGCCGCAACACCGACGACACGCAGGAACTGCGCCTCGCCGTTTCTGACATTGCGCCGCGCCAGCAGCAGATTACTGAGTGACTGGGCCCGCCTGCCCTCCGTCTGCACCACATCCACGCGGGTGCCGACACCACTCTCGAAGCGTTCTCGAATCTTTGCCAGGGTCGCATCATGCTGATCAAGATTTCGCTGGGTCAGGGCGACCACGTCCTGACGACGCATCAATTCCAGATAGACCTCCACCGCCCGCAGTCCGGTCACCTGCTGGGCGCTCGCCAATCGAGACGTGGCGGCATCCAGCAACGAGCGCTGCTGGCGGACACTGCTCCGGGTGGCAAAGCCGTCGTAGAGCATCTGGCGCAGTCGCAGACTGCGCTCTTCCCGGGTCAGCTCCAGTTCCTCCAGACTCGCGGCCCTGGTTGTCGGGTTATTGGAGTTTTCTTCGCCGCCTGCAAGTACCAGGTCCACGGTCGGCAGATAGCCCGCACGGGCCTGGCGGATGACCTGCTCGGCAGCATCCACCTCAAATTCTCGGGCCAGGACATTCGGATTCGTCTCAAGGGTCATACGCACCGCTTCGCGCAACGTCATCGCCCCGGCTGGTTCAGCCAACAGCAGAACGGGCACCAACGATAAGAAGGTCATCAACCTCATCAAACTGCTCCTCAGTGCAAGGTGTGGCATCTTTTCGCGCACCACTCTAACTGATCGCCCCAGGGCCGACCAATCACAGGACGAGTCAGCAAATCAATTAATCGAAAATCCCGCCGATTCATAGCTGCCGACAATCATGAAAGCTGACCACACATAGGGATAGCCCCATTGCGGCGAGTCCATGAGTTCCAGCTGCGCTTCTCGCAGAGCAACGCGTGCCGGCGTTCCGTCCAGCAGGCGATCGTAAAACGAGGTCATCAGCGCCTGGGTACCGGCATCGCTGACTTCCCACAGTGAACTGATGACTTCGGCAACGCCCGCTTCCTGGAAGGAACGCCGCAGGCCATAGACGCCTTCCCCTTCATGAATTTCTCCCAGCCCGGTCTCACAGGCAGAGAGGACGACAAGCTGAGTACCTGACAGATTCAGATCCAACACTTCGAGCGCGGTGAGTACGCCGTCATTGACAGTATCGATATCGCCCAGGAACTGGGCATTGGTATTCACACCGGCAAACGCGAGTCCGGATCGCAGCAATGGATTGTCGCCAGGTGGCGGCACATGCAGATCGGCACTTCGCTGCGGTTTCAAGAGACGCCGCCGCAGATTTTCGTCAGCCTCAAGGAAGAAACCATGCGTCGCCATATGCAAAATCTCGGGCGGTTGCGGCAATTCGGCCAGTACCACCTCCTGCGCCTCGGCGCCAAAGTAGACGATGTTAGGTTCATCCCGGGACTCGATTTGCTCGTTAATAATGCGCCCTTCCTCTGCGGCTCCTGGCAGAGGCGCAAAGCTGAGCCCGCGCAGACCACTGCCCGCACCTCGAATACCGAGCTGCATGGCAGTCGAACGACGACCTCGTGCCGCGGCAATCTGTTCCTCGGGTACAACGTCTTCCGAATCATAGTCCGGGCCGGCCACCACCACGTAGTCACCATCCGCAAGCCGGAACTGATTGGGCAGCAGATCGCGAAGCGACGTCAGCAAATGAAGGTCATAGCGCTGGATCAGATAATTCTCATCTTCATCAATGAGGGCCGCAAACGGCAGAATATTCAGGACGCCGTCCGGCACGAGATAGACATATTCAAATCCGTCGAGGGAATCCACCAACGGCGCCCAGATCTCGTCATAGGCAAGCTCACCCGATTCGAGCAGATCCTCTTCATCGGCAAGGTCATCCTGAATCCAGGAACGATAGTCAATGACTGCATCCTGAACCGCGGCGAGATCGTCGTAATTCACGAGGTCATAGCGAACCTCGCCCGCTTCCTTGACCATGACCCCGGCAACCAGGCGGCTGTGACCGTCGACCTCATAGGTCAAAAAATCCACCAGTACGCTATTGTCCGGCAGCACGGTTTCCAGCGTATCCACATTGATCTGTGCGATCGAGGTTCTGTATCGGACGCTCGCTCGCCCCAGCTCGGCCTGCAGATCATTGACGCGCTGTTCCAGCTGGTAGAGAACTTCGGTGTGTCGGGCACCCGTCTCCGGTGTCGGGCCGGACAGCGTCAAGGCTGCCAGCTCCTGACGAGCAAGTTCCAATTCAGCAACAATATTCGCAACTGCCGGGTCCTCGCTCAGCCGGGCAATCTGCTGAATTTCCGAAGTAATCTTCAACAGCAGCCCTTTGCGCTGGAGACTGGCATTGATCATGTGCTGGCCGGCGTCTGCCCTGCCACCCTGCACCAGCAACGACAAATATCGATCCAGTTCAGGCCGGTGCAATCGAATGAATCCCTCACGCGCATTCTGTCCCGCGGTCCAGAGCATCCTGTCCAGAAAGACGCTACGCCTTGCGATACCCTCGCTGCCGAGTTGAATCGCCGCGTCAATATCTCCCCGCGACTGTTTGATGCGGATCAGCAAATTAAGCGCATCAAAAGTATAGGGATGTTGTTCAGAGAGATTCGCCTCCGCCCGCGCCAAGGCATCGCTAACCAGAATCTCTGCTGAGGAATCCCGCCCCTGCAATAACATCAGTTCGCTCATATCAATCATCGAACGAATGGTATCGACATGATCCTCACCCAGACTCTCGCCCCGCGTTGCGAGCGCCTGCTGCAGCCACAGCATGGCCTCATCAAGGCGATCGAGACGCATCAATACCCGGCCAAGATTGTTGACCGCCTTTAACGTATTGGGATGTTCGGGACCCAGTGTGGCAGTCCACCTTTCCACCACATCTTCGAACATGACCACCGCATCTTCATAAGCTTCCATCAGCATATAAAGGAAGGCCAGGTTGTTACTGACCGCGATCGTATCGGTGTAGTCCTCTCCGAATCTCGCCAGCAACAGGTCCAGATTCTGCAGATACAATGGCTCCGCCTCGCGGAAATTTCCCTGGCTTTCATGCAGCAGGGCCAGATTGTTTCGTGCCCGCAGCGTGTTCGGGTGAGACTCCCCAAGGGCCGTCTCGAAATTCCGTACCGCCGCCTCAAGAATCGGCTCGGCATCGTCGTAGAGACCGATGGACTCATAAATCTGACCGAGGTTGGTCGCTGCCACCATGGTTGAAGGATGCAGCTCGCCATAGCCCTCGATCAGACCCGCGAAAGCCTCCTCGAAAGTTGCTTCAGCGTCAGCGAGCTGTCCCAGGCCCTGATAGATGGCACCCATTTCAAGCAAGGTGTTATAGATGTTGAGCGGCTGATCGAGCCAGGCCTCAAGGCCATAATCCAGCACCTCTTTGGTCACGACCAACGCCTTGTCCAGGTCACCGAGGTTATTCAGGATGCGGCCAAGATATGACTTGGCCGTCGCGGCAGCGCCGGGATTCGCGGTCTGCAGGGCAAGCTGGATCACACCGGACAACAACTTCTTGCCTTCATCATAGCGGCCCTGGCGTCGGTAGATTTCACCCAGCTGCGACAGGTTGTTGAGCACGCGGTCATCGACCATCGCGACAGAGCGGCTCATCACATCTGAAATATCGAGATAGGTATGCGCTGCTTCAGTCAGCATACCCGCGGTCATCTGCAGACCACCCTGGCGTTCCAGGCATGAAAGGTGTGCCTCGTGGAGACGGCCCCAGGCCCCGACAATGTCTGCACACAGATCGAGTGCGGCATTGATCGCTTCCTCGAAACGTCCGCTGCTCTCTAACGCGTCCAGTACAGCGAGTCGGGACTCAACTGTACTGGTATGATCAGCTCCTAACGAATCAGCAAAGGCGAGTGCGGCCATCTCGGCCATGTCCACGCCCTGTTCCGGATTTCCCGCAGCGACATATAGATCCGCCAGCAAGCCAACGATCTCGATGGTCTGCGGATGACTCGCACCCAGCACCTCTTCCGCCATCGCGAGGGCATCTGAATAGTACTGTTCCGCCTCTGCTCCCAGCCCCACCTGGCGATAAACGAAGCCCAGATCTCTTTGCGAGACAATTGTGACCCAGTGCCTGGGCCCAAACGTCTCTTCAGCAATGAGCAGCGCAGTCTCCAACGTCGCAATCGCCTCTCCCGCGTCGGTCGACTGATTGGCTTCGGCAACAAGCGTTTCCCACTCGGCCACCACATCTGCTGTGTCTCCATCGTAGCCAGCGGCTGCATCAAGTCTTGACGTCACCCAGTCAGGATACTGGCTGTGCACGGCGCTGATATTGTCATTGGCCAGTTGGACAAGGTCCGTCCGACGCTGTTCGCCCGCAATCTGCGCCAGTGAACGGGAAAGCTCCAGGCCAAGCTCGGCCATCCCGAATTCCAGCGACAAGACTGCCGCACGATGTAGTGCCGTAAGATTTTCCGGTTCGTCGTCGAGAACGGAAAGATATGTATCGAACGCGAGTTCAAGGTCGCCGGAAGACTCTGCTCGCGTTGCAATCTCCAGCGGATTAGCTAGTACCGGGTTGGCAACGAGAACAAACAGCCAGACCAGCAGGACAGCCGCTAACTTGATCATTTAAAGTGGACCCGTTTGGTCGTTTACGGAGTTTAGCCCGCCGTGACAGCGCTTCCAACCGAGGTCGACGTACTGGTGGTCGGTGCAGGCAACGCGGCACTATGCGCGGCGCTCGCGGCTTCAGAAACAGGCAGTCGCGTCCTCGTCATCGAACGTGCGCCAGCGGCTGCCCGCGGTGGCAATTCCCGATTTACAGCGGGCGCGATGCGATTTGTCTATCGAAGTGTCGATGACATCGTCGCGCTCGTCCCCGAACTGACTGAAGCAGAACAGCAGAACACGGATTTCGGTACCTACAGCCGTGATCAGTTTCTTGACGACATGGCACGCATGACGCAATACCGATGTGATCCGGCCCTCACAGAAACGCTGATTGATAACAGCTTTTCGACACTCAAGTGGATGCGTGGCAAGGGGGTCAGGTTCCTGCCGATGTATGCCCGCCAGGCATTCAAGGTGGATGGCCAGTTCAAGTTCTGGGGCGGCCTGACACTGGAAGCCTGGGGCGGCGGACCCGGGTTGATCGAAAGCCTGAATCAGGCAGTCGAGGATGCCAGCATCGCGATCGCCTATGACACACGGGCCGTTGGACTGATCCAGAAAGATGAGACAGTCACCGGGGTTAGCGTCGTCTCGGAACGTCGATCGGCCACCATCAAAACCAGGTCAGTGGTCCTCGCCTGCGGCGGTTTCGAGGCCAACGCGGAATGGCGCACCCGTTACCTCGGCCCCGGCTGGGAACTGGCCAAGGTTCGCGGCACCCGATACAACACCGGCGACGGTATCCGTATGGCGCTTGCCGCCGGTGCTGCCGCCTATGGGCACTGGTCCGGTTGTCATGCGGTCGGCTGGGATCGCAATGCACCCGAATTCGGCGATCTCACCGTCGGCGACGGCTACCAGAAGCATTCCTATCCGTTTGGCTTGCTCGTCAATGCACGCGGTGAACGATTCGTCGATGAGGGCGCCGACTTTCGCAACTATACCTACGCCAAATATGGCCGCGAGATCCTCAACCAGCCAGAACAGTTTGCCTGGCAGGTGTTCGACGACAAGGTCACGCACCTGCTGCGGGACGAATATCGAATCAGGGAAGTCTCGCGAGTCGAGTCAGATTCGCTGGAAGGCCTGGCAGCCAAGCTGGAGGGTGTCGATGCCGAAAGATTTATCGCCACCGTGACTGAATATAACGCTGCCGTCGATGAGCAGGTGGCATTCAATCCCGCGATCAAGGACGGTCGTCGCACTCACGGCCTCGACGTCAACAAGTCGAACTGGGCGAATCGTCTGGACACCCCCCCCGTTTCATGCGTATCAGACGACTTGCGGCATTACCTTTACCTTCGGCGGGGTGCATATAGACCCACAGGCCCGGGTCCTGAACGAGGAAGAACGACCTATTCCGGGCCTCTTTGCCGCTGGAGAACTGGTCGGGGGATTGTTCTACTTCAACTACCCAGGCGGCACCGGACTCACCAGTGGCGCCGTATTCGGTCGAATTGCCGGAGCCAGCGCGGCGCATTTTGCTGCCGACTAGTAGCCCCTGTCGATATTCCTGATCGCCGGCAGGCAGAGCCCAAGCAACACGCTGGAGACGCCTAACAGCACCGCACTCATTCCAAGCGCTACCTGGATGCCATAGTACTCGGCAACCAAACCTACCGGGATGACCCCGAGCGGCATCAGGCCAAAACTCATCATCAGGATCGAATTGACCCTGCCGCGCATACTCTGATCCACGGCAAGCTGCACCAGGCTCATGTTAATCGCCGAGTACATCGATCCCCACATGCCCACCAGCCCTGCCGCCGGCATGGCGAGCCACATGTTGCCACTGATGGCAAAGACGCCGAGGAAGACCGCCCAGAACATGGCAATGCCATACAGCCACAGGCCCTTTCTTTTCAGCCGACCCATGCGGGCAACGGCGAGGCTTCCCAATAACGCACCACCACCCATGGCCGCCATCAATAATCCCAGACCATCCGGACCGGCCGCGAGAACGTCCTCGCTGAATGCAGGCATCAGAAACTGTATTGGCATCGCGAACAACAACGGCACAAATGACATCATGATGAGGCCAAACACCACCGGCGACGCCCACATATATGCCAGGCCCTCGCGAATGTCACTCATCACCGAATTCTTCGACTGGGCTGTTGCCTCACCCTTGTAGCGAAGCAAGGCAAGGGTAAGTACCGACACCAGGTACAAACCGGAAATCACACAGTAAACGACCCCCACGCCAAAACTGCTGGTGGTATCACCATGGGCAATCAGTGCGATAATGCCGCCGGCAAGCACGGGTCCCAGAACACGGGACAGGTTCAAACCGGAAGTCGCCAGCGCCATGGCATTGAACAGCAACGACTCGGCAACGATCTCTGGAATCATCGACTGTCGAGCCGGCAGACTGAGCGCGAGCACCGTCCCGTTGAACAGGCCAAAGTAGATAAAGTCCATGAACTCAACATGACCGGTAATGACAATCCCGGTCATGACCAGCGTCGCGGCGAAATTGAGCCCCTGGGAGATCATCAGTACACGCTTCTTTTCGAAGCGGTCCGCGATGACTCCGCCAAACAGCGAAAACAGAAATGTCGGCAGGGAAAACGACAGCAATGTCCACGTCAGCATCAGCGGCGAGCTGGTAATGGCATAGATCAACCAGCCCCGGGCCACGATCTGCATTTGCATGGCGAACTGCGCCGCCAGGTTACCAATCCAGAGGTAACGAAACTCGCGGTTAGCGAGTGAATCGAACATGCCCTGACTAAAGAATAATCCTGGCCTCTGGTCCTCTGGTGGATCTTTAGGGAGAGGACGTTTTGACACTTCGGGCATTGCCCGATTATATCACCTGCTATTGCGGCTGGGGCGGCTCGTCTACTTCCGGTGGCTCCATACACTGACTTGCCTGATGATGAATCATCTGGGGCTCATCGCCTTCCAGAATGAAACCGTTGGTTGCCACCAGCCAACCGGCAGGTAGCTGTTCAAAGCAGACAATCCAGTGAACATCACCGTATGTCATCAGTCGAGGCGCATGGCAGCGAATCTCCATCACGCTGTCACCCTGGCTCGAAAAGATGTCGCGCCAGCTGTGCATGATGTCCTCTCGTTCGGTCAGGGGGTGCCAACCCGGGTGAATGCAAAGCACCGGATGGCGCTGTGACCAGAGTTCCTCCATGGCTGCCAGGTCGCAGCTGGCGAATGCGGCGTAGAAGGTCTCATTGCGAAACAGGATCACGTTTGGATCAACCATAACCGTGATGATATTCCCTTTAGATGGCACGCGGATACCGTATCTGTTTCAATCAGAAGATGAATGAGACGCTGGTCACGGGATTCGAACCGTTCGACGGACGCATGATCAACGGGTCCTGGCTTGCCGCCCGCACCCTGAATTCGGTCGCAGAGACACTTAAGGTCGCCGTCCTTTGGCAAGAACCGCTACGGGTGCTGCGTCCCATCTGTGAACAGCATTGCCCGACCACTATCATCGCGTTGGGTGAGGGCCGGGAAGGCTGGTTTGATATCGAGACAAGGGCGAGAAACCGTCGGGGCGATCGGTTAGACAATCACGGCAACAAGCCAGATCCTGTCGACATCTGGCCAGGAGGAGAGGAAAGCCTCGATGCTTCCGTCGATGCCCGGGCGCTGCATCGGGACCTGATGCAAGCGGGCTACCCTATCCGAGTTTCACGGGACGCTGGCGCTTTTCTATGCGAGGAAATGCTCTACACGCTTGAGATGCTTAGATGCCGGCACGAACGTCTCACTACCGTCTGCTTTGTTCACCTGCCGCCGTACGGAACCCGACTCAATCTCCGTGGCCGCAAGACGGATTGCGATGAAGGTGTGCTGGCTGGATTCGCATCCGCACTGCTTGCAGCTGTCGGCAGAACTTCGCTTCCAGAGCAAATCGTGCATAATGCAGCAGAATAAGAACGTCCCGATCAAGGAGCCCGTCGATGCAGTGTCCCAAGTGCAACTCCACGATGGAAGAGAAGACACTGAGTACACTTCAGGGTGGCATCACAGTGGATCGCTGCACCGGCTGTCACGGCATCTGGTTCGATATCGGCGAGGCGGAGGCGCTGCGGGAAAAGTGGATGTCTGAATATGTCGACAGCGGCGACCCCGAGATTGGCAAACAGCATAATAAAATCCGTGACGTGGATTGTCCGCGATGCGGCAAACCAATGGCCCAGCTAAACGATCCAGTCCAGGCCCATATTCAGTACGAAGCCTGCGAAGATCACGGCATGTATTTCGACGCCGGCGAGTTCACCGACTATAAATACGAAACGCTGATGGATATCTTCCGCGACTTCGTATTCCTGGTTAAGAACCGGGGAACATCCTAACCAAAGTGTGACCCGCCATCGATCGTCATGATCGAGCCCGTGGTAAAGCTGGCGAGATCGCTGGCAAAGTAAAGTGCCGCCCCGACAATCTCTTCGGGTTGACCACCGCGCCGCAGCGGAATCCGGTTGGCCGCGCGAGCTGCAAACGCTTCCATATCCCAGGCTTTGGACACGTCGGTCAGAAAAGGGCCGGCCATGATGCAATTCACCCTGACCTTGGGGGCATAGGCATGGGCGAAAGCCTTGGTGATGGCATTGAGTCCCGCCTTGGCAGCGCCATAAGGCTGGGCCCCGGCACTATGCGACAGCGCCGCAATCGAGCTGATATTAAGTATCGATCCGCCATCGCCTTCCGCCATCAATTTGCCGACATTCGCACTGAGGCGGAATGGCCCCTTAAGATTGATATCAATCACCTTGTCGAAGAGTTCCTCGGTGACCTGATCAAGAGAGGGATAGAGCGGCGACAGACCGGCATTGTTGATCAACACATCGATCCTGCCGAAATGTTCGATCACGCGATCCACGCAGGCGTCCAGTTCATCCCAGCTGTGCCCGACATGCAGTGCCAGCGGCATCGCGCGGCAGCCGAGCGCCTCGACTTCTGCGGCAACACCCTCACAATTGTCCAGCTTGCGACTGGCAACAACAATGTCAGCACCCTGTGCGGCAAAAGCCAATGACATCTCGCGACCCAACCCCCGGCTCCCGCCGGTGATCATGACCACCTTGCCCTTCATATCGTAGATCTGGTTCATCGTTTACTCCCTCCGTTCATCGATACTAGCAGCGCGTGTCCAAATTGACATATGCCGATGAAGGCGTAGTGTTCCGCCTATGGACCAACTGATCTCGAAACGCCTGCGCCATCGCGTTCGAATCCTGGGCGAACTGCTTGGCGAAACCATGATGGATCATCATGGTGAGGCATTTCTTGAGAAGGTGGAAGAAATCAGGACCATGGCGAAGGCTCGGCGCCAGCGTCACGACGAAGCCACCGATCAGTCACTGCAACAATTATTGAAATCGCTCGATGACGATCACCTCGTTTCCATCGCGCGGGCGTTTAATCAGTTTCTCAACCTGGCCAACATTGCCGAGCAGGCAGAATCAACCTACCAGCGGTCAGCACCCTTCCCGGATAGCTACAATCTCGACCAGTTGTTTCAAAGGCTGGCAGGGGACGAAAACATCCCCAGTCGGCAGCTCGCTGAAACGATTCGTCATTTGAACTGCGAACTGGTCCTGACCGCGCACCCGACTGAGATTACCCGGCGTACGCTGATTCAGAAATACAACCGGATCGCCTCGGAACTGGACCACGTCAACCCAAACGAAACCCTTCATCCCGGCGACCGGCGCGAACTGGAGCGCCTGATCGCGGAAGTCTGGTACACGGACGAGATTCGGACCGAGCGTCCTACACCGCAGGATGAGGCCAAGTGGGGCTACGCGGTCATCGAACACTCATTCTGGACCGCCGTTCCCCTGATCTGGGAAGGTATCGATCAACTGCTGCAGAAATACACCGGAGAATCCCTGCCACTTGATGCCACACCCATCACCGTTTCCTCCTGGATGGGCGGTGACCGGGACGGCAATCCGAATGTCACCGCAGCAGTGACTGACGAAGTAATCAGGCTGGCACGATGGATGGCCGCCGATTTGTACCTGCGCGACATCGAAGAACTGCTCGCCCAGTTATCCATGACCCATTGCACGCCCGATATTCTCGAACTCTGCAGCGAAGATACTCATGAACCTTATCGGCATATCCTGCGACGACTGCGCGAACGACTGAACAAAACACGGGAGTGGGCTTCGACGCTGGAACCACCCACGCCTGACCTCATTCTGAAGCGGGCCGATCTTTATGAACCGCTGCATCGCTGTTATCAGTCACTACATGCCTGCGGCATGGGCATCATTGCCGAGGGACTGCTAAAAAAGACACTGATTCGCGTATCCACTTTCGGCGTCACCCTGGTAGAGCTCGATATTCGCCAAAGCGCCGATCGGCACGAAGACGTTCTCGATGCACTCACCCAGTACCTGCAGATTGGCAGCTACAAGGAATGGTCAGAGTCGGCACGACAGGATTTTCTGGTAGAGGAACTGGACACCCGACGCCCGCTGATTCCGCCTCAGTGGTCGCCTGACCCAGAGGTGCAGGAAACGCTCGACACATTTTCGCTGATTGCTGAAAGCAACGCCGAAGGGATTGCCAGCTACGTCATATCGATGGCCAAAAACCCCTCTGACGTACTGGCGGTCATCCTGCTGCTGAAAAAAAGCGGCCTCGCCAGAAAGCTACCCATCGTGCCCCTGTTCGAGACCCTCGAGGATCTGGAGAACGCCGCCTGGACACTGGAACGACTGTTACGAATCCCCTGGTACACCAACTACATTGAAGGGTATCAGCAGGTCATGATCGGCTATTCCGATTCGGCCAAGGACGCCGGACAAATGGCGGCAGCCTGGGCGCAGTATCGCGCCCAGGAAGATCTGGTCACCATCTCTGAAAAATACGATACGCGTCTGACACTGTTTCACGGCCGCGGCGGCACACCGGGTCGCGGCGGCGGTCCGGCCCGATCCGCCATCCTGTCCCAGCCACCAGGTTCAGTGAAAGGCAGCATGCGAGTGACCGAACAGGGCGAAATGATTCGCTTCAAGTATGGGTCTGAGGAACTGGCGGTGGCCAACATCGACCTGGTATTGAGCGCCGTGATCGAAGCAACCCTGATTCCACCTGCCAAGCCCAGTGAGAACTGGCGCAGAACCATGGACAGCCTGGCGGATGTAGCTCGCCAGAGTTATCGCGAGATCGTGCGCGAGGACCCCTACTTCATCGACTACTTCACCCAGGGAACACCCGAAGCGGAACTCGCCAAGCTCGCACTCGGCAGCCGTCCGGCCCGTCGTCGCGACAGCGGCGATGACAGCAAAACCATCGACGAATTAAGAGCCATACCCTGGGTGTTCGCCTGGACCCAGAAGCGTCTCATGCTGCCAGCCTGGCTCGGCACAGATGCTGCCTTCGAACAACACATGAGCGGCAAGGATCTGCACGTACTGCACGAGATGGTCGCCGACTGGCCGTTCTTCCAGACTCACCTGGACATGCTCGAAATGGTACTCAGCAAAGCCGATGTCGATATCGCGGCCGAATATGATGCCGTGCTGGTTGACCCGAGCCTCAGTGAATTCGCGGCCCAGTTTCGAACAAGAATGTCGCGGTTGATCGAGGTGGTGCTGACGCTGAAGTCCCAGACCCAACTACTCGAACAAGCGCCTGAAATTCAACAGTCCATCGAACTACGTAACCCTTACACGGACCCGCTGCAGTTTTTGCAGATTGAGCTGCTGCGCAGAAGCCGCAACGAGAGTGGTGAGAACGAGCAGGTCGACAAGGCGCTGCTGGTAACGATCGCCGGCATCGCCGCCAGCATGAGAAATACGGGTTAGCAAACAGCTCGCTAATCCAGGCTCACAATTACCTTTTGAGCGGCCGCCTCGGCCTTTTTTCGCGCCTTGTTGATATCGTCTGCCAGGGCCAGCACAACCCCCATTCGTCGTTCACCAGCCACCTCGGGTTTGCCAAACAGGCGAAGCTGTGTATTCGGTTCTTCAAGCACCTGGTCCAGCTCCCCATAGCGCACGGTAGTAGACTCTCCTTCAACCTTGATCACGTGAGACGCACTCGGACCAAACTGCCGAATGCCGGGTATGGGTAACCCGAGAATCGCGCGCGCATGCAGCGCAAACTCGGAAAGATCCTGCGAGATCATCGTCACCATGCCCGTATCGTGAGGCCGCGGGGAAACTTCGCTGAAAATGACGTCTTCGCCGGCCACAAAGAGTTCGACACCGAAGATCCCATATCCGCCCAGGGCGTTGGTCACTTCCATCGCGATCTGCTGGGCCCGCGACAACGTCTCATCAGACATCAGCTGCGGCTGCCAGGATTCCTGGTAGTCTCCCGCAACCTGACGGTGACCAATGGGGGCGCAGAATGCCGTGCCATCCCTGTGCCGCACGGTTAAGAGCGTGATCTCGAAGTCAAAATCAACGAAACCTTCAACGATGACACGCCCCGCTCCCGACCGCCCTCCCGACTGGGCATAGGCCCAGCCATTAGCGACTTCGTCTTCGAACTCGACCAGGGACTGACCCTTGCCCGAGGAGGACATGACCGGTTTAACAACGCAGGGTATTCCAATCCTGTCGACAACCTCACGATACTCCGTCTCGGTATCGGCAAACGCGTAGGGTGAGGTTTCAATCCCAAGCTCTTCGGCGACCAGCCGCCGAATACCCTCCCGGTTCATGGTCAGGCGGGCAGCGCGAGCGGTCGGTACTACCGTGTAGCCTTCTTTTTCCAGTTCAAGCAACGTATCCGTATGCAGCGCCTCGATTTCCGGGACAATCAAATCAGGATTCTCTTTCTCAATGACTTCCCTCAATGCCGCCCCGTCCAGCATCGAGATCACGTGTGACCGGTGCGCGACCTGCATGGCAGGCGCATTGGCGTATCGATCGACCGCGATGACTTCAACGCCAAGGCGTTGCAATTCAATCGTGACTTCCTTGCCCAGTTCGCCGCTGCCACACAACAGGACCCTGGTCGCTACATGCGAAAGCGGCGTTCCAATGGTGGTCATCTGGATTGCTGCTCCTTACTTTTGATTAGAATACGAGACGCGCCACGCGATCAGCCACGCAGGCGGGCTTATCATGGCCATCAATTTCAACGGTCATTTCAACCACAATCTCAATCATGCCGCCCTTTTCTTCAACCGATTTCAGGATACGACGGGCACGGACGCGTGAACCCACGGGCACCGGTGCCGGAAAACGTACGCGATTGAAACCGTAGTTGATGGAAAGTTTTTGCCCTTCCATGCGCTCATTTTCTGATCCGCGCGGCGCCATGACACCAAACATCGACAGCGTCAGCTGGCCGTGGGCAATCGCCACACCGAAAGGGCCATCCTTTGCACGTTCCGGCTCGACGTGAATCCACTGAAAATCGCCGCTCGCCTCAGCAAATCTATTGACTCGCTCCTGGGTCACCTCGATCCAGTCTTCCGGCGGAGAAAGCTCCTGACCGATCTTCGCCTCCAGCTCGCTCTTCGCTTTTTCCATTGCTGACATATTTATCTCCGATTGGTAACAAGATGGGGTGAATCTAGCACAACCAATGTCGCTCAGTTCAGTTCACCTTTTTTATCAAGCTCGAACAGTCGCTCAAGTTCTTTACGGCCTTCGATACCAATCCTGATCAGGTGCTCGGTTTCCACCGGATACTTCAGCGCCTCTTCAATAAGCCCATCATCATGGTCGTGGAATATGTCACCGATGGCCTGAGCGCGATCAGCGTCAAAACCGATACCTTTCAGAACCTCTATCGCCATATCAAGGCTGCTTCCCCATAGTTCGCGGGCGGAATAGTCTGCCCCGGCCTGCCTCTGCTTCAGCAGGTTCACCCTGTTATGGGCC
Source organism: Pseudomonadales bacterium (assembly GCA_028281885.1). GTDB lineage: Bacteria > Pseudomonadota > Gammaproteobacteria > Pseudomonadales > Azotimanducaceae > JANQJA01. The sequence goes on along the minus strand of JANQJA010000009.1, from coordinate 4,015 downwards.
CTGCTGACAATCCGAATATCGGGACACTCTGCCCGCACAACCTCAACAATCTTCAAGGCTTCGGCTTCATCATCAACGGCCACCAGCATGACTTTCGCAGAATGAATGCCCGCCGTTACCAGCAGATCGAGGCGCGTCGCATCGCCAAAGAAAATACGGTTGCCGAACTGACGAACAAACTCAATGTGCTCGGCATCTCTATCCAATGCAGTAAACGGGATGTTGTGCGCGGCGAGGATACGACCCGTGATCTGTCCAACGCGACCAAATCCGGCAATAATCACTTCCGGATCGCCACTCTCCATCGCCGTGTCGTAATCATCGTTCTTCTTGCCTCGAATCAGGACAAGGTTATAGAGGCTGACAAGCGGGCCGGTCAGCGCCATCGAGATTCCCACCGCAAGACTGATCAGATTAGCCAGGCCTGCGTCTATGACGCCCGTATCAAGCGCCTGCGTCAGGACGACAAAGGCGAACTCACCACCTTGTGCCAGCATCAACGCGATGCGAATCGAATCGTGAACAGGCGATCCACTCAGCTTCATCAGTATTGCGATCCAGACGGCCTTTATCGCCAGCAAACCCACGGCGATAGCAAACACATGCAGTGGTTCGCTCAGTAGCAGGTTGATATCCAGCACCATGCCAATGGCAATAAAGAACAAACCCATCAGTATTCCCTGGAACGGCGCGATGTCGGTTTCCAGCTGATGTCGGAAGCTGGAATTAGCCAACATGATGCCGGCCAAAAATGCGCCCAGGCCCATCGACAGACCGGCGCTCTCCACCAGCAATGCCGTGCCGAGGACAATCAGCAGCGCCGCCGCCGTCATCAGTTCCGAACTGCCCCAACGCGCAACGACCCGAAGGAACGGATTCAATGCCATGTAACCGACCCCCAGCACCACACCGACGGTCACAACGCCTATCCACCAGGGCGGACCCTCGGCGGCGCCTCCGCCTAACGCAGCGACATAGAGCAGGATCGGTATCACGGCCAGATCCTGTAACAGCAGGATCGAGAACGCCTTCTGGCCAATGGGCGTATTCAGGATGCGGTAGTCTTTCATGAGTTGCACGGCGAAGGCCGTCGACGACAGCGCCAGTGCCAGCCCCACCATGAAGGCGACGCTCACTGACATGGCGTAGAGCAGCCAGGCCAGAAATATCACGACAGCCGCCGTACCCAGTACCTGTGCGTTACCCAGTAGAAGAATCCAGCGACGCATTCGCCAAAGCGTGGCAGGGCTCAGTTCGAGCCCGATCACGAAAAGCAGCAGTACCACACCCAGTTCCGCCAGATGCAACGTCTCATTCGGATGAGAAATGAAACCAATCCCGAATGGGCCGATGACCACACCGGCCGCCAGGTAGCCAAGAATAGAACCCAGCCGCAGGCGTTGAAAAATGGGAACAGCGATTACTGCCGCGGTCAGGTAAACCACCACGTGAACCAGCGTATCAGTCATGCCGGGATTGATTCCTTATTGAGACTACCGGCGAGTATCTACTGCCCACCCCGGGAATCAAACCCCGGCAAGACTGACCAGCTAAAGTTCCATTCAGCGATCAAGCTCAAACAACAAAAACTCTGCTTCGACCGCCGCCGAGATTGCGACCGCCTGGACGCCATCCAACCCAAGACCATCACCCTCCTTCAGCCGGCGACCGTCAACATCCAGTTCGCCACTGATGACATGAATGTAGATCTTGCGCGGTTCATCAGGATGATGTTCAAGACTCTGCCCTGCCGTCAGGATCGATTGGTAAAGATTGGCATCCTGATTGATGGTCAGCGAACCGTCCCTGCCGTCACGGGAAGCAACAAGCTTCAGTCGATCCAGTTTTGACTGGCGCGCAAAGTGTTGTTGCTCGTATCCCGGCACAATCCCTTCCCGCTCCGGTAACAACCAGATCTGGAGGAAATGAACACCTTCGCTGTCAGACGCATTGAACTCACTATGCCGAACCCCCGTACCTGCTGACATCCGCTGCACATCCCCGGGCCGGATGGTGGAACCGTTGCCCATGGAATCCTTATGAGCGAGGCCGCCTTCCAGCACCACGGAAATGATCTCCATATCCTGATGGCCGTGCGGCGGGAAGCCATCGCCCGGTGCCACCCGATCATCGTTGATCACACGAAGCACCCCAAAACCCATGTGCGACGGATCGTAAAAGCTGCCAAATGAAAAGGTATGGCGACTATCCAGCCAACCGAAATTAGCCTGGCCTCGTTCTGAGGCAGGTCGGTAATAAGTCATATCAGCCTCCTGCTACTTTTATTACGCCCAAATCGATAGAGAGAAGGATATTATTTGCCTAATAGAATACAATTAGTCGCTTAGATTACATTTTGTCTCTTAATTTTTGACAATAGAGCGAGAAAATGGACCTGATCAAATCGCTGCGCGCGTTCGAGACCGTCGTCGAGGCGGGCGGGTTTGCCGCCGCTGCACGTGTCATGGGACTTTCCCGGGCGGTCGTCAATAAACAGGTCCAGCAGCTCGAAACACATCTGGATACCCAACTACTAAGACGGAGCACCAGAAGCGTCACCCCCACCGAGGCAGGCCTTCTTTTTTTCGACCGGGCGCAGGCGATACTTGCCGATCTGGACAATGCGGTCGGTGAACTGACTGAACTCCAGGGTGGCCTGCGCGGTAACCTCCGCGTCAACCTGCCGATGACGTTTGGCGTCACCTACATGGCGCCCCTCATTGGAAACTTCGTCCGGCAGCACCCTGATATCCATCTCGAAGTCACACTGAACGACCGCTTTGTTGACCTGATTGAAGAGGGCTACGATGTCACTGTCCGGATCGGCGAGATGGAGCACGCCACCAGCCTCGTCTCAGAAGAGATTGGACAGACAGAACGCGTCCTGTGTGCGACACCTCGCTTTGCCAAATCGACAACGATGACTTCGCCGGACGATCTGAAGTCCCTTCGCTGTTTACACTACGGTCTACAGCAGTCCGGGCTGATCTGGCAACTGACCGGCCCCGAAGGACCCGTTTCTACCCGGGTGAACTGCGTGATGTGGTCCAACAACGGTCAGGTATTAAAGGAAGCTGCATTAAAGGATCAGGGCATCGTGATGCTGCCCACCTTCATGGTCGCGGCAGAACTCCAGGACGGCACCCTGCAACGAGTCCTGCCGGAATACAGCGGCGATCATCTCGACATCTTTATGCTCTACCCACGCTCAAGGCACCTTTCCAACAAGGTGCGAGCGTTTGTCGACTTCGTGAAGGAGGCGTTCCAGCGTCGGGAAACCTGGAATCTCGTTATGTAGCGAGTCAACGCAGTAGAATGACCCAGACATCAAAGAGGCGCCGCTATGGACATTCGCTACACCAATATTTTCGTCAGTGACCTTGAGCGCGCCATCGGCTTTTATCGTGACGTTCTTGGGCTCGTGCTGAATCACGCCGATCCAGACCATGGCTATGCCTCATTCAACGCCGGCACTATTAGTCTCGGTCTTGCGGTCACAGATCAGCGGGAACTCGTCGGGCGTCATACAGGACTGGGTTTTATGGTCGATGACATCGACGCCACCTACGACGCACTATCGGCTCAGCAGGTTCATTTCGAAATGCCGCCAACTCGACAGCCCTGGGGCGGCACCCTGGCACTCTTTGCAGACCCGGACGGCAACATTCACTACCTGGATGCAGGAGAAGTCCAGAGCTAGGCTCATTGCAAGGCCCAGGGACATTGGGTACTATGCTCGCCCTTCGAATGGGGCCATAGCTCAGCTGGGCCGGGGTCGCGTCCGACAGCGCAACACTGGCAGGCCAGGCAAGACCCCTCGCGAAAATTTGGGGCCATAGCTCAGCTGGGAGAGCGCAACACTGGCAGTGTTGAGGTCGGCGGTTCGATCCCGCCTGGCTCCACCAATTTCCTTAAGGGTCCTGCCCGGACACATGGTTTACATCTAATACCGGAGACATGGTTTACAGTTTTTCCATGATCTCTGGTTTGGGTAGGAACGGATTTTTCGTCGGTT